>JAIKWV010000001.1 GCA_024684435.1 Clostridiales bacterium
ATGATATATGAGCAATTCGGCGAACTAAAATACAAGTATCGAAATAGAGAATTTTGGTGTAGGGGGTACTATGTTGATACGGTAGGAAAGAACGAAAGCCGAATTGCGGAGTATATACAAAATCAATTAAAAGAGGACGCACTGGGCGAACAGTTAAGATTCGGTGACAAAGACCCGTTTACGGGCGGCAAGTAACAATCCTACGCGGCTGGCAGACCGTATTACGCGTTAACGCGTCTGCGAAGAACAGAGGGCTATGCCCGTCAAAGAAAAACCACCGGCTTGGCCGGTGGATGTTTATTATGAGGAAGTTAATTGTCAATGTTGAATAATTTTTGAAAGGGTCGCCGAGTCGTCGACCCCTGCAATGGTCCCCCTTCGTAGGGCACGCATACATGCGTGCCGCCATAATCCGCGGCGACGAATTTTTATATTCGGAACGGATGTATCCGTTCCCTACGTTAGCTGTGTGAACCGTTGGTTTTTCGTATGTATGGGCGGGCATGACCGCCCGCGGAATTATTTTAATATTCCTGATGAAAAATCTTGATTTTTTATTGTAATGGTTATAAAATAATAATATTAGAGTTTAATGAAAGTCTGTGTGATTTGATTGACTGCACAGTTTGAAAAAAGAGTTTTTGATCTGTATCCCGCATTTTCAAAGAGCCACAAAAAAATTGCGGATTATATTCTTGCAGATTACGACAAGGCGGCGTTTATGACGGCAGCCGCTTTGGGAAAGAATTTAGGATTGAGCGAGGCTACGGTGGTGCGTTTTGCCGTTGAAATGGGCTTTAACGGCTACCATGAATTTCAGAAATATTTGCAGGAGATCATCAAAAACCGGCTGACAAGCATTCAGCGGCTTGAGGTCTCCAGCGCAAGGATCGGCGGGAACGATATCCTTGACCGTACCATGCTCAATGATATCGAGATGATCCGCGCCACTGTAGAAAAGACCTCCCGCGAGGAGTTTGCCGCAAGCGTAAAAAAGATAAACGGCGCAAGGAAAATATATATCCTCGGCGTGCGAAGCGCCGCGGCATTGGCAAGCTTTGCGGCATTCTATTTCAATCTCCTGTACGACAACGTAGTCCTGATCGACAACTCCGGCGCAGATCAGATATTCGAGCAGCTTTTCCACATTGGAAAGGAAGACGTGTGCATAGCCATAAGCTTTCCACGTTATTCCAGGAAAACCGTATCGGCGCTGAGATTTGTCCGTGACCGGGGCGCGTCAATAATCTCCATTACAGACAGTGAGCTTTCCCCTATTGCGGAGATCGCTAACCATCTGCTGATCGCTCATACCGACACATTGTCATTTGTGGATTCTCTTGTGGCGCCCCTGAGTCTTATAAACGCCCTGATCTCACAGTGCGCAAGGAGCAAGACCGGAGAAGAAGCCTTTGACAATCTACGTACCCTCGAACAGATATGGCGGGAATATCAGGTTTACGATACATATGATGATATTGATTAAAGAGAGGTAATACCGCTCCCCTGCGGTATAATTTGATTTCTATGAGTAATGTTATTGTTGTGGGCGGAGGAGCTGCCGGACTTATCGCCGCGGGACGTGCCGCGGAACTGGGACACTCGGTCACGGTCATAGAGCGCAACGAAAAGCCCGCGCGTAAAGTTATGATAACCGGCAAGGGCAGATGCAACGTCACAAACAACTGCAGCGCTCTTGATGAGCTTATCAATTCCGTTCCCGTGAATGGCAGATTCCTGTACAGCGCCTTTTCGCGTTTTATGCCGGCTGACACCATGGATCTCTTTGAGGGGCTCGGCGTGCCGCTCAAGATCGAAAGAGGCAACCGCGTTTTTCCTGTCAGCGACAAGGCCGTTGACATCGTTGACGCCCTTGTTAAATACGCCCGCTCAAGCGGAACGGTTTTCAAGCAGGCCCGGGTACGGGAACTGATAATTGATGAAGGTAATGTAAAAGGCGTTGTGACCTATGACGACGAACGTATATACGCAGACAACGTCATTGTGGCCACAGGCGGTGTATCCTATCCCCTCACCGGCTCAACAGGCGACGGTTATATCCTTGCCGAACAGGCGGGGCATACGATAATTGAACCAAAGCCCTCCCTCGTTCCCCTGTCTGCGCACGAAGGCTTCTGCTCTGACTTGCAGGGACTTTCACTGCGAAATATCGGAATTGAGATATACGACACGGAAAAATTCAAAACCGTTTACACGGATTTCGGCGAACTTCTGTTTACCCATTTCGGCGTTTCCGGTCCGGTGATCCTCAGCGCAAGCTCCCACATACGGGACATGAAAAAAGGCCGCTATGAGATCTTCATAGACCTTAAGCCGGCGCTTTCCCACGAACAGCTTGACGCCCGGGTGCTTCGGGATTTTGCCGAAAGTTCAAACCGTAACTTTATAAATTCTCTCAATTCCCTTCTGCCGAAAAAGCTTGTCCCGGTTATTGTAAAGCTTTCCGGCATAAGCCCATCTACAGTCACCCATCAGGTGACAAGGGAACAGCGGCTGAGGCTTGTAAATCTGATGAAATCATTAAAGATCACGGTCAACGGGTTCCGTCCCATTGAGGAGGCAATAATCACATCAGGCGGTGTGAAGACATCGGAGATAAATCCGAAGACCATGGGATCCAAGCTTTGCGGCAGTTTGTTCTTTGCGGGAGAGGTCATCGACGTTGACGCCTACACAGGCGGATTCAATTTGCAAATAGCCTTTTCCACCGGTCATCTTGCCGCTGAAAATCTGCTGTAATTACACTGAATAAATAAAAAAACGGAGCTGAAAAACATGAGCAGTATAAACATCGCAATAGACGGACCTGCCGGAGCAGGAAAGAGCACCATAGCCAAAGCCGCTTCAAAAAAGCTCGGGTTCATTTATGTTGACACTGGGGCTCTTTACAGAGCTGTAGGCGTAAACGCCCTGCGGCGCGGCATCATGCCTTCCGACGCTGATAAGGTTGAAAAATCACTCAGCGATGTGAAGGTGGAGCTTAAATTCGTTGACGGTCAGCAGCGGGTCTACCTCAACGGTGAGGACGTTTCGGAGGAGATCAGAACTCCCCCCGCTTCCATGGCGGCATCCGACGTGTCCGCTATCCCGGCTGTGCGCGCCTTCCTGTTTGACCTGCAAAGGGATATCGCCAGCAAAAACAACTGCCTTATGGACGGCAGGGACATTGGCACCGTGGTACTCCCCCACGCTCAGATAAAAATATTCCTCACCGCTTCCGTGGAGGCCAGGGCGCAAAGGCGTTATAAGGAACTTACAGAAAAAGGCATGACCGTTGACTATAACAACGTGCTTGAGGAAATGATACAGCGCGACTACAACGACAGCCACAGGGAGATAGCCCCTCTCAAGCCGGCTGAAGATTCTGTCATATTGGACACCACCGAGCTTGACCTTCAGCAGTCAATAGACGCCGTTCTTTCCCTTGTAGAAGAAAAGCTCGGCAAATAAAGCGCAAATTACTGATCCGGAGTTGCAGAAATTATGAAAGATTTTGACTATTCATATATTCACAGAAGTAAAAACAAAGCTTTCAGACGGGTCCTGAGATTCCTGCTCAACCTGTTGTACCGGGTAGAGGTCACCGGGCTGGAAAACGTCCCCCCGGACAAAGGCTTCATCCTTGCCTCAAACCACGTCTCGGCAATTGACCCTGTAGTAATATCCTCCCAGCTGAAACGTATGCCCTTCTTTATGGCAAAAAGGGAATTGTTTGAAAAACCGATCCTTGGGTGGATACTCATAAAGATGAATTCGTTCCCCATCAAGAGAGGCAAACCCGATATGGCGGCAATGGGATATTCTCTCAACATTGTGAAAAGCGGAGAGATACTGGGCATATTCCCGGAGGGGACAAGAAGCAAGGACGGCAGTCCGAAATCCGCAAGATCCGGCGTCGCCTTTATCGCCCGTGAGACCGAGGCAGACATCCTCCCCGTCTCTCTGCGGGTAAACGGCAGTAAACCCAAACTGTTTTCAAAAATAAAAGTCTCATTCGGTGAACTGATAAAATTTGAGGAACTGGGGATCAACAAAGACAGCTCCTCGCAGGAGCTTAAGAACAGCGCAAACATTGTAATGGACAGAATAAAAGAGCTTTGGGAGAACAGCAAGTGAGTAGGATAACAGTTGCAAAGACCGCCGGATTCTGCTTCGGAGTCAACCGGGCGGTGGAAATGACATATCAGCTCTTAGCTCAGGGCAAGAACGTGTGTACCCTGGGTCAGCTTATTCATAACCCTCAGGTAGTGGCAGACCTGGAATCAAAGGGCGTACGGGTGATAGACGATATCTCTCAAGCAAACGGTTCCACGGTCATCATACGGACCCACGGCGTACCAAAAAACGTCATTGACGAGCTCAACGCAAAAGGCATCGACTACTGTGACGCCACCTGTCCGTTTGTAAAGAAGATACACCGTATCGCCGAGGAAAACACTACGCCGGACAATCTGCTTCTCATCGCCGGAGACAAAAGTCACCCGGAGGTCTGCGGTATACGAGGATACGCCGCGGGGCGATCTTTGGTGTTCGGGAACTGCGATGAACTGGAAGAAATCCTGAAAAGCAGTGAGGATTTTTGCAAAAAAGAAATAATAGTGGTATCTCAGACCACATTTAGTGTTAAAGAATGGGAAAAATGCGAAAAAAAAATAAAAATATACTGTACAAATGCGAAAATTTTTGATACAATATGTAATGCGACTCAAGACAGACAAAATGAAGCTGCCCGTCTCGCAGTCGTTTGTGACGCCATGATAAGTATCGGCGGGCACCACAGCTCAAACACCGTCAAGCTGAAAAAGGTGTGTGAGGAGTTGTGTCCATCGTTTCTGATCGAGAACGCCGACGAACTGGACAACATCGATCTGAAACAATACGGTCATATCGGCGTCACTGCAGGTGCATCTACGCCTGCCGGTATTATAAAGGAGGTACTACAAAAAATGTCCGAAATCTTGAATGAAAACACGAACCCAATAAATGAGGAGGAAGTCGCCGGTGCCGCTAAGGAAGATTTAGATTTTTCAGCAGCTCTCGAAGAGTCACTGAAAAAGATGAACACCGACCAGAAGGTCAAGGGTATCGTCACGGGTATTTACCCCACTGAGATTCAAGTTGATATCGGCAGAAAGCAAACAGGTTATATTCCGCTTGATGAATATAGTGCTGATCCGACTGTGAATTCTGCCGATGAGCTTAAGATCGGTGACGAGTTGGATCTTATCATAATGAAGACCAACGACGCTGAGGGTACCATCATGCTTTCAAAGCGCCGCTGTGACGCTGTGCAGGCATGGAACGACATCATCGCCGCTCAGGAGGATCAGAGGATCCTTGAGGGCACTGTCGTTGAAGTTATCCGCGGCGGCATACTTGTTGTATGCAACGGCGTCCGCGTATTTATCCCCGCCTCATTGGCAACCGCATCCCGCAACGACTCTCTTGAGGATATGCTCAAGACAAAGGTCAAGTTCCGCATTATCGAGGTCAACAAGCAGCGCAGACGCGCCGTTGGCTCGATCCGCTCAGTTCTGAGGGATCTCCGCAAAGAAACTTCCGAAGCTTTCTGGTCTCAGGTCGCTGTAGGTCAGACCTACCACGGCACTGTAAAGTCCCTCACCAACTACGGCGCATTCGTTGACATCGGCGGTGTTGACGGCATGATCCACATCTCCGAGCTTTCATGGAAGCGCATAAAGCATCCCTCAGACGTTCTCAAGGTCGGCGACGAGGTCGACGTTTACATCAAGGCTCTTGATGATGAGAACAAGAAGATCTCTCTCGGCTACAAGAAGATCGAGGATAATCCCTGGGAGATCCTTCGCCGCGACTACCCCGTTGACTCCATCGTTGACGCTGAGATCGTCGGCATGACCGCTTTCGGCGCATTCGCAAGAGTCATCCCCGGCATTGACGGTCTTATCCATATTTCACAGATCGCTAACCGTCACATTGCAAAGCCTCAGGACGAGCTTAAGATCGGCGACGTTGTTAAGGTAAAGATAATCGACATCGACTTTGACAAGAAGCGCGTCAGCCTTTCAATCCGCGCTCTGCTTCCGGAGGAACCCACTGAGGAAGCTCCTGTTGAAGAGGCTCCCGCTGAGGAAGCTCCCGCTGAAGAAGCTCCTGTTGAAGAGGCTCCTGTTGAGGAAGCTCCCGCTGAGGAAGCTCCCGCTGAAGAGGCTCCTGTTGAGGAAACTCCCGCTGAGGAAGCTCCCGCTGAGGAAGCTCCTGTTGAGGAAGCCCCCGCAGAAGAGGCTCCTGTTGAGGAGTAATTGACATTACATAACCCCCAAAATCTCTCGTTTGATTTTGGGGGTTCTTATTAACATACGATACAATAACTAAAAAGGAGAAGCAGGATGAAGCTTACTATTGACAGAGCGAAAGAGCTCAACAGTTCTCAGGTCACGGAGCACCATCTTATCATCCACTCAAAGAACGTTATGTATGCCATGGGCGCAATGGCGGATCATTTTGGGGAAGACCGCGAACACTGGATGGCTATCGGCTATCTGCACGATTATGATTATGAAAAATATCCGGATGAGCATCTGAAACACACGGAAAAAGAGCTGCTTGCGCAAGGCGTTGATGAAGCTGATGTGCGCGCCATACTCAGCCACGGCTGGGGTATCTGCTCCGACGTAAAGCCCGAAACCAACATGGAAAAGAGCCTTTTTACGGTCGATGAGCTCACCGGCATCATCCAGGCCTGCGCCCGTATGCGTCCCCATGGAATAACCGACCTTGAAACAAAGAGCTTTATGAAAAAATTCAAGGACAAAAAATTTGCCGCAAAATGCGACAGGAACCTCATCATCAGCGGCTGTGAAATGCTCGGCATGGAGGTCTCACAGGTCGCGGAGATCTGCATAGAGGGAATGAAGCCATATGCGGAAGATATTGAGCTGATGGGAACAGAGCAATAAACATAAGTTCAGACAAAACCGCATTTTCCACAAAATAATTCATGGAGAAATGTAAAATGTCAAAAGCTGAAAGATTTGAAAAAGTTTACTCACAGGGAGCCATGAACGTTACCGAAATATGGGTAGATAAGGAGACCGGGGTCAATTATATATTCCACGCCGCCGGCTATTCGGGCGGCATGACGCCTTTATTGGACAGGGACGGCAAGCCCGTTGTTTCCCCGGTTGAAAATCGGTAAGGCGCTTTACGCACAATACAACTGCAAGGGAGGGTGTGGAAGCCCTCCCCTTTTACTGTCAACTATTCAAAATCAATGTGTTTATTGACATTTATTGTCAAATAAAGTATACTTTTTTCAAATAGACTCGTTAAAATATATTAAATTATGGGGTATTAGTTATGTCCGTTTTCAAATGTAAAATGTGCGGCGGCACGATAGAATTTGAGCAGGGAGCAACAGTGGGCGTGTGCGATCATTGCGGCACGAAGCAGAGCCTGCCGGCAGGGCTGGACGATGAAAAGCGCGCAAACCTATATGACCGTGCTAACCATTTCCGCCGCAACAACGAATACGACAAGGCGATGGGTATCTACGAGACCATCCTTGCCGACGACAAGACCGACGCCGAGGCTTATTGGTCGCTGGTGCTGTGCCGTTACGGCATCGAATACGTGGAAGACCCGGCGACGCATAAGCGCATTCCAACGGTGAACCGCGCGCAGTTTACGTCGATTTTCGACGATGATAACTACAAATCCGCCATTCAGTACGCGGACGTTTATCAGCGCACGATCTATGAGGAAGAAGCAAAGACGATCAATGATATTCAAAAAGGTATCCTTGCTATTTCTCAGAAGGAAGAACCCTTTGACGTCTTTATCTGCTACAAGGAAACGGACAATAACGGCAGAAGAACGCCTGACAGCGTGCTGGCGAACGATCTTTATCACCAGCTCACGCAGGAGGGCTTCAAGGTCTTTTTCTCCCGCATTACCCTTGAGGATAAGCTGGGTACGGCGTACGAGCCTTACATATTTGCCGCGCTGAATTCGGCGAAGGTCATGGTGGTGCTTGGCACTAAGCCTGAGCATTTCAACGCTGTTTGGGTCAAAAACGAATGGAGCCGTTACCTTGCACTCGTCAAGGAGAGCGGCGGCAAAAAAGTTCTCATTCCCGCCTACCGTGATATGGATCCCTACGATCTGCCGGAAGAATTCTCCCACCTGCAGGCGCAGGATATGTCCAAACTGGGCTTTATGCAGGATCTCCTCCACGGCATAAAAAAGATACTCGGTCCCGAAGCTAAGCCGGTACAGGAAAAAGTCGTTGTACACGCGTCGGCGCCGACCAACGCAAATGTTGTTGCCCTTAAGAAGCGCGGCTTCATGGCGCTGGAGGACGGGGAATGGGACAAAGCGGACAGCTTCTTTGAGGAAGCCCTCAATCAGGACGCCGAGGATGCGGAATGTTATCTCGGCAAGCTGATGGCGGAATTGAATATCAAGAAGCGTGACGACCTGAAAAATGCCGCGGAACCGTTTGATGATCGGAACAACTGTGTTAAAGCAAGCAGGTTTGATGAAAAACTTGCAAAGGAAATTGCCGAGACTAACTCTTATATCCGTGAAAGGAACGAAAACGCGCGGCTTAACGGTATTTATAATGATGCTGTCAAAGCCATGAACGCAGCAAATTCCGAATCTGTGTTCATGGCTGCTGCGGCAAAATTCAAAACGATCCCAGGTTTCAAAGACGCTGACGCTCTTGCCGAGCAGTGCCTTGAAAAAGCCGAGGTCTGCCGCAAGGATGCGATCTACGCTTCCGCAAGATCTCAGATGATCGGAAATCTTGAAATAAACTATATTTCTGCTATAGAAACATTTCAAACCATTCCCGGTTGGAAAGATTCTGACGAGCAGATATCAGTATGTCAAAGGAAGATCGAAGAAATTAAAGCTAAGGAAGAAGCCGACAGACTTGAACGTGAACGCAAAGAGGAAGAACGGCGCATCGCGGCAGAAATAGCGGCGAAGAAGCGCAAAAAGATTATCGCGATAACTACACCTATCGTTGCTGTGCTGACTGTGTTTTTGATTGTGCTGAACTCGGTTATCATACCGAAAATCAAATACAATGCTGCGGTCGATCTGTACAATTCCGGAGAGTATGATGAAGCGCTCTCTGCATTTACAAAATTAAACGGATATAAAGACAGTGCAAATAAGGTTCTTGAGTGCAAATATAACTTAGCTGTTGCTTTGAATGAAAAAAGTAATTATAAAGAGGCATTTGTTACGTTTGGAGCTTTAGGTGACTACAAAGACGCAAAAGAGATGGCGCATAAAACCGCTTTGAAATATCAAAAAAGTATATCCGGCTTGGTTTCCGCAGGAGATGATCACACAGTGGGTCTGAAAGCGGACGGCACAGTGGTTGCTGTAGGAGATAATGACGACGGTCAGTGCGATGTGGAAAATTGGAAGGACATTGTCGCTATTTCCGCGGGAGATGAACACACAGTTGGTCTGAAATCGGACGGCACAGTGGTTGCTGTAGGAAAAAATGACGACGGTCAGTGCAATGTGAACAACTGGAAGGACATTGTCGCCGTATCCGCGGGAACATATCACACAGTTGGTCTGAAATCGGACGGCACTGTGGTTGCGACCAAGTATATTGGAGATTATTATAAAGGACAGTGCGAAGTGGATAATTGTAAAGACATTGTCGCTATTTCCACAGGATGGTCTCACACCGTGGGGCTGAAAGCGGACGGCACTGTGGTTGCTGTAGGAAGAAATAGCTCTGGTCAGTGCAATGTGAACAACTGGAAGGACATTGTCGCTATTTCCGCGGGAACATATCACACAGTTGGTCTGAAATCGGACGGCACAGTGGTTGCTGTAGGAAAAAATGACGACGGTCAGTGCAATGTGAACAACTGGAAGGACATTGTCGCCGTATCCGCGGGAACATATCACACAGTTGGTCTGAAAGCGGACGGCACCGTGGTTGCCGTGGGATATAATGACGACGGTAAGTGCAATGTGGGAGATTGGAAGGACATTGTCACTATTTCCGCAGGAGAATATCACACAGTTGGTCTGAAATCGGACGGCACAGTGGTTGCCGTGGGATATAATGACTACGGTCAGTGCAATGTGAACAACTGGAAGGACATAATGCTGCCGAAAACGGTTACCGAATGATAATCCCCTGTTGCCCATTATGCGGATAAACCTTAACGATCGATCTGATGTATGGGCAGGCATGACCAACCCATACTCGCTCACTCGATCAACCTATAACTCATAGAAAAGGACGTCCGAAATCGGGCGTCCTTTTCTTATTATTTATGCGTTTTATTCCTGAGTATCTTCCGTATCTTCGGTCACATTTTCCTCCGGTTCGTCAACGACTTCGCCGCTGTCGCCGGAATCCGCGTCGACTTCTATCTCAACTTCATCCTGCTGGGACTCGTCCCTTTCGGCGCAGGACATGGCGATTATCCTCTCACCCGGGGTGACCCTCATCACACGGACGCCCTTTGACGGACGGGCAAATGTGGTGATCTGATCAATGGGTATTCTGATAATTACGCCGTCCGAGGAAATGAGGATAACATCCTCATTATCGTCCACGGTGGCTATCGCCGCCACGTCGCCGTATGTGGCTGTGCGGTAATTGGTGATGCCCTTGCCGGCGCGGGACTGGAGTCTGTAATTGTTCGGCTGACTGCGCCTGCCGTAGCCGGTCTCGCTGATAGTAAGGATGGTCTTGTTCTCGTCAACAACGTCCATTCCCACTACCTCGTCCCCCGCTCGCAGGGATATGGCGCGGACGCCCTTCGCGGTCCTGCCAAGAGGTCTGGCGTCGCTTTCGTTGAATCTTATGCACATACCCTTGCGGGTGGCGACTATGAGATCGTCATGACCGCTTGTAAGGCGTACCCATGCAAGCTCGTCGTCCTCATCAAGATTGATGGCGATGACGCCGGTTTTCCTGATATTCTTATATTCCGAGAGCGCCGTTCTCTTGATCGTACCCTTTCTGGTGACCATGCAGACGTAAGGATCGTACTCCTCCTCACCCTCTTCACGCTTGGGGACTCTGATCATTGCGGAAATCTTTTCGTCGGAATCAATGGGAAGAATATTCACAATATTCATACCCTTGCTTGTGCGGCCGCCTTCGGGTATCTCGTAACCCTTGAGACGGTATGTTCTGCCCCTTGTGGTGAAGAACATCACATAGTCGTGGGTGGAGGCGGTGAACATGGTGCTCACAACGTCCTCCTCGCGCCTTGTAAGTCCCTTGACTCCCCTGCCGCCTCTGTGCTGGGTCTGATATGTGTCAACAGGCAGACGCTTGATGTAACCCATGGTGGTCATGGTGAACACACAGGTCTCCTCCGCGATAAGATCCTCTATATCAACCTCTCCGCTCACGTTCATTATCTCCGTGCGGCGGTCGTCCCTGTATTTCGCGCTCAGCGCAAGCGCCTCTTCTTTGACAATGGCAAGGACTCTGCCCTCGTCGGCAAGTATGGCGAGGTACTCCGCGATCTTCTCTTTAAGAGCCGCCATTTCGTCGGCGATCTTCTCACGCTCAAGACCTGTCAACTGACCTAAACGCATCTGAACTATCGCCTGAGCCTGGATATCGTCCAGACCGAAACGCTCGATCAACGCCGCTTTGCCGTCCGCAATGCTCTTGGAAGCTCTTAAAATGGCTATTACTTCGTCTATAAAGTCCAAAGCGATAAGTAAGCCCTCTAAAATGTGAGCCCTTTCCTGAGCCTTTTTAAGGTCAAATTGAGTGCGGCGGGTGATTATCTCCTCCTGGAACTTGATGTAGTGCCCCAGCATCTCCTTCAGGGTAAGCACCTTGGGTTCGTTGTTGACAAGAGCAAGCATGATAACGCCGAAGGTAGTCTGCAGCTGGGTAAGAGAATAGAGCTGATTGAGCACCACCTGGGGGTTGGCGTTTGCCTTAAGGTCAATGACCACGTGCATACCCTCGCGGGAGGAATAGTCGTTTACGTCGGAAATTCCTTCAATGTGCTTATCCTTAACAAGGTCCGCAATGCTTTCAATGAGCCTTGCCTTGTTGACAACGTAAGGAAGCTCGGAAATATTTATTGCAAATCTGCCGTTTTTCTTTTCCACGATCTCCGCCCTTGCGCGGACGGTGATCTTTCCCCTGCCCGTGGCGTAAGCGGCTCTTATGCCCGCTCTGCCCATTATGATACCGGCTGTGGGGAAATCCGGTCCCTTGATGTATTCCATAAGCTCGTCAAGGGTGGCGTCGGGGTTATCTATGAGATAACACATGGCATCGATGACCTCCCCCAGATTGTGGGGAGGAATATTTGTAGCCATACCAACGGCGATACCTGTGGAGCCGTTTACCAAAAGGTTGGGGTAACGTGAAGGCAATACGGTGGGTTCCTGAAGCCTGTCGTCGTAGTTGGGCATGAAATCCACGGTGTTTTTGTCGATATTGGTCAGCATTTCCAGAGCTATTTTGCTCATCCTCGACTCTGTATAACGGTAAGCCGCCGGGGGATCGCCATCCACGGAACCGAAGTTGCCGTGACCGTCCACCAGCATATAACGCATGGAGAAATCCTGAGCAAGTCTGACCATTGCGTCGTAAACCGACGCGTCGCCGTGGGGATGATATCTGCCCAGAACCGCGCCCACTGTATCCGCGCATTTACGGTAAGGCTTGTCCGGCGTAAGGGAATTTTCGTGCATGGTGTAGAGGATACGCCTGTGTACAGGCTTAAGACCGTCCCTCACGTCGGGAAGGGCACGGGACATGATAACGGACATGGAATAGTCAAGGAATGACTTTTTCATCTCCCTGTTTATTTCAACGTTTATGATCTTCTGATTGTTGATGCTTTGTTCGTCAAAGCCCATTTTTCAGCACCCTATGCAGTAAACTGGATCTGCATCCTTTCTCAAAATTTTATCGTCAGGCAATATACGACAGCTTAAATATCAAGATTCTGTACGTATTTTGCGTTCTTTTCAATAAACTCCTTACGGGGTTCAACCTTGTCGCCCATAAGGATCGAGAAGGTTTCGTCCGCCTGCATGGCATCCTCAAGAGAAACACGGAGCATGGTGCGGAAGGCGGGGTCCATTGTGGTCTCCCAAAGCTGCTCAGCGTCCATTTCGCCAAGACCTTTGTAACGCTGGATGTCACAGCTTCCTCCCAGCTCCTCGGAGTACCTGTCACGTTCCTCGTCAGAGAAAGCGTAGAACACCTTTTTGCCCTTGCTGACCTTGAACAGCGGCGGCTGTGCGATGTAGACGTGACCCTGTATGATAAGCTCCCTCATGTATCTGAAGAAGAATGTAAGCAGAAGCGTGCGGATATGGGCGCCGTCAACATCGGCATCCGCCATTATAACGACTTTATTATATCTTATCTTTGTGATATCGAAATCCTCGCCGATGCCTGTACCCAGGGCTGTAACTACGGGCACTAATTTTTCGTTGGTTATGACCTTATCAAGTCTCGCCTTTTCAACGTTGAGCATTTTACCCCAAAGAGGAAGGATAGCCTGATACCTTCTGTCGCGGCCCGCCTTTGCGCTGCCTCCGGCGGAATCACCCTCAACGATGTAAAGCTCGGTAAGCTCCGCGTCACGCTCGGTGCAGTCCGCAAGCTTGCCGGGAAGTGAGTTGCTGTCCAGCGCGCTCTTGCGGCGGGCAAGATCCCTCGCTTTTCTTGCGGCTTCTCTTGCGCGGGATGCGTCAAGAGCCTTTGAGAATATCATTTTGGCTATCGCGGGATTTTCCTCAAAGTAGGTCATGAGTTTATCGTAAACCATACCGGAAACAAGAGGCGTGATATCCGTGTTGCCCAGCTTACCCTTGGTCTGACCCTCAAACTGAGCCTCGGTGAGCTTTACGCTTATCACGGCGGTCAGACCCTCTCTCACATCGTCTCCGGAGAGGTTTTTGTCTGAATCCTTTAAAATACCATACTTCCTGCCGTAATCGTTGAATACGCGGGTAAGGGCGGTTTTAAAGCCTGTTTCGTGGGTACCGCCGTCCGCCGTATTTACGTTGTTGGCAAAGGAAAGGATGGTTTCATTGTAGCTGTCGTTGTACATCATAGCGACCTCCGCGGAACGGTCGCCGCTGACAACTGAAAAATGCATGGGTACGTTATGTACCGGAGTAAGGCCTCTGCTTGTGTTGAGATACTCAACAAAGCTGGAAAGTCCGCCCTCGTAGCAATAGACCTTTTCGACGATATTTTCCTCATCGCGCTTGTCTGTAAGAGTTATGCTCAAGCCCGCGTTAAGGAAAGCAGACTCGCGCAGACGGCGCTCAAGTATCTCAAAGTCGTAAACCGTGGTCTCTGTGAATATTTCAGGATCGGCTTTGAATTTGATGAAGGTGCCTGTTTCATCGGTGTCACCAACTATTTCAAGGGGAGTGACTATATCGCCGCGTTCAAAGCGCTGACGGTAAATGTGCCCCTCCTGAGAGACCTCAACCTCGAACCACTCGGAAAGAGCGTTTACAACGGAGGAACCCACGCCGTGGAGTCCGCCCGAGACCTTGTAGCCGCTGCCGCCGAATTTGCCGCCAGCATGAAGGACAGTAAGAACTACAGTGACCGAGGGTAAACCTGTTTTTTCGTTTATGCCCACGGGGATGCCTCTACCGTTATCCCTGACAGTTATAACGTCGCCGGGAAGGATGGCAACCTCTATGTGTGTACAAAAGCCCGCGAGAGCCTCGTCTATTGAGTTGTCGACTATCTCATAAACAAGGTGGTGAAGACCCCTGGGTCCGGTGGAGCCTATATACATACCGGGGCGCTTACGGACAGCCTCAAGCCCTTCAAGCACCTGTATCTGGCTGGCGTCGTACTTTTCCGTGACCGCCGTATCCATCTGTTCGATATCCTCTTCGGGATTCATTGTAATATTGTTTTCTTCCAAAATAATAACCTCCTCGGCAAGCTTATCTATAGCTGTTGATGTCCGAACCGGGGCCCTGTTCGAGACCTAACATTTTTGACATCAGTCCGCCCTTTTTCTCTTTTTTGGGCTTGTACTTTGGCGGATTTTCCAGCCTCATCCTTGCGGTCTTCCCTGCGGGGGACGCAAGGTATTTGTTCACCCGGATCACTACGGCGCACAGGTCGTTGCTCATATAGTCCACACAGTTCGCCAGCATCTGCTGATCGTTGTTGATCTCACCGAATATGGAAACAACTATCAGGCTCTGCACATTGTTGACGCCGTTTTCGTAAACGTCATTGAGAATATTGAACAGGCGTTTCATCTTCTGCGGATCGTTTATGCGGATCGTGTCCAGGATCACCTTCGTGCCGCCCTGAGCGAAAAATTCCTCCGGCAGAAATTCGTTGTTTTCATCGCAGTTCTTGTTATAAAGTGCTTTAAGCTCCGGGAATGCGCCGATAAGCCTGACCGCAAAGGAATTCGCGTCGTAGAACGCCTCTCCGTTCTTGACCGCTGTTTTTGACACGGTCTGACGCGCCTTTTTCTGGGGTGCGACAAACGATTTAGTTTTGCCGTACTTTTCGATAAGAGTTTCGGAGAACTCAGCCGCTGTGGATTTTATATCTCTTTCGTCCGCGATCTCGGGATCAAACAGCATAAGGGATATCTGCCCAAGATCTCCGTCCTTTATTTCGTCAGCCTTAATATCCGACGAAAGAAGAGCTATCCTGTCCCCGCTCGCCTCAAGTCTGACCGTGCCGCCGTCTCCGGTGAATGTGACGTAGGTCTTGCCCCCCGCCTCAACCACAGGTGAGCCCTTCGCTCCCTCCGGCATCACGGGTTTAAGGGAAACCTCCGACAAAGCTTCCTCCATATTGGCAGCTATACCGGTAAGTGCAGTTTTAAAATCCATAAGCCTTATCTCCTTAGTATAAATCTGTTTGTGAATGTCTCTGCTTTTATTTAAAATATTATAACATATAAATTCAAATTTGTCACACATTTTTTGCAAAATTTTTTAAAAATTTTTTGCTCTATATTTCCGAATATGAAAAATTACTGCAATACTGTCGCATATAAGCGGATCCTGCCGAAAATTCAGGTTTTTGCCAGAACAAAAAACTGTTGATTGTAACAGAATAACATGATATACTGAAAAACATAAATGCAGCGGAGCGACGCTGTTTATCAACCATGATGGAGGCTTTATGAAACGATCCAATTCAACAGAAACAGCTTCAAAAAAAGTCATGTTTATTTCTGACTATCTTCCATCCGACAAGAATTCCGTTGCGGAAATATTAAACTGTTTGCTGAACGTCCCCGCTCTCAAAGAGACTAATAAGATCGTATGCTCTTTTGCAGATGCTGTAAGTGTTGCAAACACAGGTGCAATAAAAATATATCGACCTGCTGAAGCGGGCATCAAATCTATTTTGAATCACGGTTTTTCAAGCCTGAGAGGCAAACTCATTGCGCTTGTTGATTATCTTGCGACAAAGCTCATAAACCTGCTTACCCGGCATAAACACCCGATAATATGGTTCCTGCGCAAAATGAAATACCGCGAACTGCTGAGAGAAGAAAAACCCGATCTTGTGATCTTTCTTATTTCTGCGCCCGACAGTATACTTATTGATCTTTGCTGTAAAGCTGAGACCCCTTACGTTCAGGTCCTTTATGATACCGTTGTATCTCGTCCGGGCATCACGCTTTCCTATATACTGGAGCTGGAAAAGAATACAATGGAAAGATCCCGTGGATATTACGTTCCGTCTTTCTTCTTTGACGACTACCAAAAGCACTACCCTGCGTACCGTCCGATCCCGTACAATCTTCCGCTGCTTGTCAATGCAGAAGAAGTGAAAAAGGCGTATCTTGATCGCAGGGATCAATACCGATTTACATACTTCGGGCAGATACAATCATTTCGTTCTCCCACTGCCATTATGGAACTGTTGCGCAGTCTCGGTATCACGCTTGATATTTTTTCCGAAAATGAAATCGAGGGCAGCGATGTGTTCCGTGTGCATCCGGCTGTTTCCGGAGAGGATCTTTATCGTATCGTTGCAGAAAGCAACTTCCTTGTGGCTTTCGACAACGGCGCCCCCTATTCCCATTATCTTCCGTCAAAAGCATATCTTTACGTTTCTTTTACAAAACCCGTAATTGCATTTGGGGACAATGAGGACTCTGCTTTGATCCGTTTTTTTAAAGATTATCCCTACTTCTACTATCAGAACATCAATGCGCCGTTAGACGGACTGAAAGACTTTATAAATACAGCTTTTCCGGACGGTTTTGACGAAAAGCTGCATCAACGTTATAACGGCTTTTTGCCTGATCAGGCGCTGGCTAAGTTTAATGATAATATTGACGCCCTGCTTCATGAGCAGTAAGCGGAGCGAATCCGTCGCGCACACAAATTAACAGGTCAAGACGTTGAATTTTAATAATTACGAACTAAACAGTTTTTTACGACAGCCTCTAAGGATGCCAACTACGGCGCCAAAGGGCTGTCTTTTTATTTGTTTTAATGCCTGTATGACCGTTGTTTATTATTGTTAACAAAAAAGTGCAGACAACAGGTGCTTTTACAGGCGCCGTTGTCTGCACGCGAAGAAAAATATTTACGAACTTCAGTTCTGCTGTTCGTCCTTTTTGTTCAGCTTTTCGATGTATTTGAGGATACTGCCCTTCCTGTTGCTTGCGCGGTAACCGATCAGCAGCTCCACCTCGTCCTTGGTGAGCTCGATACGTCTGTTTACAAGCTCGTCTTCATCCGAATCGTTGAAGCTTCTCTGAAACCTTCCGCTGTTGGAAAAATCGTTAAAGCCGGTCAGATCATCAGTGGTCACATTGAATATGTTAGCAAGCTTGACCAGATACTTGATCTTCGGTTTAACGTCGCCCTTTTCATAGTGTGAATAGGACGATCTGCTTACACCCAGCTGATTTGCTATCTCCTCCTGTGTAAAGCCATACCTTTGACGAAGCGCCTTTATGATCTCATGACATTCCATAATATCACCCTTTCCTGTCTTTTTATTATAACGACAAAGCTCACGAACAGCAAGCCTTAAGTTTTCAAACCCTGAAGAATCTGCCTGCCAGCATAAACAGGGCTATGCTTATAATATCAACGATCGCAATAAACCATGAATTGATAAATACGAAGTGTGACGCCGCCGCAAGCACTACCATTATAAGCAAACTGAGAACTGCAGCAACAAGCTGCGCTATTGATATTATCTTTGCGGCGTTGCGAAGAGATACCGCCGAAGCGATACCCATAAGTAAAGATTTCGAATTGCCGTCATGTATAACGGTGGCGTCTGCCTTTTTAAAGAAGTTGTTCTTCAGCCTGCGGAATATTCTGCCGGCAATGGATGAAATGATTTTTATTGAATCATATTCAAGACCGAAGCCCGCCTCCAGCAGCTCCTCTGACACATTGGGGTCACAGCTGTCGATAAGCACCGTGATGTTATTTCGCTCAAGGCAATGCAGATAAGCCGCTTTGCTCATATCTACGGCATAGCTGACCACAAACATTGCCGCAAGCTTGTCCGCAATGGCAACGTAAAGCACCTTTCTGTCGTCTACGCAGTATGTCGCTTCTTCTCTGTGGGTAGGTACGGAAATATTGTGCGCTGCCATAAGGTTTCTATTGCCCAAAAGCACTTTTTGACCGTGTATCCAGCCGGAAATGCCCAAATTTTCTTCAAAGCTTATTGAGGACACTGCAGGAAGCACATCATCCGTGTCGGCGACAACGCTTCTGAACACCTCGGTAAGAGGGCCGTCAGACTTGACCACTAAAGCCGCTGTGTACAGCAGGATATCGTCTAAACGAACGTTTTTAAAATCCTTCATGCCGTGCATTTCGCAGCCTTCTCTATCTATCAGCTCGGCGGCATCTATCAGCACAGCATCAGTCTCGCTGCATTTCTGAGCCGCTTTAAGACTTGATATCATGCCTCCGGACTCGTTGAGCGCTCCGCAGCTGCGTTTCAGCTCATTTGTAACCGCAAAATACTCCGCAATGGGGATAGCTGCGCAGAATGCCGCAGTTATTCCGGACAATGCATAGTACGGTCCTTCCCTGAATCCGCAGACAATAGAGAGTATCACGCCCATCGCGCAGGTCAGAACTATCAAAGCCATGCCATGTCTTTCGGTTATTTTGTTGGTCGATGAAAGCTCAATAAAACGCCTCGGGAAATTGATCTTGCAGGAATACTTGACCACAGGATCGTTCATCGCAAGAGCCTGACCGATCTCCCGGCGCTCCTGATCTCCTGAAACTGTAACGATACTGCTTAAAGATTTTTTGCCTGTGTATGCGCAAAACTTGAAGTTGCGCATTACCCTGTCATGCTCCATACCCGCAGTTATGGAATTGATCAGCAGTATAAAAGCCACCGAACCGGCAAGCAGTCCTGTTTTTCCGTCTGTGGGGTAAAACATTGCAACTATGCTTTGAATGATGGCCATTATCAGCGCTATCAATCCCAGGCTCCTGCCGTCCGGCCTACGCTTTATAAATATGGAATCCATTCCGGAAACCACATTATCCACTGAAGCTATCGCCGCCAGCATAACAAGTATAAACGATACTATTGAATTTGGGAATGATCCCGGGCCGATCGCTTCTTTTATTTTGCCGGATATTCTCGGCAGAACCTCAAGCAACGCAAAGCAGAATGTGATCAACACAAGTATTGCCGTGGAAATATTTTTTCTGCGCCTTTCTTTAAGCAAAAACCAGCTTATTTTACGTCTGTCGGATTCGACTACATATTCGGGAATATTCCCCAGATATTTTTCTCCGCCGGTATCGTTATCCCCTGCCGTCTCCTCCGGTCGGTCGTACATACTGCTGTTTTCGGTATCCATGTCTTCAAATTCTTTTGTAAGACGGAAATTTTTTACCTTTTCAAGCCTGCGATATCTTACATCCTGTTCAACAGTGTCCTCATCGATCTGATCCTCGGGCTCCTGCTCCGGGAACTCAAAGAAACTCATCTGACCTTCCAGAGGCTCTGCGATCTCCTCTTTCATGGGGAAATCGTCGGTAATACTCACCCTGGTGCGCGTCCCGCTGCCGGAAAACTCGTGCAGCGGCTGAAGCTCTCCGGTACGAAAAACTCTTACCTGATTCTTTTCCGCGGCTATTCCGGCGCGCTCCGCAGGCTCTGTCATATGCGACGGTATCGGGTCTGAACTGAATATGACGGTGTGTTCATTTTCGGTATGTATGGGATCCTCTTTTTCAACAGCTTCAGCATCCGATTCCGCGGCCTGCTCCACCTTTGCAAAATTTGAAAACAGATTTTCCATGATCGCAGTCCTGTCTATCAGATCAGAACCTCTTTTGAGATCGCTTATCGGCTTCTTCTCTTCCGGCTTTTCCTCCTCGCTGTCAAGGTGTGAAAGCAGATCGTTTGCGAGAGCCGCCCTGCTCGTTACCGGAGACGGCATCTCCTGCTTTCTGAAAATTTCTTCATAATCCTCATCGGTCATGTCTTTCCGAACTTCGCTGCGGAAACTGTTTTCTTCGGAATCATGAAGCTCAGGCATATCGGCAAATTTTTCAAATCCCTCAGGCTTACTGTGATATTTGGGAGGGCTTTTCCGGAAATAATTTTCGTCTGTGCTGAGATCCCTGTCCGGCTTTTCAACAGCATATTTTTCAGGTTCAAACGTCTTATATACAGGCGGGATCTTCACCTCTCCGGTGACTGTTTTTATTTCTGCGTTTTCGGTGGGTATGCCGTCATCCTTATCATCGGAAATGCCATCTGTTTTTTCATCTGCATTTTGCGCGTTTTTGCGCATGGGGAAGCTGTCATAATAATCGATCACATCGTTTTCTCCGGCATTGGATATGCTTAAGTGATCTCCCGTGGCTTCCGGGATATCCGCAGGCTTACCGGACATATCATTTTCCGAAACATCGGGGATATCCTCCCCGATGTTTGTTTTTTCTGCTTCAGGAAAAGCCGAGGAACCGAAAATATCTTTCAGAAAATCCGAAATGTTTTCCGGTTCATCGTTATCAACAGACGTGTCTTCCTCAACAACAGCTTTATAGGGTTCAACGCATTCCTCGGGCACTACGGCTGTATCATAAATTTTGACTTCTTTTTCATCAGACTCCGGAAAAGCGGAACCGATCTCTTCCGTCTGCTTCTCCTCAACGGCGGGAATGCCGATTTCCCCGTTTTCAACTCCGCTTTTTATCGGGTCAAGATACTTGTTTATAAGATCATCTATATTAAAGTCCAAACTTCTCAATCCCTTCAAGATGATTAAGTCAGTGACCTGAAATTACTTTTATTTGACAGTGGTCACCCGGTGCTTCGCTGCCTTGAGACCTCAAACATCAATATTCCCGCGGCAACAGATGCGTTCAGTGAATTTATGTGACCCTTCATGGGCATTGAGACCACGAAATCACATTTTTCCTTTATGAGCCTTCCGACACCGTTTCCCTCTGAACCGATGACCAGACCCACTGCTCCGCTGAAATCCTGTTCGTACCATGTTTTGCCGTCCATATCAGCAGCATATATCCAGACGTTCCTCGCTTTGAGCTCATCAATGGCCGCTGAAAGATTTGAGACTCTCACCACCGGAACATATTCTACCGCTCCTGCAGACGCCTTGCCTACGGTGTATGTAAGGGAAGAGCATCTGCGCTTTGGCACTATCACTCCGTGGGCGCCGGCGGCGTCCGCGCTTCTGATTATAGCTCCTAAATTGTGAGGGTCCTCTATCTCATCGCAAATGATTATGAACGGCGGCTCACCCTTTTGCTCCGCGGCAGAGAAAATATCCTCCAGCTCCGCGTATTCATGCGCCGCGGCAAAGGCAACGACCCCCTGATGGTTGGAGTGTCCGCACATAAAGTCGAGCTTTTTGGGATTTACCTCCTTGACCACCACACCGTTTTCCCGACACATTCCTATTATTTTGCCGATCGAACCGCTGCGATCTCCTTTTGCAACCATGAGAGTATCAATGGTTCTGCCGCTTCTGACAGCCTCAAGTACGGCATTTCTGCCTATTATGAGTTCATTGCCGCGTTCATCGGGTGTCTTTTCCATGTCAGGCCTCATTTCAACTAAAATAAAACTGCAAATTTCAGGTTGCAGACAAGATATATACAATATGTCGGAGCTATTATACCACATATTGTATTAGAATAACAATACTATTTTTACATTTTTTAGATTTTGCCAAGAAAAATACTGCCTTTTTACGGCATTTTGTAACGTTTTTCACCTATCAAAGGGACTTTGCCCCGGGAAACAGCTTAAGCTGACATATTACTACATCATATTGTGACCGCTTTTTCATTGCCGCCGGAATATAATTTAACCGACTGCAAAGCTTACTGCCTGTTAAAAGTCGCTTACCGGATCGGGAAATTCATCAAAAAAGAAAGGAGCGGCGCAACACATCCCAGCGCCGAAAAGTACCGCAATGGAAAAAATCATATCAAACCTGAAAAACATAAGGCTTAAAATCATGTTAAATGAAACTGTCCGCCTTGTAATAAGGCAGTTCATTGCGTTTATCGGCGGTTTTATCTTCTCTCTGGCAAGATTTTTCGGCGGTATTTCTCCGATATTTGTTGCTTTTACCGCCGTCGTCCCTGCAAAATACAGCATTGCCGCCGTTTTTGGAGGTTCGCTGGGTTGTCTTGCCACCGCTTCCACGGTAAACGCGGTACAAAGCATTGCCGCTGCGGCTGCCGCAGCCACGATAAACTGTACGGTATACAGGCTGTTGATAAACCGACGTGTAGAAATCATAGCCCCCATATCCGCCGCAGTATGTACAGCAGTAACCGG
Organism: Clostridiales bacterium; assembly: GCA_024684435.1. GTDB lineage: Bacteria > Bacillota > Clostridia > Oscillospirales > Acutalibacteraceae > JAAZFZ01. The sequence goes on from JAIKWV010000001.1 coordinate 22,820, forward strand.
GATAACCGCATTGTCGGCAGGAGGCTTTTCCGTAAACGGAGTTATTACATACACAGGTGCCAGCATTCTTGCCGGGTGCGCCGCATACTTTATCGGAGGCGCCGTTCACATCCATCCCCTGCCATCCGGCAATTTCTGCCTTGGCGCGAAAGAGCTGGCAAGCCTTGCCATAACAGGCTGCGCAATATTCCTGTCTTTGGGAACGTTGGAAATAAGATCGATCGTACCCGCAAGGGCACTGGCTGTAATTGTCATTCTCCTGTTTTCAAGACACGCCCGGGAAACCGGAGGCACCATAGCCGGAGTATGCTCCGGAGTCGCGCTGTCATTGGCGACCGGGCACGAAGCCACCGCGGGAGTCTTTGCTCTTGCCGGTCTTTTGTCCGGCGTTTTCGCCTCTCTTGGTGCCATTGCTTCCGCCACTGTTTTCACAATAATATGCGGACTCGCCATACTTATACTCGGAGACAGCGCCGACATTGCCACGTTTGTTGAAGCTGTTTTCGGAGCCGTAATATTTCTGCTTATCCCCGCAAGATCGGCAGACAGCCTGAAACGCATTTTTATCACATCAAAGAATAAAGTTCCCGTCGAATCCGCAAGAAGCGCGGTAATAGTCAAGCTGAGAGGCGCATCCGATACCATCTCCAAAATATCCGGATATATAGGTGCGGTTTCTTCAAGCTTCAACAGTTTGAATGCCTCCCCCGTTGATCTTGTCCCCGAAAGCGTAAAAATAAATGTTTGCTCCGACTGCGCCATGAATACGGAATGTCATGTAAAAAATGAGAAATTTACAAAAACAGTCTTTGACGGAATAATGGAGGATCTGGCGGCAAACAAAATAATATATCCGGAGAGACTGAACTCCAGATTCTCACAGGATTGTATAAAAGTATATGAGTTGTCGGAGGAATTCAACAAGGCATATTCCCGTCATATCGCCTACAAAGAATCCCGTGAAAAAGCCTCACAAATACGGGAGGTCATAACCGACCAGTTTGACTGTATCGCCGACATTCTGGAGGAAGTTTCGGATGAGATCTCACAGGCGGGTAAATACAGTGCAAGGCTGGCGCGCAAGGCTTCAAATGCCATTGAAGCCTGCGGCATCAACGTAAAAGCCGCAAGCTGCTGTACCGACAAGAACGGACATATACGCCTGACCGTGCAGTCGTCAGCATTCAGCGATCCCATCTCTCCCCTGAGGATATCAAAAGCCGTTTCGAGAGCGTGTGAGATAAAATTTTCCGAACCTGCAATAGTTTCCTGCGGCGACGGGGTCATGATAACCATGACACAGGTACCAGTATATGAGCTTACTGTGGGCGTTGCCCAAAGCTGTTCCGGCACCGGTAATTACTGCGGAGACTGCTGTAACTATTTCAACGACGGACGTGGCAGGAGCATAATGGTACTCAGCGACGGCATGGGAACCGGCAGCCGCGCCGCCGTTGACGCCTCCCTCACCTGTGAGATATTCAGCCGCACTGTCAGGGCAGGCATAGGCTTTGAGAGCTCCGTAAAGCTGGTAAATTCCGCTTTGCTTGTCAAGGGAGAATACGAATCCCTCGCCACCCTTGACGTGCTGAGTATGGACCTTTTTTCGGGGAAAACCGAATTTTACAAGGCGGGAGGTACCACCACTCTCATCCGCAAAGGCGACAAAATATTCAATCTGGAAATGCCCGCGCTTCCTGTGGGCATACTCCGCAATGCACGGCTTGAAAAGACCTCTGCTCCCCTTGACGTGGGCGACGTTATACTGATGTTCTCCGACGGGTTGGAGATGTCAGACGGGAAATGGATAGAACAGGAGTTAAAACAGTTCCGGGGAGAAAGCCCCGCCGAATTTGCTCAACGGCTCGTCAGCCTGTCCCGCAAGCAAACTTCAGGAGTACACAAAGACGATGTTACCGTCATGTGCGGCGTGGTACATTACAGTAAACAATAATTACTTACGGAGGGAAAAGGCTGCGAATGAAAAGGTCAAACGACAAAAGCAGTTCAAGAAAAACGGCAGATACAGTATTCGGTGTTTTGATCGTCCTTTTACTCATTTCGATAACATTTACGTCAGATCACTGGGTGGGAAAAACCGCCCTGGTAAGCTCCGCCCTTTATATGCCTCAAGGCTCGATAAAAATTATAGGAGATTATATCAAAAGAACCTCTTCCACATCAGACAGCAGCGGCAATATTTCTCCGGTCAACGCCGACATTCCGGAGCAGTACGGTAAGCCCGACAAATATATTGAAAACCTTACCGACGTACCCGAGGACATTAAGGAACTTATCGAGGACGCCGAGAAGGACTTTGCAAATCAAAAGGAGGACGGAAAGATACAGGAAACCACCTTCGGGAAAAGCAACGCCACCGACGTTTTTGAAAACGTTGCTGTCCGCAACGTCACCTCAACGGGAAAGATCGACATAAAAAAATCCCTGTCCGAGGAGATAGATCTGACCATTGACAGGGAAAAGCCCGCTGTGCTGATTTTTCACACCCACACGACCGAAGGCTATGAAATGCTGGATCGCGGCTGGTACGCCGCCGATTATTCTTCGCGAACAAAAGACGTGAGTAAAAATATAGTGCGTGTGGGGACCGCCATTGAGGAAGCGCTCTCCGACGCCGGATTTATCGTGATACACGATACCACCCTGCATGACATACAATACGGGGGCGCCTATGACCATTCCCGTCAAACCGTTCAGAAATACCTTGACAAGTACCCGAACCTTGTTGTTGCCCTTGACATACACAGGGACGCGATACAGCGGGACAACGGTACAAAAATAAAACCGGTGACTGTGATTAACGGTAAAAAATCTGCACAAGTTATGATTATAACCGGTATGGAGGAAGGCAAGATCACCGGCTATCCGAACTGGGAGCAAAACCTGAGATTTGCACTGAAACTGCAAAAATCATGCGAAGATATGTTCCCCTCTCTCATGCGCCCGATATTCTTCTGCGCAAGGAAATACACCATGGACATGACTCCCTGCAGCCTGCTGATTGAAATGGGCAGCGACGCGAACACTCTGGACGAAGCCGCCTACGCGGGCAGACTTCTGGGCACAGCTCTGGGTGATCTGCTTAAAAATTACGTGACCGAAAAGGAGTAAAAACATGAAAAGTGAAGCTTACGGCATTCTTAGAAAATTCACCTTTACCGTTATGATATGCTTATGCCTTACATTGACTGTCAGCGGAGCTATAATGGTTTCCAACAACACCGAGAAAATAAGCTTCGGCAAACAGGAGACCTATGTTGGAATAAGCTTTGACAAAAGCATCAATTTATCGTTAAACGATAAAGCGATTTCCCTTACGATTCCGGAGGCTGTGTTTGATATTCTCGCCGTCTCCCCCGCCCCCGTCAGCACCATTTACTGGCTTGCTGAAGGTATTTTTGGATGACTGCTTAATTTTTTTCATTTTTTGCAAACTAACTATTGATTTTTTTCGGATTATTGTATATAATACTCTCTGTTGACCAGACAAACGGAGAGTTGTCCGAGTTGGTCGAAGGAGCACGACTGGAAATCGTGTAAACGGTCAAAGCCGTTTCGAGGGTTCGAATCCCTTGCTCTCCGCCAAAAGCCTATGAAGCGTAACAAGTTTCGTAGGCTTTCTTTTTTGCCTTTTCCCCTCTCCACGACGGCAAAAACCACTCAATACGATGTGGTGACGACGAAATATTTTCGGAGGAATCGGCTATGACGACCAAGCAGATATGAAAGCGTTCCTTTCTTGTAATTAAATGTAGTTCTTTGTTTTTCACAAAAAGATAATCCCGAATGCTTTAATGGCAGACGGGATAAACAAGGGTAACGGTATGACATCGGTTACAACAGATGAGGACGCTTCGGCTGTTTCCGAGGCGCCCTCTTTTTTTCGGCTTGCGCGTCCCGCCGGTGAAATACCGGCGGGGCGCTGTGCTTAAAAAAGTGTGAAATCCGGGGTCTGGTACTGATTATTGACGGTGTCGACCGTTCCGTCGGCGGAGGAAGCCGTCAAAACGTCCGTAACGTCAAATTGTTCAACCAGCAAACAGGGAGCTTCATATGTCTTTTTCATAATTTTTTCTCCTTTCCCATCAACCGCGGAAGTAATCTTTTGCCGCTGCGCTGTAGTTGTAGAGCGCGTTGCCAAGGTTAGCAAGGTCGTTGTTGTTCGCCATTGCCTTCGCGAAGTCGTTGCCTGAGAAGGTGATCTTGCCCAGACCGTTGACCGTGATAATTACCTTCTCGTTCATATTCTCGGCTGAAATGCCCTTGACCTCGATGAGGATCCTGCCGTCTTCGGATTTTACGAAGCGTGCGGTAAGGGATTCTTTGATACCGTTGCTCTCATACGCCGCGGATACGCCTGCCTTGTTGTAAGCCGCCGCCTGCGCCTCGATGATGCTCGATGTGTAGAATCTGAATTCGGGCTTGGTCAGCGCCATGAAGGTAACGCCGGAAACAATGTGCTTTTCATCGCTGAATTTGCTCGTCCAGCTTGCCGCGTCTGAGGTGACGGTATCGGTCTGCTCATTTGCAAAGTACTGCTGAGCAACGGTGCCGTAATCGAGGATCGCGTTTGTAAGAGCGAGAAGCTTTGTTTCGTTCACGTATTCCGGGGTTTTCGCAAGCTGATCACAGTAGCTCTGCACGGAGGTGGACAGGATCGTCTCGCCGCCGATGACAACACCGATCACAGTCGCCGTCTCTGCGGGTGCCATGACGATCGTGTACTGATACAGATCCTTATAGTTACCCTCGATCACCTTCGTGCCCGTGACTGTCACGGGACTTCCGCCCACCGTGATGGTCACGTCATTCACGTCCACATTGCGGTTGTCGAGATCAAGGAACAGGTTCATTTCGATCTGGTCGGTGACGGAAACGGACTGGTAGTCGTTGATCGCCTTAAAGGTAGCTGTCAGCTCTATCTTTTCATCTTCTGCTGTCGTTTGGGAAGGTGTGTATTTATAGGTTGCATCTGTCGATACTACAGCCTCACCTCTCTTCCATTCAACAAAGGAATACCCGCTTTTTGGCGTTGCAACAAAAGTAACCTCTGTACCAAAGTATTCATTTTTCTCTGCAACCCCATCAACAGTCGCTGTTCCGGCATTTTCATCAGAAGATATCGCCTTACATTTTACTGAAACGACCTCAGCAAAGTAAGGATCTTCAGAAATTGACTTCACCTTCAATTTCTCCCCAACAATTTCAGATATTGTTTTTAAATTGAAATGTTGCTTATTATCATACTCAACTCTTGCGACGGCATCACCACAAAACTTGCCGCCATATAAAGAATATGCCTCCAGAAGGGGAGTACCATTTTGTACCCACAACACGCCATCTATATACCCTCCATAGACATTAATCTTACCATGAGCAGCCGCATCCAAAGTACCTGCCTTGTTTCGATCTATAGGATTCCATCCAATATGTCCACCATATATGTTAACAACCGATCCGCTGTAAGCACAGACAACCATAGACATGTTTCGTATGCTGTTATCCTGAGCAGTATATTCGCCTCCCAGAATATCAAGCTTACTTTCTACCCAGATACAACGAATCCAAGTACTATCATTAGATGTATTCGCTTCAAAAGTAAAATGGATCCCATCTTCAATAGTTACAACCGAACCGCTTGTGATATAAAGCGAACGACTGGAACGGCTTCCCTTAAGATGGATAGTCCCTTCGCCGTTGATATGGAAGTTTTTACATCCTTCGATCTTCATAGGAAACTGCCCGGAATTATTATTAGCACTTGGATTCTTTAAATTCAAAGTCACTCCGGACGGGACAGATAATGTGATCTTTATGTCTCCGGTATTGGTAAAAGCCGCACTTTTACCTTCATCCACAGTCTTCAGCACCGTTAAAGTACAATCCGATGTTGC
>JAIKWV010000007.1 GCA_024684435.1 Clostridiales bacterium
GGGCAAGGATACATCCTTGCCGCCGTTTTTCAATGCCTTCCTCGGGGATGAAGGCTGTTTTCGGCACGCATGTATTTAGGTAAGAAGTAATAGTGAAGATGTAAGAGGTGTGGAAGGGCTTCGCCCTTACCCATTGTATGACGGTTGACCATTGTAGGGGTCGACGACCTCGGCGACCCTTTCAAGAAATGTACAACATGGTGTGAGGGAGGGCTTCCCTCCCCTACGGCGGGTGCAAACAATTACGCATTCCGAATTCATAATTCCGCATTAAAAATCAGGCTCCCGTCAGGAAGCCTGATAAATAATGTTTTTATTATGTGTTATCCCCAAAGCTCTCTGAGGAACTTCACGGAAGCCGCCGCGTCGGCGTCCAGCTTTGCATCGTCCGCGCCGTGGGAGAGGTCACGCCAGATAGAGATGTCCTTGCCTACCTGACCGCCGGGACGGACGAAGGGTTCCATGACCACCGTGCCGTCGTAGCCGATCTCATTAAGGGCGTCTCCGATCTCCTTCCAGGGCATTCTGCCCTTTGCGTATGGGGGTCTGCGGTTGCCCTCGCCGACGTGGAAGTGACCTAAATATTTGCCCGCGTTTCTGATGGCGTCAACAAATGAATCTTCCTCGATGTTCATATGGAAGGTGTCCAGCATAACGTGGACGTTCTTCTTATCCACAGCCTTCACATAATTGAGGCACTCGTCGCAGTCGTTTATGAGGTAACCCTCAAAGCGGTTGAGAGCCTCCATGTTCAGCTCGATGCCGTGATCGGCCGCCATGTCCGCCAGGGTCTGCATACCTTTTACGCTGCGCTCAAAATCGCCGGGTTTGTCGAAGCCGCTTTTGAAATCCACAGGCCAGTAGGAATAGAGGGCGCCGCACAGCAGGTGAATACCTGCCAGCTCCATTTTACGGAAAACGTCGGCGTAAAAATCAAAGGCCTTTTTAACAGCGGCGGAGTCTGTGGACGCCAGATTGTGCTCGGGACGGGGACCGTAGCCGCCGGTGAGGGCGATGCCCTCAGCCTCCGAGACCTTTCTCAGCTCCGTGAAAAAGCTGTCGTTTTCCAGATGGAAGGCGCCGCAGGCGACCTCAAGGGAGTCAAAGCCCAGAGTCTTGACCTTGCTGATATAGGGGATGAATTCTCCGCCCCATTCCTTTTCCCAGTAAGCGTAATAAATTCCGTATTTCATAACACAAACACCTTTCAAATATTATAAGAGCTTATCCTTTGCCGAATCGTAGTAGACCTCAAGGCTTCTCATCCTTGCGGGACCGATGGACGCGCCGGTCCTTGTGACTGTGGTGAAGGGGAGCCCCTGAAGCTTGAGCAGATATTTCGCGCTGGCGTTGAAGCCGCTGTCAATGGCGTTGTCAAGAGCTATGATGTCCTGATGCGTGAGCCGCGCCTTCTCGATGTCTTTCTCAATGAAAAATTCGTCGTACATCTTGCGGAAAAGTCTTACGCCGCAGGAGGTGGGAGTGGCGCATACGCCTCTTGCTCCCGCAACATAAGCGTCAAAAAGATAGGGCATGTTTGCCTGAAGAATGGCGGTGTCTCCCTGATATGGGATCTTGTCCTTGATGCCGGGGAGGGTGCTGGTGGTGTCCTTGATGGCGATTATCCTGCCGGTCTCCACAAGTCTGCCGTAGGCTTTGCCGCTCATCAGGTGAGGCTGCATACCCGGGAACTCATAGAGCATGATGGGCAGGGTGGTCTGCTCCGCCAGCTCGGATATATAGGCGACAAGCCTGTCGTCGTTGTCCGCATAGCCCTTGGTGACGAACACAAGCCCGTCCACTCCGGTCTGCTCCATGCGCTTTATCTCCTCCACCTGCATATGCCAGCCGGGTTCAAGGTTCGCCGTAGCGACCACTTCAACGTCTCCGGAATGCTTTGCAGCTATCGTGGCGCACTTCACCCTTTCGTCGGGGGTGAGCAGGGTCATTTCCGAACTGCCGCAGACGGCGAAAAGATGATGGGAACCCTTTTCAACCTGAAATTCAACGTACTTCGCGTAGGTGTCGTAGTCGATGGTCTTGTCCTCATTAAAGGGTGTGAGCAAAAGGGAATAAATTCCTCTGTATTCTTCCGGGTTGCCTGAAAACATTATTATCGCTTCCTTGTATAAAATTTCCATACATGATTATAGCATTGAGCCTGATATTTATCAATACGCATACGGGAACAATTTGACAAAAAATTTTTTTATGAGCAAACATTTTTACCCCTGTTAATCGTATAAGAAGTGAAAGATCTTTCAAAAAGGAGAGGAGCTTATGGATCATGGAGCGGAGTATTACCGCCGCTATCTCGACAGGGACGATACGGGATTGAAGCTGCTTATTGACGAATATACAGACGGACTTATACTGTACCTCAATACGGTTATCCACGATCTTGCCGCTGCCGAGGATATCGCGGAGGACTGCTTTGTACGCCTTGCGGTAAAAAAACCCCGCTATAACGGGAAAGCATCATTTAAAACATGGCTGTACACCATTGCGCGAAGAATGGCGATAGACGAGCTGCGTCGGCGGGCAAGACATCCGCATACGCCCCTTGAAGATGTGGAGAACACGTTGGCGCAGGAGGAAAAACTGCTCCGATCGGATGAAAAACTTGCGATATATCAGGCTATGCGCAGGTTGAGCGATCCGCACAGGCAGATACTGTGGCTGATCTATTTTGAGGATCAGTCCACGGCGCAGGCGGCGGAGATAATGGGTATAAGCCCCTCTGCGGCTTCGTCCCTGCTGCACCGCGCAAAACAAACAATGAAAAACGAACTTGAAAGAGGTGGATCAGATGAAAACCCATGAGGAAATGTATGAACAGGTGATCACCCGCCGAAACGCGGACAGGGCAACGCGAAAAAAACGCCGCGGAGCGATCATCGGCATATCGGTGATAATAGTAGCGGTGATATGTGTTTTTCCTGCTCTGATGCAAAAAGTGGGAAAATCTGCCATGTCAGACGGAATCAAATCGTATGGCGGAACGATACAAGATTACGATTCGTACAATTATTCATACGATGCCGCGTCGGGCGGTTACTATTCGGAGAAAAACAACTCCGGCATATCGGCAAAATCAAATACAGGAACAGCCGAGCTGTTGACAAGCAGCCGCAAGATCATTGAGTATGTCAATCTTTCTGTTGAGACTAAAACTTTTGATAAACTCATTGATGATATAAACGCAGCGGTAAAGCAATCCGGCGGATATATTGAAGGTTCGGAAGTGCGGGGAAACAGTTACTATGGCGCGTACAGCAGAACGGCGGAAATAAAGATCCGTATTCCCAAAACAAAACAGACTGACTTTTCGGACTTTATGGCAAAGAACAGCAATATTGTGAGACGGACTGTCAGTACGGAGGACGTCACAGATCGGTATATTGATACCCAAAGCCGTATCAAGGCGCTGACCCTGGAGAAGGAAACTCTCGAAAAATTATTGACGCAGTCCGACAATGTTGCCGACACATTGACGGTATATGAAAAACTGACCGAAGTTATTGCCGAGATCGAATCGTATCAGGGCAAACTGAATCAGATGGATAATTTGATCGACTACACCACCTTTACGGTTTATATCGATGAGGTGGAACGGGAGACAAATATTGAAAAACAAGGCTGGTTTTCAAAGACCAAAGACGCTCTCTTGAATAATTTTTCAAATTTAGGAACAGGGCTGCTGAATTTCCTTTCGTTTGTGATAGCATCGCTGCCCTATCTTATCCTGCTTGCCGTTATTGCTGTAGTTGTGGTTTTGATAATTCGCCGCATCAAAAAGAAAAAAGCAAAGAAGTATGAGCAGGAATTGCTTGAGGAACAGTTTTAAAACATGAAAACCCGGCTGTAAAAAAACAGTAAACAGAAAAAGACAAGTCCAACAACAGGAAAAAGACGCTCACAGAGGCAAAGCTGCTTTTGTGAGCGTCCGGTTTTTGTATTTATGTGCTGTTATTTTTATTTGACAGCTTTGTCGATGTCCACGCCGGGGAAGGCTTGGACTATCTTGGGCAGCCTGCCGAAGACCCCAAGGAAGAAGGCTGTGAGTTTTGCGAAGAAGCCTGTCTTTACATTGACGGTTTCCACGCCGGACTCGGCTATAGTTTTGCTGTCCTTAATGTATTTTACTTGTACGGAGTAGGACTTCTTAGCTTTGGTTACAGTGTAGGTGTCGCCGGTGCCGGAATCCTTACCGTCGATGAACCAACGGATTTCCGCCCCGGGGAGAGGGTCTGACACCTTCGCGGTGAAGGTGACGGATGACTTGTAGCCAACTGTCTTTTTCGGAGTGTAGCCGTTTATTGTGATCGTCGGCTCATACGTTATATCGCTGCCGGAAGGGTCGGTTTTCAGCTCCAGCAATCTCAAAGCCGGGACGATGCCGCCGTCTGTGTCGGTCGCTATACCGCCGGCCTTGTCACCGCCGTCCGCACCCACGATGCTTGAGTGGCAGGGATAGTAGTAAGGCGTGCGCAGCCACCAGTAGCCATATTCGTTTCCGCCCAGACCCTGACATTTTGCGTAGTCGCTGCCGCTGAGCCTTCTTGCCGGGTCATAAAACTGCTCCGCTGCATTAAAGCCGTAGTTTTTATTTTCTGCCTCGTCATAGGAAAGCAGAAAGACCTTGTCGGCGGTTGAAGGGGCATCATAATCGCCGTAACTCGTGTCACCGTTTATAGTTTGCCAGCAGTTATTGCTCAGGGTAGTTGTTTTGATATTTGATTTTTGCTCCTCGGAAAACGCCGTGTTGTAAAAATCGCTGTTGAGCCACTGCCTTATACTGCTGTCGGCATAGTTGTTGGCGTAAAAGGTTTCGTCAGGATCGCCCCAGACGATAAAAAATTTATTATGTCCGTCCTTTTCGGTCTTGCTTTCCAAGCCGTAATTATTGTACGCCTGACTGTCGATGATCAGGTCGCACATAATAAAACCGGATGCGGGATCCAGTATGCGCCATTTGATGGGCTCAAACCTGAACCAGTAGGTTTTTCCCAGATCGTAGCCTTTTGAATGCTGACAGGTGATGCCCTGCGGCAAAGACTCATATCCCGTGCCGCGGGGTCTGTAGCTGTCAAAGGTCACTCCGCGATACTTTTCACCGTTGTAAACAACGTCCTTGTATCGCATAAAATCGGAGGGCTTCATCTGCCCGTCCCATTCCATGCCGGTGCCGGAATAATAGCCGTAAGATCTCCACGTTCCGCTCTGAGAATCAAGAATGCCGCCGAGGGTCTCCGTCACATCGGTTTGCGGATAGGTGCCGTATTCGATGACGTCGCCGACTCTGTATCCGCCATCCGCCGAGACAAGAGCGACGCCCGACGGTATGAGCAGTAAAAGGGTGAGCAAAACCGGTAAAATTCGTTTCAAATATTTCCTCATTTCATACATCTCCCGCTCTTGTCTAAACGCCGAAGAAAGTTTTTACGTTTTATTTACCGTTACTCCGGAATAATTGCCTTGCGGATATTCCACGATTATCTGCCACGCCGCCATGTCGCAGGTGCCGACTTCCGGGGTGTTGGTCTTTATGTTAATGCACAGCTCGCCGCCGTTATTGTCAACGCCGGTGACCTCATGGGTTATGGAGCCGCTGCCCTCCACCGTGAAAGCGATGAGCAGAACTCCGGTCTTGAAATAGTCGTTTGTGTATTCCCCGCAAAGCGCCTTAAGCTCATCCTGACTGTTGCCGTAACGGGCTTTCAACTCCTCCGCGCTGCGTATTATCACCGCGTTTGTGGGGGTTTCATAGTCCCCTGAGCAGTCCCGGATGCATTTCACCTTCAGCTTTTCGGCGGTGGGAGCTTTTGGAGCGGCTTCGGTTATCTTTTCCGTTGCCTTGGTGACCTTTTCCGTTTCCCTCGGTACGGTGGAGGGTTCGGTTGCGGAAACCTTTGTCTCATCTGTGACAGAAGGGGAGGCGGCCGTGTCGGTGATCTCTTCCGACTTTTCGCTTTGTCCCTGAGTGGGCTCGGTGAGCTCGCCGCGCTCCCTGTTTCCGCAGGAGCATAGAAGGGGACAAAGGAGCAGTAAACACATTAAAAATATCAAAAGCTTTTTCATGGCTTTTCTCCGCTTTTTACGCTTGCGCCGCCTTTTCAAGAGCCTGAGCGATGTCGGCGATTATGTCGTCAATGTATTCTATGCCCACGGACAGACGGATCAGATCGTCGCTGACGCCGCATTCCTTAAGCTGTTCGTCGGTGAGCTGACGGTGTGTGGTACTCGCCGGGTGGAGACAGCAGGTCCTGCAGTCCGCGACGTGGGTGCAGATGGAGGCAAGCCCGAGAGAGTCCATGAATTTTATTGCCGCCTTACGGCCGCCTTTAACACCGAAGGAGATAACGCCGCTGGTGCCGTCGGGCATATATTTCTGGACAAGATCGTAATACTTGCTGTCCGCAAGAGAGGGGTAGTTTATCCAGGAAACGTTTTTGTTTGTCTTTAAGAATTCAGCCACTGCCAAAGCGTTCTGACAGTGACGCTCCACACGCAGAGGCAGGGTCTCAAGACCTAAATTCAGCAGGAAGGCGTTGTGGGGAGAGGGGATGGAGCCCAGATCCCGCATGAGCTGGACGACAGCCTTGGTGATGTACGCGCCCTTGCCGAATTTTTCCGTGTAGATAATGCCGTGATATGAATCGTCGGGAGTGGTGAGGCCGGGGAATTTGTCGTTCTGCGTCCAGTCGAAATTGCCGCTGTCCACGATAACGCCGCCTACGCTTGTGGCGTGTCCGTCCATGTATTTGGTGGTGGAATGGATAACTATGTCCGCGCCGAATTCAAAGGGTCGGCAGTTCACCGGGGTGGGGAAGGTGTTGTCAACGATCAGAGGCACGCCGTGGGCGTGAGCCGCGTTGGCAAAAAGCTCTATGTCCAGCACGTCAAGAGAGGGGTTGGAAAGGGTCTCCGCGAACACTGCGCGGGTGTTGTCCCTGAACGCCGCATTGAGCTCCGCCTCACTTGCCGTGGGGGAAATAAAGGTGAAGTCTATGCCCAGCTTTTTCATGGTCACGGAGAACAGATTGAATGTGCCGCCGTAGATCGCCGATGAGCAGACCACATGATCCCCCGCGGAGGCGATGTTGAAAACAGAATAGAAGGAAGCCGCCTGACCGGAGCTTGTGAGCACGGCGGCGACGCCGCCCTCAAGAGCGGCTATCTTTGCAGCGACAGCGTCGTTGGTGGGGTTTTGCAGACGGGTATAGAAATATCCGTTTGAATCAAGGTCGAAGCACTTCGCCATGTCCTCGCTGGATTCATACTTGAAGGTGGTGCTCTGATAAATGGGCACTACTCTCGGTTCGCCGTTTTTCGGGGAATAGCCCGCGTGGAGACATTCTGTGTTGATGTTCTTTTTCATGGTTATCAATCCTCACTGTAAATATTTTTGTTTTTTTTAATCGTACAAAAAGCTTTTAAGCATATCCGCATTCTTTTCGGTCTCGATGAGCAGTACGTCCTGTCCCTTGCGTTTCGCGTCAGACCAGGTGCCGTTAGCGGGGATGCTCATCTGCTCAACGTCGTACCGGATATACATTAAGCCGCCCAGGAGAAGCTTTGCCATTTCAATACGTCCTATATCGGTCTCGATGTTGGGCAAAACGGTTTTTACAATGGACATGAGCTTTAAGGGATTTGTGTGCTTAACGTCGGAAATAACAGTGGAGAGCACTTTTCGCTGACGTTCTGTGCGCTTAAAGTCCGAGTCAAGCTTGCGTATGCGGCAGTACCAAAGCGCCTGTTCCCCGTTAAAGTGGCTCATCCGCCCGTTTTCCGCGTCTGTCAGGAATTCCTTGCCGAAGACCTTGCCAACGTGTTTGGTCATGTAGGTGGCCTCCGGGACGGTGGTCTGGATATCAATGCCCCCCAGACCGTCCACAATGCCCGTGAACATATCAAAATCAACAAGGATGTATCTGTCAATCTTCACCTTGAAGTTGTACTCTATGGTGTCTATTACCAGCTGGGCGCCTCCCGCGGAGCAGGCGGCGTTTAATTTAGCGTGACCCCTGCCGGGGATATCCACCCAGGAATCCCTGAGTATTGATGTGAGCTTTATTTTGCTGTGTGCCCTGTCAACAGACAGGAGCATCATGGTGTCCGACCGGGAAGCTTCGTCCGGGGAGCGCCTGTCAACGCCGATGAGCAGGATGTTTTTTACCATTACGCTTGAGTTCAGCTCGCCGCTGCTTATATACTGATTCGGCAGGTGCCCTTTTTCATTGTAGTTTATGCCGGAAAACAAATATAAAAACGAACCTGCGCCGCACAGGAATAATATAACGGCAACAAGAAACAGGGATGTCAGACATCCTAAGCGGTGCTTTTTTCTTTTTGGAGGGCGTTCGTCCTCCGGGGATCCGCCTGAATGTCGGGTGTTGCGGGAGTCGCTGTATATATACCTGTCCTCCCCGCCGTTCTGATCTGGTTGGGGAAAGTTGAAATATGCATTCGGGTCGGTGCCGCTGTTACGGTTGCTGCTGCCGGAAAAGAATACGTCTTTCATAAGACCGTGCTCCAAAATTCAGATAAAATGTTTTCAGCTTATTTGATGTTCAAATTTAATTTTAGCCCAAAAGAATATTCATTGCAATATAAAAATAAAAAAATTCAAAAAAATCCGACTTACGGTTTGACATATGGCAACAATTAAATTAAAATATATGCAAGTGAGCAGGCTGGGCAGTCGCGGGTATATTTTTATACACGAGGAAAGTCCGAGCTTCACAGAGCAGAATAACGGCTAACGGCCGCCGAGGGTGACCTTAGGGAAAGTGCAACAGAGATATACCGCCCGTTTCGGCGGGTAAGGGTGGAAAGGCGAGGTAAGAGCTCACCGGCACACGGGGAACCGTGTGGCCATGTAAACCCTATTCGAAGCAACACTGACCGGGAGCGGAATTTTCCGGCGCTTGCTCGGCGTAATTCCCGAAGAGTGGCTTGAGCCTGTCGGCAACGGCAGGCGTAGACAGATGATTGCCTTAAACGACAGAACTCGGCTTACAGGCCTGCTCACTATTATTTTAAGAGGTCGATGTTATGGGAAAGATCAGCTTTATTTTAGGCAGACTTAAGAGAATGAATTTCGATCAGATGAAGGAGTCGGCTGCCCGTGTGTCAGAACGCAACGGCAAGCCGAGGCTTTTTGTATATGCGGACATGATCTGGTGCGGATACAGGTATGCGGCGGGGTACGTTGACTACGACGTTTTCCACATGGATGAGGCAAACGCAAAGGAGCGCAAGACCTATATCACAAGGGGCGTCAACGACAAATACATCGCCCTGCTCAACGACGTCAATTACAGACATTTCTTTGAAAATAAAGTGGAATTCAACAAGGCCTTTGCCGACTATATCGGCAGGGACTGGATAGAGGTCAAGGGCATGACCGAGGAGTCCTTCACACAATGGCTGGGGGACAGGGAATACATCATCGCCAAGCCCAACGACGGAATGTGCGGACGTGGCATCGAAAAGATAAAGGTGTCTGATTATAAAAGCGTGAAGGAGCTGTTCGACTATCTGACGGCGGACAACGCCTTCGATCTTATCGAGGAGTGCCTTGAACAGCATGAGGATATGTCAAAGATATATGCCGGCTGTATAAACACCGTGCGCATAGTTACCCTCAATATCAAGGGCAAGATATCCATTCCCTGCGCATTCATGAGGATAGGCAACGGAGGGAGCGTTGACAATTTCTTTGCCGGAGGCATGACCACACCGGTGGATCTTGACGAGGGCATACTCAAATACGACGCTATCAACGAGCACGGCGTCTGCTTCTCTGTACACCCCGCCACGGGGGTAGATATCCACGGCTTTAAGATCCCCATGTGGGAGGAGGCTAAGGCTCTGGTAATAAAGGCCGCCGCGGTCATACCTCAGGTGGGCTATGTGGGCTGGGATGTGGCTTTTACTCCCAAAGGTCCGGTGCTTGTGGAGGGCAACGAGTTCCCCGGACACGTGTTCTATCAGCTTCCCGCGTACACCTTCAACAATCAGGGCCTTGCCCCAATATTCGACAAGATAATTTACGGCAAGGATCGGTAACCGCTGAGACAGAACCTTTTTTCCGTATAAGCATACTCTGTAATGAGGTGATCTTATGGCAAGAGTTATGCTTTACTGCGTTATGCTGATGTTTACGCTGGCGGGCATAGTTTCCGTGATATATTACATCATGCTCAGGGCGCTGAATGAAAAAAACGGAAAGCTCTATTATATAGTTATTCCTGCCGTCAACGGGGATGAAAACGAAGCGGGCTTCATCTGCGCCGCCCGGATGCGTCAGATCTTACTGGGCGAGGAAAAGCGCAGCAGGCTTATTGTGGCGGACATGGGCATTCCCCCGGAAAACCGCAGACGGATGGATGATTTCTGCAGGGAAAACGGGCATACGGAAATATGCTTTCCCGGTGAGCTGCCGGGGAAAATATCGGAGATGTGAATGGAAAACGGTCAGAACGAACAAATTGAATTAAACGGTATCGTTGAGGACGTTACCTTCCGCAATGATGATACAGGCTTCACCGTTCTTGTCCTGGCGGCAAACGGTGAGCTTGTCACTGTCGTGGGGGTATTGCCCGGCATCACCTGCGGAGAAAATCTCCGGGTCAGAGGCGGCTGGGATTTCCATCCGGCTTACGGCAGGCAGTTCAGGGCTGAGCTTTGCGAGCGCAGTATGCCGAAAACCGCGGATGACCTGCTCAAGTATCTGTCCTCGGGAATAATCAAGGGCATAGGTCCCTCAACGGCGATAAAAATAATAGAAAAGTTCGGCGAGAACACATTTGACGTCATGGAAAATCAGCCCGAGCGGCTGGCGGAGATAAAAGGCATTTCCGAAAAAAAGGCTCTGGAGATAAGCAAAAACTTCAAGTCTCAATTTGCCGTGCGTGAGGTCATGATAGCCCTTGAGCGCTTCGGCATGACAACATCGGAATGCCTTAAGGCGTACATGGCTTTCGGCGTGAAGGCGCCTGAAACGGTGGAGGAAAATCCCTATATACTCTGCAACAGCGATCTGGGCATAAGCTTTGACAGGGCGGACGAGATAGCGGAGAACCTTCCCAACAAGACAGACAAGATAAACCGCGTCCTTGCGGGGGTCATACATGTGGTAAAGACCAATGTCTACAACAACGGTCACACCTGTCTGCCCAGGAAACAGATGCTTGTTCCCTGCACTCAGCTTCTTGATATAAGCGAAGATGAGGCGAACGAGGCGGTGGACGAGCTTATCAGGCAGAAACGGCTGGTATCGGAGACCTTCGGAGACAAGGAGTACCTGTTCCTGCACCAGATCTACAGAGCGGAAATAAACGCCTCAAACAGAATACTGCAGATGCTTGCCTTTCCCCCGGCGGGGAAGCTTACCCTGCAAAGAGATATCGACAACATAGAGATAGCCGAGGGAATAAAGTACGAAGAAAAACAGCGCCTTGCCATAACCACGGCGATACAGAAGGGCATACTCATACTCACAGGAGGTCCGGGCACGGGCAAGACCACCACCCTTAACGGCATCCTGCGGATAATGGAGTCCGACGGGCTTGACGTACTGCTTACCGCGCCTACGGGCAGAGCCGCGAAACGCATGAGCGACGTTACCGGCAGGGACGCGAAGACGATACACAGGCTCCTTGAGGTGGAGTGGGACAGCCACGACAGACCGATATTCAGCCGGAATCAGACCAATCCGCTGGAATGTCACGCGGTCATAGTGGACGAGCTTTCCATGGTGGACGTTTCCCTTTTCTCCAGCCTGCTGGACGCTCTGCCCATAGGTTGCAGGCTAATAATGGTTGGAGACTCCGATCAGCTCCCTGCGGTGGGAGCGGGCAATGTGCTCCACGACCTTATAGAGTCGGGACGCATCCCGGTGGTGGAGCTGAAGGAAGTTTTCCGTCAGGCGATGGAGAGCGTCATAGTCACCAACGCCCACAAAATAGTCTCCGGGGAGATGCCGGATCTCACCGTGCGGGACAGGGACTTTTTCTTTATGGAGAGGAAAACCCCATACTCGGCGGCGCAGACGGTGGTGGAGCTTTGTGCTTCCCGCCTGCCAAACGCTTACGGGTACACAGTGGACGAAAAAATACAGGTACTCTGTCCCTCAAGGAAGGGAGAGACGGGGACAAATAATCTCAACAGGCTTTTACAGGCGGCGATCAATCCCCCCGCTAAAGGTAAAAAAGAGATAAAGACAGCAGGCAGACTGTTCCGCGAAGGGGACAAGGTCATGCAGATAAAGAACAACTATAACGTTATGTGGGAGCGGGACGGCGAAGAGGGCTCCGGCATTTTCAACGGAGATATAGGCATACTCAAGGAGATCAATCAGCCGGACGGCACAATGAGGATACTTTTCGACGACAGGGACGCCGTATACCCCATCGAATCCGCGGCGGAGCTTGAGCACGCCTATGCGGTGACGGTGCACAAAAGTCAGGGCAACGAGTTTGACGCGGTGATAATGCCGGTCATCGACATTGTGGCGCAGCTGGCTTACAGGAACATACTGTACACCGCAGTCACCAGAGCGAAAAATATCATGATAACAGTGGGCAGCGAGGAAACGATAAGGGCTATGGTCAACAACAATAAACAGACCAAGAGATATTCCGCGCTGAAAAAATTCCTTCTGAGGGACGGAGATAGTCTGTGAGAACTTCGGAATTTGCGGAAAGACTCAAGAAAGCTCTGTTTCCGGCGCGGTGCATGATATGCAATAAAGTTACCTCCGACGGCAGGGATATCTGCTCCGTTTGCGAAACGTCGGCGGCTTATATTTCCGGCGACTGCTGTGAATATTGCGGCTGTGAAAAGAAGTACTGCACCTGCAGGAAGAAGAAAAATAATTTTGAAAAGATATACGCCCCGTTTTATTATGAATACGGCATAAAAGAGGCGGTACACAGGTTCAAGTTCGGCGGCAAGCGGTGGCTCCGCGCTCCCATGAGCCGGCACATGGCAGAAAGGGCGGCGGATCAGATGGATATTTCCGCCGTTGACGTTGTGACCTGTGTTCCCTTTACAGCGAAACAGCTGAAAAAAAGGGGCTACAATCAAAGCGGTCTGCTGGCAAAGGACGTTGCGAAAAGACTGGGTTTATCCTTTGAGGGGGAGCTGTTGGCAAAGCTTTATGAGACCGCCGCTCAGCACAGGACCGCAAGGGAAAACAGAGCGGGAAACGTTATGGGCGTGTTCGACGTGCCACAGCCGGAAAAGGTAACAGGCAAGACGATACTGCTTTGCGATGATGTAAAGACCACGGGAGCCACCCTTGACGAGTGCGCGAAAATGCTCATACTTAACGGAGCGGAAAAAGTTTACGGGCTCTGTCTGGCTATCCCCAGAGCAGAAAGACCCGGAAAGGAAAGGCAGGAAACATGGCAGGATTAAACATAGGCATAGATCTGGGTACCACCTCGGTGGTCATATATGTGCAGAAAAAGGGTATCGTTTTAAGCGAGGCCTCTGTTGCCGCCTGCGATACCGACACCGGGAAGATACTTGCCATAGGCAACATGGTATACGATATGATAGGCAGGAATCCGGATTCAGTTACGATAATCCGCCCCATGAAGGACGGAGTCGTTTCCGATTTTTCAATTGTACAGAGCATGCTTACATATTACATACAGAAAATCTGCGGGAACAAAATGTTCAAGCCCAACATCGTCATATGCACACCTTCATCGGTGACTAATCTTGAAAAGCGGACGATCCTTGAACTTGCAATATCCTCCGGAGCGGCGAGAGCCTGCCTCATGGAGGAACCTCTTGCCGCCGCGATAGGCGCGGGAGTGGACGTTTCAAAGCCCAGCGGAGTCATGGTGGTGGATATCGGCGGAGGAACAACGGACATAGCGGTGCTGACAATGGGCAGCGTCGCCGTGTCGGACAGCATAAAGACGGCGGGGAACGTTCTCAATGAGGACATAGTGAACTATGTGCGCAGGGAGAGAAACATACTCATCGGTGAAAACATGGCGGAAAGCATAAAGAAGCAGGTGGGCTGCGCCTATCTTCGGGAGGCGGAGATAGCTATGAACTCCCGGGGCAAGAATTATATCACCCAGATGCCCTGCAACTTTGAGATATCCTCCACGGAGGTCTACCTTGCCATGCGCGAAAAGCTGGAGATCATAGGCAACGCAGTGCGCGCCGTTCTGGAAAAGACCCCGCCGGAAATGTCGGCGGATATTGCGGACAGAGGTATTTATCTTACCGGCGGCGGAGCTCTTCTTGAGGGCATGGACGAGTTGATATACAGAAAGACCGGCATAAAAACAAAGGTCGCGGAGGACCCGGTGAACTGTGTTGCAAACGGGTTGGGAGAGACCATGAGATCCTTCGACAAGCTCAGGGAAAACGGCTACTTCTTCCGGACCGGAGACGATATACAATCCTACACCCGGGAACACGAAGATCTGATGTGATGAATATCAGCAGAATAAAACGCCCATAATCAAGTAGCAGTTGATCTTATCGTTGACTGCAAAAGAAACATAAGAATGGGAGTTTTATTATGTGTAAAAAATTATTTTCGGCAAAGAAGCTTGAGGCGGCGGCAGCTCTGACGCTCGTGTTTGCCTGCGTTGTCAGCACGGTAAGCTTCGACAGGCGCTGTGAAGAGGTCAGGGAAAACGTCCTGCGCCTTCATGTGATAGCAAATTCCGACACGGACGTCGACCAGAGCATAAAGCTCAAGGTCAGGGACGCGGTGCTGGAAAACGGCAAAGAGATATTTGACGGCAGTGTTACCGCGGAGGACGCGGCTCAAAGACTTGCTCCATATACAAGTGAGCTGGAAAAGACGGCGGACAGAGTGCTTGCCGAAAACGGGGCGGATTACACCGCCCGGATAGTCATAGGCGACGAATATTTTAACACCCGCACCTATGAGGACGTGACCTTGCCCGCGGGCAGATATACCGCCGTGCGGGTCATCCTCGGGGAGGGCGAGGGCAAAAACTGGTGGTGCGTCATGTTCCCGCCCATGTGCCTTCCCGCCGCGGAAAAACAGACCGAGCTGGACGCCGTTCTCAGCGAGGACGGGGTGAAGATAGTCAAAAGCAGTCCCAGGTATGAGATCCGCTTCAAAGCGGTGGAGATATTTGAAAAGATACGAAGCTATTTTAACTGATTTACTTGAATAACACCCCGGTGTGGTGTATAATATTTTGTAACTAAAAAGAAAGGATTGTTAAAATATGACAAAGGTAATTTCACACAGAGGCGCGAACAAACTCGCTCCCCAGAACACCATCCCCGCTTTTGCAAAGGCTCTTGAATTCGGTATAGACGGATTTGAAAACGATGTTCATCTTACCAAGGACGGTCGTCTGGTCATCTGTCACAATTACGATATAGACCAGACATCAAACGGTACGGGCTTAATTCAGGATCTCACCTTTGACGAGCTTCGCAAATACGATTTCGGTTCGTATTTTTCCGAGGATTTCGCTGGCACAAAGATCCCCGCGCTTGAGGAGTTCCTTGATCTTTGCAAGGGTATTTCGGTCATAAACATCGAGATAAAGAGCCCAAAACAGCCCAACACGGACATTGCCCGCAAGGTCATCAACATGGTCAAGGACTTCAACCTCTTTGACAACCTCATAATCTCCAGCTTTGACGAGAAGATCCTTCTTGAATGTAAGGAAGTCGATCCCAAGACCCGCACCGGCATGCTCTACGCTCCGGACGAGGGCCCCTACGAGGAGATATTCGAGGACAAGATAGCATTTGCAAAGAAATACGACATTCAGGCTTACCATCCCTTTGCCATGTTCGTTGACGAGGAATATATACAGGAGTGCCACGATATCGGCGTCAGGGTCAATCCCTGGACAGTAAACCCCGAGGATGCCATGAGGACCCTCAGAGACTGGGGCTGTGACGGCGTTATCACCGACTACCCCGATGTGGCTGTAAAAGTCATGCGCGAGGGCAAATGATCCTTTCGGAGAGGAGCGGCAGCTATGAGCGCTACCGTAAGCATCGTTGTTCCTGTATACAATGCTCAGGAGCATCTTGAAGAAACTGTCAGCTCTCTGCTGGCTCAGACCTACAGAGAGCTGGAGATTATACTTGTAAACGACGGGTCAACGGATAAAAGCCCGGAGATCTGCAAAAGCTTTGCGGAGAAGGACAGCCGCGTAAAGGTTATAGACAGGCAGAACGGAGGACTTATTGCCGCAAGACGTACCGGGATAGAAAACTTCAGCGGCGACTATGTAATGTTTTCCGACGCGGACGACTGGCTCCCTGAGGATGCCGCGGAGACGCTGGTGAACGCCATCGAAAAAGAAGCCGCGGATATTGCCGTTGCCCGGCTTAAATTTGTAAAAAGCTTAAAAACCGAAAAACTGAACACCCTTGACAATCTTGACAGTTATTTGAAACAGCAGCCCGTCTATCAGGGAGATGAGCTCCGGCAAAAGCTGCTCAGGTCTTTCCTGTACAGCGGTTCCCTGCCTGTTTCTCTTTGCGGAAAGCTGTATAAAAAGGCTCTGTTTCACGATGTGTACAAGTATGCGGAAGGGATCGCTTTTTTCGGAGAAGATCGTTATACCAATATGGCGCTTTTCGCCAATGCGGACAAGGTCGTGCTGGTGGACAAGGTCACATATTTTTACAGAGCCGGAGGCGGCACGTCAAAGTATATGTCCGGTTTCTTCAGTGATATTGTCTGGGGCTACAAAAATGATCTCAAGCTCATAGACGACTTTGATTTCGACCGGGAGGAAAGCATCAAGCGTGTTTCCGAATACTTCCTTGCGCTTATTGAAACAGTGGTGAACAACCTGCTCCTTGATAAAACGAAGAGCAGGCGGGAATACATTGACAAAATAACGGAATACGTCAACGACCCCGCTGTACGGCTTGCCTGTGAAAGGGCGGACTGTGACCGGTTGAGAACGGTGGAACGCATGATTTTGGCAAAGGACGCCGACGGCATATTCCTATATGCGTCAAAAACCATGAAAAGATCAAAATACAGACAAATGATAAAAAACATACTGGCACGTTTCGGAGTACGGTGCTGACGGGAGAAGGAAATGCTTTCAAAGGAACTTAAAAACATACTCTTAAAGGTACAGAAACCGGGACGGTATACTGGCGGAGAGCTTAACAGCGTTGTGAAAAACAGAGCCGATATAGCTGTCCGCTATGCTTTTTGTTTCCCCGATACATACGAAATAGGCATGTCCCACCTTGGCATGAAGATCCTTTACGGTCTTGTCAATGAACGGGAGGATGCCTGGTGCGAGCGGGTCTTTGCTCCCTGGCTGGACATGGAGGAGCAGATGCGGAAAAACAACATCCCGCTGTACGCGCTGGAAAGCGGCGACCCCATAGCCGGATTCGATATCATCGGCTTTACACTTCAGTACGAGCTGTGCTATACAAACGTGCTGAATATGCTGGACTTAGCCGGACTGCCGGTGCGGAGCGCGGACAGAAAAGCTCTGACCCCCATCGTTATCGCGGGAGGGCCCTGCGTGTGCAACCCGGAACCTTTAGCTCCGTTTATAGACCTGTTTCTGCCCGGCGAGGGGGAAGAGGTCACAAACGATATCATCGACCTTATAAAAAAACACAAGGCCCTGGGTTCAACAAAGGAAGAATTTCTCAAAGACGCGGTGAAGATACAGGGAGTTTACGCTCCGTCCTTCTACAGCGTTGAGTATAACTCTGACGACACGGTGAAAGCCGTCACCCCTTCAAACGGCGCGCCGGAAAAGGTCAAAAAGAGGATCGTCAGCGATCTGGACAGCTGTTATTATCCGGACAAATTCGTCGTGCCCTTCCTTGAAGTCGTCCATGACCGCACCACCGCGGAGCTTTTCCGCGGCTGTATAAGGGGCTGCCGGTTCTGCCAGGCGGGTTTTCTGTACAGACCCATCAGGGAAAAGGCGGCGAAGACCGTGGAGGATCAGTGCCGCCGGCTCTGCGACAGCACAGGCTATGACGAGATATCCCTCTGCTCGCTGAGTACCAGCGACTATACCAAGCTTTTCCCTCTGCTCAACGATCTGCTGGAGTGGACGGAAAAAGACAGGATAAACATCGCGCTGCCCAGTCTGCGCATAGACAATTTCCCCGAGGAGCTTATGCAGAAGATATCCGGCGTGCGCCGCAGCGGGCTCACATTTGCGCCCGAGGCGGGCACCCAAAGGCTCCGTGACGTTATAAACAAAAACGTTACGGAGGAGGAGGTAATGTCCACCGCGAAGGAAGCCTTTGACGGGGGCTGGACCGCGGTAAAGCTCTACTTTATGATAGGTCTGCCCACGGAGACCCTTGAGGACGTGGAAGGCATAGCAAAGCTTGCCCAGAAGGTGGTGGACGAGTTCTATCACAACCCCAACAAGCCCAAGGGCAAAAGCGTCACCGTGTCCGTGAGCGCGTCCACATTTGTGCCAAAGCCTTTTACCCCGTTCCAGTGGGAGGCGCAGGACACCGCCGGGGTGATAGCCGAAAAGCAGAAGCATCTGTTTGAGAGCAACACCACCAGGAAGGTAAACATAAGCTGTCACAAGGTCTACACCAGCGTCCTTGAGGGCGTGTTTGCCCGTGGTGACAGACGGCTTGCGGAGGTCATCGAGACTGCGTGGAGAAGCGGCTGTAAATTTGACGGCTGGGACGATGTCTTTGACACGGAAAAATGGACACAGGCCTTTGAAAAATGTAATATTTCCCCTGAATTTTACGCAAGCCGGCAGCGCTCATTTGACGAGGTGCTGCCCTGGGATCACATGGATTACGGCATAAGCAAGAACTTTCTTATAAATGAAAATAAAAGGGCCCACGAGGGCGTCACCACCCCCAGCTGCAGGGAGAAATGCTCCGGCTGCGGGACGAACAAACTGAACGGAGGTGTTTGCCATGCGCTCTGTAAGAGTATGGCTTGAAAAAAGCGGCAGGGCGATATACACCTCTCACCTTGACCTGAACAGGTGTATGACAAGGGCGGTGCGCCGGGCAAATATCCCGTTATGGTATACCGAGGGCTTCAATCCCCACCCCTATCTCATGTTCCCTCTGCCACTTCCTCTGGGTCAGAGCAGCGACGGAGAACCCATGGATATCAGGATAGAAACGGACATGACCGACGGGGAGATATTCGACGCTCTGAGCAGGGTCATGCCGGAGGGCTTTACCGTAAAGTCCGTGGGGGAACCCAAGGACAAAGCGGGGGACGTTGCCATGGCGCAGTACGGCATTACCCTTGAATTCCCCGATTCGGCGCAGGCCGAAAGGACAGCCGGCGTCATACGCACTCTTATTGACGGCGGCGAGCTTACCGCCGAAAAGACCGGCAAAAAGGGCAGAATGAAGGTCGTCAAAGAAATAAAACTCAACGATTTTATCCATCGCTTTGAGGCAGGCAGCGAGGACTGCTATGTAAAGATAAGCGCCGTTCTTTCCGCGGGCAGTACGGTGAACCTTAACCCGGCGCTGCTGCTGGACGCTCTGTACAAAGCAGGTGATTTTGAACCGGTGTACACGGAGATCAGACGGCAAAAGCTTTTAAAATCGGACTTTTCCGATTTTGAATAAAGAAAAACGGCAGGAGAGGGTATAACAAGGAAGCACAAGCGTTGCCGCCTGACAGGTGTTCCGGCACCAGAAATTTTAATTCTTGACATTTTGACGGCATATGCATATAATATTACACAAGATCATTCATTTCAAAGACTGTGAAGGAAAAAAGACATAAAAATCTGCTTTCAGAGAGCCGGCGGTGCTGTGAGCCGGCAGCGTGAATTATGTGTATAGCTCATTCCGGAGTCGCCTGCCCGAAATCATAAGGCAGGACGCAAGACTGCGTTAAAGGTCAGGACCTTGCTTGAGGTCTGCTGAGGGCGATCATCGCCGAAGTAGGGTGGTACCGTGTGACTTTATCACACCCCTATGCTTAACTGCATAGGGGTGTTTTTGTACTCTCCTTATGCACGGAAATGAATCAAAGGAGATCGGAAAACATGAAAGACGGCTGTAAAAAATACATACCATTTGAGCCTATAGCTCTGGAAAACAGAAGGTGGCCATCCAACAGGATCACGAAGCCGCCCATCTGGTGCAGTGTGGATCTGAGGGACGGCAACCAGGCTCTGGTCGATCCCATGAATCTGGACGAGAAAACGGAGCTGTTCGAGCTGCTGTGCAAAATAGGCGTAAAGGAGATCGAGGTGGGCTTTCCCTCTGCCTCAAGCACCGAGTACGAATTTCTGCGCAACCTTATAAATAAAAATCTTATCCCCGACGACGTCACCGTTCAGGTGCTTGTTCAGGCGAGGGAGCATCTTATCCGTCAGACCTTTGAGGCTATAGAAGGGGCGAAGAACGTTATCCTTCACTTCTACAATTCCACCTCTGCGCTCCAGAGAAAGGTAGTTTTCAAGACCGATATGCAGGGCGTTGTGGACATTGCCGTAAACGGAGCGAAGCTGGTAAAGGAGTTGGGGGATGACCTTAAGGCGCGCACAGGTGTGAACATAAGATACGAATATTCACCGGAAAGCTTTATGGGCACCGAACCGGACAACGCCATATGGATCTGTTCCGAGGTCATGAAAGTTATCGGAGCCACACCGGAAAACAAGCTCATCCTCAACCTGCCTTCGACGGTGGAGAACACCACGCCCAACTGCTTTGCCGACCTTATAGAATATTTCTGCGAACACCTTGAAAACAGGGATTCCGCCATAATAAGCCTGCACCCCCACAACGACAGAGGCACGGCGGTGGCCACCGCGGAGCTTGGAATGCTGGCGGGAGCGGAGCGCATAGAGGGCACCCTTTTCGGCAACGGAGAGCGTACCGGAAACGTTGACATAATAACCCTTGCCATGAATATGTACACCCAGGCGATAGACCCCGGGCTCAACTTTGAACACATAAACGAGGTCAGGGACGTCTATGAGCGCACCACGAAAATGCACGTGGACGTCAGGCATCCCTATGCCGGAGACCTTGTGTTTACCGCGTTCTCAGGCTCACATCAGGACGCCATAAACAAGGGCGAGGCGTATATGCATGAGAGCCATACGGATATGTGGGAGGTACCCTATCTGCCCATTGATCCCGCCGACGTGGGGCGTGAATACGAGCCTGTCATAAGAATTAACAGCCAGTCCGGCAAGGGCGGCGCCGCCTTCATCATGCACAACAGCTTCGGCTTCATGCTGCCCAAGGCTATGCATCCGGAGTTTGGCAGAGCGGTGAAGAAATACTGCGATTCCGTGGGCAGGGAGATAAGCGCCGAGGAGGTCATGGCGCTGTTCCGCAGGGAGTATATCGACAGAAAGGGCCCGTTTGCGCTGATAAGCCACAAGTTTTACGAAGAGAGCGAGCTCAACGACACTTCCCCCAAGGTCAGGTTTGAGGGCATGATAAAGCACAACGACGAAGAGCCAGTGCCCGTTGTCGGCAAAGGTAACGGTCCCATCGACGCCTTCTTCAACGCCATGGCAAAGGTGGGCATCAGCGGATATAAATTCGTCAACTACTCCGAACACGCCGTTTCCATCGGTTCCGACGCTAAGGCTGTGTCCTACATTCAGCTCAGAGATCCCAGGGGAAAGACCTGGTTCGGCGTGGGCATGTCCCACAACATAAACTACGCTTCAATAAGAGGCGTCTTATGCGCAGTCAACCGTTCGCTCTCGGAGGAAGAGGACTCCTGACCGCTTGTAAATATGTAAAAATAATAGTACAATATTATTTGTTCTATACGCTTTTGAAAAGAGGTTTGATGTAATGCTAAAGAAGATCATTGCCGTTATCTGCGCTGTCAGCATCATATTTGCCGCTGTGGCGGTATCGGTCTCCGCAGAAATGCCGGAGAGCTCCTACGATCTGGAGACCCCTGTGGTAGTTGTGGCGGGTTTTCTGGATTCTCCCCTTGCCTACAATGACGGCAACGGGAACTATACGGACGTAACAATATATTCCGACGAAGCGGACGACATACTGGAGGCGCTGAGCGACCTGCAAAGATCCGTTCCCGTCATTCTTCGGGGTCTGCTCACCGGCGACTACTCAAAGCTCAGGGATTACCTGAAAGAGAACAGCGATTTCTTTGCAAAAAAGCTTGAATGGCTCCAGATGAACTATGACGGTGTTACATCAATGTATAACGTACATCTTACCCACGACACCTCGGCAAAGGCTACTCAGGGCGTTTACATCTTCCCTCAATCGTTTTTCCGCGAGGCGCAGAATATGGGGATGCGAAGAAACAACCTGTTTTCATTCTTTAACGACTCCCGTGTGGGTCAGCTTGAAAACGCCCGTCTGCTGGACGACTATATAGGTCAGGTCAAGGAGATGACCGGCAAGGACAAGGTCCGACTTTTCGGCTACAGCGGAGGCGGACAGATCATCACGACTTACCTTGCGCAGTACGGGGACAAGAACGACGTGGCAGGCGTAGTCATGAACAATTCCCCCATTTTGGGCACAAGCCTTACCACCGCTCTGCTGGACAAAGAACACTTCAATCCCAATTATCCCATGTTTATGGCTCTGGCTTTGAACAATGACTTCCAGCCCCTTCTCAGCATAGTACAAAAGCTCAATATGACACTGATAAACAATGTTGTCTATGATATTATCAACCAACTGGTCGTTCCATATATCATCAACTGGGGCGGCATATGGGATATGGTGCCCGCCGAGGACTATGACAGGCTTAAGGCGGAGTACCTTGATCCGGTCAAGCACGCGGAGCTCATAGCGGCAAGCGACAAATATCACCATGAGATCATGCCGAAGATACCTCAGATGCTTGCTGATTTACAGAAAAAAGGCGTCACCGTTTCCGTCGTTACGGGCACAGGCTACGATCTGCTGGCGGACAGCAAGTCGGCGGGAGACGGAATAGTTGATTCCGTACACGCCACTGGAGCCACGATCCTGTCCCATTATGAGCAGTTCCCGGCAGGGTACAGGCAGGTGAATGACTGCGGCGGCAGATACATGGTCTCCGGGGACAGAAGGATCGACGCATCCACCTCGTTCCTGCCCATGAACACCTGGTTCCTGACAAACGCCTTCCACGACACCTATGCCGCGGGGCTGGCGGCAAGGCTGAGTCTTTCAAAGGAACAGCCGGATATAGACACCTTCCCGGATTTTCCCCAGTTCAGATATAATCCGGATTTCCTTTCAAATATAAAAGTGTCCGTAAATGCCGGCGGTCAGATGAGATACCTGACGACAAAGGACAATTCTTTCACCGTCACCAACACCGGCAGGACAGACATAACGATCCTGAGCATAAAGCTGAAAAACAGCGGACTTTCGGTGAACGCCGCCTACAATTCCGTAGTGGAGGCATACGGTGACCATACATTCAGCTTGTCCGGGAATATCACCTCCGCAAAGGCGGCGGCTGTTGACTGCGTGATAACCTACCGTGTAGGCGACAAGTTTATTCCCCATACCGAGCATCTGACCTTTACCGCAAATCCTACGGTGTAAAACAGCATACATCGTGAATAAACCCCACCCGGTGATACAAAATATCATCGGGTGTTTTTGTAACCCTGAGCCTTCTGCTGAATATATTATTACATGAGGAGGTATATGCATGAAGCGAGGGACTGTGGATTATTTCGACGGGTTTACAGAGCTTTTTGATGTTGCCGTGAGGATAAATCAAGCGAAAAACGTTACCGTGGAGGTGCCGGAGCTTCTGCTCCTTTCCGCGGACAGACGGGGCAGCTTTTACAAAGCGCTAATAAACGAATTCCTGCCTCCCATAGAGCGGGGAGACATACTTGACATGATAAACGGACTGCACGGACTCAACCTTGCCGCGGCGGAGCTTGAAATTTTCCGAGCCGGTCAGACCTATGACAAGTACGAAAAATATAAATCTGATATGCTTGCGCTGACGGGCAGGGCGGTAAGGGAACTGAAAAATTTCAAAAAACCGTCAAGATTGCTGGAGTATGAGAATAATATTCACAGGGAGTACTGTTCGCTTGTCTGCAAATTTGCCGGTGAAAAACACACGAAAACGAACAGGGATATTCTTTTCAGGGAGAGGGAGCTTCGGGAAAAAACGAAAAAATTTTGCTGCGCCTGTGAAAGAATTGCCTGCCTCGGGGAACAAATTGTCTCAAATAACGTTTGATTTAAGGTGAAATCCACAAATTTTTGCAAGTTTTTCTGTTAACGCTTGCAAAATCGGCGGCGATGTATTAAAATACTTCCATATGATAATATCGGAGGATTTGGCAATGACCTATCAGGAGCTTTCACGGGAAGAATTGTTGAAGATAAAAGCATCCCTTGAGGAGGAATATGAGGAGTTCAAAGCCAGAGGGCTTAAGCTGGATATGTCCAGAGGCAAGCCCGGCGCGGAACAGCTGGATCTGTCCATGGACATACTTGACCCGGTATACATAGCGGACGCCAGGGCAAAGGACGGGGTGGACTGCCGCAACTACGGCGTGCCCCTGGGCATTGCTGAGTGCAGAGAGCTGTTCGGAGAGCTGTTGGGCGTTCCCGCAAAGAACGTTATAATCTGCGGAAATTCCAGCCTGAACATCATGTATGATTACATAGCCCAGTGTATGATAAGCGGTTCCGGGGACGCGCCCTGGGCGTCACAGGGCAAGATAAAATTTATCTGTCCCGCCCCGGGTTATGACAGGCATTTCAAGGTTCTGGAAAGCTTCGGCATAGAGATGCTTACCGTACCCATGCTCGATGACGGCCCTGATATGGACTTGATAGACGAGCTTGTGAAGGACCCGTCGGTCAAGGGATTGTTTTGCGTGCCCAAGTACTCAAACCCGGAGGGTAAGGTGTTTTCCCCCGAAACGGTGCGCCGCATGGCGGGGCTTAAACCCGCGGCAAAGGATTTCCGCGTGATATGGGACAATGCGTACATAGTACACGATCTGTACGACGATTCCCCTGAGCTTGCGAATATTTTCGACGCCTGCAGGGAATATGGCAGTGAGGATATGTTCATAGAGGTGGCGTCCACTTCAAAGATAACCTTCCCGGGAGCCGGCGTTTCCGTGATAGCCGCGTCGGATAAAAATATCGAGATGATAAAGAAGCGTATGGGCGTGCAGATAATCTGCCACGACAAGCTCAATCAGCTCCGTCACGTCAATTATTTTAAAAACGCCGACGGTATTAAGGCGCACATGAAACGCCACGCCGCCATACTCAGACCCAAGTTTGAGGCGGTGCTTCAAAAATTTGACAGTGAGTTTTCCGGGCGGGGTATCGCCAGGTGGACAACGCCCAAGGGCGGATATTTTATAAGCCTTGACGTTATGGAGGGCTGCGCCAAACGTGTGGTGGCTCTGTGCAAGGACGCGGGCGTGGCGCTCACCGGAGCGGGAGCGGCGTTCCCCTACGGAAAAGACCCTAAGGATTCCAACATCCGCATAGCTCCCACATACCCTTCCGTGGAGGAGCTTTCCCTGGCTCTTGAGCTGCTCTGCATATGCGTCAAACTCGCCGCCGCGGAGAAATTAACGGCTCAAAAATGAAAATTTTGAAAACTGAATATTTGTCCGTTTGACCTGCAAAAACAGAGCTTAAATGCGCATAATAATAACACAGCCTATTGTGGATGTCGTTTTCGACGAACACAATCCGCTGTGTTTTAGTTCTTTTTAACAAAAATGAAAAATATTGAGATTTTTTTACATTTTCTCTTTATTTTTACATTGGATAATGATATAATAAAATAAGTCTTGTTATACGTAAATTTTATGAGTGGGAGGTGCTGTTTCACATTGGAAAAGATAGTTATCAACGGCGGCAAGCCGCTCAACGGTGAAGTTTCTATCAGCGGCGCAAAAAACGCGGTTGTCGCCATAATTCCGGCTACGATCCTTGCACAGGATGTCTGCAGGATCGAAAACATCCCGAATATCAGCGATGTTTCAATGATGATAAGGATCCTGCAGCAGTTAGGCGCAGGCATCAAAATGATAAACAAGAACACTCTTGAAATAGATACAAGCACGATCAATTCATACATGGTTTCCCACAGCCTTACAAAGCATCTCAGGGCTTCCTATTATCTTTTAGGCGCTCTGCTGGGCAGATACGGCTGCGCCAGGGTGGCAATGCCCGGCGGCTGCGATTTCGGCGTGCGTCCCATTGACCTGCACATCAAGGGCTTTGAGCTTCTGGGCGCATCGGTCTCCATAGAGGAGAACGCCATAATTGACGCCCGGTCGGATATGCTTACAGGCAGTCCTATTTATCTGGATCAGGTCTCCGTGGGAGCCACTATCAACGTAATGCTCGCGGCGGTCAAGGCAAAGGGTCTTACCGTTATCGAAAACGCCGCAAAGGAGCCCCACATAGTTGACCTGGCAAACTTCCTCAACTCAATGGGCGCGGACATTAGAGGCGCGGGCACCGACGTTATCAAGATCCGCGGCGTGGATATTCTCCACGGCTGCACATATTCCATTATCCCGGATCAGATCGAAGCGGGCACCTACATGGTCGCCGCCGCGGCGACAGGGGGCAGGGTGCTTGTAAAGAACGTTATCCCCAAGCACCTTGAGTCAATAACCGCAAAGCTCATTGAGAGCGGCGTACACGTTGAGGAATACGATGACAGCGTTCTGATAGAATCCACCGGCAGGCCGAAGCACTGCAATATCAAGACCATGCCTCATCCAGGCTTCCCCACGGATATGCAGCCTCAGATCTCCGTGCTTCTGTCCATTGCGGACGGTACAAGTATAGTCTCCGAGGGCGTGTGGGATAACCGTTTCCGTTACGTTGAGCAGCTCATCAGGATGGGCGCGTCTATAAGCGTGGACGGCAAGCTGGCGGTGATCCAGGGCGTTGAGCGGCTCAAGGGCGCTCCCATCAAAGCTGACGATTTGCGCGCCGGCGCGGCAATGCTCATCGCCGGTCTCTGCGCCACGGGCACTACAGAAATAGAAAATATCATTCATATAGACAGAGGCTACGAGGACGTGGTGGAAAAATTCCGCCTTCTGGGCGCGGATATCAAGCGCGTCACCGTTGAGCCTATTTCACAGATAGCGAATATTGTTTGATTCGATCAGAGGATAGCTATGGCAAGATTTTGTCCGCTTTTTTCTTCAAGCAGCGGTAACTGTACATATATAGGCGGAGCCTCCGGAGGCATACTTATCGACGCGGGTGTAAGCGCCGCGAGGATCACCGGGGCGCTGGCCGACATCGGCGTTGAGCCGGAAAATATAGGAGCGATCTTCGTTACCCACGAGCACAGCGATCACATAAACGGTCTGCGGGTCTTTGCCGGCAGGCACGGTATAAAGGTCTACGCTTCGGAGGGGACTTTAACTGCTCTTGAAGAGATGAACTGCCTTTCGGACAAATATTCAGCCGAGGTCATAACCCGGGACGGCATATCGGTCAACGGTATGCGCATAGTTCCGTTCCGCACGTCCCACGATTCCAGAGAGAGTTTCGGCTATTCGGTTTTCACCCCGGACGACCGGCGGGTGACTATCGCCACGGATACAGGCGTGGTCACGGAGGAGACCATGAGCTTCCTTCTGGGCAGCGACCTTGTTATGATCGAGTCTAACCACGATATCGCAATGCTTCAGAACGGACCTTATCCCTACCCTCTTAAACGCAGGATACTGTCGGACAGGGGGCATCTTTCAAATGAGGCGTGTTCCCAAACCGTGACGAAGCTTGTCAACAACGGCACCTCAAGATTCTGGCTGGCTCACTTGAGCCGTGAAAATAATTTCCCTGATCTTGCGTATCAGACCAGCGTGTCCGCGCTGTCAATGATAGGCGCAAGCATAAACAAGGACTACGTTCTCAACGTGGCAGGAGTAAGCCCAAAGCCGGAAATGGTAGTTTTTTAGCGACCGCTGACCGGTTGCTTCAGGTGGGGCGTATGGTAAAGATCAGCCTGATTTGTCTCGGTAAACTAAAAGAAAAATATTTAAAGGATGCCTGCGCGGAGTACGAAAAGCGCATAGGAGCTTTCTGTAAGCTTACGGTGACGGAGCTTACGCCGGCTCCCCTGCCGGAGGATCCGTCCCGGGCGCAGATAACTGCCGCACTGAATACGGAGGCAAAGCTTATTTTGTCTAAGCTGCCTCAGAGATCCGGTGTGGTTGCTTTATGTATTGAGGGAAAAACCCTTTCCTCAGAGGATCTGAGCGTCAGGCTTCAGGAACTTTCGATCAAAGGCAGCGGCAGCGTCACGTTTATTATCGGCAGTTCCTTCGGGCTGGCGGAGGAGGTAAAGGAGAGGGCGGATATCAGACTTTCCATGTCGCCCATGACCTTTCCCCATCAGCTGGCAAGGGTCATGCTGCTGGAGCAGATATACAGGGCGTTTCAAATAAGCAGCGGTGGGAAATATCACAAATAACGCTGTAAAAATATGATGGCGGTGATCTGTATGAAAAAAATCTTATTCTACTTAGTCCAGTTTACCTGGGCGCTTCCTCAGAATCTTGTGGGTTTTATAGGATATCTTATCCTTTCAAGGAAAAATCCCCATGAAAGGTTCCACAACGCATTTGT
Source organism: Clostridiales bacterium (assembly GCA_024684435.1). Classification (GTDB taxonomy): domain Bacteria; phylum Bacillota; class Clostridia; order Oscillospirales; family Acutalibacteraceae; genus JAAZFZ01. The sequence continues at coordinate 28,585 of JAIKWV010000007.1, forward strand.
GACGTATGTGGACGCGAAAAATTTCGGCGGGGTGTCAATAGGTATATTTATTTTTATCGCTCAGAAAAAGAGCGACGACTGGCGTCACGACACAAGGATACACGAATACGGCCACACCATACAGTCACTTGTACTGGGACCCGTATGGCCCCTTGTGATAGCCATCCCCTCGATGATCTGGTGCAATTTTCCGCCCATCGTCAAGTACCGCAAAAAGAACGACATTTCCTACTACACCCTGTACTGTGAAGGCTGGGCGAACCTGTGGGGCATGAAGTGGAGCGGAGAAAAATTTATAACCGAGGAGCATCTGAAAAGGGGCAGATTCGGGAAGCCGATTTAACAGGAGGGTACTGCTGTGGATGAATTCAACGCATTTGTCGGCGGGGTGAACCCCGGCGGTCTGCGCAACAGGGAGGAGATACAGCTCCTTGTGTGCGATATACTTAAATCAGTAAGCGCTCCCATGACAACGGAGCAGATAAATCTTGCCATTCAGGAGCATGGCCTTGCGAATTATTTCGAGGTGGGTCAGGCTATTGATGACCTGAACAAAAACGGGGTCATAGATATAATAAAAACCGAGGCGGGAGAAAAGCTTGTCCTCAATGAGCGGGGAGAGATGGTGCTTAAAAATCTTGAAAACCATCTGCCTAAAACCGTGAGGGAAAAGGCGGTGACCTCGGCCGTCAACCTGCTTCTGCGGGAACGCAGAGCCAAGGAGGACGTGATAAGCGTCGAAACGGCTCCCGGAGGCGGCTACAACGTCACCTTCACCCTGTCGGAAAAGAACGACGTACTCATGAGGCTGACGCTCTATGTGGCGGACAGCCATCAGCTGGAGACCGTAAAACAGAATTTCATAAACGATCCGGCAAAATTATATTCTCAGATATACGCGTTTCTTTACACATGATATTTTTGATTTTAAAACCGGGAGGTAATCGCTGTGCCTGAATATTCACTGGGTCTTGATTTCGGAACTCTTTCCTGCCGAGCCTTGCTTGTTGACGTTAAAACCGGCAACGAGCTTGCCTCTGCCGTTATGGACTACCCCCACGGGGTCATGGACGACACCCTGTCCTGCGGGAAAAAACTGCCCAGGGACTGGGCGCTTCAGGACGCGCAGGACTACCTGACGGTGGTCTGCAAGGTCATTCCGGAGGTCATCGAAAAAAGCGGGATAAGCGCCGAAGATATTATAGGCGTGGGCGTTGACTTCACCGCCTGCACCCTTATTCCCGTGCTTGCCGACGGCACGCCCCTGAGCAGACTGGCCAAGTACAGGTGCGAGCCCCATGCCTACGTTAAGCTGTGGAAGCACCACGCCGCTCAGAAATACGCCACCCGCATAAACGAGCTGGCGGAGGAACGGGGAGAACCCTGGCTTGAACTCTACGGCGGCAAGGTGTCCTCGGAGTGGGCTGTACCCAAGGCATGGCAGGTGCTGGACGAGGCACCGGAGGTCTATGCGGACGCCGCGATGTTTGTGGAGGCGGCGGACTGGATAGTCTGGCAGATGTGCGGAAAGCTTACAAGGAATTCCTGCTGCGCCGGATATAAGGGCATGTGGAACAAGACCATGGGCTTCCCTTCAGACGATTTCTTCAAGGCTCTTGATCCGAGACTTGAACATATTATAGACGAAAAATTCTCCCGGGAGATCTCACCTCTGGGTAGCTGTGCGGGATACATTACAGAAGATTTTGCGGCAAAGACCGGACTCGTTGCGGGCACCGCCGTGGCGGAGCCCATCATAGACGCCCACGTTTTCGTGCCAGCGGTGGGTATCACGGGCAGCGGAGAGATGCTTGCCATTATGGGCACATCCACCTGTCATATGCTCCTTGACCAAAAGGAATATAAAGTTCAGGGCATAAGCGGCGTTGTGGCGGACGGCATTTTGCCGGGCTTATACGCCTATGAAGCCGGTCAGTGCTGTGTGGGAGACCATTTCCAGTGGTTCATTGAAAACTGCTTGCCTAAGGATTATTACGACGCCGCAGAAGAAGCGGGAGTGAGCATACATAAATATCTCCGCGGCAAGGCGGAGGCAAAACAGCCCGGCGAGAGCGGTCTGATCGCCCTTGACTGGTGGAACGGCAACCGTTCCGTGCTGGTGGACGGCGACCTTTCCGGCCTACTTCTGGGCATGACCTTGCAAACAAGACCGGAGGATATCTACCGCGCCCTTATCGAAGCGACGGCATACGGCACAAGGAAGATAATCGAGACCTTCCGCAAATACGAGGTGCCGGTAAATTCCTTCTACGCCGCCGGGGGGATCTCTCAGAAAGATCCCATGACCATGCAGATCTACGCGGACGTTATAAATATGCCCATCAAAATAGCTGGCTCTGAGCAGGCGGGCGCTTTAGGCTCAGCCATATTCGGCGCCGTTGCCGCGGGAAGCGAAAAGGGCGGATATGACGATATGTTCACCGCCGCGAAGGCACTGGGCAAGGTCAAAGATACGGTCTACTATCCGAACCCGGAAAATGTGGAGATCTACGACAAGCTTTACGCCGAATACGAGATACTTCATGACTATTTCGGCACAGGGGCAAACGACGTTATGAAACGCCTTAAGGCGCTTAAAGGATTATAATTTTTGGGAGGAAACGATCTTGAGTAAAGAATTTAAACCGATTTTAAGATTTATGGCGGTCAGCGATATCCATTATAAGGACGAGGATTCCGTTGAACGGGAAAGAATGGCAAAGGCTTTGAAGACGTCATATGAGTATGCCAGAAGTCAGGAGTACGACCGTTTGGACGCTGTATGCGTCATCGGCGACTTTGCAAACTCCGGCACGGACATACAGATGCAGGCTTTCAAAAATACCCTTGACGCGGGCATGGACTATGACGAAACGGAGCTTATAATTTCCGTTGCCAGCCACGAATACAACGCGAACTCAGGCGGACCTCAGGCTGCGTGGGACAGGCTTATGCGTTACTTCGGCAAAGAGCCGGATCAGCACGAGATCATAAACGGTTTCCATTTTGTCTCCGTTTCACCCACAGAGAGGTGCCGCTTCCACGGAGATAAGCAGGCGTGGGTCAAGGCGAATATGAAGACAGCCGCGAAGGACGACCCGAAAAAGCCGATATTCTTCTTCCAGCACCCACATCCCAGCGATACGGTCTACGGCAGTATAAACTGGGGCGAGGACGAGCTTATAACTATTCTGATGAACTACCCCCAGACCATCACTTTTTCAGGCCATTCCCATGCGCCCATAAACGATCCCCGCTCTGTACATCAGAAGCATTTTACCAGCTTCGGCACAGGCACGCTGAGCTACTTTGAGCTTGACGAGTTTGACAAAATGTACGGCACCTGCCCTCCCGGCATGGAGAAGGCCGCCCAGTTCCTCATCGTTGAGGCGGATGCGGATAACCGTGTCAGGGTATACCCTTATGATTTGATAAGCGGCAATTTCTTCCCATTCGTGCATACCGTGGATGAGCCTTCAAATCCGGACAGTTTTATTTACACGGATAAGAGATATGAAGACACTACAGCCCCGTACTTCACTCCGGAGGCAAAACTCACCCTTGTTCCCTCCGCGGACAAATGCGATATCACCTTTACGCAGGCAAAGATAGATAAGGAATATGTGAACGATTACTTCATAACCGTCCGCAAAAAGGACACGGGAATTATCGTCAAAAAGCTTGGCATATGGTCGGAGTATTATTTCTACGATATGCCGGAGACCCTGTCTCTGACGGCGGAGGATCTGGAGCCGGGCACGGAGTACACAGTGGAGATCTCCGCCTACAGCTTCTGGAAAACTCCCGGCAGCAATACCCTTCGCGGCGAGTTTAAGACTTTATAAAGACCCGTTGTTTTAATTTATAAAAAATAATTACCGGAGGTTTGATTCAAATGGCATTAAAGAAGTATGTTATTTCTCTCGATCAGGGTACTACCAGCTCCAGAGCTATCGCTTTTGACAGGCAGGGCAGGATAATTGCCAAGGCGCAGAAGGAGTTTGAACAGATCTATCCCCATACCGGCTGGGTGGAACACGATCCCATGGAGATCCTCTATACACAGCTCCATTCTCTGGAGCAGATCATACGCTCCGGGATCGTTTCGCCGGATGAAGTGGCATGTGTGGGCATCACCAATCAGCGTGAGACCACCATAATTTGGGACAAGACCACCGGAAAGCCTATTTATAATGCAATAGTCTGGCAGTGCCGCAGGACAGCCGATATATGCGAAAAGCTTAAAAAGCAGGGCTTAGGTGATTATATAAAAGAAAAAACCGGTCTTATAATCGACGCATATTTTTCCGCGACAAAAATAAAATGGATATTGGACAACGTTGAAAACGCAAGAAAGCTTGCGGAGGAGGGCAATCTGCTTTTCGGTACGGTTGAGACATGGCTCATCTGGAACCTTACAGGCGGAAAGGTACACATCACAGACTACTCCAACGCCTCCCGCACAATGCTCTTTGACGTTGACGAGCTTAAATGGGACGAATATCTCTGCAAAACTCTGGACATCCCCATGAACATTCTGCCCAAGCCCGTACCTTCCAGCATGGTTTACGGCGAGATAGCCGGGAACATTCTGGGAATAGAGGAGCTTGCCGGCGTACCCATCAGCGGAGCCATAGGCGACCAGCCCGCCGCCCTGTTCGGTCAGGCGTGCTTTGAAGCGGGTCAGGCGAAGAACACCTACGGCACAGGCTGTTTCCTTCTCATGAACACGGGAGAAAAGCGCGTCAAGTCAAAGAACAATCTCCTTACCGGCGTAGCCTGGGGAATCGGGGACAAGGTGGAATATTCCATTGAGGGCAGCGCCTTCAACGCGGGTTCAGTCATAAAGTGGCTCCGTGACGAGCTTCATCTGATAGACACTGCCGCAAGGTGCGACGAGCTTGCGGAAAGCGTACCCAACGCCAACGGCATTTACCTTGTGCCCGCGTTCACAGGTTTGGGAGCGCCATATTGGGATATGTACGCCCGCGGCTGTATAGTGGGTCTTACAAGGGGCGTCAACCGCGCCCACATAGCCCGCGCCGTGCTGGAGAGCATAACCTATCAGATGACAGATCTGCTGGAGGCAATGTACGCGGATTCCGGCATAAAATTCTCCGAGCTTCGCGTTGACGGCGGCGCCAGCGTCAGCAATATAATGCTTCAGATACAGGCTGATCTTATCCAGACAAAGGTGGATCGCCCCGTTACCGTTGAGACCACAGCTCTGGGAGCGGCGTACATGGCGGGTATGGCAACAGGCTTCTGGAAGGATAAGGACGAGATCCAGAACAACCGTCAGATCGACAGAGTGTTTGTTCCTCAGATGCCCCGGGAGGAGAGAGACAGGCTTTACAGCGGCTGGAAACGTGCGGTGGAACGCGCAAAGGGCTGGGCTGTCGAATAATTAAGTATAAATTTTAAGGACTGTATAAAGTGGAAAAAAAGCTTTGCGTACTTACGGGAGCGACCGGCCATATCGGTTACGCTCTGCTTAAGGAACTGCAGAAGAACGGAGAAAAAGTAAGGATACTCATCAGGAAAGATCTGCCAATATTCGACGGTATCGACTGCGAAAAGGTCTACGGCGACGTTACCGACCTTTCATCTCTTGAAAAGGCCTTTGAGGGAGCGGACGTGGTCTATCATCTGGCTGGCATAATCGAGATAAATACCACCGACGAGAGCCGTATTTACAAGGTCAATGTGGACGGCACCAAGAATGTTGTTGCCGCCTGCAAAAAATGCGGTGTGCGCAGGCTGGTCTATGCTTCATCCGTGGATGTGTTTCCGCCTCTGCCGGAGGGTCAGCTTATGGAGGAGCTGGACAGCTTCGATCCCGATAAGCTGGAGGGTACCTATGCCAAGACAAAGGCGATAGCCACTCAGTTTGTACTGGACAGCGGTTCCGATGAGTTTGAAGTGGTGGTGACCCACCCGGGCGCCTGTATCGGTCCCTATGACTTCAAGGTCTCCAACGTGGGCGAGATGGTCAGGATGTTCATGAAGGGCGCTTTCCCCGTGACAATGGATTTCGGCGCGTACAACTTTGTGGACGTGCGGGACGTGGCGCAGGGTATGTACTCCGCCGCCTATAACGGCAGGAACGGCGCCTGTTACATACTGACGGGGGAGGTGGTCTCCACCGGGGAGATGATACACATCCTATCCGAGAAGACAGGTCATCATGACCCTAAGCTTGTACTGCATAAAGGTATGGCGGAGGTTTTTGCTCCTCTTGCCGAGGAGTACTACAAGCTGGCGCATAAGACCCCGCTTTTTACAAGGTATTCCATCCGCAAGCTGGTGAGCAACTGCAATTTCAGCTGTGAGCGGGCAAGGCGGGAGCTTGGCTATGACCCCATGACGGCAAAGCAGTCTTTGAGCGACATGGTCGACTGGATAGCCGAATACGAAAAGGAGAAATAAGCTATATTGATCGGATCTCTCATGCATTGAGGATCGTTTGATATAAAAATTAAAGAGGAGGATCTTTTATGAAAAAAATGAAAAAATTTATAGCTCTGCTGCTTTGCCTGGCAGTGCTTGCATCCATCTTTACCGTAACAGCATTTGCCGAAGAAGCTTCATCGGGGACCCTGCCCACGATCCCGGAGCTCATAGGTACTATTATTTCCTGGAGATTCCGTCCGTTATTCTGGCTCGCAAACTTCTTTATAAGACTTGTGACTGGACTTCCCCTTTTCCCGGGCTTAGAATGATTTTAAAACTCAAACAAACGGAAAGACCGTGCGGCACAACGCCCCACGGTCTTTGCTATAGTTATTTTGTTTCGTTCCGGTTTTTTATGTATTCATAGACCGGGACGAGTTTTTTCTTTGTCAGGGGATATCCGAATTTGAAGATAATAAAAATCAGGGTGTACACTATGGCGGGGATGAGAGTACAAACGGTGAGTATGCCTTCGCTCACGCCGCTGACGTAACCGGCGCTTGACATGGTGGAAACGTCGTAGCCTACCTTTGAGAGGAGCATCAGCCCGCCGTAATCCGCCGCGGTCTGACCCAGTTTTCTGCAAAATGTATACACAGCGTATATAGAACTTTCGCATTTCATACCTGTCTTATACTCTTGGTAATCAATAACGTCGGTGACAACAGCCCAGTTGGTTATGGAAACAAAGGAATAACCGAAGCCGATTATAAACAACATAACGATAAAGAACATGGGCTGATCTCTGCCTGGCTTTGCGATGTAGGTTATTATGGACGCCAGAGCGGAAAAGAAAGTCCCGAAAGTGATTATTTCCTTTTTACCGTAACGCTGTACAAGTTTAGGCACAAATGGGATCATTACAGCCATGGGCAGGTATTGGGCTATGGTGCCGAGGATGGAGAGATTCGTGTTGCAGAAATAATTTTTATAAAGATATTGATTAAGGGAATTAAATTGGAGCTGACCGCTTATGAGAATACCGGAAAGGGCAAGGTGGATAAAGGGTCGGCTCCTGAACAGCGCCGAATAGGTAGCCTTCATATTGAACTGAGGCTCCGCCGCGGAGGGAACCCTTTCTTTTGTGGCGGAGTAGCAGAAAAAATAGGAAAATACCGCGCAGACCGCCATAATCACCGCAAAGGTAAACATACCGTTTCCGTTTGCCACATTGTACGTGCCGGAATTTCCGTCGGATACTTTATTGTAAATGAGCAGGGGTGCGATGAGCAACGGAGCGGCGCCGCCGATACCCGCGCCGACGGAACGGGCGGTGGAGAGCAGAGTCCTGCCCTCCGGGTTATCGGTTATCACCGAGGCAAGGGAACCGTAGGGAACGTTGACGCCGGTGTAAAGCATACCGAAGGCTATATATGTAATATAAGCGAAAACCAAAAGAAGTATCTGATTATTTGTAAATCTGCCGAAGTTAAAAAAGCACAGAAGCTCGCTCACCGCCAGCGGAATGGCAAGGGCTTTGATGTAAGGTCTGTATTTGCCGTTTACTGTCGGTCTTCTCTTTGAAACGATATTGCCCCACAGGGGGTCGTTGACCGCGTCCCACAACCGGGTAAAGAGAAAAAGGTGCGCCGCCTTTTTTGCGTTGATCTTGAGCACGTCGGTATAGAATATCTTAAGGAACGAGGAAACATATGTGAGCACAAAGAGATTGCCGGCGTCCCCCATCATGTACCCGGCGCCCTCTTTAAGACCTAAGGGAGATTTATTCATTTTTTCCGCTTTCTCTTTTGTCTTCATTTTTTCACCCCGCTCATAATGATGACCGCTTTTAATTATATATTAGGAAAGATATAATGTCAATTCAGATAAAAGTCGGTAACATAACAAGCTCCCGGCGAATATTATTAGTATTGTCAGGTTACGAATACATTGCGGTGAAAGGGTTGGTATTATGCCGGGAAGAAGCAATTTTTATATGGGCGCAAACACGCCCCAGGGATTTTACTCCCTGTTTGATGAACTATACAGTGTTGATGACGGTTGGATAGCCTACGTTATCAAGGGCGGACCGGGAACGGGCAAATCCGGGCTCATGCGCCGTATCGGGGAGAATCTTGAGGGTAGGGGACTGGAGACAGAGTGGATCTCCTGTTCCGCCGACCCTCAGTCACTTGACGCGGTCATTTTTCCCCAGGCGAAGGCGTGCATAGCGGACGGCACCCTGCCCCATGTGATAGAGCCGAAATTTCCGGGAGCGGTGGAACAGATAATACATCTGGGGGACTATTGGGATCAGTCCTTTTTGAGAAACAACTCGGCGGATATAATAGATCTTACGAAAAAATGCTCCGCCAATCACAGACGCTGTATGCGCTTCCTCGGAGTGGCGGGTTCGATACGCAGTGAGATAATGCGAATGGCGGCGGCTCACACGGACGAAATAAAGACCGAGCGGTTCGCCACCCGGTTTTCCTCACGGGAATTCGGAACGCCCCGGGGCAGGATAGGCATGGAAAAGCGCAGGTTCCTCAGCGTCGTTTCTCCGGAGGGCGTGACCACAAAATACGACACCATGAGGGAGCTTTGCGACAGGATGATCGTCATTGACGACGGTTACTACGCCGCTTCAAACATACTTATAGACCGCCTGAGGGGTTACGCTCTTGGCAACGGTCTGGACGTTATAAGCTGTCTCTGCCCTCTGATGCCCGCGGGAGGACCGGAACATATTATCATACCCGAACTCAGGCTTGGCGTGTTCACCGCCAACGAGTACCACAAGAACTGTTTTGCCGGGGCAAAGCAGATACATGCCTCCCGGTTTACGGACATGGGCGCCCTTCGGGAAAACAGGCACAGGCTCTCATTCAGTAAAAAGACCATGAGCGAAATGGTCAACGCCGCCTGTGAGGCTCTTGCGGAGGCTAAGAAGCTCCACGACAAGCTGGAAAAATATTACGTTACCGCAATGAACTTTGACAAATTCGGAGAGCTTGCCGCAAGGCTTGCGGAGGATATAATCAGCAGGATGTGACAAACAGCACTGTCAGATAGACGGCGGTGAGAAGCATCGTGAAATTATATCCGCTGCGAATGAGCAGTAAAAAGCCCAATGACCCCACGGCGAAAAGTACGGCGCAGGATATGACGGCGGTTATTTTACGGATCTTTTCAGGGTCAAAGCGGCAGCTCAGCAGGCAGGTGAGAGCGCGGCCTCCGTCCAGGGAGTCTACCGGCAGCAGATTGAAGGCGGCAAGGGCAAGGTTTACCTTTATCGCGTAATCGAAACGTGGGCCGAATAGAAGATTTGAGGCGCACATCAAGGTGGATATCAGCAGATTGACGGCAACTCCCGAAAGGGCAACGAGGGCTCCCTGTTTGAAGGAAAGCCGGGTATTTTCACCTCGCTTTATCCGCATACCCGTCGGCAGCAGGGCTATTTCATCCGGCTCATCCCCCAGTATGAACATGGTCACAAGATGCCCGGATTCATGCAGAAACGCCGCCGCTACCCCCAAAGGCAGCTTGCCGCTTTTATCAGCGGCGCAGAGCAGGGCGGATGCGGCGGCGAACCAGAAGCTTATTTTGATCTTTGTGCGCTTATATTTCAGGGTCATTAAAATCTATCACGCTTGCGGGGTCGTATCGCTCCCCGTTGTATCTTATTTCAAAATGCAGATGCGGACCGGTTGTTTGCCCTGTGTCCCCCACAAGGGCGATTATTTCTCCCTCGCGTACTACGGCTCCCTGTGGGGCGTAGACCTTCGAGCAGTGGCAATAATATGTCTTAAGCCCGTTGCCGTGGTCGATGAGGATATAATTGCCGGCGCTATTATTGCTGCCTGTCGCCTCCACTTTGCCGTCCCGGGCGCAGGCTATTTTTGCGCCTGTTTTTGCTCCGATGTCAACGCCTGTATGAAAGCTGTTCTTCCCTGTTATGGGATGTATCCTCTGACCGAAGGGAGAGGTTATTTTGCCGTACACCGGAACGGTGAACTTTATGCCGGAACCCAGCGGAAAGATTTTGCTCCCGACCTCAGACTGCTCAATATCCTCTCCACCCTTGCCACCTTCGGTATCGGCGGAGGTCTCGGCGGTGGACTGCGCCTCGGTCTTTTCCTCCTCCGCTTCGGTTTTCGGTATTATTGCCGGAGCGTCGTCGAAGATATAATTTTTAAAAGATTTCATGGCGGACGCTACGGATGCGGAGTAAATATCCCGACCGATCTTTTGCGCGTATATCCTCTGCAGCTCTTCAAATGCCGGAGAACCTGCCTTGCCCAGTATGAAAACAGTCAGCACTATAACGGCGCACACTATTGACTGTACCGCCAGTACCGCGCCGGTATTTTTTCCCGTTTCTTTTGCTTTGGTCGTTTTATCCTTCAAAATCAATACCTTACCTTTCTGCAATAATAAAACATCTCCCTGCAATACTATGCAGAGAGATGTTGATTTATGCTTGAAGATATTTTTAATATTTGTTATGTACCCGTTCCGCGAAGCAGAGCAGATCCTTTATTTCCAGCTCTGTGCCGTCGTCCAGCACCGCCTTGCCGCTGAGTCTGCCGAAGACCTGATGCTGATCGCTGAGGATTACCTTGGCGTCGATCTTTGCCGAGCGGTCGATCAGGGGGATGAAATCCATTTCAAATCTGCCGTCGCTTGAGGAGAAAGTCCATGGGTCTGTATAGGAGCTTTCCGGGATATTGAACACGATATCGTCCAGCTTGTGCCCCTTCCCGTCATAGAACAGGATGTTTTCGCTTGCCGCCTTGGTGTCCCCGAAGCCGTAGCCGATGTTAAAACCGAAGGGCTTGCCGTTGACGATGCCGTTGCCTGAGCCCCAGTTCCAGGTGTTGTCATAGGTCCACACGCCGCGGCCCCAGTCAAGGGTGCCGAAATCCGTCTCCGGATTAAACTCAAAGATCCTGCCGTCATATTTCGCATAACCCTGAGCGGGCATACAGTTGATCTTCTGATTGTAGTAGAACGCCGTTTTCTTCTCCGCCCAGGGGGTGGCGATGACCATGGTGTCCTGCTTAGGCTGTGTAAGGGTGATGTCGCAGTAAAAATCCTTTTCGCCGTCAAATTTTTTGAAGTCGCATATAAGATGACGGGTGCCGGTACCAACGATAAACTGGGTCCTCAGCCGCTTATCTTTATATACGGTGTTGCCCTCGGAGGAGCTGGGCGGCAGTTTGAATTTGCCCATGGGGAATACGTTGAGAACGGTTTCCGTGTGGTGCCAATTGGTTGAAAAGTCCAAAAGAGTCGCGCTCTGAAGCCCGATATATCCGTCGTCTGAGACAGTGAGGGCTACGCCGAATTTTCCACTGTCGGAAAGGATGAGATAGTAATCCCATTCCTTGATCCTGAACTTGGGAGCCTTTATAGCCTTACGGTCATAGACCTGAACAGGGGATCTTGACCAGCCCGGCTCTCTCAATGAACCGTCGGAATTCAGCAGGGGCTGGATCGTTGTTACTTCATGGTTTCTCATAGAAAAATCCTCCCATATATTTTTAGAATTCTACAAAGGGATCGGCGTTGGGTTCACCGGTATTCCTGCCGTGGTTGTAAAGACGTCTGTTGTCCAGCGCCCACTGGCGACCGGTGAATTCGCCGGGATTTACTCCGCTTTCACAGCTTGAGAAAATAAACACACGGGCGTCAAGCTGATCCAGAAGGGAGAGCACCTCGGCCTCTAAGAATTTCGGTCTCTGCGCTACGCCGAATTCCGGCTCTCCGTGGTGAGAAATGAGCATATGCTCCACCAGCATGAGTATCTCCGGGTCGATGCCCAACTCCTTGCCTGTGACTGCCACGTTGATGGCGCCCCGCACAAGGTGGCCGACAAGCTCACCGTCGGGGGAATAGGCAATGGAAATGCCGACGTCTGAAACCTGTATCTCCTCAAGCTTAGCTATGTCGTGGAGAATTACTCCGGTGTAAAGAAGATCTGTGTCAATAAAGGGATAGACTCTGGAAACGCCCTGCGCCAGCTTTAATATGCTCAGGGTGTGGAACAGAAGACCGCCCCGCAGGGCATGATGGAGCTTTAATGCCGCAGGCCAGTACAAAAGCTTTTCTCTGTTGTTTTCAAGTATTGTTTTTGTGAGCAGTTTTAATTCCCCGCTCTTGAAATTGTCGACCGTCCTGACGATCTCATTGTACATATCCTCACCGCTGAAGGAGGCGCTGGGGACAAAGTCGCCGATGTTTACCTCGTCGCTGTCCGCGGCGGGACGTATGCGCTCCACGCGGAGCTGTTCCGCATCGTTAAATGTGGAAACGGTACCTCTGACCTTGACGATGGAGTTCACATCGAAGCCGGTATGGATGCTTTCTTTGTAATCCCACAGCTTGGCGGATATCTCCCCGGAGCTGTCGGTAAGTATCATATCAAGATAGGGCACGCCTTTGGCGGTGAGCTTTTTGTCCATGGACTTAATAAGGCAGAAACCCTCTACTGTATTGTCCCGATTGGAAACTGTTTTAAAATTCATAGCGCACAAAACCACGGCAGGAGGAGACCTGCTGCCGCAACCTTTCCTGTATTAAGATGATCATTTCTCGCTGAGAAGCTTGGCAAGCTCCTCCATGAAAGTGTTGATATCCTTGAACTGCCTGTAAACGGAGGCAAAGCGGACGTATGCCACCTCGTCGATGTCCTTGAGCTTATCCATCGCCAGCTCTCCGATGTAACCGGTGGTGACCTCACGGTCAAGAGAATTCTGCAAGGTAGTCTCAATGTCGTTTACCGCCGCGTCAAGAGTGTCAAGAGAAACGGGACGTTTCTCACAGGCGCGAAGCATACCGTTGTAAAGCTTGTTGCGGTCAAAGACCTCCCTGGACTTGTCCTTCTTCACAACGACTATTGGCACGTTCTCGATCACCTCATAGGTGGTGAAGCGCTTGCCGCAGCTGATACATTCCCTGCGGCGGCGGATCCTGGTGCTGTCGTCTGTGGGACGGGAGTCAATGACTTTGCTTTCCTCAAAGGTACAAAAAGGACATCTCAAAACAATCACTCCTAATTGAATAATAAACAAAAATGTTCAATATATGAATTATACCAAATTCCGCGGTAAAAATCAACAAAAAATATATTTAAAAATATTCTGTTTTTGTTGTTTTGCAAAAAACGCAAAATAAGGCGTATCGATCCCTGAATTGCACGCCCTTTTATACCCGGATTTTTTCAAAAAACAAGGGGCAGCAGGATTTTATCCTGCTGCCGGACAAGTCTTGATTTTATGTTGTTACAGGGTCTTCTTTCATTTCTTCTTCAAGTGTTCCGCGGGCCTTCCTGAATTCGTTCAGCTCTGCGAGTATCTTCTTTTGCCGGTCACCGTAGTAGTTATCAAATAAAAAGCATATGGCGGCAAGCAGGTTGCCGAAAAACGCGCACAGAGAGACCATGTTGAATATGCCCCTCAACACTTTCGGGGTCTGAATGACCTTTTCGCCCGGCGCTCCCGTCTTGAAATCTATCAGTTTGAATATGGTGTTTGAAAGATTTTTCTTTAACAGATCGTTGATTTTACCTATAAGCCCCTGAGCCGCAAGAAGAAGACCGTCGCTGCGGATGGACTCGCCGTATTTCGTCTCAGCGTACCATTCCATATAGTCCGTGGAATCCGCGACAACAATGCTTTTTGCGGTGCTTTGCGCGTAGTTGGGCATACCGGACAGGCCTACCAGAGCGCCGAGCAGCCACTTCCTGCGCTGAAGGGATGCAAGAACGATTTTGTGGTCCCCCACAAAACCCTTGCTGCCGGCGAATGAACCTATGTTGAACAGGAACATGATAAAATAGAACAGAGCCGCGTATGAATAGCCTCCCGCGGCAATCTTGTGAGCGGGGAACTTTGTGAAGAGAGTAGGGAATATAATAAGACCTACATAGCCCAGGCCGCCGCTTATGGGGTCGATAAACGACTTCATGCTGTGTTTACAGAAAACGTCATCATACAGATAAGGAAGCGCGTCGTATGTGACTTTTCTGATCGCTTCGCACATAGTAGCGAGCTGAACGATAATAAAGGGACGGTTGTGAAGTATCAACGCGATATTTTTCTTGTTCCAGTGGACCTTTTCATCCGCATTCTTTCCGGCGCCATCGGAGCCTTCAGTCTGCGCGAAGAAGACGCTCCTTGTCATATCTATGTTCACCGAGGGAGCATACATACAGCATATGCCTATCATACAGAAGCCTAACGCCACAAAGAAGTACAGCCACTGCTGTTTTACGGCCTGCCCCTTGGCGGTGTCCACCACTATGGGCAAAAGCCAGCCGGGCAGCATGGAGCCTATGGTTTGCGCGAGGGAAGCAAAGGTGTAAAAGTTTTTTCTGTCATCCGGATTTTTTTGAAGCAGTTTAAGAGCCAGCACGTCCATACCTATCTTGTAAAAGGATTCGCCGATATGGAACAGCAGCCCTAAAAATATCACCCATACAAGATTGAAAAGCGAGGATGAGGAGGGTACGACGAACATCAGCAGGGAAGCGATGGTAAAGGGAATGGGCGCGAATCTAAGACCCAGCTTTATGTTGCTGCGCTTGCTGTTGAGCGAGTCATAAAACGCGCCGACTATGGGCGGAAAAAAGAAACCCGAAATGATTGTAAAGTTGTCCTTTATGTACATTTTGTTGTTGTCTATGCCCGCGAAAGTACGCTGGAATTTTTCCCCGTAGGTAGACATACAGTCCTGACTCATGGTGTGACCGAAGGAACCGCCAACATAACCCAGCTGTTCTTTCAGCGGGATCGATTCGGTCAACAGGTTTTTATCTTTATAGTCAATAAATTTTTGTTTAAGTCCCATATTCTTCTCCTTTCCGAAATAATAAAAAGCATATGTGAAACATATTGCAATATTATATTAGCATATGCAAAATTATTTTTCAACTATTATAACAAAAAAAGTTAAAAAATCATCAATAAAAAGTGAATAATACACAAAAGCGATGAAGGCGTAGGGTGTGATGTCTGAAAATATGTTTTCCGCACCTGCCGTCACTGCAAAAAATCAGCGGCAGGTTTTTCCTGCCGCTGATTAGATGTGACGATTTATTTTATTCTTCTGTTGAAGAGTTATCCTCTGCGGAATTTTCTTTCTTCATTTCCTTTTCAAGAGACTCTCTTGCCTTCCTGAACTCGGTGAGCTCTTCAAATATGACCTTCTGCCGTTTGCCGGTATAGTTGTCGAACATGAAGCATATTGCCGCAAGCAGGTTGCCCACAAGTCCGCAAAGCGCCACCATGTTGAAGATACCGCGCAGTGTTTTCGGGGTCTGAATGGGCTTTTTCAAGTCGCCGGGTCTGCTTTCCTTGTACTTTGTCAGGATAAACAGAGCGTTGGAAAGGTTCTTTTTGATCATTTCATTGATCTTGCTCACCAGTCCCTGAGCCGCAAGCAGAAGACCGTCGCTGCGCAAAGGCTCGCCGTATTTCTTTTCCGCATACCATTCCATGTAGTCCGTGGAATCCGCCACGACTATGTTCCTTGCGGCGGTCTGGGCAGCGTTGGGCATGCCGGAGAAGCCTATCAGCACACCGATGATCCACTTGTTTTTGCGGATAGAATCAAGCACCGTTTGATGAAGCAGGTCGCCTGTAAGACCCCTTGTGCCTTTGTGGAGTCCGCTGACATTGAACAGGGAGATAAGGAGATAGAAGAAAGCTGCATATGAGTAGCCGCCGATGGCTATCTTCGGGGCGGCGACCTTTGTGCCGATTATGGGCACCAGGAGCAGACCTACATATGAAAGCGCGCCGCTGATGGGGTCTATGATCGACTTCATGCTGTATTTGGCAAAAACATCGTCATACAGATAGGGCAGAGCGTCGTATGTAACCTTTCTTATCGTCTCGCAGACAAGGGCGAACTGAACAATGATGAAGGGACGGTTGTGAAGGATAAGACTGACATTCTTTTTGTTCCAGTGAACCTTTTCCGGAGGAGTTTCGTCAGGCTCATACTTCTTGACAGGCTGGAAGAAAATACTTCTGGTCATATCAATGCTTCTTGTGGGCGTGTACATAAAGCTTATGCCGATAAAGCAGAAGCCCAAAGCAACAAAGAAGTACATCCACTGCTGTTTGTTATGGAATGCCGTGGTATCCACGGCTATGGGAAGGATCCAGCCGGGAAGCATGGAACCTATGCTGGCCGCCAGTGAAGAAAGTGTGTAGAAGTTCTTTCTGTCCTTAGGGCTCTGAACCAGCTTGAGAGCAAGCACATTCATTGCTATGGAGTAGAAGGATTCACTGATAGAAAACAGTAGGCCGAAAAAGAGGACCCAGATAAAATTGAACAACGGTGATGTTGAGGGAACAATGAACAGTAATATCGAAGCGATCGCAAAGGGTATGGGAGCTATTCTGAGACCTAATTTTATATTGCTGCGCTTGCTGTTGAGAGAATCGTAAAACGCGCCCACGATCGGCGGGATAAAGAAACCCGCGATGGTCGCGATGTTGTCCTTGATAAGCATGTTCTTTGCGTCGATGCCCACAAAGTTACGCTGGAATTTTTCGCCGTAGGTGTTGGTGCAGTCCTGCCCCATGGCGTGACCCAGCATACCGCCGGCATAACCGATCTGCTCTTTAAAAGTTATGGATTCGGTGCTGAGGTTTTTTTCTTTATAGTTAATAAATTTTTGCTTGAGCCCCATGATCTTCTCCTTCCTTGAAAACAAGATACTTTAATATACTATCACATACAGCGACATTTTTCAACTGTTCTTATAATATTATTATAAGACACAAGCAGAAAATGGCAAAATGCACAAATATTACCCTCAGATTTTTACACTGAATTCGTTTTTTCCGCTTTCAAGGCGCCGCTTTTCGCCGTTGAGCTCAAAGCTGGCGTCCATGCCCTCGTCAAGGGTCACGGTGAAATCCACCGCGGAGTCGTGCTTTACAAAGCTGACAGCTATCTTTCCTCTTACGGTGGTGATGTGACCGGCGGCCCAGTCAAGGCCGTTTACAAGACAGGGAGCTATAAGAATTTTTTCAAAGCCGCAGGAATCCTTCGGCTGTCTTATGCCCAGCAAATACATGAACAGGTATCTTGTGAGGGCGCCGAACATTGGATGGTTGAGGGATCTGTGGTGCCACCAGTCCTCCCAGAGGGTCGTGGCGTCGTTTACCATCATGTGGTGGAAGGATATGTCCTCCTTGGATGTGATAAGGTCAAAGGCAAGCTGAGCCTGTCCGTTTTCAAAGAGGATACGGGGCAGGATGTCCGTAGCGAAAATTCCTGTGTCAAAGGCTCCGGTACCCTTGTATTTTTCCACAAGATCTTTAAGGGTTTTTTCATCGCCCATGCCTGCGTCAAGGGCAAAGCAGCTGGCGCCCTGAACGTTGCCGGCAAAGCTGCCGTACATGGGGCTGTAATACGCAACGGTAACGGCGCGTTTGCATTTTTCAATAATATCCTTGAGGTGAGCCGCCGCTTCCGGTTTGCCCAGGATATCCGCGGTCTCTGTTATCATCTGCATCTGTTTTATGAACATGGTGGTGTTCACGTAGGTTTCCGGGATTATGCTCTTGCTGAATATTTCCTTGTTTGGGAACTTGTATTCCATGGGAGCGCACCAGTCGCCAAGGCACCAGCCTCCGTCTTCCTCATGCCAGACCAGACCGTTTTCACAGCGGCTTACCATATAATCGGCATACTTGAGCATATTGGGAAGATACCGTTCAAGCACGTCCTTTTCGCCGAAGCAGCGGTAGAACATATAGGGCACGACCACTATTGCGCCGCCCCAGCCCGCCGGTCCGCCGCCACCGCCGCAGAAGGGCGCGGTGTGCTGTACGTGACCGCTGTTTATATCCTGACAGTCGGCAACGTCCTCCATCCATTTTCTGTAGAACTCTCTGCTGTCCGTCATGAGCATAACGCTCTCGGCGCAGAGCTGACCGTCTCCGGTGTATCCCAGTCTTTCTATATGGGGGCAGTCCGAGGGCACGCCGCAGTGCATATTGTCAAGCTGAGTGCGGAGATATGTTTTGTAAAGCCAGTTTAGTAAATCGCTGTTTGAGTTGAAGGATGAAGTCACGGCGCAGTCGGAATGCACTACCTGTATATATTCAGGTTTCGCGTTGTTGGTGACCTCAATGTATCTGAAGGCGTGCCAGCAGAATCTGGGATAATAGCAAACGCCCTTTTTCGCATTTTTGTATTCATCTTTCTGTTCCCTGTAACGGCCGCCTGTGGGGTTAAGTGACAGGGTAAAGTCGTCAAAAAGCTGTTCCGCGTAGCGTACCTTTACGTCCCCATCCGCCTCCGGTATTACCACAGCCCAGCCGGAAATTGCCTCGCCGATGTCATATACTGTCGTGTCGGCGAATTTTTTTACGACCTTCGGGGTACAGGTACGGATCTTTTTGTCCGTGGGGCAGGTCTGAATATAAAAATTTGTCTTGGGAGGGTCAACGACCTCAACATCGTTCCAGGAGGAAACGTCAAAGCCGTTCTTTGCAAAATCTTTATGCTCAAAGGAATAGTCGTGGATCTCCCCGGCGTAAATGTTGTTGAACAGCACCTCGCTCTGAGCCCATTTCAGCTTTTCGTCCGACACGAAGACGTTGACATTCCCGTCCTCATCCTTGATCTCAAGCTTATAGCAGAGCTTTATTCTGCCGTAGTGTATATCGCCTTCAGACTTATATATGTACTGATTGTACCAGCCGCAGCCAAGCATGACGCCAATAGTGTTTTCACCCTGAGAAATATAGCCGTCAACGTCATATTTCATGCAGTAGGTGCGGTAGCTGAGTTCATCTTTTATAGGGTAGTTGAAGTCGTTGAGGTTGCGGTGCTCGTACTGTGAATTCGCGGGCACAAGCAGGTCGTCGCCCACCCTTTTTCCGTTGATGTACAGTTCAAAAAAGCCCAGACCGCAGATGGTGATCTCAGCTTTTTTCACCTTTCCGGAGTTGAACGAACCCCTTATGTAAGGCCCTGTGCAGCTCTCCGCCGGAGCCACCCATTTCGCGTCGCCGAACATTTCTTTTTGTGTCATGTTTTAACCTCCTTATATGCAAAAAGGATGATTGCCCATTTGTTGAAAAACTGAGAAATCATCCTTTGACTTACGGTGTTATTATCCCACGTTCTTTGCGTCCGCAGGGCTTTCAAAATTTTTACGGTTCTTGTTCGGGTTGCGCTCCACCAGAGGAGCAACGCCGTCGTTTACGCAGGCGGCCGAGATCATGATGCGCTCAATGGTATTGTCCGAAGGAGTATCGTACATTATGGGCAGCAGCAGGGTTTCCATTATTGAGCGCAGACCTCTGGCGCCGGTCTTCTTTTCAAGAGTTTTGTCCGCCACGGCGTACAGCGCGTCCTGCTCGAAATCAAGCTTAACGCTGTCCGCGTCAAACAGCTTCTTGTACTGCTTTACTATGGCGTTCTTCGGTTCGGTGAGGATACGCACAAGGGCGTCTCTGTCAAGTTCCTCAAGAGTGGCTATAACGGGAACGCGGCCTGCAAGCTCGGGTATAAGACCGAATCTTATCAGATCCTGATGGATGACTTTTGTTATAAGATTTTCTTTGTTTTCCTCAAGTCTGGCGCTGATATCCGCGTTAAAGCCCATGGAAGTGCCGCCGATGCGCTTTTCGATTATTTTTTCGATACCGTCAAAAGCGCCGCCGCAGATAAACAGGATGTTGGACGTGTCTATCTGTATAAACTCCTGCTGGGGATGCTTTCTGCCTCCCTGGGGAGGAACGTTTGAAACGGTGCCCTCAAGTATTTTGAGCAAAGCCTGCTGAACTCCCTCGCCGCTGACGTCACGGGTGATGGAGGGGTTCTCGGACTTCCTTGCTATCTTGTCGATCTCGTCAACATAGATTATGCCGCGCTCTGCCCGCTCTATGTCGTAGTCCGCCGCCTGAATAAGACGGAGCAGGATGTTCTCCACGTCCTCGCCCACATAGCCCGCCTCGGTGAGGGTGGTGGCGTCCGCTATGGCGAAGGGAACGTCAAGTATTTTGGCAAGGGTCTGAGCAAGCATGGTCTTGCCTACGCCGGTGTGACCGATCATAAGAATGTTGCTCTTCTGTATCTCCACATCGGAGTCGGCGTTCATGTTGATCCTTTTGTAGTGATTATATACGGCAACGCTCAGGGCAATTTTTGCCTTGTCCTGACCGATAACATATTCATCAAGCTTTTCCTTGATCTCGTGGGGCTTAAGGAGCTTTACTCCTGCGATACCGGCTCTTTTCTTTCTTGAACGTCTGCCGTTCTCCTCATCAAGGATAGACTGGCACAGACCGATACACTCGTTGCAGATATATACTCCGGGACCCGCTACAAGCTTATCCACCTGATTCTGGGTCTTGTGACAGAAGGAACAAAAGATATTGCCCTTATCTCGTCTGTCATCATCTTTTGGCATAGGTAAAACACCCCTTTATTTTGCCTTAATTTATCAATCCTCGCGCTTTGTGAGGATCTTGTCGATAAGACCGTACTCCAGCGCCTGCTGGGCGGTCATGTAGTTGTCGCGTTCGGTGTCTTTTTCGATCTGCTCGATGGGTTTGCCCGTGTTCTCTGACAGTATCCTGTTGAGCTTTTCACGGGTCCTGATGATATGATCGGCAACGATCTTGATCTCCGTAGCCTGACCCTGAGCGCCGCCCAGGGGCTGATGGATCAGTATCTCGCTGTTGGGAAGGGCGAAGCGTTTGCCCTTTGTGCCCGATGAGAGCAGAAACGCGCCCATTGACGCCGCCATGCCGATGCAGATGGTGGAAACGTCGCACTTGATATACTGTATGGTGTCGTAGATAGCCATGCCCGCGGTGACTGAGCCGCCGGGGCTGTTGATGTAAAAGCTTATATCTTTCTCCGGGTCCTGAGACTCAAGATGGAGAAGTTGAGCGATAACAAGGCTCGCGGTGTTGTCGTCCACCTGATCGGAGAGCATGATTATCCTCTCGTTGAGCAGGCGTGAGAAAATGTCATAGGAACGCTCACCCCGGTTGGTCTGTTCGATAACATAAGGGACTAATGATGCCATTTGATAACCTCTTTTCTTTTGCCGTTTAAAATCCGGGAAACCTGCGGACAGATATCCGCAGATTGCCGCGACGGCTTTATAATATGATTATAGTATGACCTGATCCAAATTATTCAGCGGATCCTGTCTTCTCCTCCGCGTCCTTTTTGGCAGCGGGCTTCTTCGCGGGAGCTTTCTTCGCCGCGGGCTTTTTCTCCGCTTCGCCGTCCTTGTCGGCTGCCTTCTTGGCGGCAGTCTTCTTAGCGGCAGGCTTCTTCGCGGGAGCCTCGGGTTCCTTGTCCAGAGCCTTGGCGCTGTCAACTACAAGCTTTGCCGCCTTCTCATGGATAACGTCTGCGGAAAGAGCCTTTGCGTCAACAAGACCCTTGATCTTTTCAACGTCCATCTTGTATGTGTCTGCAAGCTTCTGATACTCAGCCTCGATGTCCTCGTCGGTGGCCTCCACCTTTTCAAGCTCAATGATCTTGTCAAGGGCAAGCTGGATCTTGACCTGTACCTTGGCCTGCTCATACATATCCGCCTCCATGTGCTCACGGGTGATGCCCATGTACTGAAGGTATGTATCAACATCGATGCCCTGCTGACCGATGCGCTGAGCGAAGTTGTTGAAGTTGTCCTCGGCTCTGTTCTTGAACATTACCTCGGGGATCTCCGCCTTTACAAGCTCCGCAAGCTTCTCAAGCACCTTGGATTCAAAGTCTCTGTCGGAATTCGCCTTTTTGGATTCCTCAAGCTCTTTTCTTATGCCCGCCTTAAGGTCATCGACTGTCTCGTAGTCCTCGCCCACGTCCTTGGCAAAGTCATCGTCCACCTCGGGAAGCTCCTTGACCTTGATCTCGTGAAGCTTTATCTTGAATACAGCGGGCTTGCCTGCAAGCTCTTCCGCGCCGTAATCCTCGGGGAAGGTCACGTTCACGTCGAACTCATCGTTTACATTGTGACCGCAGACCTGCTCTTCAAAGCCGGGGATAAACTGACCGGAGCCCAGAGTAAGGCTGTGGTTTTCCGCTTTGCCGCCGTCAAAAGCCACGCCGTCAACAAAGCCTTCAAAGTCGATGACGGCTATGTCGCCGTTCTGAGCTGCTCTGTCCTCAACGGTGACGATGCGGGAATTTCTCTCGCGGAGCCTCTCGATCTCGGCGTCAACGTCCGCGTCGGATACAGCAGCGTCAAGCTTGACAGCCTCTATGCCTTTATAGTCGCCCAGCTCCACCTCGGGTTTGGTCGTTACCTTAAGGGTGAGCTCAACGCCGTTTTTGCCGATCTCTTTTATCTCGACGTCGTGGGGAGCGTCAACGGTCTCAAGCTTTGCCTCCTCAATAGCGTCGGAAACTGCCTTGGGATAGATCTCCTCAAGCGCGTCCTCATAGAACACGTTTTCGCCGTAGTAGTTTTCGATCATTCTGCGGGTAGCCTTGCCCTTGCGGAAGCCGGGAATGGCTATCCTTTTCTTCTGTTTGTTAAAGACCTTTGCTATAGCGGCTTCAAAATCCTCCGCGCTGATGGAGATCTCAAGCTCATATACGTTTATCTCTACCGTTTTTTCTGATTTCAGACTCATTATTTATTCCTCCTAATATTATGAACGATAAAAATTTGCTTTGTCCACGCAAAGCGGACAGATATATGTCATCCCTTCATGTTGTCCGTTTTTTAATTAAAATTTTTCGATAAGCTTCGGACAAAATTCCAGGTAATCTCCCGAAATAAGAGAAAAGTTTACGCCGTCGGACTCTCCTATGAACGCCCACTTGCAGGAGGCGTCGTGGAGGTGACCGTAAAAACATCGTCGGATATTTTCCCTGACCAGCAGGTCATATAACTCCCCGCAGGTCTGCTCTCTGGATATGGGGGGATAGTGCATGAACACCACGGGCTCCACCCCTAAAGCTCTTGCGGCGTCAATGGAGGTTTTAAGCCTGCCCACCTCGCGGTTGAGGACCTTTTCGTCCTCATCGGCGCAGTCAAAAAACCAGCCCCTTGTGCCGCACACCGCAACATTGCCCGCAAGATAGGCGTTGTTGTGGAGAATGTGTATGGAGTCGAATCCGCTTGCCTCAAGAAAGGCGTCCATTTTTTTCCTGGTTGTCCACCAGTAATCGTGGTTGCCTTTCAGGATGAGCTTCCTCCCGGGGAGGGAATGAAGAAATCTGAAGTCCTCGTAGGTGTCCTCAAGCTTCATCGCCCAGGAGATATCCCCGGCAAGCACCACCGTGTCGTCATCCTCAACGATGCGGCGCCAGTTGGTCTCAAGTCTGCTCACGTAATCCGACCAGCCTTTGAAAATATCCATGGGCTTATCCGCGCCCAGGGAAAGATGGGTGTCGCCTATGGCAAAAAGTGACATTGCTCACTCACCTTTCAGGCAAAGCCTCAAAACGGTTTCCTTCATGTTCTCCCGGGTACAGCAGTCCTTGAAGCGGATCTCCTTGCTTGTGAGAGAAGCCAGCTGAGGAGGACATTCCTCTCCTGTGACCTTTGAAAGCTGATGGATCTTTTCCAGCTCGTCGCCCTCAAACTCCACCTCAAGAGCGTCCAGCACTCCGGCGCAGAACTTGAAGGGACTTGCAGTGGAGGCTATGACTGTATGGGTGTCGTCTCCGGTCTCGGAGCGGTAACCGAAATAGGTGTTCACCGCAACCGCCGTGTGGGTGTCGCAGAGATAGTCCTGAGAATTGAACAGACCGTTTATTGTCGCCTTTGTGCCTTCCTCATCACAGCAGCCGGCGGAAAATATCGTCTGTATCCTGCCTAAAAGATCCTCGCCGATATCGTAGCTGCCCGTGGTGGAAAGCTCATGCATCCAGCCGCGCACCGCCATGTCGTCCATATCCGTTGCCAGATACAGAAGGCGCTCAAGGTTGCTGGAGATAAGGATATCCATTGATGGGGATGAGGTGACGTAAAAATCCCTGTTCCGGTCATATCTGCCGGTCTTAAGGAAATCGGTGAGCACGTTGTTTTTGTTGGAAGCGCAGATGAGCTTGTTCACGGGCAATCCCATCCGCAGGGCATAGTATGCGGCAAGGATGTTGCCGAAGTTGCCTGTGGGAACGACTATATTTATCTTTTCGCCGGCTTCGATCCTTCCGTCGTTCAGCGCGTCGCAGTATGCGGAAATATAGTAGACGATCTGGGGGACAAGTCTGCCCCAGTTTATGGAATTGGCGGAGGAGAACATCATGCCGTGACTGTTCAGCTCGGCGTTGACCTCAGGGTCGGTGAATATCTCTTTAACGCCGCTCTGTGCGTCGTCAAAATTGCCCTCAATGGCGACTACCGAAACATTGCCGCCCTCCTGGGTGACCATCTGAAGCTTCTGCATGGGGCTGACTCCGTCCCTGGGATAGAACACGGTTATCTTTGTGTTGGGTACGTCCCGGAAGCCCTCAAGCGCCGCCTTGCCCGTGTCGCCGGAGGTGGCTACGAGGATAACTATTGTCTTGTGGTCTCCCGTTTTTTCAGAGGCTTTGGTAAGCAGATGGGGGAGAAGCTGGAGAGCCATGTCCTTGAACGCGCAGGTGGGACCCTTCCACAGCTCAAGGATATCCACGCCCTCCTCAATGGGGACAAGGGGGGCTATTTTTTCACTGCTGAATTTCCCGCCGCCGTAGGCGCCGTTCACGCAGTCCGACAGCTCCTCATCCGTAAAATCGGTAAGATAGAGCTTGAGTATTTCCTTGGCTCTGCCCTTGTAGTCGAGCCGGGAAAGCATTACGATCTGGTCAAGGGTGAGCTGAGGTATCTCCACGGGAACGAACAGACCGCCGTCCCCTGAAATGCCCCGGGTAATAGCCTCCGCGGAGGAAACCCTGACATTGCTGTCCCTTGTACTGGTATATAACATTAGTAGTACATCCCTTCTTGAAAAGCGTATATTACGCTGTGATTACATCGGCTTTACATTATAGCAGAAATAATGTGCCTGTTGCAACAGTTATTTTAATTTTATATTATTTATACGATATGGAAGACCGTGTGGACGATCCTGGCCATGAACTCAAGGACCTTTATGCACATGATGTATGCCGCTTCCGCCCCGGAGGGGATTATGGACTCCGCTGAGTAAGAGGGAAGGGTGGCGTTGTTGTCGTCGGGTTCATAGGCGTCAACGGTGAAGCCTTCAATTACAGGCGCCATGAATATATCCGCCAGCTGGTTGGCGACCGTTTCCTTGAAGCCGAAGGAGGCGGTGTAATTGAACACGTTCTCACGGAGATTTGACAGACCAAGCTTCTCCGCAAGCGCGGAAACGTCCGTGTTCCTCTGCTTGAATGCCTCAAGGAGTATGATCTTCGCTATATTCTTAAGAAGTTTTATCTCCACGTCGCCGGAACGGATGTTCTCGTCTCCGGACATATGGCTTGTGATGATCGCGGCAACAATATCGTAGCAGGTCTCATAATTGCTTTCCGGCAGGGTGTATTTGTACTTTGCCGCAAGCTCTTCAAAGCTGAGTCCGTCAGTCTGATCCTGTTTGTATATGGGTCTGCCGATATACTCATAGATAACGGGAACCAGGTCTTCGATCTCTGCGGCAAGCCTGCCGTCCTTGTCAAGATCTTCTATAACGAGCTTATCGGATATCGCTTTGGGATCGTCGGCAATGCCTTTTACGGTGTACTTGACGCTTGTTTCAGCCACGCCGTATGCGTAATCCTGAAGGCTTGCCTTCATGCTGTTGAGCTGTTCCTCGGTATAGCCCCGGGGAAGATAGCTCTTGTCGATCTTGGAGATGTATTTTGTGGAAAAGCTGACTGAGGAGTCTGAGAATGTTACTCTGCGGTATGCGCAGGGATAGGCGGAAAGGGAACCTGTGGCCACGTCATAAATACTGTTGCCTTTTGCTGTTGCCTTAGAGGCGATATCAAAGATGTGGGTATGACCGGAGAATACATACTTTATGCCCGCGTCCGCAAATTTGTTTCCGAGATTTGAAGGAGCGTCTACATAGAAGTCTTTTTTATAATCAACGAGCATGGAGAAGATACCCTTTGTGTGTCTGAGAACATTGTGGTGAAGCATTGCAATGGGATTTTTGCCGTCCGCCTTCGCCTGAGCCGCCTGGGCTGTTATCCAGTTCAACAGGTCCTCGCTTATTTTACCGGTGTCCACCTTCTCGCCCTCAACGTATACTGTTGAGTCGATGGCGATGAGCCTGTAGTTGTCATCCAGATCATATGTGTAGGAGAGAGAACCGGAATGACGGGCAAGAGCGCCGGAAAAGCCGAAGTTATTGTATGTTTCTTCAAACTTCTCTTTGCTGAAAGAGTAGCAGACGTCGTTGTTGCCCGGGACAACAAGTATCTTCTTGCCTGTTTTCTCTGCGGCCTTTGCAAACTCTTTGGCGGCGTAAGCGTGGGCTGCCTCATTGCCCATGTCCACTATATCGCCTGTGATGAGCACATACTTGCTGCTGGTGCTGCTCAGGTTAGAAAGGAATCTTTTAAATATTGCAGTGGATTCCGCAGAAAGAGCGGCTTTGGTATTATCTACATAGCTGTACATGCCGCTGTCGGTCAGCCCGTTGTCCCTGCTTTCCAGAGAACCGAACTGCTCGGGGGTAACGATATGAAGGTCAGACGCCACGACTATTGGCAGATCGCCGCTTGCCGCAGATCCGCTCAGGAGCATTACGGGCAGCAATATCGCGACGCAAAGAATCGCTGCCGCAATACCTAAGAGTTTCTTCTTCATTTTCTTCATTGAGTATCATCCTTTTTGACTTATATTTATGACCGAAGTCATTGATGCCTGAGTTAAAGCTGGCTGTCGAACGCGGCTTCGATATGTCTCAGCCTGGTGACTTTATAATCCTTGTCCATGCTGATCTCTATCACATCGAAACGGGGTTGTCGGTCTGTTGGAAAATTTTGGAGATAATCCGCGGCGGTCAGGGTGATCTTGCGCTGTTTGCTGTAATCAACAGCCGCAGAGGGAACATCAAAGGGGTTTTGCCCTCTGGTCTTGACCTCAACAAAAACGAGGTAATCCCTGTTGCCGGCAATGATATCTATTTCTCCGCCTCTGACCCGGTAGTTGACGCTTTCTATTTTATAGCCCTTGTCCCGGAGGTGTCTCGCGGCGTAGATCTCTCCCCATTTTCCGGTATAATTAGCAGCCATTAAGACGCCCTCCGTTTTAACCGTTTATTATTTTCTTGAGGAACGTTCTTCTGTGAACGGGGGATATGCCGTACTTCTCTATAAGCTCATAATGCAGTTTTGTGCCGTAGCCCTTGTGCTGATCGAAGGCGTACTGCGGATATTCCCTGGCAAGGTCATACATGAATCTGTCCCTGCTGACCTTTGCCAGAATAGACGCCGCCGCTATGGAGGGGCTTAAAGAATCGCCTTTTATAACGGTCTTTACGGGTATGTTCAAAGGGGGAGTTCTGTTCCCGTCAACCAGAGCAAAATCCGCGGGCGTTGACAACCCTTCCACCGCTCTTTTCATCGCAAGGAATGTGGCCTGCAAAATGTTTATTTCATCTATCTCTTTTTCGTCCGCCGAGGCTATGGAGTAAGCCTCGGCTTTTTCGATTATTATATCAAATAACTGTTCTCTTTTCTTCTCGGAGAGCTTTTTTGAGTCGTTGAGCCCTTCGATCTCACAGCCGTCGGGAAGTATCACTGCGGCGGCGAATACCGGACCCGCCAAAGGTCCTCTGCCCGCCTCGTCGACTCCGCAGACGGAGGAAAATCCGCCTGCCCGCGCCTCCTGTTCATATTCAAAGGTCATGCCTGTCACGCTCCCTCATACGGCATCTCCAGTGTTATCTTGCCTAATTTGCCCTCCCGGTACTCGTCAAAAAGCATCACGGCGGCTCTTTCTGTGTCGACTTCTCCGCCGCCTATGAGCATGCCTCTTTTTCTGCCTATCATTTCCAGCACCTCAAAGGGATCTTTATCTTCAAAGCCGGTTATTTTATACCGCTGTGTCAGCCTGTCTCCGTAATCGGATATGAGTACCGTCAGCAGTCTTACCGCCATGGTCTCCGCGTCAAGGATGGTGTCCTTGACAGAACCGATGAAGGCGAGCTTGTCTCCCACGGCAGGATCGTCAAACTTGGGCCAGAGTACGCCGGGCGTATCCAGCAGTTCCACGCCGTCGCCGATGGGGAACCACTGATTGTGCCGGGTAACTCCGGGTTTGTCCGCCACCTTTGCCCGGGCCTTTCCCGCCATGCGGTTGATGAAGGAGGACTTGCCGGTGTTGGGTATTCCCACAACCATGACGCGCAGAGCCTTGCCGGGCATGCCTTTGTCTATATTCGCCTGTATTTTATCTTTGAGCACTTCCCGGACAAGGGTGTGATACTTGTTCAGACCCTTGCCGGAACGGCAGTCCACAGGCAGTACGAAGGCTCCCTGCTTTTCAAAGAAGCTCACCCATCTGCGGGTGGCGTTTTCGTCCGCCAGATCGCACTTGTTGAGCAGGATTATATGAGGTTTGTTTTCAATGAGCCCGTTAAGCTCCGGGTTGCGGCTGCTCATTGGGATACGGGCGTCCAGCAGTTCGGTCACCGCGTCCACAAGGGGCAGACTTTCTTTTATGAGCCTGCGGGTCTTCGCCATATGTCCGGGAAACCATTGAACGTTCTGTTCCATTTGTTATTTCCCTTTCCGTTTTCTTCTGAGGCAGTATGCCCTTATAAGCGCGGACTCCCAGAGACGGATATGTTGTGGCGTGCTTATCAGGGAAGCCTCTGTCTGCGCTTTACAGTCCTTTTCAACGATCATTTCCAACAGAGCGGTACTGCTCTGACTGTCCGAACAGCAGAAGGCTCCTCTGTTTTTGACCAGCACCGCCGGGGAATGCCTGAGCTTGCGCACGATTTCCTCCGGTTCCGGCGAGGTGCAAGCCATGCCGATACCAACACAGCCGGCAAAATCGTTGAGCAGGGGCTTTATTCCGTACCCGTTGCGTGAAACCGCAAGGGTGTAAGGCATCACGCTGTGACTTATGCAGCGTACATTGCTATAGGCTTGATATATCGCCCGGTGTATCTCCGCCTCACGGGGCAGGGGACTGTCCGCTGCCCCTTCCATGGGAATGGTGAAACTCTCCCCGTCCTTGCCCAGCAGGACAAAAGTATTGCTCCTGCGGATGCTGTTGTAGACGTCCTTGTCATAGGGGGCGCCAAGAGTATTCGGGGTGGAACGGAATCGGTCCTCGCAAAGCTCTTCCAGAGTTAAGGCGACAAAATACGCCGTGTTGAAGTTCTCGCCCATGCATACGGCTCCGCTGTTTGCGATAAGAACAGCTCTTGAGGGCAGAGAGACTGCTGCGCCGGCAACGTTCCTGCTCAGGAAGCTTGTGCCAGGAAGAGCGTACTGCGCGCACCTGACCGTTCTGCCGATTTTTTCTATGTTGTCAATGCCCTGAACAAGGATGTCTCTTGACAGGACGCTTAAAGCGGAAGCGTTGAGCTGATTTGTCCTTATAATGAAATTTATTTCCGGACGGAGCCTGTAGCAGTCCCCGTGGAGACTGACCTCGGATAAGGCGAAGTTCCGAAAAAAAGATCTTTTATTTATTTCAGCGACGATTATGTCGTCCGGAGTGAGTTCATCCAACGGGTGTCCCATGGGAGTGACTGCGAAAAGCCTGTCGTCGATGCGGCAGCTGATACCGCCCCAGGGGCCGATGATCAGTCCGGCGCCCACGAGCTTTTTCCCGGCTTCAATTACTGAATTTTTTGCCTGCAAAGTGTCCATGAGGCACGTCCTTCTAATGATTAGTTGATTAGTCAAAAAGTTGTTTCATCACTTTTACTGCCAACGGGATATCGACATCAGCGTCTATTAAGCGCGCTTCAATGCTTATCTTTCCGTTGTAACCGGCGGCTTTGACCTGATCCACGATGGGTTTATAGTCAAATTCATTCACGTCGTGGGGGAAGAATCTGCAGTTAGGGGGATTGGGATTTGAAAAGTGGATGTTTTTGAGAAAGTCACTGCATTCGCTGAACACGTCGTAAGACTCTTTCTCAATGAACATATGATATGTATCCGCAAGCACCTTCACGTTGGGATGACCGAGCTCACGGGCATAGCTGAGAGCCTCGCCCACGGTGAATATCGTTTCCGCCACCTCGTGGCTGAGGGGCTCGATGACCATGGTGATGTTGTGCTCTTTTGCCACGTCTCCCATCATCTGCAATACCTTGAGAAGTCTTTCGTGCACCTCGGCGGGCTCCATACCCTCGGGTATCCTTCTGGAATTGCCGCTGCCGAAGGCGGGAGTCTGTATGCCCAGATAATCGGCTCTTTCAAAAGCCTTCTTAACATAATCGAGGGCTTCCGCGGGGGAAGTGGCGCTCTCGTCAAGAAGTTTTATGTTGCCGGGGAAAAAGCAGTTTGAGCAGTACATGGGAAGGTCAGCGGCTTCCAGCCTCTTCTTTACTTCCTTGAGTTCCTCCTCTGTCCACTGACAGATCTTTGTAAGGTTGCCCTCAATGAAATCATAGCCTGAGGCCTTGATCAATTCAATGTTTTCAGGGCCTGAACATACGCCGTATAACATGTGAAAAACTCCTTTAAAATAAAATTTGCCTGAAAAATCGCGATTTCACGCATAATAAAAAGTATACATATGTCATTATATCAAGTCTTATTTCAAATATCAACTGATATTTGGAGATTTTATTATAAAAAATGCGCGTTATTTTAGAAGAATAAACAAAAACGCCCGCACATCTCGTGCGGGCGCAGCAGGCGGGGTTTATTTGAGGTCGTCGATTATGACTTTGATGATCGCAAACAGCCTCAATGAGCAAAATCTGAACCAGAATCTCTGAAGCTTTGCGGAGACTGAGTTGTCCGCTTCGTACTTGAGAGGCGCTGTGCCGTCGTCTATCGTCAGAGCCTGAGTCAGGGTACAGCCGCCGCTGCCCAGGAGCTGACATCTGATGTAGAGGAAGTCCTTTGCGCCTTCAACGCTGTCAAGATCAAGAACATAGGTGGTCTCGTTTCCGGACTGCTCGATGTCCTTGCTCGCTATCACCTTGCCGTTGGCGACCCACTGGATATTGTACGCATTTACTGCCTTTACGGTGACCTTGTGACCCTCAACGGAGACCTCTTTGAATTCCGGATAGGGGAGCCCTGAATCCCTTGCGTCAAGATCAGTTGCCGGGCCCAATTCTTCGTGGGAGGGTAGCCTTCTTGTGACGCAGAAAAAGGAGCCGCTCTGCATGGTTTCCTTTATGTTTTCAACGGTGTTTTCCTGCATCATGAAGACTGAAAAAGAGGTGTCCACATGGGATTGGAAGTGTGCGTCGTTGTTTGAAAATGCTATGACTTTTTTGCCGTAGGGCAGGCAACTCATGAGTACATTGTCGAAAAGCACGCGATCATAAGGCGTGGCGGCGTTCTTCTCATTGAACACCTCCATGCCAAGGCAGGAATCATATTTAAGAAGGATGTCGGAAAAATAATTCACGTATTTCGGATCGGAGACCGATTCCAGTTTCGGAGACGGGATCCAGTCGCCCGGGTGGTTTATGAAGGATATGCCTCCAGCCTTGTCCGTAAGGCGTACCGCGCACTCGTGGTTATTTTCATAGCCCAGATGATTGTCTCCCACATGCTCCGGCAGGAACATACCGTTCACATGGCACTTGGTAACGGTCAGGGCGTTGAGCTCATTGCCGCCGGTGACGCAGGTCATGCCCCTGCCCCTTTCGGCGCCGTCAACCGGGTATGAACCTTCGGTTATAGCCTTGAATTCTTCGTCCGTAAGAGGGGTAGCCCTAAGACCGCGAAAAGTTTGATAAGCATAGAGGGGGAGACGGGTAGGTTCTTCGTTCCATGCTTTTCCGGTAATGCCGTGTTCCGTCATCGCCAGGAAATCAAAGCCCTGTCTGTAATGCTCCTTGACCATATCGTTATAGTTCATGTCTCCGTCGCTGAGTGAAGAGTGGGTGTGAAGGTTGCCTTTATAGGCTCCCCAGGCGTTTTCACCGCTCCAGACAACTTCCTCATAGGGGGAATTTATAACGTAGTCCCTGGCTCCGTGCGCAGGTATCAATGTGATGGAAAACAGAAAAATTGCCGTAAGAAGTACGCTTAAAAATTTTTTCATGGTTTATCCTCCCAAAAACAAATTTACAAAATAATTATAGTTTATCGGTCCCCTTTTGTCAACAAAAAACAGAGCGCGAAAACCCTTGAAAAACATACGCTGAGCGCAGCAGACAAGGAATTGTTGACGGGCGAAAAATAATAAGTAATTAAATTGAGAAACATATAATTGTGAAAAAAATATGTTGAAATGCAATTTTTATTGTGTTATACTCATTGATACCATTATAATAGAATAGTATCGAATTCTTTTTTGCAAAAAGGAGGCAAGAGGTTTTGGAGTCTTTTTCTGAGATGTTTGATATGGTTATGAAAGAGCTGGAAAAAGAGTATTCCGACACTATTTATAACCTTTGGTTTAAAGATATGGTCCCCGTTTCCATGGAGGACGGCAACGCTGTCATAGCTATCAAAAAGTTCAAGGGCGAGATAATAGAGCAGAAGTTTATGGACGGGCTCGTCAAGGCCTTTGAAAATGTTCTGGGCTTCACCGTTGGGATTAAATTTGTACCGCCGGATTACGAGGAAAACGGGGAAAGCGAAAACCGGTACAACTACGAGAGCAGTACCTTTGAAACATTTGTCGTAGGTTCGTCCAACAAATTCGCCCACGCCGCGGCACAGGCTGTGGCGGCGAATCCCGGGGGAGCGTACAACCCGCTTTTCATCTACGGAAATTCCGGGTTGGGCAAGACCCACCTTATGTGCGCCATCAAGCACGAGATACTCAAAAACAATCCCAAAGCTAACATTATCTTCACCCAGGGCGAGACCTTTACCAACGACCTGGTCAAGCACCTTGCGGCAAAGAATATGGGCGCATTCCACGACAAGTACCGCAGCGCCGACGTGCTGTTGGTGGACGACGTGCAGTTCATAGCCAACAAGGCGTCCACCGAGGAGGAGTTTTTCTATACCTTCAACGCCCTCTATCAGGACGGGCGTCAGATAGTCCTGTCATCCGACCGTCCCCCCAAGGAGATGACCACCCTTGAGGACCGCCTGAGGACAAGATTTGAGAACGGTCTGATAGCTGACATCCAGCCCCCTGATCTTGAAACGAGAATGGCTATCATCAAGCGCAAGGCGGAGCTTATGAACTTCTATCTGCCGGATGAAGTGGTGCAGTACACCGCAAGTCACCTGAAGAACAACATCCGTCAGCTTGAGGGCGCGGTAAACAAAATGCAGGCCTTCGTATCTCTCAGAGGTATGCAGATGAACCTTATCACCGCTCAGGCGGCTATCAAGGATATAATGAGCGAGAACAGACCCACCCCCCTGACCATCGAAAAGATCATTGACGAGGTCTCACGCACCTTCGGCGTGGAAAAGGATATCATCAAGTCAAAACGCAGGGACGCCAACACCACCAAGGCAAGGCAGATATCCATGTACATCATCAGCGAGGTCACGGGCATACCCACAAAGGCCATCGGCGAGGTGTTCAGCGGCAGAGATCATTCCACCGTACTCTATTCCATAGAGGAGATAAAAAACAAGATCCAGCGCGACCAATCCCTTAAGAACACAATAAACGAGATCATCAAAAACGTTCAGGAAAGCTAAACGGGGAGTGTTAATATGAAATTTACAAAAATGCACGGCGCAGGCAACGATTACATCTACGTCAACTGCTTTGAAGAAAAAGTGGAAGATCCCTCCGGGCTTTCTGTCAGGGTAAGCGACAGACATTTCGGCATAGGCTCGGACGGGCTTGTACTCATAGAGCCTTCGGATATCGCGGATTTCAAAATGGACATATACAACGCGGACGGCTCACAGGCAAAGATGTGCGGCAACGCCACCAGATGCGTGGCAAAGTATGTTCGGGACAACGGTCTTACGGACAAGGACGAGATAGCTCTTGAGACCCTCAGCGGTATAAAATATATAAAGGTGAAGACTGAAAACGGAAAGGTCACGGGAGCCACGGTAAACATGGGCGAGCCTGTATTGGCGCCTAAGCTCATCCCCGTGAACCTTCCGGGAGATATTGCCGTTGCTGTCCCCGTTACATTTGGAGGCAAAGAATATAAGATCACCTGCGTCTCCATGGGCAACCCACACTGCATAGTTTACATAGACGACACAGAGACGCTGGATATTGAAAAGATCGGCCCTCTGTTCGAGAACGATCCCATTTTCCCCGACAGGGTGAACACGGAGTTTATCCAGCCCGTCGACGAAAGCACCTTCAAAATGCGGGTGTGGGAGCGGGGTTCAGGAGAGACCCTTGCCTGTGGTACGGGAGCCTGCGCCAGCGCGGTCTCCGCGGTACTCAACGGCTATTGCCGCAAGGACGAGGATATCCGCGTGATACTTCGGGGCGGCGAGCTCACAATACGCTGGGATTCTCAGTCGGGCTGTGTGTTCATGACCGGTCCCGCTGAAACGATATGCACGGGAGATTACAGCGTATAATATTTTATTACAAATTATTTGAAGGACTACTTGAAAGGATTTTGCCAATATGAAGATCAACGACAATTTTTTGAAGATCCAGAACAGTTATCTTTTTTCCATGATAGATCAGAAGGTCAGGGAGTTTAAGCAGAACAATCCCGACGCGGACATTATCCGTCTGGGTATAGGCGACGTTACCCGTCCTCTTGTTCCCGCGGTAATAAAGGCGATGCATTCAGCCGTTGACGAAATGGGGCAGGAGAGCACATTCAGAGGTTATCCCCCCGCCTACGGCTACGATTTCCTGGTCAACGCCATCAATAAGAACGACTACGTCGCAAGGGGCGTACAGCTGGACAACGACGAGATCTTTGTCAGCGACGGCGCAAAGAGCGACGCGGGCAACATAAGCGATATATTCTCCGTTGACAACAAGGTCGCCGTCTGCGATCCCATCTATCCCGTATATGTTGACGCCAACGTCATGGCGGGCAGGTCGGGAGTCCTCAACGACAAAAACGAGTGGAGCAACTTCGTGTACCTTACCTGCAGGGCGGAAAACGATTTCCTTCCGGAGCTTCCCAAGGAACACGCGGATCTTATTTATCTCTGCTTTCCCAACAATCCCACCGGTATGGCTATCTCGAAAGAGGAGCTGAAAAAGTGGGTGGACTGGGCAAACGAGCATGGCAGCGTCATTCTTTACGATTCGGCATATGAGGCGTATATCACCGAGGATCTGCCCCACTCTATCTATGAGATAGAGGGAGCGAAGACCTGCGCGATAGAGATCAGGAGCTTTTCAAAGACCGCGGGCTTCACAGGCACCCGTTGCGCTTATACCATTGTACCCAAGGAGCTGGTATTTGACGGAGTCAGCCTCAATAAGCTCTGGGCAAGAAGACAGGGCACAAAATTCAACGGCGTGTCCTATGTTACCCAAAGAGCCGCCGAAGCGACGTTTTCTGAGGAGGGCAAAAAGCAGGTCAGGGAGGTCATCAACTATTATCTCACCAACGCCGACGTCATAAAGTCCGGACTCAGCCAGACGGGCTTCAAGGCATGGGGCGGTGTAAACTCCCCCTATGTGTGGCTTAAAACTCCCGACGGAATGACCTCATGGGAGTTCTTCGACGCGCTTCTCGGCAAGGCAAACATCGTTGGTACTCCGGGCGCGGGCTTCGGTCCCGCAGGCGAGGGCTTCTTCAGGCTCACCGCCTTCGGCAGCGCTCAGAGAACAGCGGAAGCCGTTGAGAGGATCAAAAATCTGTTCTGATCTTCAGATATGAATATCATTTACCGAAAGAGGTAAAATTATGGGACTTTTTAAAAGGCTTAATTTAGGATTAAAAAAAACCCGTGAAAGCGTTGCCGGCGCCATCGACACCGCGCTCCACGGGCGCAATGAAATAACAGACGAGTTTTACGATGAGTTAGAGGAGATACTCATCACCGGCGACGTGGGAATGAACACGGCGCTGGAGATCACCGAAAAGCTTCGTGACCGTGTGGCAAAGAAAAATCTTCGTACACCGGAAAAGGTCAAGCAGGCTATAAAGGAAATAGTAGCCGAGCTGTTGTCCGGTGGCGAGACCGTTGACATGATAACCCTGCCGTCGATCATGCTTGTCATTGGCGTAAACGGCGTGGGCAAGACCACATCCATAGGCAAGCTTGCCGCCATGTACAAGGCGGAGGGAAAAAAGGTCATCCTCGGCGCGGCGGACACTTTCCGCGCGGCGGCGATCGAGCAGCTTGAGGTCTGGGCAGACCGCGCGGGAGTGGAGCTGGTAAAGCACAAAGAGGGCGCAGACCCCGCGGCGGTGGTGTTTGACACCATCTGCGCCGGCAAGGCGAGGAATGCGGATCTGATAATCTGCGACACGGCGGGCAGACTTCATAACAAGAAGAATCTCATGGAGGAGCTTGCAAAGATATATAAAGTTATTGACAGAGAGCTTCCCTACTCCGATCGTGAGGTGCTGCTTGTCCTTGACGCCACCACCGGTCAGAACGCGGTAAACCAGGCAAAGGAATTCAAGGATATCGCGGAGGTCACCGGCATCATACTCACAAAGCTTGACGGCACCGCCAGAGGCGGCGTTGTGCTGAACATCAAAAACGATCTGGGCATACCGGTCAAATTCATAGGCGTGGGTGAGCAGATAGACGATCTGCAGCCCTTTGACCCGAAGCTGTTTGCCGACGCGTTGTTTGACACGGCGGTCACAGACAGACCGGACGAGGATGATACAGAGGAAGAAGAGTACTGATGACCTTTGCAAGGTGATATGTTATGGATAAAAAAGCTTACTGGATATGGCTTCAGTCGGCTTTGGGCATAGGACAGAATATCCCGGTGGAGCATATTCTGGATGAATTCGGGAACGCGGAAAATATTTATCAGGCCTCCGATATGCAGCGCAGGATATCAAATGTATTTAACGAGACCCAAATCGAAAACCTGAATACAAAGACCATAGACGAGGCGGTACGTATCGTTGAGCAATGCAAAAGGCTGGGCATTGAAACAGTCACGCCGGAGGACGATATTTATCCCGAAAAGCTCAGGGACATAAAATGCTATCCGGTAGTCCTTTATGTCAAAGGAGATATCGGCTGCGTTAAGGATAATGTTACAATAGCTCTGGTGGGTTCCCGGGAGCTTTCCCCCGAAAGAGCGTATCTCATCAGGATGATGAGCGCCTCCATAGCGGCGGCGGGAGCGGTGGTGGTCAGCGGCGGAGCGATCGGCACGGACACTGCTTCACATATGGGAGCCCTTGATATAGATAAAACCACCGTGGCGGTGCTGGGCTGCGGGCACAACGCAAGATACCTTATGGACAGCAGCGAGATGCGGGAGAACATCCTGAAAAGGGGAGCGGTGATCAGCGAGTATCCTCCCGATACCCACGCAGACAAATACACTTTCCCCATACGCAACAGGATAATTTCCGGTTTGAGCGACGGAGTCGTTGTGCTCAACGCGGACAGGCGAAGCGGTTCTCTTATCACCGCAAGGTTCGCTAAAAAACAGGGCAGAGATCTGTTTGCCCTGCCGGGGGATTTTTACGGGAATCTCAGCCCCGGTACCAACGAGCTTATCAGCAACGGGACAAAGGCGGTTTACTGCGCCTTTGACGTACTGTCCGGGTACGCGGAAAAATATCCCTCAAAGCTGAACGTCGACAAGATGATGAAAAGGGTGCCGAAGACCTACGATGAACTCAGGGGCTTCCTTGAACCATCGGCGCTGCCGGAAAACAGCGCGCCGGAGATCTACGGTCACCCCGATCCCGCGGACGGCACCGGGCGCAAAAAAGCAAAACAGCAGAACACTGCCCCTCCCGAGGACATTTCGCCGGACGCCGTCGAGATTTACAACAAGATGGGCGATGGACCGATCCATATAAACGAGATAAAAGCGGTGACCGGACTGCCGATATCCAGGGTAAACAGCGCTCTTATGGAGCTGGAAATAAACGGCCTCATCAGGGCTGAAGCAGGCAAAAATTTTGTTAAGATATATTGATTTGTGAAGGAATGAAATTATGTCGAATTTAGTAATTGTTGAGTCCCCCGCAAAAGCAAAAAGCATCAAAAAATACCTGGGATCAGGTTACGAGGTGGCGTCCTCCATGGGACACATCCGCGACCTTCCCGCGGCGAAGCTGAGCGTTGATGTAAAAAACGATTTTGAGCCCAAGTACGCCATAATAAAAGGAAAGGAAAATCTTGTGGCCACCCTGCAGGAAAAGGCAAAGAAGAGCGACAAAGTCTTTCTTGCCGCCGACCCCGACCGGGAAGGAGAGGCTATATCCTGGCATCTTGCGACGATATTGGGGCTTGACCTCAATGAGAAGAACAGGATCACATTCAACGAGATAACCAAGACCGGCATACAGAACGGCATGGCTCATCCCCGCAGTGTGGATATGGCTCTGGTAAACGCCCAGCAGGCGCGCCGTATACTTGACAGGCTTGTAGGTTACCGTTTAAGCCCCTTTGTTTCGCAGAAGATCCGCAGAGGTCTTTCCGCGGGCAGAGTGCAGAGCGTGGCGGTCAGATTCATTGTTGACCGTGAGGATGAGATCAGAGCCTTTGTTCCCGAGGAGTACTGGTCACTGGAGGCAAAGCTCACAAACACTCTCAGACGCAGCTTTACCGCGTCCTTCTACGGGGACGAAACAGGCAAGGTCAAGCTGGACAGCGGCGAGACTGTTGACAAGTATTTAAAGAGACTGGATTCGGCTGAGTATTCCGTAAAATCCGTCAAAAAAGGCACAAGAAAGAAACTCCCCGCGGCTCCCTTTATCACCTCCACCCTTCAGCAGGAGGCGTCCCGCCGTCTGGGCTTCCAGGCGCAGCGCACAATGCGCGCCGCTCAGGAGCTTTATGAAGGTATGGACATCAAAGGCGTGGGCACTACCGGTCTTATTACCTACATGAGAACGGACTCCCTGAGGATCTCGGAGGAGGCAAGAGCGCAGGGCAACGAATATATAGAGAAGACCTACGGCAGCAAATATCTCCCCGAAAAGCCCAGATATTATAAGTCAAGCTCAAACGCTCAGGACGGACACGAGGCTATCAGACCCACCGTTCCCTCACTTACACCGGAGCAGGTCAAGAGCAGTCTTACCTCAGATCAGTATAAAATTTACAGCCTTGTGTGGAAGAGATTCATGGCAAGCCTTATGGCAAGCTGTGTTCAGAGTACAATAAAGGCGGAAATAATCGCGGCAAGACCTGACGACGCGGCGCAGGGCAGATTCTGCCTGTTTACCGCATCGGGTTACGCGGTCAAGTTTGACGGTTTCACTGCCCTGTATGAAGAAGCTTCGGACAACGAGGACAGCGGCGAGAACAATAAAAACCTGCCCGAGCTTTCAAACGGAGAGAAGCTCAAGCTCAAGGAACTCAAGCCCGACAAGCATTTCACACAGCCCCCCGCCAGGTACACCGAGGCAACTCTTATCAAGGCTCTTGAGGAGAGCGGCATCGGCAGACCCAGCACCTACGCGGCTATAATTACAACTATAATAAAGAGAGAGTACGTCAAGCGTTCGGCGAAGCTTCTTTATCCCACAGAGCTGGGAGAGGCTACCACCAAGCTTCTCAAGGAGCGTTTTCCCCAGATAGTCAACGTCAGGTTCACAGCCAAGATGGAGACCTCACTTGACGAGGTAGGCAACGGCAAGGAGAGCTACGTTGAGCTGCTCCACGGCTTCTACGATGACTTTGAAAAGACCCTCAGCAAGGCCCGTGAGGATATGAAGGACACGAAGATAACCCTTGAGGAGGATATCACCGACATTCCCTGCGAAAAATGCGGAAGAATGATGATAATAAAAACCGGCAGATACGGCAGGTTCCTTGCCTGCCCCGGCTATCCCGAATGCAGGAACGCAAAGCCCCTTATCCTTGAGACCGAGGCAAAATGTCCCAAGTGCGGCGGCAAGATAGTTGAGAAGCGTTCAAGAAAAGGTTACACATTCTACGGCTGTGAAAGCTGGCCAAAGTGCGACTTTGCTACCTGGGATAAGCCCCTCAACGAGTCCTGTCCCAAGTGCGGCAAGAGCCTGTTCAAGCAGAGAGGCGGAGTGATCGTCTGTCACGGCGAGGGCTGCGGCTACGAAAAGAAGAAAGCGCGCAAGGGAAAAGAAGATGAAGAATGATTGTCTTGTCATAGGCGGAGGTCTTGCGGGAGTTGAGGCGGCGTTTCAGCTTGCCCGCAGGGGCATCAATGTCACCCTTGCGGAGATGAAGCCTGTCAGATATTCCCCCGCCCATACCCATGACGGTCTGGCGGAGCTGGTCTGTTCAAACTCCCTTAAGGCGGAGCGGACAGGCAGCGCGGCGGGACTGCTCAAGGCGGAGATGAAACTGCTGGGCTCGGTGTGCGTGGAGGCGGCTTACAAGTGCCGTGTGCCCGCCGGAGGAGCCCTTGCGGTGGACAGGGAGAAGTATTCACAGATCATAACCGGACTTGTGGAAAATGAACCCCTTATCACCCTTGAACGCAGGGAGATCACAAAGATCCCGGAGGAGGGCACGGTTATAATCGCCACAGGCCCCCTGACCTCGGACGCCCTTGCAGAGGATATCGAAAAGCTCTGCGGCGGCTCACTGAGTTTCTTTGACGCGGCGGCTCCCATAGTTACC
This sequence comes from Clostridiales bacterium, assembly GCA_024684435.1. Lineage (GTDB taxonomy): Bacteria > Bacillota > Clostridia > Oscillospirales > Acutalibacteraceae > JAAZFZ01. Next base: position 69,709 of record JAIKWV010000007.1, read on the forward strand.
GCGGAGAGCATAGATATGTCACGCGCCTTTACCGCCTCACGCTATGAGCGGGGCGGGGAGGACGATTATATAAACTGTCCCCTGAACAAAGAGGAGTACGAGGCGTTTTACCGGGAACTGGTGAACGCGGAGGTGGCAGAGACCCATTCCTTTGACAAAAAGAAGGGCGTGTACGAGGGCTGTATGCCCATCGAGGTCATGGCTTCCCGGGGAGCGGATACCATAAGATTCGGTCCCCTCAAACCTGTTGGTCTGCGGGACCCTGCCACGGGTCACAGACCCTGGGCGGTTTTACAGCTTCGCCGTGAAAACGAGGAAGGCACCATGTACAACCTTGTGGGATTCCAGACTAACCTGAAATTTTCAGAGCAGAAACGGGTGTTTTCCATGTTCCCCGCTCTCAAAAACGCGGAGTTCGTCCGCTACGGGGTCATGCACAGGAATACCTTTATAAATTCTCCGGGTCTGCTGGGTCCGGACTTCGGATTTCTCGGCAGAGAGGGGCTGTATTTCGCCGGACAGATAACCGGAGTTGAGGGCTATATGGAGTCCGCGTCCTCCGGCATACTTGCGGGTATCAACGCCGCAAGGCGTATGACCGGCAGAGAACCGCTTGATTTGCCCGCGGAGACCATGCTGGGCGCCCTTTCGCATTACATCAGCGATACCACGGTCACAAACTTCCAGCCCATGGGAGCCAGCTTCGGCTTACTTCCTCCCCTTGAGGAAAAAATAAGAGACAAAAAGCTCAGGTACGAAAAGCTGGCGCAGCGGGCGCTGGAAAGATATAAAGATATAGATATTACTTAAAAATGCTCGGGAAAGGAGGAGAGCTATGGAACGTGATCTATCGGAGCTTCAGAAGAGAATAGGCTATAAATTCAAAAACACGGAGCTTCTGAACCTTGCCCTTACCCATTCGTCATACGCAAATGAACATCACAGTCAGGCAAAGTGCAACGAACGGCTGGAGTTCCTGGGGGATTCCGTATTGGGCTTTATTACGGCGGATCATCTCTTCAGAAATTATAATTTGCCGGAAGGACAATTGACCAAGCTCCGCGCATCTCTTGTGTGTGAGCAGTCCCTCAAGATCTTTGCTCAGGAGATCGGGCTTGGTGAGTTTTTACTTCTTGGCAAGGGTGAAAATTCTACCGGAGGAAGGGAAAGGCCTTCAATATTGGCGGACGCCTTCGAGGCGGTCATCGCCGCCATCTTCCTTGACGGGGGCATAGAAAAGGCTTCGGATTTTGTGCTTCGGTTCATAGCAAGGGAGGATCATTCACAGGAGGCGTTCAAGGATTATAAAACGCTGCTTCAGGAGATAGTACAGAAGAACCCCGAGGAGGTTTTGGAGTACTATCTTGCCGGCGAGACAGGTCCCGACCACGACAAGACCTTTACCATTGAGGTACATCTTAATAGCAACGTTATAGGCAGGGGCGAGGGCAGGAGCAAAAAGGCGGCGGAGCAGGAGGCCGCAAGACAGGCTCTTGAGCTGATGGGCGTATGAAAAGACACACCAACATAGCCCTGTTCGTGCCCCACGCGGGCTGCCCGCACCAGTGCAGTTTCTGCAATCAGAAAAGCATATCCGGCAGCGTAAAGCCCCTTGAACCGGAGGAGATAGACGCAGCGGTACAGGTGGCGCTTGTGGGAAACAGCAAAGGTATGGAGATAGCCTTCTTCGGCGGCAGCTTCACGGCAATAGAATATAACTATATGTGCTCTCTGCTGGAAAGGGCGGCAAAATATATCGACAATGACCGCATAACCGGCATAAGGATATCCACCCGTCCCGACGCTGTGGATGATGAGATATGCAAAACCCTGAAATTTTACGGGGTCACGGCGGCGGAGCTGGGCGCTCAGAGCATGGACGATAAGGTGCTCAGGCTCAACAGGCGGGGACACACATCCGGGGACGTTGTAAATGCTTCGGAAAGGATAAAAGCCCACGGCATTTCACTGGGGCTCCAGATGATGACCGGTCTGTACGGCGGCAGCGATGAGGAGAGCGTGTATACGGCAAAAAGGCTCATTGAGCTTGAGCCGGAAACGGTGAGGATATATCCCACGATAGTGCTGGAGAGTACCCCTCTTGCGGAACTATATAAAGAAGGAAAATATAAACCACAAAGCCTTGACGAGGCGGTAAGCCTCTGCGCCGGGCTGATACCCATGTTCGACAGAGCGGGTATCACGGTGATAAGGCTGGGACTTCATTCCGGCGGAGGCGTGGAGGAAGGATATCTTGCGGGTCCCTATCATCCGTCCTTCCGGGAGCTTTGCGACGGAGAAATATACTACAGAAACATATTAGATTTAATTAAGAAAAACAACGCGCCGAAGGGCAGATTTGAGCTGTACGCGGCGCCTGAATACATTTCCCAGATTAAGGGACAAAAGAAAAAGAACATAAAAAGATTGGAAGACCTCGGTTATTACTGTACCGTTATTACAAGACCCGGAATGAAACGGTACGAGGTGCGGCTGGGCTGAACCGGGGAGAAAGGAAATATTATGGCAAAGCATCTTTTTACATCCGAATCGGTGACATTGGGACATCCTGACAAGATCTGCGATCAGATATCCGACGCTATCCTTGACGAGATCCTTTCAAAGGACAAGCAGGGCAGAGTCGCCTGCGAGGTCTGCTGTACCACAGGCGTCGTCTGGGTAATGGGTGAGATAAGCACAAGCACCTACGTTGACGTGCCGAAGCTTGTCCGTGAAGTGGTCTGCGACATCGGCTACGACGACGGCAGTAAGGGCTTTGACGGCAACACCTGCGCGGTGATAACCACCATTGACGAGCAGTCCTCGGACATCGCTCTGGGCGTGGACAATTCCCTTGAGATAAAGCAGGGCGACGAAGATAAATACAACGCCAACGGCGCGGGAGATCAGGGCATGATGTTCGGCTACGCCTGCAATGAGACAGAGGAGCTTATGCCCCTGCCCATTTCCCTTGCGGGCAAGCTTTCAAGGAAGCTCACCGCCGTTCGCAGAGACGGCACGCTTCCCTACCTCCGTCCCGATGGAAAGACCCAGGTCACCGTGGAGTATGATGAAAACAATGTGCCGGTGAGAGTGGATACGGTGGTGGTGTCCTCACAGCACAGTGAGGACGTGAGCCTTGAGACTATCCGCAGGGATATTATCGAGCACGTTATCAAAACCACCATTCCCTCGGAACTTCTTGATGAAAACACCACCTACTATATCAACCCCACAGGCAAATTCGTTATCGGAGGTCCCCACGGGGACAGCGGCCTTACGGGACGCAAGATAATCGTTGACACATACGGCGGATATTCCCGTCACGGCGGCGGAGCCTTCTCCGGCAAGGACCCCACCAAGGTGGATCGCTCCGCGGCGTACGCGGCAAGATATGTGGCAAAGAACATCGTTGCCTCCGGCATTGCGGACAGGTGCGAGGTGCAGCTTGCCTATGCCATCGGCGTTGCCAAGCCTGTTTCAATATATGTTGATTCCTTCGGTACAGGCAAGGTCTCCGATGAAAAGATCAGCAGTATCGTTTCCGAATTATTTGATTTGAGACCGGCGGCCATAATCGAAAAGCTGGGTCTGCGGGATGTAAAATACCGTCCCCTTGCGGCTGAAGGCCACTTTGGCAGAACGGACATAGATCTGCCCTGGGAGCGTACGGACAAGGCGGAAATAATAAAAGAACTTGCAGAGGCTTGAATGACAAATGGACTGGACTGAAGTTTTGATAGAAATAAACGCCGATGATATTGACAGGGCAAGCGACATCGCTCAGATGGTCGTGCCCTACGGCATATATATCGAGGATTACCGCACCCTTGAGCAGGAGGCAATGGAGATAGCCCACATCGACCTTATAGACGAAGACTTGTTGGCAAAGGACAGGTCAAAGGGCTTTGTGCATATCTATATTTCCCCGGAGGAAAATCCGGCGGAGGCGGTGAGTTTCCTGTCGGAACGGTACACCGCCGAGGGGATAAAGAACACTATTTCCACCAAGCTGTGCAGGAACGAGGACTGGGAGAACAACTGGAAGGCATATTTTAAACCTATCCCCGTGGGCAAAAAGCTGCTCATCCGTCCCACATGGGAGGACGAGTATGATCCTCAGGGCAGAGTGGTCATGAACCTTGAGCCGGGGCTTGCCTTCGGTACGGGCACTCACCACACCACAAGGCTCTGCCTTGAGGCTCTGGAGGACTGTATCACACCCGACACCACCGTTCTGGATATAGGCTGCGGCAGCGGCATTCTTTCCATTGCGGCACTGCTCCTCGGGGCAAAGAAGGCCGTGGGAGTGGATATAGACAAACTGGCGGTCAAAACCGCCGCGGAAAACGCCGCGGCAAACAGCATAGGAACGGAAAAATTCACGGTTATAAACGGTAATCTTACAGATAAGGTTCAGGGCAAATTTGACGTGGTCGTTGCAAATATCGTGGCGGACGCCATAATAGCTCTCAGCTCTCAGGTGCGCCCCTTTATGGCGGAGGGCGGAGTGTTCATAACCTCGGGCATAATAGATATGCGGGAGGCGGAAGTGACCGAGGCACTTGAGAAAAACGGCTTCAGGCTCACCTCCCGGAAGGAGAGCGGCGGCTGGCTGTGTTTTACTGTAACCGCCGATTGATGGATTATTTCCTGTCAATCTGCATACTCTGAATTTGTCGGCAGTTACTTAAGATTGTCTGAGGCAAGATATATTTTAGACTTTAGACGGGGATGAGCCCCGCGGGGTAATTTATGTTTGTAGATATAGCAAAAATCAAGATCAAGGCGGGTGACGGCGGCAACGGAGCCGTTGCCTTTCACAGAGAAAAATATATAGCCTCCGGCGGCCCCAACGGCGGGGACGGGGGCAGAGGCGGCAACATCGTTTTTGTTGTGGACGACAACCTTGCCACTCTTTCGGATTTCCGATACAAGCGCAAGTACAAGGCGGAAAACGGAAAGAACGGCGAGGCGGGCAGACGTTCCGGCAAAAGCGCGGAGGATCTTGTCATCCGCGTCCCCCGGGGGACGATAATCCGCGAGGTGGAAAGCGGCGCGGTCATGGCGGATATGTCCGACACGGAGCGCTTCGTCGCCGCGAAAGGCGGCAAGGGAGGCTGGGGCAACGCCCACTTCGCCACCCCCACCAGGCAGACTCCGCGCTTTGCAAAGGACGGCACTCCCGGAGAGGAGTGGGAGGTGAGCCTTGAGCTCAAGCTCCTTGCGGACGTGGGGCTTATCGGCTTCCCCAATGTTGGCAAATCCACCCTTGTTTCCGTTGTCAGCGAGGCGAAACCAATAATCTCCGACTATCATTTCACCACCCTTACGCCTGTTCTGGGCGTGGTATATATGGGAGAAGGAAATTCCTTCGTTATGGCGGATATCCCCGGACTTATCGAGGGCGCCAGCGAGGGCATAGGCTTAGGTCACGAGTTCCTTCGCCATGTGGAACGCTGCCGTATGCTGGTGCATATCCTTGACGCGGCGGGCAGCGAGGGCAGAGACCCCATAGAAGATTTTGAAAAGATAAATTCAGAGCTTGAAAAGTTCAACCCGGAGCTTGCAAAGGCGCCCCAGCTTGTGGTCGCCAACAAAATAGACCTTGCCTCCGACGAACAGCTTGAAAAGCTTAAGAATTATATCGAGGGCAAGGGCTACAAGTTTATGACCATGTGTGCGCCGATCCTGATGGGCACACAGGAGGTGGTCAACGAGATATGGTCAATGCTCTCTGAGCTTCCGCCGATACTCAGATATGAGGCGGAGGAGATCCCCGTTGAGCTGTTCGAAAAGAAAAAGGACAGCGGCTTTACCATAAGAGTTGAGGACGGAGTTTATTTCGTCGAGGCGGAATGGCTTTTAAAGATCCTTCAGCGCACCGATCTGGACGACTACGAATCTTTACAGTATTTTCAGCGTATCCTGCAGTCCAGCGGCATAATAAAAGCCCTTGAGGAAAAGGGCATTGAGGAAGGGGACACGGTTTCGATCTATGACCTTGAATTCGATTTTGTCACATAACGGAGAGACAAACCCGAAACTTCTCAGCCCCCTTACTCTGGCATTTATCGGAGATTCGGTTTTTGAGCTGATGATGAGGGAATACTATGTTAAACAGGCAAACCGTCCGGTAAAGGCGCTGCATTCTCTTTCTGCAGATCATGTCTGCGCAAACGCCCAGTCACAGGCGGCGGAGATCATAATCCCCATGCTCACCGAGGAGGAACAGGCGGTCTTCCGCAGAGGGCGCAACGCCCACACCTCCCACACGCCCAAAAGCTCCACGGAGCAGGATTACCACAAGGCGACAGGACTTGAGGCGCTGTTCGGTTTTCTGTATCTCAACGGCGAGGCGGAGCGTATCGCCGAGCTGTTCGGAGTTATAACAGACGCCATTGAAGAGCGGGAGAGATAATGGGAGAAAATAGCAAAAAGACAAAGATAAACAAGAAATATATCGGCAGCTTTTTAATAGACAATCTGTTCTGGCTTGCCGGGACAGCACTTTATTCCTGCGGTGTGATAATGTTCGCCCTGCCAAACAGGATAGCACAGAGCGGCATGTCGGGTGTGGCGATAATCATCAACTATCTTCTCCACACGCCCATCGGACTTACCAACTTTGTGCTGAATATCCCGCTGATGATCCTTGCGTGGATATTTCTGGGCAGGAACTTTGTGTGGCGTACCCTGTGGGTGACGGGAATGTTATCCCTTATATTGGACGTTTTCAGCGGCATACTTCCCAAATATGAAGGGGACAGGCTCCTGGCGGCTCTGTTCTGCGGAGCGCTTTCCGGCGTAGGGCTTTCCCTTGTGCTCAAACGGGGAGCCACCACAGGCGGCACGGATATCATAGCCAGACTTGTGCGCAAAAAATTCCCAAGAGTACCCATCGGCAGCGTGATATTTGCAGTGGACGCAGTGGTGATAATCCTTGCCGCGGTGGTCTTCCGCAACGTGGAGAGCGCCCTCTACGCCGCGATAGTCATATTTACCAGCACCAGGGTCATCGACTATGTGCTTTACGGCATGGGCGGCGGCAAGATGCTTATGGTCTTCACCGACTGCGCGGAGGAGATCACGGAAAAGATCATCTCAACTTATCCCCGGGGCGTGTCCGTGCTTCCCGCAAAGGGAGGTTACACCGGGCAGGAGCGGAATATGCTCATCTGCGTGGTACACAACAACGAGGTTTCAAGAATAATGAAGCTGATCGAACAGACAGATCCGGGCAACTTTACAATAATAACCCGCGCATCCGAGATCCTTGGCAAGGGCTTCTCGGAGTGATTGAGTTATATAATTATAATGAAATAAATAAAAACAGAAGCGAGGTTTATTTATGTCAGGACATTCAAAATGGAGCACCATCAAGCGCAAAAAGGAAAAGACGGACAATCAGCGCGCCAAGGTCTTTACCAAGATCGGCCGTGAGATCGCCGTAGCGGTCAAATCGGGAGGACCCGACCCCACGGTAAACTCCAAGCTTAAGGACGTTATCGCCAAGGCAAAGGCAAACAACGTGCCCAATGATAACATTGAGCGCATAATCAAAAAAGCCGCCGGCGAAGGAAACGCCGACAACTATGAGGAGATAATCTATGAGGGTTACGGCCCTTCGGGTATCGCCGTTATAGTGGAGACCCTTACCGACAACCGCAACCGTACCGCCGCGGAGATGCGTCACTATTTTGACAAGTACGGCGGAAACATGGGTACGTCAGGTTGCGTGTCCTTCATGTTCACCCGTCAGGGAGTTATAGCCATTGAGCAGGAGGGCGTTGAGGAGGAGGCTCTCATGGATGCCGCTCTTGAAGCAGGCGCCGTGGATTTCCTTACCGACGACGGCATCTTCGACGTGCGCACAGAGCCCAACGACATGGGCAAGGTCCGTGACGCTCTTGAGGCAAAGGGCTACAAGTTCCTTTCAGCGGAGGTGGAATACATCCCCTCCACCTACACGGAGCTTACCAACGAGGATGACATAAAGAACATGGGCAAGATGCTTGAAATGTTTGACGATAACGACGATGTTCAGGCAGTCTGGCACAACTGGGAAAATTCAGACGCCTACGATCTGTTATGATCCCTGCTGTCAATTGACAGGCTTATACATAGTTATTGTTATTTCAAAATTGTTTTCCTTTTCGGTGGGGATGTAGCTTATCCTCACCGAATGGGATTCGCCGTATTTATGCTCGATGCAGTAGCTGTCCCCTTTATACTGAGGCGGTACCCATTCGTCCGGCAGGTTCAGGCTGAAAACATAGGCAAGGATATCGTCCTGTTTGGCAAAATCGTATTTTGCGCTCATGATATGCTTGTCGGCGGGGTTGAGCTCGCTGACCGTTGAAACTGTGCCGGAGCCGGTGTATTCGGGAATGATGCTCCACATATTCGAGAGTATCTTTTCTTCGCTCCTTGTGGTGCTTTCGTGCAGGACGGTCATAGTCTGGGGCAAAGACACGTTGGGCTTTTTCCCGTTCCCGCAGGCGCAGAGGGTACAGACAAGGCAGATAAAGACTGCAATAGCAGAGGCATATTTCATATGAGTTCCTCCCTGTTGAGTTTTAAGCTCGGTTTCTATACTATATTATAACATAAAATCGGAAAAAGGATATAAAAATGAGTCAAGTTTTTCTTACCGGATCAAGATATTTGCTGTCGCTCCTTGGGCTGGCGGTTTTGATCCCCTGCGTCGTTTCTCTGCTTAGGCAGAGGCTTCCGTCGCCTCCCGAGGCATATCTGAGAAATACCGCCAACGGTGACAGGATAGATTTGATATATTGGGAAAACTCAATAGGCAGAAACTCATCAAACGACATCGTTTTCAATTACAATACCACCTCCCGTTATCACGGGGTCATAAGCCGTAGGCGTGACGGATGGTATGTTACGGATACCGGCTCCAGCGTAGGCGTGTTCGTAAACGGCAAAAAGATCAAAAAAACTCAGCAGATACAGCATGGGGATAAGATCATGTTCGGAGGAGCGGCTTTGGTCTTTGAAACAAAAGAAGGCATGGAAAACGATGTGGTCTTTAACAGAAATAACCGGAGAGGGCGTGTTTGATATATGGAAAAGATCACACTGCCCAACGGTCTGCGAATCCTGCTTGACAGGGTCGAGGGAGCAAGGAGCTGTACGGTAAGCTTCTGTATCGGCAGCGGCTCGGGATACGAAAGCGATACGGTCCCGGGCGTTTCCCACTTTATAGAGCACATGCTTTTCAAGGGTACAGCCGACAGATCCGCTTTTGACATATCAAAGGAAATGGATTCCATCGGCGGCGCCCTTAACGCATATACCACAAAGGAATACACCAGCATATATGCCCGTACCCTTGCGGAGCATACGGAGCAGGCTGTGGATATAATAGGCGATATGCTCTGCAATTCAAAGTTCGACGAAAAGGACATCGAGCTTGAAAAGGGCGTTATCAAAGAAGAAATAGCCATGTATGAGGACAGCGCCGAGGATCTGTGCTTTGACAAATTCTACGAGAGCGTCTGGAGCGAAAGCGATCTGGGGCGCAACATTCTTGGTACAAGGGACAGCGTTTCCTCGGTCACACGGGAGGATCTTATCAAAAGGCTTGAAAATACCTATGTGCCGGAGCGCATGACCGTTGCCTTCTGCGGGAATTTCGACAAAGATCGGGTCACGGCGCAGTGCGAAAAATTTTTCGGCTCCAAGGCGAACACAGGTAATCTTTTATCCATGCCGACTGCCGGATATACGCAGACTCAGGTGTTTGTCCCAAAGGACTTTGAGCAGAATCAGCTCATTATAGGCATGCCGGGCATAGTCAGGGAAGATGAGCGCTATTACGCCCTGAATCTTGCGGTCAATCTGCTGGGCGGCGCGAATTCCTCAAGGCTCTTTCAGCGACTTAGGGAGGAGCTGGGTCTGGTATATTCAGTAGACGCCTTCAACGCGAGCTACACCAATGCGGGTGTGGCGGGCATTTCCATGGGGCTTGCACCCTCCGCGGAGAGAAAGGCTTTGGAGGAAACTCTCAGGATAGTCAAGGAGTTCCCCTTCACCGTTACCCGGGAGGAGCTTTCCCGCGCCACAGAGCAATCCGTGGCGTCGGTGGTCATGGGGTTGGAATCCATGGCATCAAGATCGTCAAGAATGGCTCGCAATGAGCTTTTATATAACCGCATAGAAACCGAGGATGAGATCATCGGCAAAATAAGAAGCGTCACCCTTGAGGATCTGAGAAGGGTCTCCGGGGAGATATTCGACCTGAGCCGGCTTACCGTATGCGCTGTGGGCAAGGGAAAAGACGCCGCGCAGTACCGCGGCACCGTTGATGAGATCCTGGGTAATATCTGAACAATGAGGAGATAAAGCAGTGAACACTGTAAAGGACGCAAAAAGAATAGTAATAAAGGTGGGTACATCCACCCTCACCCATTCCACGGGAAAGACCAATATCAGAAGGATGGAAAAGCTCACATCCGTTATTTCTGATCTTCAGAATTCCGGGCATGAGACGGTGCTTGTCAGCTCCGGCGCGATAGGCGTGGGCGCGGGCAAGCTGGGCATGAAGACTAAGCCGAAGGAGACCGCCGACAAGCAGGCGGCCGCCACCGTGGGGCAGTGCGAGCTCATGTTCATGTACGACAAATTTTTCAGCGAGTACGGTCAAGTTGTGGGTCAGGTGCTGCTCACAAGGAGCGACATTGAGGATCCTGAACGCAGGGTAAACCTGATGAACAACTTTGAAAAGCTCTTCAATTACGGGGTGATCCCGATAATAAACGAGAACGACTGTGTGGCGGTGGATGAGATCGTTTACGGAGATAACGACAGTCTTTCCGCCATAGTCGCAAAGATGGTGAGCGCCGATCTGCTCATTATCCTTACGGACATTGACGGGCTGTTCACCGCCAATCCCAAGGAGGACGAGACCGCGCACATCGTTCCGGTGGTCCATGAGCTGACAGATGAAATAATGGCTCTTGCAGGACCCAGCGGGACAAAGCTGGGTACAGGCGGCATGGTCACCAAGCTCCAGGCGGCTAAGATCGCCGGAGATGCGGGAATAGACACCGTGATAATGAACGGCGCGGACCCCACGGACTTATACAAGCTTCTTGACGGCAGGCAGATAGGCACCGTCATAAAGGCGTCAAAATAAATCAGTACAGGGAGCGTAATTATGGATATCAGAATTCTCGGAAGCAGAGCAAAATCAGCCGCCCGTGTGCTTGCCCGGGCAGGCAGTACGCAGAAGAACAGGGCTCTTGAGGCGATAGCAAAGGCTCTTTATGAAAATACGGAAAAAATACTGTCGGCAAATAAAGAGGATATCGACCGCGCGAAAGCGGCGGGCATGGCTCCCGCAATGGTGGACAGACTTACCCTCAATGAAGAGCGCATAAACGGTATGGCGGAAGGTGTCCGCCAGCTTGTGGCCGCCGCCGACCCGGTGGGCAGGGTACTCTACGGTGAGACCAGACCCAACGGTCTTAAAATACGCAAGGTCACCGTGCCTTTAGGCGTTATAGCCGTCATATTCGAGGCGCGTCCCAACGTTACGGCGGACGCGGCGGCTCTGTGCCTTAAGTCGGGCAACGCCGTTATACTCAGGGGCGGCAAGGAAGCGATAAGCTCCAACATCGCCATTGCGAACATCATGCGCGGAGCGGTCGCTGAGGCAGGTCTGCCGGAGGATGTGATATCCCTTGTGGAGGACACTTCAAGGGACAGCGCCACGGCTCTCATGCGAATGAATGAATATGTTGACGTGCTCATCCCCAGAGGGGGAGCGGGACTTATCCGCGCCGTGGTGGAAAACTCCACCGTGCCGGTCATAGAAACGGGAACAGGCAACTGCCACGTCTACATAGACAGAGCGGCGGATATAGACATGGCGGCGGAGATAGTGTTCAACGCCAAGACCTCCAGACCATCCGTGTGCAACGCCTGCGAGAGCCTGTTGGTACATGAGGATATCGCGGAGCTTGCTCTTATTGCAGTAAACGAAAAGCTGAAAGAAAAGAACGTTGAAATACGCGGAGACGAGGCGGTCTGCGCCATACTTCCCGACGCCGTCCCCGCCACTGAGGAGGATTTCGGCAGGGAGTTCCTTGACTATATTATTTCCGCCCGTGTGGTGAGCAATATCGATCAGGCAATAGAGCACATAGCCCGCTTCGGCACAGGTCACAGCGAATGCATAGTGACCGAGGATTATAACGCGGCTCAGAAATTTCTGGACGAGGTGGACGCCGCGGCGGTATATGTGAACGCCTCAACAAGATTTACGGACGGCGGCGAGTTCGGCTTCGGCGCCGAGATAGGAATATCCACCCAGAAGCTCCACGCAAGAGGACCGCTGGGACTTGACAAGCTGACCAGCGAAAAATTCATTATTCTCGGCTCAGGTCAGATCAGGTGATCAAGGGAAGGAGAGTACACCTATGAAATCAAAAAAGAAACCGGGACGCAGAAGTCACCGCTGGGCATTCCCTCTTGGTCTGCTGATATTCGCCCTTGCGGTAGTCGGCGCCGTTTCCATAGGCTCCCGGGTGGTCAAAAAGATAGAGAATATTGCCAACAAGACGGAACAGCGCGCCGAGTACGAAAAATTCCTCAAGCCCGTTGTTATGAACGACCCCACGCCCTTTGACGACATCGAGCAGGCGAACATGATGGAGCTGCTGGATATTTCCCTTTGGGCACTGCTGGAGGACGACGCTTCCCCCAACAACTACGAGATCACAACAGGGGAAAATCCGGGCCTCATAGTGCCCCAGACAGACGTTGAAACAGAGTTTGCAAAACTGTTCGGCGACAAGCTCAAGCCCATACACACAGATATCACCGGCGATTCCTACACCTTTGTTTACGACAGCGTGAACAAGCAGTACATCGTTCCCATTACCGGCGTTATGCCCGCATACACACCCTCGGTGGTGAAGATCGCCTCCAAGGGTTCATCAATAATCCTGACCGTGGGCTACGTCAGCGGAAACGACTGGGCGCAGGACGTACAGGGCAACTACGTCAAGCCGGAGCCCGCGAAATACATGAAGATCACCCTGCGTAAGGACAGCGGGTCATATTTCATCGCCTCTATACAGGCAACAGAAGTCGGGGAGATAGTAACAGGCGAGACCAAGGTCCCGGTCACTTTGCCACCGGAAGTAAACGAGGTCACAGTTCTGGAAACGGAACCCGTCTCCGGAATAGATGAGACCACCGAAGGCGAGACCACGGAACAAGAGGAACCGGAGGACGCTGACGAGAGGGACAGAGAGGACGACTGACAAATCGAAAGGATGCATTTTTGCATAGTGTGACGCTGATGTACGTACATGATCCCATATATGATATAGACGAGCTTGCGAGGCAGAATCTGCATATCCACACGAACTTTTCCGCCTGCGCAAAGGAGGAGATGACCCTTTCCGCCATCCTCAGGGAAGCGGAGAAGGCAGATCTGGAGATAATCGCCATAACAGACCACTTTACCAATGAGACCACGGACAAGCAGTGCGTGGAGAGGTATGAGCAGCTTCGTATGCAGTACCGTGAGGAGAAAAGTCCGGTGATGGTGCTTTTCGGCAGTGAGTTTTCCCTGTGCGGCGTGGGCAAGACCCTTGAAAACGAAAAGACCCGTCTGCGCATGGATTACAGGCTTTACGCCCCCAACCATTATCATGTGAACTACTGGGAGCATCCAGAGGATAAATCCCCCAGAGGTTATGCCCTTCACGGACTGGAAATGATCTCGACCCTGATTAAAACCAACAAAGAGGTGGACTGTATCGCCCACCCCTTTACCGGCAGGTATATAAACGCCATTGAGGAGAAAAATGCCGTCGCCGCGTCCCTTACCGATAATGAACTGGGGGATCTTCTCACCCTGGCAAGGGATAACGGCGTCGCCATTGAATTGAATTGTTTCTCCGTAAACAGCGATCCTGTGTTCACCAGACGTATGTGGTACATGGGCAAGGAGCTGGGCGTGTGCTTCAACTTCGGCATGGACGCCCACTGGCTTTCCGTGGTGGACACAAAGCCCCTTGCGGAGCTGATGAAGGCGATAGTGTCATGATGGAAATAAAGGCTGTTTTATTTGACATGGATGGGGTGCTTATAGACTCCGAGGGCATTATGCTCCGCGCCGCGGTGGATTCCCTTAAGGAATACGGTGTGGAAGCGGCGCCGGAGGATATGAGCCCCGAATACATAGGCGGCGGAGAGGAAAGATTTTTAGGCGGTCTTGCCGGAAAGCACGGGGTGAAATATGTCCCCGGGATGAAGGCTCTGGCATATGAATATTACGGCAGATATATCGCAGAGGCGGACGATGTCCTTTACTGCGACGAGAGCAAGCTCCTGCGTTCCCTCAAGGGGAAATATAAGCTCGCCCTCTGTTCCGCCGCGGATCTTGTAAAGGTCAGGCATAACATACATAAGATCGGCGTTGAGGAGAGCCTGTTTGACTGTATCATCAGCGGCGACGACGTTACAAAATTCAAGCCCGACCCGGAGGTGTTCCTCAAGGCGGCGGAGCGGATAAACGTTGCTCCGGAAAACTGCCTTGTTGTAGAGGACTCGGTGAACGGCATATTGGCGGCAAAGGCGGGCGGAATGCTCACCGCCGGGGTCACCACCTCATTTACAGCAGAGGAGCTTCGCAGGGAAGCCGCACCGGATCAGATAATATCCACCGTGGCGGAGCTGGAGAAGATATTTGACAGGCAAAATTAAAATAAAATTCCGCAAAAAATAATGCAAAAACCCCTTGCATTGTTTATTATAATGTGTTATAATTCTACAGCAATTCGCACATATGGGGCGGGCCCGCAAGTTGCGCCGCTGCTTTCAAGAGGCGTTTGGGTCAAATAAAACCCTGTATGGAGGATTAAACTTAAGGAGGAAAAAATATGTCAGTAGTATCAATGAAACAGTTGCTCGAGGCGGGCGTTCACTTCGGTCATCAGACCAGAAGATGGAACCCCAAAATGGCTCCCTACATTTTCACGGAGCGTAACGGAATCTACATCATCGACCTTCAGAAGACGGTCAAAAAGCTTGAAGAAGCTTACATGGTGATCCGTGACATCGCCGCGTCAGGTGATGAGATCCTTTTCGTGGGCACAAAGAAGCAGGCTCAGGAGTCCGTTAAGGAAGAGGCTATCCGCTGCGGTATGCCCTATGTAAACGCTCGCTGGCTGGGCGGTATGCTCACAAACTTCAACACCATTCAGCGCAGGATCAAGAGACTTGCTCAGCTCAAAGCAATGGAGCAGGACGGCACATTCGATATGCTTCCCAAGAAGGAAGTCATCAAGCTCAACCTTGAAATAGAGAAGCTTGAGAAGTTCATGGGCGGTATCACAGGTATGAGACGTCAGCCCGCGGCTATGTTCATAGTTGATCCCCGCAAGGAGAAGATAGCTGTTTCCGAGGCCAAGAAGCTCGGTATCCCGATCATCGCTATCGTTGACACAAACTGTGATCCCGATGAGATCGATTACGTTATCCCCGGCAATGACGACGCTATCCGCGCTGTAAAGCTTATCTCCGCGGCAATGGCAGACGCTGTTATCGAGGGCAGACAGGGCGAGCAGTCAGCTCCCGCGGCTGAGGAAGCTCCCGCAGAGGCAGAGGCTGAAGAAGCTGCTGAATAATCAAACTAAACTTATATTGCCCGCACCGTAAAAGTGCGGGCATATTCTGAATAAAAATATCGGAGGTATTTATTATGGCATTCACAGCTAAGGATGTTCAGGCTCTTCGTGAAAGAACCGGCGTAGGTATGATGGATTGCAAAAAGGCGCTTGTCGAGTGCGACGGCGATATGGATAAGGCAGTGGATTTTCTTCGTGAAAAGGGACTTGCTTCCGCAGCGAAGAAAGCTGGCCGTATAGCGGCTCAGGGCGTTATCGGCGTTTACAATGACGCAAACTCTTCCGCTCTTGTAGAACTCAACTGCGAGACCGATTTCGTGGGAAACAACCCCGACTTCAAGGCTCTTGCAAATCAGATAGCAAAGACAGTCGTAGCGGTCAAGCCCGCTGATGTTGATGCGCTCAACGCGGCTAAGATCGCAGACGGCGACACCACAGTTGCCGAAGCTATCCAGGAGCTCTTCCTCAAGATCCGTGAGAACATGAAGCTTCGTCGCTTTGTCCTCGTTGAGGGCACGGCAGTTTCCTACATCCACGGCGGCGGCTCTGTCGGCGTTCTTGTTTCATTTGATACAGACGCGGCTGACAAGGCTGAGTTCATCGAGATGGGCAGAAACGTTGCTATGCAGGTCGCGGCTATGCGCCCCGAGTATCTCAAGAAGGACGACATCTCTGCAGACGAGCTTGCAAAGCTCAGGTCGATCACTGTTGACAGCGCTCTCAACAAGCCCGATTCACTTCCCGTTCCCATCCTCAAGAGCCTCATCGAGAAGGCTTGCGCGGATAAGCGTTGGAGCGACGAGGACATCGCTATTTACGAAGAAAAGAAGAGCAACATGAAGTTCCTCTTCAACTTCCTTTCAAAGGAAGCATACGCATCCCTTGCGGAGCTTGCCGTTGAGAGCAAGAACGATATCGTTGACAACAAGATCTTTGTCGGCATGGTAGAGGGTCGTGTTTCCAAGCAGCTTAAGGAGATCTGCCTGCTTGAGCAGACCTTTGTACGCGCAGACCTCTTTGAGGGCACTGTGGGCGGCTACATTGCAAACGTTGCCAAGACCATGGGCGCGAAGATCGACATCACCGGCTTCACCCGTTATGAAAAGGGCGAGGGCATCGAGAAGAAGGAAGACAACTTCGCAGACGAAGTCGCCAGTATGATAGGCTGATTTAAAACAACTCAACAGAATTTTGCCGCGGGCTTTGTGCCCGCGGTTTTTCTATTGAAGCGTATTCTGTTTTGTGATATTATATTAACATGATTTGTGTACCGCCATGTTACGGCGGTAACAAAACGAAAAATAAAGAATAGAGGTAAAAGCATGAAAAGAACAACAAGATTTATATCCATACTTCTCGCAGTTGCTATGATGTTTTCCGGTGTCATGACCGTCTTTGCGGAAGAGATCCTGCCGTCGCCGGCAGACAATGCCGTTGACACGTCGGTCTATGTCAAGACGGTTTTGCAAGATCCCAAGGTAAAACAGAACAACGCAGAAAGGTTTGTTCTGGCGGCAAATATTTTGACTGACGCGGACGAAAAAATCAAGTCCGAACTTTCGGACAATGTTCTGACCGGTCAGAGCATTATTGTTGTGATAGACAGCATAGTTGACGCTATTTCCCAAAAGCTTGAATCGGACTCATCCCTTGCAGCCGTTGCCAGCTTTATCAAATACGTCTTTACCAGCAGACTGATCGCGGACGGTCTTAAGCAGGATGAAAAATTCGCCGGCGCCGCGGATAAGTTTATTAAGGCCGACAAGGAAGGTGTGCTGACCGTGACGGATGTGGCGGACAGCGATATTGAATTTACAAGCGCGGATTTCGGCTTTAAGGACGGCGATGCTTACGGCTTCTTTGACGCTTTCTTCTGCTCGATTTCGGAGATCTGCACACAGTTGAATGTCCGCAGTATCCTCGGGGACTTCACCGATTCAGTAAAGAACGGCGAATACGTAGTGGGTAATTATAACCTGTTCATACCCCTTTATGAGTTGCTTGGATTGGTTCCTATGAGCTCAGTTGAGTTCACAAAGCTTGTCACGCAGGCGGAAACCGCTCCCGGCGCAGACAGTCACGCCCGTTTCCGTACAGCGGCATACCTGACCTTCAAGCCCGCCGCGGATCTACTTATGAACATTCAGAAAGGCGGCGTGAACGCGGCGATCGACATTCTGCCCAAGCTGTTATACGCCCTTGATTCCGGCACTGTCAACGATCTTGTGCGCAGTCTGCTTCAGGACAAGAACCTGTTTTATATGTTCCAGTTCAACGATATGCTGGAGGACATGGATCTGAGCGCTGACCTTATTTGGAACGCAATAGATAAGAAATATATAACCGGCACTGAAGAGGAACCCGCCGGCTTTGACTTCGATAATGACGGGGAGAAGGAGACCACGCTTCCCATGACCAAGGAACAGTTTGACGCGGCGGTCAAAAATCTTGCTTTTGCCGCTGATCCTGTCGTAAAGGCGAGCGTATCATCAACGGAAAAGAACAGGCTTGCCCTTGAAACAGACCGTGCTCTTGTCAGCGCCATACTTTGCGACACGGCGGTCGAGTTTGCAGAGACCAAGGAAGGCGCGGCGTTTATTAAAACGGCTGCCATCGGTATAAAGGGTAAAACTGTGGGACAGTTGACAGGCTTTGCTGTTTCGCTGCTCGGGTCTAATATGGGACGCTTCCTGCTCAGTCACACTCAGGACTTGCTCGCGGAGATCGCGCCGGCAGCCGCAAGGAGTGTAAAACTCATAGACGCTTTACGAATATATCCGGCGGAATAATATATGATTTTCCTGCAAAAGTACTTGCAATATAGAACGAAATAGTATAAAATAATCACATAGTATGTATTATTATATACAAAGAAGAGGAAAGGATTTTGGCGCGGCGGCTGTTAGAGGCTGCGCGTCATAAGGTGAAAAATATGGTATCAGCAGGCGATTTCAGAAACGGCGTAACCTTTGAGATGGACGGCAACGTTTATCAGATCATTGAATTCCAGCACGTTAAGCCCGGCAAAGGCGCGGCTTTTGTGCGTACAAAGCTCCGCAACGTCATAGCCGGCGCTGTGGTAGAGCGTACCTTCAGCCCCACGGAAAAATTCCCCACCGCTTACATTGACCGCAAGGAAATGACTTATTCCTACAATGACGGTGATCTTTATTATTTCATGGATCCCGAAACCTACGAGATGGTCCCCATCAACGCGTCCGATCTTCCCGACAACTTCAAGTTTGTCAAAGAGGATTTCATTTGCAGGATCCTCTCCTACAAGGGCAATGTTTTCGGCGTTGAGCCTCCCACGACAGTTACCCTTCAGGTGACCAAGACCGATCCCGGCTTCAAGGGCGACACAGCCACCAACGCCACCAAGCCCGCCACTCTTGAGACAGGCGCGGAGATCAAGGTTCCCCTCTTCATTGACGAGGGCGAGATGATAATCGTTGACACAAGAACAGGCGAGTATTCCAGCAGAGCATAATTTTTCTATAAAATATAATATTCGGAGGGCAAGACTATGACAGTTACAGAGAAAGCAGCTTACTTAAAGGGTTTGGCAGAGGGTCTTAATCTTGACGCGGAAAAGCCGGAGACAAAGCTTTTCAACGCTATCATCGATCTCCTTGACGACCTTTCACTCACAGTGGCGGATCTTGACGACGAGGTCGCCGTTCTCAACGAGCAGATCGACGCCGTTGACGAGGATCTTGAGGATCTCGAAGAGTTCGTATATGATGAGTACGAAGACTGCGACTGCTGCGACGACGAGGATTATTTTGAGGTCAAGTGCCCCAGCTGCGGAGAAGAGATCTGCATAGATGAAGACATCCTCGAAGAGGGCAGCATAAATTGTCCCAACTGCAACGAGCTTCTCGAATTTGATTTCGACGAGTGCGATTGCTGTGACGGAGACTGCGATAACGACGACTGATAAAGCAAGACCAATCAAAATCAAGCTGTATCATATCCGCTATGATACAGCTTGTTTTATAGCGAAAAATCTGAAAGGAAAGGTGCGGTAAGCAGCGCATCTTACAGGCGATTTATTATGGATCTGATCGAAAAAACCGTAAGTCAGGATTACAAATATAAAGGCAGAATAATCAACCTGCGCGTAGATGATGCGGAGCTGCCCAACGGCGAGCCCTGTATACGCGAGGTCGTGGAACACCCGGGCGGAGTGACCGTAGCGGCGCTCACCGACGAGGACGAGCTCATCTTTGTAAGACAGTTCCGTTACCCCTACGGCGAGGTGGTTTTAGAGCTGCCGGCAGGGAAGCTGGAGCCGGGAGAAGATCCCCTTTCCGCGGGACTCCGCGAACTTGAGGAGGAAGCAGGCGCGGTGGCGTCAAAGTATACGGATCTGGGCAAATTCTATCCCTCTCCGGGATATTGCGGCGAGATCATACATATGTACGGCGCCACAGGTCTGACCTTCACCAAGCAGAATCTGGATGAGGACGAGTTTCTGAACGTGGAAAAGATACCTCTCAACAGAGCCGTTGAAATGGTGGTCAACAACGAGATAAGGGACGGCAAGACCCAGGCGGCTGTGCTTAAGATGGCGATGCTCAAATGGATGAGCGACACGGCAGAATAAGAAAGGGGTAGCTGCTTTGGCAGCTGCAAAAACATGGAAAAAGCAAAAAAGAAACTTATAATAATCTACGCTGTTGTTTTGGCAATTGTAATTGCGGCGCTGGTGATGGTTATAAAATTTTCCCTGAATTTTATCCGTGAGCGGGTACAGCCGGAACAGACAGTGCCTGTGAGGACAACGGTATCCGTCACATTCCCGGAGGGCTTTACCGTTTATGACATTGCAAAACGCTTGGAGGAAAATCATGTCTGCAATGCGTCGGATTTCATTTTAGCTGTCAACGACGGGGAGAATTTGGGAGTCTTTGAGCAGGACATTGCAAACGCGGAGGACAGAGCCTTCAAGCTGGAGGGTTACCTGTTCCCCGACACATATGAATTTTACCGCAACAGTATGCCGCAGGCAGTCGTGGAAAAATTTCTGAAGAACACCCAGTCGAAAATAACCGACGATCTTCGCAGACAGGCGGAGGAGCAGGGAATGACCATGGACGAGGTGTTGACCCTTGCATCTATCATTCAGAGAGAGGCGTCCCACGCGGAAAACATGGGCAAGGTCTCATCGGTTTTTCGTAATCGGCTGAAAAGCGCTTCCTTCCCAAAACTTCAAAGCGATTCCACCACGTTCTACATCAACAACTCCGTTAAGCCCTGTTTCGACGATACGGAGAAATACAGCAAATTATATGATACTTATAAATGCAAGGGCTTGCCGGCAGGGGCGATATGCAACCCGGGTATGGACGCCATAAAAGCGGCGCTTGAGCCGGAGAAGACGAACTATTATTATTTCGTTTCGGACAACGATAACAACTACTATTATGCGGAGACCTACGCACAGCACAAAAAGAACTGCGCGAGCGCAGGACTTCAAGGGTGAGAATATGAAAAATTTTGACGGGATACTGTTGGACTTTGACGGCACCTTTGCAGACACCGGCGAGGGAATATTTTACTGCATAAAAGAGGCGCTCAAACGAATGAAAAGACCGCTTCTGGACGAAGCGGCCATGCGTACATTTATAGGCCCGCCTCTGTATGCGAGCTTCCGCAGAGAGTGCGGCTTCACCGAGGACGAAGCTAACGAGGCGGTTTCCATATACAGGGAGATATACGGCGCCGACGCCTATAAACTCCTCAGCCTTTACGACGGTATGGAGGAGCTTATCGGGAACCTGAACGCAAAAGGCGTCAAGGTGGGAATAGCCACCGCGAAGCCTGAAAAGTTTGCCGTGAGAATTATTGAATATCTCGGAATGAAGGAACAATTTGCTACTATCGTCGGTGTGGCCGAGGGCAATACAAGCTCAAGCAAGAAGGATATAATAGGCCGCGCCGCAGACAATATGGGTCTGCCCCGCAGCCGCGTGCTTATGGTTGGGGACAGGTGTTATGATGTTCAGGGAGCCCACGACGCCGGGCTTGAATGCGTCGGCGTGCTCTACGGCTACGGCACAAGGGAAGAGCTTGAAAACTCCGGCGCCGAGTACATCGTCAACACCCCCGGGGAGATAGAAAATATCGTGATCGCGGATTGAAAGATAAATGATTGCAGATCATCGGACAGGACATAAAAATCAGCGGCCATATCGAACAATAATACTCGGTATAGCCGCTTTACTTATGCCCTTATGAGCAGTTTAATTATTTCTCGTAGGTGCAGTACATGAAGTACTTGTAGCCGAGAGGATTGGAGAAGAAGCCCTTGACTGAGGAGTCAATCATATAGAGATCGGTGTAGTAGTAGATCGGGGTGATACAGCCTGTGCTCATAAGCATATCCTCAGCGATGTGCATCATCTTATAGCGAACGTCCTTGTCGGTGCAGCTCTTGATGGTGGAGATGAGAACGTCATAAGTTTCTGCCCATGTGCCGTTTTCAACCTTTATATCATAGCCTAAGCCGGTAAGGTCAAGTGAATATGCCTTGACGTTCTGATGGGCTCCTCTGCCGTACTGGATATCGTTGTTGCCGGAACCGGAGATCCACATATCAAGGAAGCTGATGGGATCGTTGTAGTCCGCGAGCCAACCGTTACGGGCGATGGAGTAGTCGCCTGACTTGCGGGTGTTGAGGAAGGTTGCCCATTCCTGATTCTCCATGGCCATGTTGATACCCACGCCTGCAAGAGCGGACTGGATATATTCGCCGATAGCCTTATGAGATTCGTTTGTATTGTAGAGATAGGTCATTGCGGGGAAGTTTGTGAACTTGCCGCTTGCCTCGTCAAACTTATAATACTTCTTGAGGGTCGCCATAGCGGAGTCAAAGTTTGCGCTGAGAGCGTCTGCTGAGGTGTCGAAGTAACCGACAAACTTGTCGCTGAATCCGGTGTTCTTGTAGAACTCGGTCGCGCCGTCAGCATCGGTAAGACCCATGGCTACGAATGAGGATGCGGGAAGCTGACCGCCCTGAGCTATCTCGTCGATGATATAGTTGCGGTCAAGGAGCAGGGAGACTGCTTTGCGGATCTCCGCCTTCGCATTTTCGGCTTCCACGCCGGTAAGGCCGCTGTCTGCGGGAAGGATGTTCTCGTTTACGTTCCAGCAGACATAGTAGGTACCTATCTGACCCACATTGAAGAACTCATCGGGATAATCCTTCTTGAGAGAAGCGATCTCATTTGTGGGAACGTCGTCGATAAGAGCCCATTCACCGTTCTTGAAGTTGGAGAGCTGATTGTTTGCGTCATCGGAAAGATAGAACTTGATCGTATCCATCGTAACTTCGTCGGCATCGGGATGGTTAGCGTTTTTCTCAAGAGTGATGAGGGAGCTGTGATCCCATGATTTCATGGTGTAAAGACCGTTGCAGACATAGGTGGAGGGATCTGTTGCCCATCCTTCGTTTGCGACAACATCTTCACGTACGGGGAAATATACGGGGAAGGCAAGCAGCTCATCCCAGTAACTGACTGCGTTTTCAATGGTGACCTCAATGGTCTTGTTGTCAACAGCTTTTGCGTTGAGCTTTGCGTCGGGATTTACATAGTTGTCGTTATCGTCGGTTTCCCAGATCTCCGAATAACCGTCGACTATCTCAAACATATAGCCGTAGTCAGCGGCAAGGTCTGTAGAAGCTGCGCGCTGCCATGCAAATACGAAATCGCCTGCGGTAACGTCTTTGCCGTCAGACCATTTGAGACCGTCTCTGAGCTTGTAGGTGTAAGTTACTGTGCCGTCGGCATTCTGAACGCCTTCTGTGAGAGCTTCGGCTGCGTCGGGAACGATCTCGAGTTTGCCGTCAGCGGTCTGAGACCACTTTGCAAGACCGGAGAAAAGGTGAGCGAGAAGGGTCGCGCCGTCAACTGCGGAGTTGAGAGCGGGATCGATGGTGTCGGGCTCGGAAGCGAGACAGACAGAGATCGATTTTACATCCGAAGTTGTGGTCTTTGCGCCGCAGGCAGCAAGTCCTATTACCATTGCAAGGGCAAGCACGATTGCGGCAATCTTTTTGGTTTTCATAAGCAGGTCTTCCTTTCTGATAAAAATTTTATTGTTTGTTTCAGTTCACTTCGCCGGACCTGTGACAGGCGACGAAATGACCCGTTGAAACCTCTTTGAATTCCGGCATGCTTTGAGCGCACTGCTCCGACGCATACCTGCATCTTGTGCGGAACGGACAGCCGGAAGGAGCATTGAGAGGGCTGGGAATATCGCCGTTAAGCACTATTCTCTTATTTGCCCTTGCGATTTTCGGGTCGGGAATGGGGACCGCGGAAAGAAGAGACTTTGAATAAGGATGGAGCGGATTATTGTATATTTCGTCAGCGGGAGCAAGCTCAACGATATGACCGAGATACATTACCGCCACCCTGTCGGAAATATGTCTTACGACCAGCAGATCGTGGGCAATGAACAGGTAGGTAAGCCCTAATTTATCCTGAAGCTCGTCAAACATATTTATGACCTGAGCCTGAATTGAAACGTCCAGCGCGGAAACGGGTTCGTCGCAAACGATGAAATCGGGATTTACCGCCAGAGCGCGGGCAATACCTATTCTCTGCCTCTGACCGCCGGAAAATTCATGGGCATAACGAGCGGCGTGTTCGCTGTTGAGACCCACATAGTCCATAAGCTCAAGAATTCTTTCCTGACGCGCTTTCTTGTTCGGACAAAGCTTGTGAACGTCAAGGGGTTCTCCGATAATGTCGGAGACTGTCATCCTCGGATTGAGGGATGAATAAGGATCCTGAAAGACCATTGTCGCTTTTTTGCGGAACTCTTTTATGTCCGCGTTCGTTTTGATAAGCTTTCCGTCGTAATATATCTCACCGGAAGTGGGCCTGTACAGGTGGAGGATGGTCCTGCCCACCGTAGTTTTCCCGCAGCCGGATTCACCCACAAGACCGAGGGTCTCACCCTTGTTGATCGTAAATGAAACATCGTCAACCGCCTTGAGGGGCTTTGAACGGAATAGGCCGGTGTTGATGCTGAAATATTCCTTAAGGTTTTTAACTTCTATGATCGGTTTGTTTTCAGCCATTCTGTTCACCGCCTTCCCCGTCAGCTTCGAGAGCGATATCCCCGCTGTCAAGCGCGTGTTTTATGTTCATCCAGCAGGATGCGATGTGGTTTCCGTTTATCTGCTCCGGCTCCGCCCGGTGATTTATGCATATCTTCATGGCGTTGTCGCATCTCGGAGCGAAGGGACATCCTTTGGGCATATTGAGAAGGTCAATAGGCGTACCGGTTATGGGCTGAAGTTTTTTGCCCGCCGTGTCCGCTGTGGGGATGGAACGCATAAGACCTTTTGTATATTCATGGCAGGGGTTGTAGAATATCTCATCCGCCGTGCCTCTCTCACAGACTGAACCGGCATACATTACTATGATCTCATCGCACATCTGCGCAACGACTCCAAGGTCGTGGGTGATCATGATTATTGCCATTCCCAATTCCTTTTGGAGTTGCCCCATAAGCTCAAGGATCTGCGCCTGAATCGTAACGTCCAGCGCGGTGGTGGGTTCATCGGCAATAAGGATATCCGGTTCGCAGGCAAGAGCCATGGCTATCATTACTCTCTGACGCATACCGCCCGAGTGTTCAAAGGGATACTGTTTCATGCGCTTCTCGGGTTCGTTTATATTGACGAGCCGAAGCATTTCGACAGCTCTCTCATATGCCTGCTTTCTGTTGCGGTTGGTGTGGAGCATGATCGCTTCCATAAGCTGTCTGCCGATCGTGTATGTGGGATTAAGGGAGGTCATGGGATCCTGAAATATTATCGAGATCCTGTTGCCTCTGACCTCTTTCATTTTCTTTTCGCCGGCGCCGATGAGCTCCTCTCCGTCAAGTTTGACGGAGCCGCCGACTATCTTGCCGGTCCCGGCGAGTATCTGCATGATAGAATATGCGGTAACGGATTTGCCGGATCCGGATTCGCCCACTATTCCAAGCACCTTGCCCCGCTCAAGAGAAAACGATACGTCGTTGACCGCTTTGACTTCGCCCGCGTCGGTGAAGAAAGACGTTTTAAGATTTTTAACTTCAAGTAATGCCATCTTCAACGCCTCCTCAACTGTTAAGCTTCGGGTCAAACGCATCGCGCAGGCCGTCGCCGAAAAGGTTAAGGCTGAGTACGATAAGCGAAATGACGATCGCGGGTATAACAAGACGGTACGGGTAGCTTGAAAGACCGTTCAACGCTTCGGAAGCAAGGGAACCGAGGGAAGGCATAGGCGCATTTACGCCAAGACCCAGAAATGAAAGATAGCTCTCGGTAAATATTGCCGAAGGGATCTGAAGCGCCGCCGATATTATAACAACACTGATGCAGTTCGGAATAAGATGCTTTGTAATGATCCATTTGCCCTTTGCGCCCGTCGCCCTTGCGGACAGGACATATTCCTGCTCGCGAAGGGAAAGTATCTGCCCTCTGATAAGGCGGGACATACTGACCCAGTAAAGAAGAGCAAAAACGATAAACAGGCTTATGATATTTGCGCCGATACTTTCAAGCGCGGTGCCGGCGATGACCGGAGTCAGGGTCATTTTAAAAACGGCGGAAAGAAGGATGACCATAAGCATATCGGGCAGAGAATAGATGATGTCAACGATCCTCATTATTATCAGGTCCACTTTCCCGCCGAAATAACCTGAGATAGAACCGATAACCGTGCCGATTATAAGCACGATAATGCTGGCAAAAAGACCTACGGCAAGGGAAACTCTTGTGCCGTAAATGACTCTGATGAAATAATCTCTGCCGGCGGAGTCTGTGCCGAATATATGGGGAAAAACTTTTTCGCCGTTTTCGATCTGCGCCTGTTCTGTTCTGCCGTATTCGAAGGGCTTGAGGTTGTTGTATGAAGCGTCGACCGGTCTGCCGGGATGAACTCCCAACTGGCTCTCGTAAGAATAGGGCCAGAATGACGGCAGGATTATACTTGAAAGAGCGATTATCAAAATGATAATGAAACTTACAAATGCGACCTTGTTCTTATAAAGACGTTTTACGCCGTCCTTGAAGAAGGTGGATGATTCGCGCATCTGCACCATGTATTCCTTATCCTCGGCAGACGCTGGGGTGAACATGTCAAGATCAACATGGAAGGTGAATTTTTTACTTTTCATATTTACCCTCCTTATTCAAACGTAATACGCGGATCGACTACTTTATAAAGAATATCCGTAACGAGATTCATTATAACTATCAATGCCGCGAGTATGATGGTAGTACCCATTATCATGGGGTAATCTCTGTTGGTGATGGAACTTACAAAGAGTCTGCCTATGCCGGGCACAGCGAATATCTGCTCCACAACAAGGGAACCGGTGACTATATAGGCGAGCATCGGTCCGAAATATGTGAGCACGGGGATGAGAGAGTTTTTCATGGCGTGACCGAAAATGATCCGGGGTCCCGAAACGCCTTTCGCCCTTGCGGTGCGGATGTAATCCTGACCGAGCACATCCAGCATTGATGAGCGCGTAAGACGGGTGATATAAGCCATGGGATAGAGCGCGAGCGTTATTATCGGAAGAATAAGCCCTTCCGGAGTAGATCCGTTTGCGGGCAGAGCCCTGAGCTTTATAGCAAACAGCGCAAGCAGCAGGGAACCCATAATAAACGACGGCATCGAAACAAAGGCGGTAGTGATGACCATGATGATGCGGTCCACCAGCTTGTTCCTGCGCAGGGCGGCGATCGCGCCGAGCACTATTCCGAATATCGCTGAAAGAGCCGCCGCAATAAGACCAAGCTTGAGAGAAGTCTTCATTCCGTCAAAAATAATATCAATGACCTGTCTGCCCCTCTGTTTGAGCGATGGACCGAAATCAAATTTTGTAACGATATCTTTCAGATATGTTCCGTATTGTTCCATGATCGGCTTGTCGAGACCGTACTTTGCCTCCATTGCGGCCTGAACGGCCGGAGTGGTTGCCTTTTCACCGACAAAGGGTCCGCCCGGGACGGCGTGCATAACGAAAAACGTTACGGTTATAACCACCCAGACAGTGAATATCGCAAGCAGAACCCGCTTGCCGATATATAGCAAGGTTTTTGTGTTCATACTGTCATTACCCCATCATTCTTTTATAAATCCTTTTAATTATACAATATATTTTCAGATTAAACAATATATATTTTTGCAGTATTTAGTTTATATAATTTTGTCTTATTTGCACAAAATACTTGGGATATTAAATGCCCGTAAAGACAAAAGTTGATATTAGAATTATACCGGAGAAATAATAAAAGTGGAATTGTAAATATCAATAAATAATAAAATAGAGAGCGATAATGAACCCCCATACCGTTCCCTATTTTTGCAAAAACATATTTAACTGTGCGGAGAATATCATGAAAGGAAAAGACAAGTTGAATCATTCTGCCGAAACATAGCCCAGCTCGGTGTATATCATACCGGTTTTTCCCCGGGTGGACAGCATCAGGGATATACCGTTCACCGCCATGACAGCGGGCTTGATCTGCTTGGGTACGGATAAGGCGTTCATGTTCTCCGCCCTGCGCAAAAAAGTGACGTGGGCACGGAACCGCTTTTTGTCAAAGGGAATGTCCGCTTCCGCCAGCGCCCGGCGCAGATCTCGGGCAAGGGCTTCCAGCGCCTTGCTTTCGGCAATGCCTGCCCACCAAAGGTCGTCAAAGCAGCCGATGTGATCCACGGTGATCTGAAACGGAGCAAACCGCACTCGACTCATTGCCGCCATCACCCTGTCCGGGTCGTTGTACTCGCCGATAAAGGCGAGCGTGATATGCAGATTTTCCTGCGGGGTGTAGTTTCCCCTCACGTTCTGCTGACGCAATGTTTTCTGTACGTCTGCAATTAATTTCGCCGGTTCATCTTCCAGCGGTATTGAAATAAACAGTCTCATAAGCTCACCTATCACAGATTTATTTGATCTTTTCCAGCACATCCTGGAACTTTGCGTAGTTGACCTTTACTCCATCGTCCAGGTCAATAGCTATCATCTGATCCGCCAGGTGGTGGATCTTTTCTTCATATTGCAGGATCTCAAAAGCCTGATCCTTCAGCTTGGCGATCTGCTTGCTCAGCTTGACTCTTTCGGAGGGATTTGCCGTCTGTGAGGCATCCTCCAGCGCATGCAGCTGAGTGCGGTAACGTTCCTGCTGCTCATGAACGTAGTCGGTGCGCATGCGTGCCAACAGATCGGGCTGATAGCGGTGCATATAGATCAGCGCCTTAAAGCCGTTTTTCTTGCCGGAAGAAAACAGCCAATAGATGGGGCGTTTTTGATAAATTTTCAGGTGATCGGCATAGAAACCGTTCAGAAAATAGCTGCGGATCACCTCGCGGGAGGTTCCCTTGCCGCCCAGTGCATCAGCGACAAAGCGCAGATTTGCCTCAAGCGTATCCTCACCGTAGGTCGCCTTGACCCAGCGGACGAAATAGCCTACGATATCGTCGTCAAAGTATTCGTCGTCGCAGATGGGGATGATGTTGTTATTGTCCGGTGAAAAGTGTACAGTGGTCAGTGTACAGTGGATAGTTTTCCAATCAATGAGGTCAGCATCTTTCCAACCTCTTCGGACAAGCTCAGCGCCGCTTCCACTTGAGATTGCGTCAAGTATTTCAGGCGAACACAGATCATAAACTGTGTCTGCAATTCCCCGTTGGAGCCCTTTGCTATCGACAGAAATTTCGCGAATTCCTTCGTAGAGTTTCGCTGTTGTCCCTCTGCGATATTGGAAGGAATCGACACCGCTGCTCTGCGCATCTGATCCGAAAGCAAGAACAACTCCTCTTTCGGAAGAATTTTTATTAATCGGTACGTCTCCTCCACAAGATCCATTGATTTCTGCCATACCACAAGATCCCGATAATTGCTTACCGACATAATATTCTACGACCCTTCTATTGTAATACTGTCCACTGATCACTACCCACTGTTCACTAAAATCACCGCCGGCGAATTGAAGCCCCTCGACGTTGACAGAGTACCGTCCGAACATACAGCCCACCGCGTAGGAGATCAGGCTTTTGATCTCGCGCTGCAGGTCAGCCTTGCGGACGGTCACGTCCTTATCCTCCACCTCCGGGGTCAGCTCGTCCTGCAAGCCGTAGATCTCAATAAATATACGGTTGAGTTCCTCCTCGTTGGCTTTGAGTTGGTTGAAGCGAGCCAAAGCCTCCGCTTCCCATTCCTTGTATTTGTCTGCAATTAAACGTCCCATGATTTCCGTCCTTACTTTTTGATAGTGGACAGTGGACAGAACACTAACCACTATCCACTAACCACTGTCCACTAACCACTAATCACTGTCCACTAACTAAACAAGCGGATGCCTCTTAAAATCCCACGAAGTTTCAAATGAGTCCCAGTCGGTTTTTGAAATAGAGATGTTATTCTTTGATAAAACATCAATGCGCGGCTTTTTGTCTTTCTCTATCGTTAAAGGCAAGTCGCCGATATTTCCGACCTGAAAATTAACTGTGGGGGCAAGAACGGAAAGATAACTGAAAGACACGCTGCTTGCCAAAAAGGCTAAGATATAATATATTTCATCTTCATTTGGAAACATTGATGAACCCGAAACATCAAATACAAATCCCGACGTTTTATATCTGACGCCGAAGTTTTCAAACCCAAACAGAGACCATGTTATGCCTTGGCGAAAATATTTGTCTGTATTTTGAGGTCTTGATCTTAGCTTTCCGTTCTCATCTGTAAAATGTTTTATTTCAAATCCGTCTTTTTCCCAATTTACGACATATTCATTCATTCCGTACCATTTTCTGTATTCGCCGCCTTTGTTATACGGAAACCACTTTTTCTTTGAATTATAGGCGGCTTCTGCCGAAGGCAGTCCAAACCCGGTCTTGTTAAGATCAACCTCTTGCCATAACCGGACAAATTCGTCGTTGTTTCCTGTTGCCAATCCTTGTTTAGGTTCTGAAAAAGTTCTTAACTGTTTAAACTTAATAAAATTGTTTCTGAAATTATCAGAGATCCAATAAACAAACGGATTGCCGGGCACCGTTTTCATTGTGTTTTGTTTAATATAATAACAGCAGCTCGGGTTGTGAAAATTTTCGAGCTTCAGATCTGTGGAATAATAATCAGCCAGTCTTAAGAAAGAAGATATGTAATTATCAATTTTTACTTTTCTCAGAGAAAAAGCTGTCGATAAAACATTAAATGAATTAAGGTCTTCAAATGTTGCGGCGCCCGTATGCATCATAGAAGAAATAGTAGTATTACGGAGAACAGTTTTCCTGAGTTCCTCGAATGAACTGATAAACATCCATGTATGGATTGTTATCATAGCTGTGAATCCGTTGCTTTTAGTCATGTCAATACACTTAACAATAAAAGCCGAATACAATTCGCTTTTGCCCGCGGGATAGTTTTCTTTCAGAAATTTTCCAACAGTATTATTCAAACTTTTCCTGCCCATATAAGGCGGATTAGTAACGACCACATCATATTTTTGTGACATGATCTGCGCCTGCTTAACGAGAGGCAAAAGCAATTCCGTTACATCTTTTTTGTATTGAGCAACGAAAAGGCTTTCATCGCAGCTTCCGCTGATTTTTTCAATACGATCATATATTGCGTCATAATTCACAGCAGGTGCGTTGAGGATACTGCCGTATTCCTTTGCGTCCTTGAAGGTCTTGCGGAGCAAAACAAGATCGGCTTTCATGTCCGCGTCTTTACCGGCAACGTAGTCAATGAATTCGTCTGTCATCAGGTTGGAATCCTGTATTGACACAACGTTCGGCATTACTTTGCCGTTCATGATGCTGCGGTTGTATTTACGCGCCTTCATCATCACCGCAAAATACGCAAGCTGCCCGACGCGGTCATCAATATCCAGACCGTACAGGTTGTTTTCCAGAATAGATTTCGCCGCCTCACTCTCACTCCGGCCAAAGTAGGCGTATATCTGCATCAGCACGTCGAAAGCGTAAACCAGGATGTGACCGCTGCCCATGCAGGGATCGATGATTTTCAGGTTTTCAACCTGAAAATCAGTGGTCAGTGAATAGTGGGCAGTGGACAGTTGTTTGCGCACTTCGGGCGTTTGCGGAGCTTCGGGCAGATAATATTTCCAGCCCATTTTTTCGGCAAATTGTTTTTCCCGTTCCACACGGGCTTCTTCACTGTCCACTGTCCACTGTAAACTGTCCACTAAAATTCGCCCCAGCGAATTTTCCACCATGTACCGCACGATCCAGTCCGGCGTGAAAAGCTGAGTCGCCGCCGGGATGCGCTCCTTGGTGATCTTTACGTTCTTTTTGAGCAGAGCAAAGGTCTCATCCTTAAGCTCTGCATTGTAATACTGGTACAGCCAGCCGATTATCTCAATATTATCGTGCCAGTCATCAACGGGTATATCTGAAATCATCCTCCCGATCACGCTGTCGCCTTTTAAAAGATCGTCCGGGAACAGCAACTCCATCCAGTTGGCGATCTTTTCAAACATATGGGGCAGGACGGCGTTGAGGGCGTTGCACTGGGTGATGATGAGATATTTGTAGAGTCCTTCGTTGTCCTGCTTGTCCACCAGATCAAGGACCTTTTCGCGGTTCAACCCGTCGATCTCAACGGATAATGCCTGTTTCAGGATTTCCGGTTTGAAGGCTCCGGTTTCGTCCGTGAAAACACGGACCTTGGAGGGCAGATAGCCGTTGACCTCCATGAACCGCAGAGCAATAAACCTGTTGAACCATGTATAGGCGGCCTCCTCCATCGTTTGGGCATAGCCTATGGCGTCTATGCGGGCAAGCAAAGCCTTCCGCTGTTCGGATTCGATTGTAGTGGGCAGTGGACAGTCGTCAGTGGACAGTGGACAGTCGTCAGTGGACAGTGGACAGTCGACAGTGGACAGTGGACAGTCGACAGTGGACAGTGGACTGTCGACCGTAGACAGTCGACCGTCGACTTCCAATATTCCATATTCAAACGCTTTCTGCTTGACGGCTTCAATAAGCTGCACCCTCGCCCGGACAGCGAAATTTTTTATTGCTGTTTTGTTCATGGTGGAAAATCTCCCTTCGATGGTGGACAGTTGACAGTGAACAGTCAATGCGCTTAAAGCACGTCTTTGCCGTATTTTTTACCATTCTTTCTGTAGGAAACAGAAAGAGGTTTTTCTTCTTTATTCGCGCTGATAGTTCATTACCGCTCAGAACTTTCAAGATCAAAGAGGCCACGCCCCGGATTTCATAAAAACTGTTCTATTGTTAATGAGCCATTGTAATCGTTAAGCACATTTTTTGTTAAATTAAATACCTAAAGCATTTTTATTCTATCATGAGATAACAATAAAAACAACATTTTAAAACAAATAAAAAACGTTCATTATCGCCCGCTTTGTACTTTCCTCTGACTTCGTTTTTTATATATTCGATCCCTTTAGTTGACAGGCTTCGGCGGCGAAGCTGATGTCCGTCTTGCCCCGCTTTGCCTGAAATCTCAGCGACAGTATTAAAAATTAAATTATTCAAAACACGCTCACAAAATTTCGAAACACATTTTTGGAACATTAGAAGTCTTATTTTGAAAAATAGGTTTATTTTGCAATAAATATTAACTAATAGTACAAATATATGACAAAATTATGAACAAACTATTTATACAGCTAAGAACCATTCATACAGATTGTGGAAAAATATGGTCGATTAAGTAAACTATATATATTGAATATGTATAAATGTAATTTTTTATAGTAATTTTGGGGATTTTTTGGTTTATAAAAGAAATAATAAAATTGATTTGTGTCACTTAAATGCAATTTTGAAGAAAAATGAATTAATGTTGGGGGTTTACGATGGAGGTCATTGATTATGAAGCATTGGGAAGAAAAATAAAAAATGCACGTGAGAGTTTAAAGATTACTCAAGAACATTTGGCTGAAGTTGTCGGATTAAGCTCTACTCATATCAGCAATATTGAAACAGCGCACACGAGAGTCAGCTTACCGGCACTGGTAATGATTGCGAATGAGCTTAAGGTGTCTATGGATGAACTTCTTACAGATAGTCTCACTTATTCAAATAAACAATATAAAGTAGGTCAAGTTGTAGATATAGGTGAATACAGAAAAGAAGAACTCGTAGTTATGGAAGAAATGTTTGAGTTGCTGCACTCTTTTCTGAAGAAAAACAAGAAGAATAAATGATTTTTGTTAATGAGATTTATGCATGCGAATTTTGTTTTTACAAATAATGCAATATGCTTTTGTGTCACTTGATTTTTGGCGGATGGAGGGAGTCTTCAATCGTGAGAATAGAAGAAGTTTGGCCGGAATGGCATGAAATAGAGATTTTAGGCGAAGGCTCATTCGGAAAAGTTTATAAAGCCCAAAGAGAAGAATTTGGCAATATATTTTATTCAGCGATAAAAGTGCTGAGTGTTCCTAAAAGTCAGCAGGATATAGACCAGGAAAGAAAACAGGGATTATCTGATTTCGAGATACATCAGTATTTTGAGAGTGTCGTTTTAGATGTCACAAACGAGATAGTTTTGATGGATAGTCTCAAGGGAGCAAGAAATATTGTTAATATTGATGATTATAAAATAATAGAACATTCAGACGGAATAGGTTGGGATATATTTATAAGAATGGAGTTGCTTACACCGTTTGAAGAGTTTATGAGAATAAAGTCGGATTTTTCCTATGCGGATGTTCTGAATATGGGCATTGATATTTGTTCGGCATTGGAAATGTGCGAGTACAATGGGATTGTTCACAGGGATATAAAGCCTGATAATGTTTTCGTTTCAAAATACGGGGAATACAAGCTGGGGGACTTTGGTATTTCGAGACAGCTTGACAAAACTCAGGCAAATATGTCCAGAAAAGGTACACTGAACTTTATGGCGCCGGAAGTTTACAAAGGGGAGCCTTACGGTTCAAGTGTTGATACATATTCTTTGGGTCTTGTACTTTATAAAATATTGAATGGCAACAGACTGCCTTTCATAAGCTCAAATGCAGAGAATCTCAGTTTCAATGAGCGGCAAGAAGCTTTTGAAAAAAGAATACGGGGCGAGACCCTGCCGTACATTGAAGGAATAAGTCAGACTCTCAACTATATTCTTCAAAAAGCCTGCGCATATGATCCGGCGAACAGATACCGTTCAGCAGCAGAGTTTAAAAACGACTTGATGCTTGAAATGAACGGTGCATACGGCATCGGTTACAGCAGTTCCACCGTAAGCAACGTTTACGGTCAGGACGGAAACAACTCATCTGAAAGAACCACCAACGACATGACCAGCAACGGAACTGTTGTGGGTGGTACAGGTGAATCTTACCAAGAGACAGATAACGTTTACGGGATGTCCGGAACGACGTCTAAAGACTATACCACGATACCGTGGACAGGCAGTATCGCAAAGACCAGCAAACTGTGCCGCTATCTGGCGATCCCGTTTGCTCTTGCCACAATTATAACGTATCTTGTTACGGCTAACTATATTACGTTTTTTTCTGCGGCTGCAGTTGCGTTGTTGGCTGCACTGTTTTCGCATAACAAGGCAGCTATGGGAGTCTCCGTTGCTGCATATGCTGCAGATATATTGTTATACTTTTTTACAGTGGAAAATGGGAATTACGATTCACCGATTTATTATATTATAATTGTAATCGCTTATTCCTTGGTGTTACTTGGCGGATTTACTATGTTGTTCCGCAAAGAGGTTCGTCTGTCAGGTATGCTGTGCTTATACGGTTTAGCATTGAGACTGATTCCCGATATTATATATGGATTTGATGCTCCGTACGCAAATCTGTTGCTTACTGCTTTTGTGTGCATTACTGTCTTACTTTGGTCTTACGGATACGACAGCCAGAGAAATTTGAAAACAGCAGACAGAACCGTACATAATCTTAGCTATGTTTTGCTGATTGTTGTTTGTTTAGCTTTAATTAAACTTATTCTTACAATAATTTTTTAACAGTCCTGTAGTCTATTTTGATTTTTAGGGGAGACATATGGATAATACTTTTGAATTAGATGCTTCCTGCAGCTCATATTTGGGCGGAGGCAGAAGCGAAAATGAAGATAATTTTTACTTTGACGGGAGAATACTCGCCAAGTCAAATAAAGGTATGAACAAGCTCATAAGCTCAAGAACCACCGTTGACCACCCTGTTGCCTATGCGGTCTTTGATGGGATCGGCGGAGCGCTTTACGGCGAAGAAGCTTCCTACACAACGGCTAAGATATTTGAAGATGGCGTAAGGACGCTGGACAAGCTGGTGGTGGAAGAGAAAAAGCTGCTTGCAAACATATGCAGCAGAGCGAGCGAGTCAATAAAATCTTTCGCAAAACATAAGCAGATCTCTCATATCGGGACAACGCTGGTGTCACTTTTGTTCAATGAAGAAGAGGTTTATGTCTGCAATGTGGGTGACAGCAAGGCGTTTTTGATAAGGGACGGGAATCTTTTAAAGATATCTAAGGATCACACCGACGAAGAATTTTTAAGATCCATGGGTGTTAATAAAAAGCCCTCATTGCTCCAATATATAGGTATCTCTTCGGAGGAAGGCGGGCTTGACCCTTATATTTCAAAGGGTAAGATCAAGAAAGGCGACGTGTATATAATTTGCAGCGACGGGATAACGGATTGTATGAATTTCCAGAGCTTATACATGCTTGCCAAAGAAGGAAAAAGCTCAGGTGATATAGTTTCCAACGTATTGCAATACGTTAAACAGGCAGACGGTCAGGACAATGCAACTATCATAGCAATACTTGTATCATAGAGTAGGTGATTATTTTGGAAAACGAAGAAGATCTTGTATCAAGAATACGCAGAATCGTTACAGATGTTTTGCCGCTGAGCAAACTCAGCGACGAAGAGCTTGCTGATGAGATCGAGAGGATCGTTGACGAACAGACAAGCGGTCAGTACTTCCCCATACAGGAGAAAGTGCAGATGGCTCAGCAGGTGTACAGTTCTATCAGGGGCTTCGGAATACTTGATTCAATAATCAGTGATGAAACTGTTACCGAAGTAATGATAAACGGTGCCGATAATGTCTTTATCGAAAAGGACGGAAAGCTGAGCAAGCTGGAAGCCAGATTTGAAAATCAAAAAAGACTTGAGGACATTATACAGAGGATTGTGGGTATGGCAGGTCGAGAGGTCAACCAATCAAACCCCATATGCGATACCAGACTACCGGATGGCTCCCGTGTCAATGTTGTGCTTCCTCCAATAGCGCTTTGCGGACCGACAATGACCATCAGAAAGTTTTCAAAGACGCCCATGACCATAGACAAGCTTATTCAATACGGCTCGATTACAGAAGAAATTGCACAGAAGCTTGAAGTGCTTGTAAAATCTAAATACAACATTTTCATCAGTGGTGGTACAGGCTCCGGTAAGACGACTTTCCTGAACGCACTTTCCAATTTCATTCCCAAAGATGAACGAATCATTACAATAGAGGACTCTGCAGAGCTTCAGATCAAAGGAATAGAAAATTTGGTCAGTATGGAAACAAGGAATTCAAATGCTTCCGGCGTTGGCGAAATAACGATAAGGGATCTGATAAAGACATCACTTCGTATGAGACCGGAAAGGATAATTGTCGGTGAGGTGCGTGGAGCGGAAGCTCTTGATATGCTTCAGGCGATGAACACCGGACACGATGGTTCGCTCTCGACAGGTCATGCGAACTCAACGGAGGATATGCTGAGCCGTCTTGAAACAATGGTCTTGCAAGGTTCAGCCGGGTTGCCGCTTGAAGCTATACGACAACAGATTGCCTCTGCAGTCGACATTATCATACATCTTTCAAGGTTGAGGGATCGTTCAAGAAAAACTGTTGAGATAACGGAAGTTGTCGGCTATGAAAATGGGCAAATAAAACTTAATCCTTTATATGTTTTTGAAGAAGATGACAAGACTACCCTTGAAAAGGTATCAGGTTCACTTAAGAGGACCAAAAATCCGTTGAAAAATGATTTCAAATTGAAATTGTCGGGATACAGAGGAAAAATATAACTTTGGGGAGAGCAGATAAAAATGAAAATACGTTTGCTGATTTTAGAAGATGATTCAACCTATTTGCAAAGAGTTGTATCTATTTTTAACAACAAGTTCGGCAATGAGCTTGAGATCTACTCTTTTACGGAAATAGATGCAGCGATACAATGTTTAGGCGACAAAAACATAGATGTGTTTTTAGCGAGCAGTTCCTTTAACATAGATTTTACTATGGTGCCTAAGAAATGCGGATTTGCGTATTTTGTAGAGAGTACAGATATCGACCGATACAACAATCAGAAAGCGATATGCAAATTTCAGCGCGCAGAGCTGATATATAAGCAAATTTTGAGCCTGTATGCGGAACAGACGCCTAATATAATAGGCTCGGCGGGGAATCGTAACAGCTCCATGAAGGTCATAACCTTTTCAACTCCTGCCGGTGGAACAGGTACTTCAACTATCGCAGCGGCCTGTGCTGTTAATCTTGCGGGCAAGGGCTATCGGGTGCTCTACCTTAACTTGCAGAAATATGGAGATGCCGATGCGTACTTTTCATGTGACGGACAATTTGATTTCAGTGATATAATATACGCAGTGAAAAGCAACAAGTCAAACAGGACCATAAAATTGCAGAGTACGGTAAAGCAGGATGCTACAGGTGTAAGCTTCTACTCGTCTGTGAAAGTGGCTTTGGATATATTGGAATTCAATATAAACGATTATGTTACCTTGCTTAATGAATTGCAGGCGCTGGGAGAATATGATTATGTTATAACGGATATGGACTTTCCGTCAAAGAGAGAAGACTTTAAGGCTTTTGAAAACTGCAGAAATGTTGTTTTAGTTTCTGATGGCACAAGTACCACACTTGCAAAAATAGACAGAATGTTAAAAGCTGTTCAGATAATTGATTCTTACTCAGAGTATTCAATACAGCCGCGATTCCTTATGATCAAAAACAAGAGCAGGGGAGTTTTGGATGGATACAAAGAGATAAAGGTCATCGGAGAGTTTCCTCTTTACGAGTCCGGAACTCCTGCACAATTGGCAAGGCAGTTGTCTATGTCGAATGTATTTGAACAGTTGATATAGGGGGAGCGCAAAAATGGCAAAAATGAAAGATAAAAACAAGAAAAAAGTGGAAGAACCTCTATTTGTTGTTTCGGCAACAAACCAAAAGCTTCTGAACTACAAGGTCTACCGGATGACGTCGAATGAAAAAATGGGATACTTCCTTTTAGCTTTCATCGTGGGTGCGTTTATCGGTCTCCTGTTTTACGGCGGCATGGCACAAGACGATTTTGGCAATCCGACAAAATGGACGCACATAATAAATGTTGCGATAATGATATTGGTCGGTACGATCTCCGGCAAGGTCTTTTTGCCAATAAGGAGAGATCAGATAATAGCAAAGCGTAAAAAGGTACTCAGAGAACAGTTTATTGCGCTTCTTGATTCTCTTTCAACCTCCATTGCCTCCGGTAAGAATGTTCCAAACGCCTTCCTTGCCGCAAGAGATGACCTTAGGATCCAGTATCCGGAAGAGGCTTACATAATCCAGGAGGTCAACAATATTTTAAGCGGAATAAGAAATAATATCGAAGTTGGCTCGATGCTCGTTGATTTCGGTGAAAGAAGCGGTATACAGGACATTCAAACATTCGGCAGAGTTTTTGAGATAGCTTTTGCAAAGGGTGCTAACCTTAAAGAAGTTGTCAGGAACAGCAACTCTATCTTAAGCACCAAGATCGAAATTGAAGAAGAAATCAACACCAAGGTAGCGTCAACAAAAAATGAGCAACTCATAATGCTTGTTATGCCTATTGTTCTTGTCAGTATGATAAAAATGAGCGGCGGAGATTTTGCAAAGAATTTCACAACGCCTACCGGAATATTGACAACGACGATCGCAATAGGCTTCTTTGTAGTAGCTTACTTTATTGGCCGCAAAATACTTGCAATTGAGGTGTAATTATGACGTTGGATATTATTCTCGGAATAGTTTTTTTATCAATATCTGTTTTAGTAAGCCTGATATTTATTATTCTTCTCTTGTCTTCGGAGGAATATGACGAATATATTGCACCCCTCGATCACAAAGACTTCATTTTTGTTGAGATCTTCGGCGTCGGATTTAAGCTTCTTAAGATTATAAAATTCCAGTACAAAACGTCAATAGCGAGAAAGACAAGGGATCAGATCAATGCGCTTTACGGCGAGAAATATGCGGATTATTATCTTCAGGTCTATTATGCGCAGAAGATCAGCCTGAGTTATTTCAGCTTTGCCGCCATATCCGCAGTTGCGGCAATGATGGAAGGAACGAACAGGATCTTATTCTTTGTTATTGCTATAGTTGTTGCTTTTGTTGTTTATTATTTCTATTCCCTCGCCACAGGCAGAAAGATCAAAACCAGAAGCGAGCAGTTTGCGTTGGAGTTCCCGAACGCTGTTTCGACAATAGCCCTGCTTGTTAATTCCGGTATGATCCTGCGTGACGCATGGAAGGAAGTTGCTTTTTCCAACGAAAGCCTGTTGTCCTTTGAAATGAGAAGGGTAAACGAAGATATTTCCAACGGTATAGCAGAGTCCGATGCGTTTTACAGCTTTGCAAACCGCTGTGTTACGCCTGAGATAAAAAAATTCACGTCAATCGTTATCCAGGGTCTTGAAAAGGGCAGCAAAGACCTTGCGGCCGCCCTGGAAAACCAGAACCGTGAGCTCTGGGAGAGCAAAAAACAAAAAACCCTGAAGAAAGGTGAGCTTGCCTCAAATAAGCTGCTTATTCCGCTGCTTATAATGTTCTTCGGAGTGCTTGTTCTGGTAATAGTTCCGGTTATTTCCAATCTCGGTCTTTAATTGACCGCAGTCTTAAGCAAGAATAAAAAATGAGGAGGTGAGCAGGATGTCAGAATTACTTCTTAAGATCTATTTAATGGGATGCAACGCAAAGAAAAAGGCTATGGATATGATAAAGTCAGAGAGCGGCGAAACAAACATAATCGCTATCGTTCTTCTTATAGTTATCGTAATCGCTCTTGCCGTAATTTTCAGAACTCAGATCACAAATCTTGTAACAAGAGTCTGGTCGAGAATTTTCACTGACGCAAATACATTCACTTAATATCTTTGCGCATTATTTCATCCTGCCGAACAAAACGGCAGGATGAATATCCCGTGATTTTGGAGGGGTATTTTGAAATACGCTGTTTTAGCAGCGGTCACTGTAGTGACGGCAGTCTGCGAGTTTTTATATTGCTCTTATATGGGCGTTTTTGAATCAAAATTTAATATCAAAAAAAGCGAGAAATATACATCGGAAGAATTGGTTCCCTACAGCGGGATCAAAATTATTTTGATAATGATCGGTTGTGTGGCGGTTGCCGCCGCCATACAGGTGTTATTTATAAAAAATGAACTTCCCTTAAACTATTATATAAAGTTTTATTTTCTTTATGTTATAGTTTTCGCCGCTGCCGTTATCGACAGCAAGATGAAGCTGATACCGAACATACTCATTCTTTCCGGACTGGTGGTCCGTGTGCTCATATATGTGTATGAGATACTTAAAGTGGAAGGGTTTAAGGACATAATAAAAAGCGACCTTCTCGGGTTTGCCGCAGGCTTTGGTCTGCTTGCCCTTATTTCGGCAATCACAAAGCAGGGAATAGGCTTCGGTGACGCTAAGATTTTCGGCTTGATAGGGCTTTTCGGCGGTATGCCGTGTACGATAAGTACCCTGTTCATTTCCGTGATCGTGTCTGCGGTCGCCTCGATAATTTTCTTGGCAACAAGGAAGAAAAACAAAAAAGGTTCTTTCCCGTTCGGTCCATGCATTGCAGCCGGATACATAGTGACAATGCTTTTATCAAACTATTGATTTAGGAGAGTAATGTAATGAAAAACAATAAATTACTTGCGATTATCGGATTGATATTTTTAAATGTTGTTGCAGGTTATCTCGTTATATCTGTGGCTATCAGCGGTGCAAGCAAATTCGAAAAGACCGTAAAGAAGGCGCAGGATTATTGCGACCAAAAACTTTACCAGAAATCAATAGAAGAGTACGATAAAGCTTTAGCTATCAAGGACAGTCCGGAAATATGCGTTAAGCAGATCGAGGTCTACGATAAAGGAATCGAATACGGCGAGTTTACAAATTCCTATGATATGCAGATCAGTGTGGACAACATGGTGGAAAAGTACTATAAAAATGCCAAGGTATATGAGGCGGCATGTAATCTGTGTATGAAATATGAGAATTACGAAGCCTGCGTCAGGTATGTTAAGCAGGCAAAGAGCCAGAAGGTAAAAACCGACGCATTAAATAAAATTTATGAAGAGATCAGATATGTTTATCAGAACGAGTACACCATGTATGAAAACGTATCCACCGAGATTAACGGCGATTATCTGGTAGAGACAAACGGCATGGTATCTGTAATAGATGCCAAGGGTGAAAGCGTCGTTCCCGGAAAATACCTTTGGGCGACCCATTTCAGCCCGGAAATGAAGGTCGGAAAAACGTCAGTAAAATATGCTATTGTGTCTAAGTACGACAATGAGTCAAAGCAGATAAATTATATTGTTGATAATACAGGTAAAAAGGAAATCTACATCGACGGTCAGATAAACGGCGCTTACGCAATAAGCGAGGTCAAAGAGGGCAACGTCTCAAAGTACATATTCCCTTGCCACATAGGTAACCAGCATTTCTATTACAGTTTTGACCCTGTTACCGAGCAGGTCAAGCAGATCAGCGGTCCCTATCTTTTCGCCGGAGCTTACAGAAATGGTCTGGCTGCGGTGAAGATCGCCGAAAACAATTGGCAGATAATTGACGGCAGCGGAAAACCTGTGGATAAGGATTTCACAGACGTTGTTTTGAACGAAGCAGCCGAGTGTTCGCCTAAGGGTCTTATCATCGCCGCCAAAAACGGCAAATATCAGATCTACAAACTAAACAAATCAGGAAAACCGGAAGTGGTCAAGGACTTCTCATGTGACGGAGCCAAGGCTTTTGTTGACGGAACATATGCTGCTTACAAATCCGGCGACAAATGGGGCTTTGTGGACAGCGCAGGCAAAGTTTTGATAGACCCCAAGTATCAGGATGCGCGTTCTTTCTCACAGGGCATGGCTGCGGTCAGCGTTAACGGGCTGTGGAAGTTTATAAATACCTCTGACAACGTAGTTATAGACTCAACCAAGGTGGACGAATCAACGGACTCCGGCGCTACGGGATTTACAAACGTCAAGGATTTCAGCGCCTCGGGCAAGTGCTTTGTGGAGGACGGCGGATATTGGACGAGCTTGCAGCTCTATTATGTAGAGGATAGCAACAATAAGAAAGGTTAACAGCCAATGAAAAGTATTTTTTCAAAAAAAGAAAATGCGGAAGTAATGGTTGAGGCATCGCTGATCTTAGCCATTGCGGTGATTTGTATTTTCTCACTGTTTTATGTTGGCATAATAATGTATCATCAGACTACAATAACCGCTGTCGCTAATCAGACAGCGGCTAATGTGGCTCAGGTTTACGGCAATCAGTATAAAGATCCTGTTACCGGATACGTTGACGTTTCCAACCTGGACAAAGAAGGAATAGTCAACAAAATGAAAAGCCAGGACTACGCCAATAATATTTCCAAGGTCGCGGAGTGGTTTTCCAAGTACAGGATAGCCAAGACCCAGGTTCTTAAAGCAAAAAATCCCACAGTAGATGTCAGAATAGAAAATAAGAAGGGTACGCTTTTGCGCGCACAAGTGGTGGTGGACGTTTCTGCTTCCTATGACAACCCCTTTGTCAAGTTCTTTAACATAAAAAATTCTACTCTTACATATAAAGCCGAAGGCAGAGCCGACTGTTACGAGCTTATGGATTATGTGAATATAATAGAGGCGGCGGATAAGATCGACGTCACCGAAAACTTCCTTGTCACTTT
The DNA here is from genome assembly GCA_024684435.1 of Clostridiales bacterium. Classification (GTDB taxonomy): domain Bacteria; phylum Bacillota; class Clostridia; order Oscillospirales; family Acutalibacteraceae; genus JAAZFZ01. Next base: position 113,369 of record JAIKWV010000007.1, read on the forward strand.
CCATAATAAGGACGACAGCGTGTATAAAGTAGTTGAGGTCATGCACGATATGAGCATAGAGGACACCTCAAAGCTTTCATCGGCGGAGAAGACCCGCTTCCCTGCCAATCCTACTCTTAAGGGAGAAAGATTCTACCGCTGGAAGACTGCCACCGGTGAAACTTTTACAAAGAAAACCATAGTGACCGGCAATATGGATGTTTACGCAGAGTATGACTGCCGCGTCATATTTACAAAATTTGACAATAAGACTCAATATACCATGAAATACGCCCACAGGAACCAGCCCTTCAAGAACGGGGGATCGGCGTTGCCGGCGGGGCCCAACACCAACGGGAGAGATAAATTTTACTGCTGGTGGTACAATAACGCCGTGTTTAACGCAAACACAGTTGTGCCCGACGCAGATACCATAACCGTTACCACGGTCAAGTATTACTGGGTAGAGTTTAATGCTAACGGCGGCTCTGTGGGAGAGAATGTCAGGTTCGTAGCTCCCGGCAGCGCAGTAGGGACTTTGCCCAATCCGTCCAGAACAAATTACGACTTCCTCGGCTGGTTTACAGCAACGGAGGGCGGCAACAAATACAGCAGCGGCAATAAGATAAACAGCAATGTGATACTTTATGCCCACTGGCTTAGACGGTGTTTGGTGACATTTAACGCCAACGGCGGCTCTGTCGGTGAGAGCGGCAGATACGTTTCCAAGGGCGATGCTGTAGGAAAGCTGCCCACCCCGTCAAGGGCCTATTATAACTTCCTTGGTTGGTTCACAGCGCCGAGCGGCGGTCAACAGTACGGTTCAGGCAGCAAGATCAATGACGATATTACTCTTTATGCTCACTGGGAATGTACACACCCTGGTGGTTACCGCTCAAATTGGTATACTGTTCAAGACGATTGTCATTGGATAATAACAAAAAGGGACTGCAATTTGTGTGGTAAAAAAGGTGTTGATGAGCGCAAAGACCCAAGTGATCATGATTGGGGATATTGCAATCGTGTACATAATGTTGGCTACAAATTAAGTTTCCATACCAGCGCTGATAGTTATAATGTTACAACCAAAGGCAGACATATCATCTGTGTAAAGTGCCATGCGAGTCAAGGTAGATGGAGTTTCTGGTGTACACAACACAGCCGTTATGGTAAATCAACCGTCGCAGATTATTATTGGACGTGGGCTGGCGCAGGAGAGGTTCCGTGTCCATATTGATGATTTAATAGAATATTATATAAAGTGGTGATTTGCAGATGAAAAAGTTAAAGCTCGTAGGAGTTGTTTCTGCTGTTTTATGTGTTATATTCATTATTGTTGGGCTTATAATAAAATTTGTCGCAAAGGACAAGAAGGTAAATGAGACTCCAAAAGTTACCCAGCAGGTAACGGAGGTTGAGACTGTTTATGACATTTACAGCCCGAACGGCGTGGATGAGCTCAAAAAGGTTGCCGGGGACACGGACGTCAGCATAGAGTCGTCAGAGGAGGAAAAAAACATTTTAAGAGCTGAGGGCTATGAGTTTGCCTCGGTTCCTCTAAGCCTGACTATAGAACAGAACGACGCAGGGGATTTACTTTCCATTGAGGGTACAGGAGTTTTATTCGATTATGATCATAAGCCTGATGTCGCTCAGTACAAGGAAAAGCTCCTTAAGGTGATAAATGAATTTGCAAAGCGATTCAATATTCCTGCGGACAAGTACGAGATCTTTGAGCAGAAAGAAGATGTATTTGAAAGCCTGGACATAAATAGTGACGCCTCTTATCAGCGCATCATTGACGGCAAGGCAAAGCTGACATATTACGTCAAGGATGAAAACGGACATTTTTGGATGCTGAGAGCTAAAAACGAGCTTGTTTACGGTACGTTGGTAGTTGAGATAGTCAAACTTACCGACCCTGCGGTAACAAAGGATATGTTTTGTAATGTTGACCTCTCACAAACAAAAACGGAAGGGCAGAAGTAATGAAGAGAGTTTATAAAAACGAAAAAGGTGTTATCACTGTTTTTGTTTCCTTGCTGCTGGTTTCGGTGCTGTCTTTCGGTACGCTGATGATAGAGTCCGGCAGGATGCACAGCGCAAAGGCTCAGCTCGGTGAGGTGGGTATAAGTGCGGCTACCTCTGTTTTGTCGAACTACGACCTTAATCTTTATCAGAGATACGGAATTTTAGCCTACAACCTTGACGACGATACCAGAGCCAGATTCCAGGATCATATCTATTTTGATTCCGATCTTGATGCGGATTACCTGGGCAACAACGTATCTTCTCTCTATGGCATTAAAGATACAACAGTGACGGGCTTCTACAATCTTACATACCCTTCTGTCTTAAAGAGACAGATAATGTCAAAATCAAAATATCTCAGAAGCTCTTACGCATTTGCTTTGAATTTTAACAACGCTTCAAATCTTATTGCGGATTTCCGCAGCAAGGTCAGCAGGGTGAAAAACGTGGTCTCCGATGCCATAGGCAAGACTGCGGAGGCAGCTTATGTGTCGGCTCTTGCCAATCTGGAAGCGGCGTATGTTGATCTGAGGATATACGATGAGGCGGATCAGGCAAAACTTTCCGCCGGCATAAAAAATGCGCTGCCAACCTCTACGGGGACAATAAAGGACAATATCCCATCAGACGAGGCGGAAGCAATACAGGCGACCCTGGATGATGCAAAGTCTGTAGTTCCCCAGTATGCCTCATCAATAGGCACGATCAGCGCCACCAACGATGATACAGAGAGTACCGCTGAGGTTAGAATAGATGCGTCATCTGTCCGTGCAAATATGAAGAGCGCGCGGGTTAATGGACAGGGCGGATTGGCGCAGACGGCGTACAACACCCTGAACGCAATGACCAACACTTTAGGTCAGCTTTGCGCTGACGGGGAACAGAGCAAAAATCTGCTCCTCAATTCATACCTGGCTAAACATTGCCCCAACAGGACGTATATTCCGGACGGTTTTACAGGAGCTACGGACGCAAAGGCAACAGATAATTTTGTAAAATGCTATGCGGAGTATATTTTCGGCGGCAGCGCTGAGGAGATCGCAAATCAGGAATCGGCTTACTGGGAAATATTCTATTTCAGATTTTGCGACAATATGAATTGTCTCATACAAAAATATCCCGATATCGGCAACTCAGCCACAAAGGTCCTCTGGGCTTACTATGAGTCGCTGGTGGATATGACTCTTTTGACTGATTATTGTACCGAAACTTTTGTTCCTCTTACTAAGACGAGGCTCTTTTTACCAATAAACAATCTTGCTGCATTCAGCAATTTCTCAAGAGTGAGCGATGTTTACGATGTTTTAAAGAACCGATTCGGCTCGGTAAATTGCACGATAGAGCGCAAGATAAATGAAGTGACAAAAACCGGTTATTCCTGTGAAGGAACAGATTACGCAGACTATACAGACTATGTTTCAATAGCGCTTTGGTTCGTTTCAAATGCAGACAAGCTTACCAGACTTTCCGACCTTATCCAGTTGGAAATGAGATATAAACAGAGCCATCTTTACGGCGAGTCGGTAACGTTCCGGTCAAGGGATTGTTACACTTATTGCAAAGTGGAGATCAACGCAAGGTTCAGAACGGTCCTTCCGGTAATTTCCGTTGACTCACACGGCGATGCTTTCTCAAAGGCTTCACTTAAGTCTATAAAATACGTAGGATTTTAATTTGGTGGTGTATATATGAAGAAAGAAAGGGCGGCATTAACTGTTGAAGCGGCGTTGGTTTTGACGCTGTTTATGGTTTTCTTCCTTTTTCTGCTCAGTTTCAATGTTGTATATAGCGCACAGAATATGGTGAGCCATGCGACCCTGCAGGCGGCTGACGCCATTTCCGTCGAATCCATGCTCAGGACCGGTTCAAACAATCAGGGCATGGGAAATATGCTCACGGTCTCAAACCATATCTACAACGGCGAAAGCGTAGAAAGCTCTGCGCTGGAAAAGCTTACCAACAATAACATAGCAGGCATCGCCAAGGATGATTTCATCGCCGCCATTTCCGACTCGGAGACCAAGGCGGATGAAATATTGAAAAAGTGCCATGTTAAAGGTGGCTTGGAGGGCATTGACTTCTCAGGCTGCAAATACAACTCGGATACCGGTGAAACGATCGTTTATGTAAAATATGCCGTTGAGCTTCAGTTCCCCCTGTTCGGATTCAGAGAGATCAATATGACCAAGGCGGCAAAGGTCACCAATATGGGCAAAGACACCTGCGTGGTAACAGTTAAAGCGAAGGATCCGACTCAGGGCTCCACCAGCGGAACAGTCAGAGTTCTCAGGGGACATTCCACCACCATTGTGGCATACCCGTATTACGGGTACAGATTTGTCAGGTGGATAGAGGACGGCAGCTCAACCAATCCCAAGGAGATAATAGTAGACAGGGATATGACCTATACCGCTGTGTTTGAAAAGGCATATTATGCGGTTCAGGCGGACGTTAACAATCCGGCTTACGGGACCACCACCGGCAGCGGTTCATACAAACTGAATGACGTGGCAAACCTGACTGCAAAGACCAGGGTGGAGGGCGGCTACCGTTTCCTCGGTTGGGACGCCAACGGCAACGGCGTGGTGGACGCCGATGAAAGCACACAGAGTACTTTGTCCTTCAAGGTCAGGCGGGATGTTAAGGTGACCGCCATATTCGAACCCATACCCTATGATATTACCGTTACGACCGACGGCAGAGGTATAGCATCTCTGTCAGCAGGCGGCAACACCGTCTCCACCGGACTGGCTGCAAACAGCACAGCAAAGCTGACCCTCAATTACGGCACGCAGTTCACCATAAATGCTGAGAGCGGCGACTATAAATTTATCAAGTGGACAGGCTCTATAGAAAGAGCGGACGCAAAGCAGAACCTTACAGTACCTGTTGGCGGCGGAACCTACAAAGCAAACTTTGAGGAACCTTATTTTGCGTTTACCAGTGAAAGCGAATATAGTATAGATGAGGATGGTATAAAGCTATTGACTAGCGGAGGGTATACTAATGATGGAAAATATATTAATAGTCAAAGCGATTTCTTCAATTGTTTCAACATAACAACTGAAAAAGTATTAATAATTGATACTAACCTCAGAAGTCCTATTACCTGGACTTCAAGCAACCCAAACATTATCAGCGTGGACTCAAACGGCAAGATCACCGTTAAAAATGTGGGTACGGCAATTATTACAGCAAGTACAAAAACCGCTGACGGCGAAGTGTTTTCAAAGAGCAAACAAGTATCTGCAAGGAGACTTATGGTTGAAGCAAACTATCAAACACGGGACGGCTATAGGCATTATTATAGTGAGCCTATGCGAAGCTGGAGCGGTTATAATACGATATATGGATGGTTTTATAGATATCAATTTGTTGACAGCCTGTCAGGACTGCAAACAGTTGCGCCCGGCACCGAAACAAACGGTAAAATGGTTCATCCGCTTCAAGGAACCAGTGAAATTCAGAACGGAACAAACAAGTCTAATGAAACCGGATATGTTTACTTCTGGAAACATGATGATACCTCAATGGATATACCGATGTTCGACAGAGGCGTAAAGTTATGGTCGATATATTGATGAAATAAAATAATAAACATTATTTTGTAAGCAGAAAGGTTGGGTTTTGGATTATGAAGTTTAGTTTTGAAACGCAGGGGCCGGTTACTTACCTGTCAATAGAGCTTGATCAGGATGAAAAAATTGATACTTTGACTATGGGGATGCTGTCCAACAACCATATTGTGGGTTTTGCTTCCGTGCTTTATACGGAGTTTGACGGCAGGAGATTTTTGAAGTACAACATTTCTGCAAAGCTTACGGCTTCCCAGTTCTTTATGGGCAATGTGCCGTCGGCAAGAGTGATCGAGGGCTTTAAGAGCATACTCAACGCTATATGTATAGCCGATGAGTACATGTTAGACACCTCATGCTTTGATTTTGACCCGGATCATGTGTTTATAAACATATCAAGCTGCGAGGTAGCTATGATATGCATACCCGTAAATACGACGAAGAACGTAAACGGCGAGCTTATAAATCTGTTTAAAAAACTTATGGAGAATGCAGGCGTTTATGATGCGCCGGATATGTTTAAGCTCAAGGACGCATTGGAGGCGGAGAGCACCTTCAATATCTACAGCTTTAAAAATCTTGTGGAAACTTGGACCGGAGAATGTCCTCCGGTAAATAATCCGGCGTTTGATCCGCGTGCGACTTTTAACGGAACATCGTTAGGTCAAAGCGTTTCTCTGCCGAAAACCGGTTTTGTGCCTCCGGCCGCTGTTCCCCCAAAACAGGAACCGGAGACCCGACCTGCAAACGAAGAAAAGAAAGAACCTGTCAGTTTTGACGGAACCCTGGTTATTGATAAGGTCGTCCCCACTAACGGGACCTCAGGCGTGCCGGACACAAGAGAGCTGACCATGAGTCAGAAGCCCATTGCAATTCCGGGAAACAACACTATAATCGGCGTGACGAATACGCCCAATATACCCACTCAACAGCCTGTCCAGGGTAAACATGTGCAAGGTATTGCTATACCTAAACCGGTTATTCCTCCCACATCTGTTCAGCAGCCCGGTTTCTCCGGAGCGCCTGTAAATCCGGTAAGACCCGTTATTCCCAATGCGGCAGGCGTGCAGAACAGACCGATAATACCTAATGCACCGGTTATGCCCAATAAGCCTGCTATTCCCAATCCGCCTCAGATACCGGGTAGACCTGCAATTCCAGGAAAGCCGGCTATTCCCGGAAATAATCCCAACGGTGTTGTTCCTCAAGACCAGAACGCGGACAATTCTCATAAAAAGGTTTCGATCTTTGGTCTGATGGCGCATTACAGCAAAGACAATGTTGCGGAGTATAAGGAACAAAAGAAGAAAAATAAAAATCAGAAGAAGACGGCAAAGGAGCAGACGGCGGCTTCTAACAAGAAGAACAAAAAAGGAGAAAATAAGGGCGCTCCTGTTATTCCTCCCACCGGTGTACAGACTCCCATGGGTTCCGCAAACGGTTCAAACGGATTTAACATAGCGCCTACGGCACCGGCAAATGCTAATTTCCAGCCGTTAGGAAATATGAATAATATGTCCAGCGCAAGACCTATCTCGAATCCGTTCAATGAGACCACTGTCCTTTCAAATTCTCAGGGAGAGACTACGGTTTTGGGCGGCGCAGACGCAATGACCGAACCATACTTAATAAGAATAAGAACCGGAGAAAAAATAAGCATCAACAAGCCTGTTTTCAGGATAGGTAAAGAGCGCAGCTATGTTGATTACTTCATTCTTGACAATACGGCGATAAGCAGAAGCCATGCAAATATAATATCCTCTGCTAACGAGTATTTTATTGAGGATACAAATTCCACAAACCATACTTTTGTCAACGGCAAAATGATAAACGCAAACGAAAAGTTCAAGCTGTCAAACGGAGACAGCATAAAGCTGGCAAACGAGGACTTTTGCTTCTGTTGCTGAAAGCACATATTACGAATAGTTATTGGTAAAGCAAAAGGGTGAACTTAGGACTTATGAATATGTTTGGAGCAGAAAACAAGTTGAAAGAAATATTTGGCGGGCAGAATACCGTCTACGAAGTTAATGATAATTCTGATTTTTTGCTGACCGGATACAAGGTTTTAAAAAATCAGAATGATAGTTATTTTGTCAGATGCAGCCGTTTTACTTTTAACGGAAAGATACGCCTCATGTATTTCACAAGCGATTTAAGACCCTTGAGCAACATTGTCAACAGCGTTGATTCAAATATGTTTTTACAGTTCATATCGAATTTGTTCAGCAATATTATCAACATGAAAGCAAACGGTTTCCTGATGATATCCAACCTTGAATTGTCAGCAGATAAAATCTTTATAGATACGATGACTATGAGTGTTAAACTGCTGTACTTCCCGATTGCGTTTATGAATATAAGCGAAGAAAAAGCGGAAGCAAATCTGAGGATGCAAATTATTGATTTGATCAACAGATCACCAAACATTTACAATTCGACAGTTGCAGCATTCTCCTCCGAATTGACAAACAGTGCGCGGACAATAACCGATCTGTATAATTTCCTTAGGACAAATAATATAGTTGGTGTTAATACAGGTACGAATATACCAAAAACAAACAATGTTAATAGCGCAATGTCTATTGCACAGCCGGAGATGTATTTTTCGACAATAAATTCCATATATTCTGTAAATTTCGTTATAAATAAGCCGGAGTTTACTATTGGAAAAAATGAACTAATGGTTGACGGAGCTATTACATTCAACGGTGCTATAAGCCGAAAACACTGCAAGATCGTTTATGAAAACAGACAGTATTACATAGAGGATCTGGAAAGTGCAAACGGCACATTTGTCAACAATTATCGTGTCCAGCCAGGAACGAAGCAGCCGTTGCAAAGGGGAGACATAATCAAACTGGCAAACAGTGAGTTCATTGTTGAATTTTAGGAGTGAAAAACGTTGAAGAAGCTTAGAGTGGTATTGGCAGATCCGGACGAAAACTACTTGCTGCCTTTCGTTACCAAGTTTTTGGATGAGCATGAAGATGCAATTGAACTTAATGTTATTACGAATATAGATTACTACAATGAGTTTTTTTCACACCCGCAGGAGTTGGATGTTTTGCTTGTGGGGGAAAGTTTTTATTCCAGTACGATAAGGCGGCACAATATATCAAATATCTATGTGCTGACCGAGAATTCAAACGAAGATTCTTCCACTGTTGCCGGCGAAATCCACCTTTTTAAATACTCAAGCATTCCCAGCATATATAACAGGATAGCGTCATCCAGTAAAATGGATACATCAAAATCAAAAGAGACCAGTGTGGTTTTATTCTATTCTGCTACAGGGGGCAGCGGAAAAACCTCAGTGGCACTTGCGGTAAGTGAGTTCATTGCGCAAAACTATAAAAGAGTGCTCTATATCAACGCTGAGCAGATGAATGCTTTTTATAAAGATTTTCAGGATAAGACACCAATACCAAACAATGTTATACTAAGGGCATGCAATGATCCCGCAGAAGGTATGGCAACGCTGAAAAGGGCGGTAAAAAATCAGTCTTTTGATTATCTTCCTCCTTTCTCTTTATCGCTTTCATCGCTGAATATCCCATTTAATATTTACGAAAACTTTATTGATTACATTAAGATGACCAAGGAATATGATTATATAATCGTTGATACAGATTCTGTCTGGAACTTGGAAAAAGCCAGTATGGTCGCAAAGGCAAACAAAGTCCTTGTAATAAGCAATCAAACCAATTCGTCCGTTTTCTCGACAAATATTTTACTTAATAATATGATATGCAAGGAGAACGACAAGTTTTATTTTATATGTAATAAATATAATGGAAATATTTCGGAAGCGAGTTTATCCGAAAAAGCTCAGTTTATAATAAGCGGATATATTCCTTTTGTGAACAATTTAGAAACATTGGGATGGAAAGAACTGGCCAATGATATTAATTTGCAAAATATTGCCCTTTTAGCTATGTGAGGTGTATGTGATGGATAATAGAGCGATAATAATTCTCAGGATGCAGAGAATCAACACAGATATAGATCTGGATGTTCCTCTCGATATTTCTGCCAATGATTTGGTTCTTGCTTTGAATACAGCGTACAATTTAGGTATAGATACAACTGATGCTAAAAACTGTTACCTTAAGGCGGAAAATCCTAAAGCGTTGCTTAAGGGGAATAAGAGCCTTTATGATTTCGGAGTAAGAAACGGAACAGTTGTAATATTTACAAATTGACAAAGGGGAAAACTATGGAGTACGGGTATATAGTTAAACTGTCAAACAGAACAATGTATAAAGAGCTTCAGATTCCTGAAGGATATACACGCATGAAGATCGGCACCGGAATGGACTGTGATCTCAGACTCTATAAAGGCGATTTTTTTGAGCCGTTTCAGATAGATTTGGAGTTAATAAACGGGGCATGGAATATCACATGCTCAGACAACATTTACATAAGTGTTGGTGATGCGAGAAAGCTGATCACCGGTCAGTTGTCTCATGGCAACATCTTCGCTATAAAGTATCAAAAATACGACAACGAGTTGTTTAAATTTGAATTTCTTCTGGACTTTGATAACGAGAAGAAAAATTATGACAGAGAGATAGACATTTCAGAAGCATCACGTGTAACCGTGGGAAATGATATGTCTAATAATATAATTTTGCATAGTCCATATGTTATTAACGATAATGTGATTCTGCAAAGGGAACATGGAAAACTGTATCTGATGGTGACCCAAACAAATTGTGGCGTTTATCTTAATAGTAGTTTGGTACTGAAAAAAGAACAAATCGCAAACGGGGATTTTATTTCCATAGCAAATTTCAGCTTTTGCTACAATAATGGTATCTTGTACACGGAAGCATCTTACAATGTAACGGTCAATTCACTTAAATATTTTGACAATCCCAGCAAAAATGTTTACCCCCTGTTTATCAGAAATGTCAGAATAAAAAAGACAGTTGATGATGAAAAAATAGAAATATTAAGTCCTCCGGCAAAATCTGAAAAGCCGGAAAAAAATATAGTTGCCACACTGTTACCGTCATTGATGATGATGGCAACATCCGCTATGATGGGAGTAATGGGCGGCGGCAGAATGATTATGTTCAGCATCGCCTCTGGCGTTACCGGTATTGTGACTGCTATTATAAGCATGATAAAGAGCCAGAAAGATTATAAGAAGAACGCAGCCAAAAGAATTGAAAAATATAATGCTTATATTGATAAAAAACACCTTGAGATCGAAGCTTTGAGAAATGAAGAGAAAAAGGTGTTGGAAGAGATATATGTTGCACCAGAAATCGAACAGGAAAGACTTCGGGTATTCTCATCTGAACTGTTTGACAGAAATATGCAGGATGAAGATTTCCTTTGTGTCAGACTGGGTAACGGCAGTATTCCGGCAAAGAAAGAAATTTCATACAAAAAACAGGAATCTTTAGAGATCGAGGACGATCTTTGCACATTGACCGAAAATTTGTGCAATGAATTTGAGTATATAGAAGACGCACCTGTAGTTTGTAATTTCGGAAAATCCAATTCAGTGGGTATTATCGGCGCTGAGGAATACAGATTCGATTTGTTTAAAAACATAGTTCTTGATATGGCTATCAGACATTATTCAACAGATCTGAAGATGGTGTTTATTGCCAAGGAAGAGAACAAAAACAAGGTCAACTGGCTCAGATTTTTACCTAACGTTTTTAATGATGATCTGGGTATAAGAAATATAGTTTGCAATGAAGAAAGTAAAACTATTATCTATGAGTATTTGTATAAGCTCTTATCAAGCAGAAAAAAAGAAAAGAGCTTTACAAACAGGATAGTTATATTCTTCTACGATGAGTTTGGCTTTAAAAGCCATCCGTTATCAAAATTTATAGATGATGCGAACGAAATCGGCGTAACGTTCGTTTTCTTTGGAAATTCAAAAGCCTCTATTCCGCAGGGAAGCAATCAGCTTATTTCAATTTCAAGCAACAATGTTGGAGAATTGATCCAAACAGACAGCAAAGAGAAGAACTTAAAATTCACATATCCGTCAATCAGTCAGAGTAAAGCGATAGCCATAGTGAACTTCCTTGCGCCTATCTATACTGAAGAAATCTCTCTTGAGGGAACCCTGACCAAGAATATTTCACTGTTTGAGTTACTGAATATCCTAAGTGTGGATGATCTTGATCTTAAATCCAGGTGGGATTCATCTCAGGTCTTCAAATCAATGGCTGCGCCACTGGGTGTATCAAAGAGCAACATGGTATGTTTAGATCTTCATGATAAGGCGCATGGACCGCACGGCCTTGTGGCAGGTACTACCGGTTCCGGTAAGTCCGAAATTCTGCAAAGCTATATTCTTTCGATCGCTACGTTGTTTCATCCTTATGAAATAGCTTTCTTGATAATAGACTTCAAGGGCGGCGGAATGGTAAATCAATTCAAAAACCTTCCGCACTTATTGGGCGCAATAACAAATATAGATGGAAAAGAGATCGATAGATCCCTCAAATCAATAAAGGCAGAACTGCAAAAAAGGCAAAGGCTGTTTGCAGAAGCTGATGTCAATCATATTGATAAGTACATAAAAAAATTCAAGTCAGGAGAGGTTAAAACTCCACTTCCGCATCTTATTGTGATCGTTGATGAATTTGCGGAATTAAAAGCAGAACAACCAGAATTTATGAAGGAACTTATTTCTGCTGCACGTATCGGACGAAGCCTGGGCGTTCATTTGATTCTTGCAACTCAAAAGCCTTCAGGTCAGGTCGATGATCAGATCTGGTCAAACTCACGGTTCAAACTGTGCTTGAAAGTGCAGAGCCAGGAGGACAGTAACGAAGTGCTTAAGTCTCCCCTTGCAGCAGAGATTAAAGAACCCGGACGAGCATATCTTCAGGTTGGAAACAATGAAGTCTTTGAACTTTTCCAGTCTGCTTACAGCGGCGCGCCAGAAAAAATAACTGACAGCAATGTAAAAGAATTTAAGATTTTCAGCCTTTCTGATAACGGCAGGAAGAACGTCGTTTTTGAACAGAAAAAGAAAAAAAGCAATGACGGCAAAAATATGACTCAGCTTGAGGCTATTGTTGAGTATGTTCATAATTATTGTGAGGGCAACAAAATACAAAAATTACCCAACATTTGCTTGCCGTCGCTTTCCGACATTATAATGTTCCCGGAAAAATGCAAAAAGCAGGATGGGTATATTGAAATAGGTGTTTATGATGACCCGGACAATCAAACTCAAGATCCTGCTGTTATTGATATAGACAACAAGAATACCTTGTTTGTTGGATCATCGCAGTACGGAAAGACCAATCTTTTACAATCAATTATTAAAACAATAGCAGATACGTCCTCGCCAAAGGAATCCGTTATTTATATTTTGGATTTTGGCTCAATGGTGTTAAAAAACTTTGAAACATTGAATCATGTGGGAGGAGTTGTTTGCTCATCTGAAGACGAAAAACTCAAAAATTTATTTAAACTTATTTTTACGGAAATAGCAGAAAGAAAAGAAAAACTTCTTGCTGTAGGCGTCAGCTCTTTCTCATCATATCTTGAAGCAGGATATACAGATCTACCGCATATATATTTGATGATAGACAATATGACTGCGTTAATGGAAATGTATTTGGAAGATGATGACAGTTTACTTTCCATTATCAGAGAAGGCATTGCAGTGGGTATCAGTGTAATTATTTCCAATGCCCAAACGTCTGGAATAAGCTTTAAATATTTATCAAATTTTGCAAACAAGCTGGCTTTCTTCTGCAATGACAATAATGAGTACAGCAATCTGTTTGATCACGTTAATCTAATGCCTGATGAAAAGCCGGGAAGGTGTATTCTTGAAAAAGATAAAAGGATGCTTGAGTGTCAAACATATCTTGCATTCCAAGGCGAAAAGGAATTTGAACGTGTAAAGGAAATGCAAAACTTCATAAAGACGGTTAATGACAGATACAAGGGCATAGCTGCCAGAAATATTCCTTGTATTCCGGAAGTTTTGTCTGAAGACAGTCTTGAAAAAGACTTTAATGCAAGCAAGACCATTTACAGCATCCCTGTTGGACTTACATATAGTGACGTTGAGCCTTTTTACTTCAATCTTTCTCAAATGGGACTTTTTGGAATATGCGGTAAAGAAGGTTTCGGTCACAAAAACATGGTGGAGTATCTTGTCAATACACTGTTAAAGGACAAAGATAATTTGGCTAGGATTTTTATCTTTGACGATATTTCAAGAAAATATTCCTCATTTAAAGGCAAGGTAGAAAAATATTCGATGAGATCCGAAGATGTTGATGGTGTAATTAAGGAATGGTATTCAATATTAGATCGGAGGTACGAAAACTTATATCTTGATGAATCAACGGAAGTCTCCGGTGAATTGCTGCTTATGATAATTCAAAACAACGATGTTGCCAAACGTATACAGGATGATATGGACTTAATGAATATGTTCACCGATATAGTGACTAGATTCAAGGGTATGAATGCGTGTATTATATTTGCAAATTATCCCCATTCATCTATTTCTTATGATGCACCCGAACCCTTAAGAATGATAAAGCAGGACAGGCATTTACTGTTCCTTGACAATCTTGATAATCTCAAGTGCTTTGATGTGGCGTATGAGGATCTTCGAGCGAACCGCAAGCATCTGACAGTTGGCGATGGCTTCTATATTTTGGACAATGATGTCGTCAAACTTAAGTTAGCGAAAGCCGAATAATATCGGTACAATTCATTTTACAGACCAATGAATATCAATGTTATAATACAGTCACAAGGATGTATTACTTCTCTTGCTCGTCCGTTTGAGCATTTGGTTAGTATACATAGAAAAAACAAGGAGGTGAAAAATAATGGCAAATCAGATCAGAATGACTCCTGAAACCATGAGGACCAGAGCTAACGAGTATACAACTCAGGCAAATAATCTTCAGCAGATCATCA
>JAIKWV010000030.1 GCA_024684435.1 Clostridiales bacterium
ACGCGTCCGTCCGGCAGATAGAAAAACTCTGTAAGACAGATATCCGCTTCATGTGGCTTCTCGACGGAAGCCCGGCTCCGAGTTTCATGACTGTGGACAATTTCATGAATCAAAAGCTCGTTGGTACCGTCGAAGAGATATCTACGGAAATCAACCGGTATATCTTCGCGGAAGCAAACGTGGATTTGAACCACGTGTACATTGACGGTACAAAGATTACCGCAAACGCGAACAAATACTGCTGGGTATGGAAAAAGAGCAGCGTCAGGAACAGACAAAAGACGTTCGGCAAGGTGACGGCGCTGTTGGAAGAAATGAATCAGCTGATTGTCACGCACGGTGTAAAGCTCGGCATCCGGGAAGAATACGCCATAGAGTATTTAGAAGAGATCAAAACTCATTTTGTTCGGCTGACAGGATTTGATCCGCAGATGACGGTCCGTGGGCGCGGTCATCACAAATCGATTGAACAAAGGATGTATGACCGGCTTGTGGAATACACGGAAAAGCTGAAGAAATACGCGGAGCATATTCGGATCTGCGGAGATGAACGGAACAGTTATTCAAAAACGGACCATGACGCCACGTTCATGCGGATGAAACGGGATTACATGGGGAACGATCAACTGCTGCCCGGCTACAACGTTCAACTCGGCATCTGTGACGAGTTCATCGCCGTTTATGACGTCAAGCAATACGCGTCGGATATGGATTGCTTCAAACCGCTGATGGAGAAATTCAACGCGCAGTACGGGAAATACCCGGAGTATCCGGTCGCGGACGCAGGCTACGGCAGCTTTGACAATTATCTGTTTTGCGAAGAGCACGGCATGAAATAGTATATGAAATTCACCATTTTCAAGAAGGAGACAGAGGACGAAACGTATCGGGACGATCCGTACCGTGCGGTCAACTTTCCGATCAATGAAAACGGACGTCCGGTTTGCCCCGGCGGGAAGGAATTTCATTACCTGACAATCCGTCCTGTCAGATACAATCACTACGGCAGAACAGAGGAACTCTGGCAGTGCGAAGACTGCTCAAACTGTCCGCTGAAGCCGGAATGCTGCAAATGCGCCGGGAACCGTGTCGTGAGATTAAACGAGGAATTAAGCAGCATTCATAAAGAAGTCATCGAAAACCTGAACAGCATTCACGGCGCGCTGCTGCGCATGAACAGGAGCATTCAGTCGGAAGGCGCGTTCGGCACGATCAAGTGGAACAGGGCCTACACCAGAGCGCGAAGAAGAGGAATTCAGGGCTTGCTGCTTGAAATTTCGCTGATTTCCTGTGGATTCAATTTGCATAAATACCATCTGAAGAAACTGGCGGCAAGCGCAGCGGCATAGCCTCCACCTGTTTTTCAGGAAACGAAACCGACCGACGTCCGGTAAACGGGCGGCGGTGTGATTACTGCACGTCGAAATATAGCCCATTCGATAATTTCCGCCGATATTTTCCCATTTGACGAATTCAAAAGCCGAGACTCACCGCTTTAAGTGAATTTCGGCTTTCTTGAAGCTGTTTTTTTTACAGCCCCTTGGCAAAGCGATTTGCAACGGGATCGAGGAAGAACTGAGGCCGGGTGTCATGCATATCTGCCCGAAAGGATCAGAGCACGCTATCATCAATACCGGAGAGGAAGATTTGGTCATGCTGACGATCGTGGTGAAGAAATGAGTACGTATCTGTTTGAAAAACCTTTGATCCGGGGAACGCTGCTGAAAAGAAAAAGCCAGTTCACCGCTTTGGTAGATATAGACGGTGAAGAATTGATCGCTCACATCCCGACGACAAACCGCATCGGCGACGTGGAGAATAAAAATCTGCCCTGTCTGCTGTCATATCACGACGATCCGAAACGCAAGCTGAAATACGACATCGAGGCAGTGCTTCTTTCCGATGATGAAAACTGGGTGGGAATCAATCAGATTCTTTCCAACAGGCTGGTAGAGTTCTTTTTCAATGCGCACGAACTGGACGTTATCGTTTCGGATTTCAACAGCGTTCAGCGCGAGGTGAATCTGGGTATCTCGAAGCTGGATTTCAAAGTCGGAGATACTTACTTGGAAGTAAAGACGCCTCTGACTACGATCAATGTAAAATACGGGAAGGACGTAAAGACGCTTCCTCCCAAGCCATTTTCATCAACGGACAGGATGGTAAAGCACCTGAAGGAGCTCGCCGGATCGCTCAAGGATCACGAGAAAGCTGTCTTCCTGCAGGTTTTCCAGTATCGCATTACGGAAAAGAAGGCACGGCTCAGGTCAACGCACTACGAAGAGGTATCGCAAACGTTCAAGGACGCTTCGCAGGCAGGCGTCGAGTTTTGGGAAGTTCAGATGGATTTCAGACCGGAAGGGGTAACTCTTTACAGCGTAACGAGAAGCACGGACTTATAAAGATCGGGTTGCGGCACTATGCGCGTGTAACATTTTGGCGCTTTTTTCAGTTATATTCGCCTTCGGCGAGTTATGTTGCTGCGCAGTTATATTCGTCTTACGCCGAGTGATATTGCGCTTTGCGCAGTTTAAGGCGAATATAATATCACTTTGCGGCGACGCTGCAAAATATAACTGCCTTGCAGAGGCAATATAACTGATCCGTCAGGATCAATATAACTTTTCGCGTCAGCGAAAAATATAACTTGAAAAACCTAATAATTTATAGTATTATTATCCC
>JAIKWV010000035.1 GCA_024684435.1 Clostridiales bacterium
TATGCGCTCAGATATCATATTGACATCAAAGGGCTTGAGAAAATAATAATCCGCGCCGTTGGAGAGGACCTCTTTTTCAAGGTTCAGATTGTCCACACTGGACATGAGCATTATCAGTGGTTTCTTGTTAAGGCTCTTTGACTTAAGCTCCTTCATGACTCCCAACGCGTCGATGTGCTGCATGAATGTGTCCATTATCAGAACGTCGGGAACACCTCGCTCGATATTTTTTATTACCTCATACCCGTCCTTTGGCACTAATGTGACATCATAGCCCTCCGATTTGAGGACACCGGCACATTTCCTGCCGAACTCGTTTAAATCTTCCGTAAGCATGACCTTTAACACTTTTTCCATTTCAATTTCCTCCCTGGTGTTTTTTTCAACGAAATATTAGCACAGAGAAAATGAAAAGTCAAGCATTTTTGCTGTTTTTGTGTGAAAATAATTCAACAAGTATCTTGTTCAACATTTTTTGACAATTTATTGTATAATTCCCTATACATCAATTTTTATCAGTAGACAGTCTGCTGCAATCAATCGTATTTATATTTGCTGTGTGAATTAGATTCACTTATTGTTCCGCTACTTTGTTTATTGCCTTCATAAAATTCTGCGTTGTTCCGTTGACCTTTGCTTCTGCGTGAAGATGGTATCCGTCCGCCTGTTCCACGGGTATTTCTCCCAGCAGACCTATGCGTTCTCCCTTTTCCACGGTATTTCCCACACTCTTGGTGCTGCCCTCGGACAAGCCGCAATAAATGACTGTCAATCCGCCGCCGTGTTCGATCTCCATGACCATACCCCAAAGCTCATCGTTATAAACTCTTTTGACCGTACCGTCCTGTACCGCCACTACCTTTTCTCCCTGTTTACCAATAAAATCCGTCCCGGTGTGTACACGCCAATCGCCCATTGTTTTTGAATAAACGATCTCGCCTTCGCTGTATTCCTTCATTATACCGGAATTCAGGGGCAGAACAAAATTACCGGTAAAGGGAACATTGTCCGTAGATTCGATGGTTTCTGCGGTTATTTCCTCACTTTTCGCCCTGTCATCCGGCACACCCGTCACGGTAACATTCGCCTGCTCGTCAGGCACATAATCGATCCCGTCATCCCAAAAGGTAAAATCTCCTGTGTCGTCAAAATATTGCTGACTTTCCGTATCAAAAGAGACTTCCGGTGTTTTTTCAACGGCGCTCCAAACGCCTATCCCCAACACAATAATCCCCAATGCCATGACCCCATAAAATGTTTTACTACCGAATTTTTTCTTTTTCGGCTTATAATCTTCAAAAACCATTCAAATCACCTTGACGTTGATACGTCATCCTTTCTGCTTTATGTTATAGATATTTTTGCCTGTATAATCAATTATTATGCGCGGACAAAAAATAAAGGCTCCCGCCGATCTCAAGCAGATCCAACGAGAACCCTGATTTATAAGAACAGTTATTCATCTTTTTTTATTCTGAAAACGTCATTTTTTTCAAACTCGGCTTTGAAATGATTGAACTTTTCCTCATCCATATCAGACACTCCATCCAGACGTATGCCAATGTTATTTTTGTTGTGTGAAATGGTCTGGAAAAATCTGACTATCCAAAAAGCCGGAAGTAAAAACGGAGCCTTTTTAAGAATTGAATATCTTTGAGACATATATGAGAATCCGGGGAAAATAACTTTTGAATAATACTTTAATTTGCCGCTGTTGTCATTGTAATCACGGATAAAGTCCAACGCCTCACTGTTTGAGCCCGAACCGTAAACACCGTTCGAGATCACATACTTTTCAACAAAATCAACGTCCTTTTCCTCATATGGAACGCCGTCAATTTTACCGAACCATTTAAATGCCAAAGAAACCGCCTGATGATAAAAGTCAAGTAATCTGATTTTTTTCAGCTCATTCAGGCAGTAATCAAAATCCATACTCCCAACAAAATGATCAAGACAGATCCATGTATCCATTATGCTCCTTATACCTGTGCCGTCGGAGTAATAGTGCTTAGCCATGTGGGTCACTATGTAAACGAAATAATCCTCATCTTTGAACTTATACCTGTATTCAAAGCCATCATCAAGCACCGCTCGTTCAAAGCCGCTGCCGAAATAAGCGTTCAGCTCTTCATAGCATTCGTCTATCAAATGTTCATGGATCTCAACATTCATGACCGGTCTTTTAAAATAACTGTCGTGAAGGAGCGCATCCTCATGTAAGTAATAACCCAGGGATTCCATTATTGATTTTATTTTTTCCCGCTCTCCCTTACCGACCACATAGTCAAGGTCAGCCATTGAGCGCATATAAGAAACAGGATAATAATCCTTAAGTATACTGCCCTTAAGGATCATATGTTTTATTGAATTCTTTTCAAATTCATCGGATATGGATTGACCTTCCATCTGCTGAACGGTGTCTTTATAAACGGCAAATCTCAAAGCATCAGCTATCTTATTCGCCAAAGCTTCCGGAAATCTGTCGATATATTTTTCAAAACCGCAGCAAACAGTATTGGTGACATGATGTTTTTCTGCAAGAGCCAACAATTCCTCGTCAACCAGATCAATAAACTGCTCACAGCTTTCCTCTGTGATCACGGCGCGAAGAATTTTTATCAGATTTTCACTTTTATTTGTATTTATTCTGGCCACAGAAAAACCCCCAACATCAGTTATATCTGATCTCTTCTATTAAAGCCTTAAATGCGGAAACCACCGCCGAGCCGGTCTTCTTACCGGGTGAAACGATCTCTTCGTTTTCAAGGAAAATAGAACGGTAATCATTGTCCGGCAGGATATAGCCTATCTGATCGTTTGCTATACCCAAAACCAAAAGCTTTCTGTCGTTGCCCGCTATCTCCTGCAGGGAGGGATAGCCGAAATCCTTGCCGTTCCACGATTCCGACGCGGTAAGTATGCCGCCGTATGCAAGCTCCGGTGAAAGCTCACCGGGGATAACGGCAAATGAGAATTCTTTGCCGATTTCTATATAACCAAGCTCAGTTACTATCTCCACGCTGCCGTCGGATTTCTTGACTGCGGAATTTGTAAGGATACCTGCGTTGGCGGCAAACACAAGAATGTTGTTCAGAACAGGTACTCTAAACTCACGGTGCTTAACGTTGAGCAAGGGCTCGATCTCTTTCTCGGTACGGTCATCAATATTTATAAGCAGATCTGCAAGAATGCGGCCGTACCCTTCTATCTCCTCAAGAGCCGTTGAAGTTTCCGTAACGACTTCATCTTTTCTGGTAGTTATGGCAAGCTCTGCACCCTGAATAAGCGCAAAATTTGCGTCTGCCTTATCGTTGATCTCCCGTTCCATATAATAGGGATAATCCGCTGTTACAACATCGTTATCCACACCGTTTGCGACGCAGTGGATGGCGGCGTTGACTATCCATGTTTCACGGCTGCCGTCATTGGGAACGAATCTGAACCTGTTGAGATTTTTGTCAAAGGTTATGGGATTTCTCTTGTCCCTGATATATTTCTCCGCGTCAACAGCGGAATAATAAAGCCTGCCGGGTCTCATGGACTTCACGGCGTCCTTTACGGATTTTACCGTCATCTTAAAAAGATTGTCCATAAAGGAATCGTTTATACCGTTAAAGAACTGTTTGTCGATCTTAAAAAGGTTTATCAATGCGTTTCCGAAAAACGCCTTTAATATATCTCCGTTCATACCGAATGTGTCCACACAGCTGTGCTGGTGCAGAACGGAAATATTTATGCTGACTATATTGTTGATCTTTGCATAATCCTCAAGCATCTCACGGATCTTGCGCACCTCGGTGTTTGATATGCCGTAAGCGTCAATTACAGAGAAAACCAAGGTTCCCCTGCCGCTTCCGTCATTTATGGCAAAGGTCCTGACCCTTTGATCCCCCACTACCTTATTTACAGTCTTGGGTTTGACGGAAAGGGTCCCGCCGATATAGTGTTTGCCGTCCGTTTCCTGCCCGGTCTGTATGGATTCGCTGGCATAACCCAGAGACCAGACCGCGCCCTCCGCCGGCTCACTGAGGAAGGTATCCATGCCGGAAAGAAAATTTCTGCTCTCATAGTCCTCATCCTTGAGCCAGCTTCTCTGAGGATAAAGCTTGCCGATAACACCCACAAGCTCGTTTACAAAATAGTCCGCCACGCTGTACATAAGACGGCTGAACCGGCTCATATTTTCATCGGCGGAAGCTGCGGTGTTGACAGGCAGCGGAGCCGCGGTACTGGCATAGCCGAAGGCAGATGTCACCGACAATATAAAAGCTGTAACAAGAATGATCGACAAAATACTTTTGACAGCCCTTTTCATACCCTGATCGTCTCTCCTTTTTCTCCGCTGTTTCAATTAAAAATATCTTATCAAAGACACTACCTTGCCGAGAATTATGACCTCGTTGACTATAATAGGTTCATAGGCGTCGTTTTCCGGCTGAAGCCTGAAATGCCCGTCTTCTTTATAAAATGTCTTCACCGTTGCCTCGTCCTCAATAAGGGCGACAACAATGTCCCCGTTGCGGGCGCTGGGTGTTTTTTCAACAATGACAATATCCCCGTCAAGAATGCCTGCGTTGAGCATGCTCTCGCCGCGCACATGCAGAGCAAACAGGGATTTATCGTTTGCATACTTGCCGGAAAACGGCAAATAGCTTTCTATCTGCTCAACGGCAAGGATGGGAGAACCGGCAGTAACAGTACC
Source organism: Clostridiales bacterium (assembly GCA_024684435.1). Taxonomy (GTDB): domain Bacteria; phylum Bacillota; class Clostridia; order Oscillospirales; family Acutalibacteraceae; genus JAAZFZ01. Next base: position 4,706 of record JAIKWV010000035.1, read on the forward strand.
CAAAAGAGGTACGTTTGTAACGTTTTCCGCCTGACCAACAATTCTTATGGAACGCTTGAGAAGCGGGTCGCGGGAAATGTAACCCGCCTCCTCCAGCGCGTTAAGATTTGCCTGAACAGAGGATGTGGACTTAAGCCCAACCGCACTGGCTATTTCCCTGACTGAAGGCGGAACGCCGTCCTGAAGCTTTTCGATAAGGTAATCGTAAATGCGACGCTGAGTTTCACTGATCGTACCCATAGTATTAACCTCCGAAAAAGTATTTTTCTATACTATAGGTTATTATATCACATTTATCCGGCAAATGCAAACATTTGTTTGCTGAAATGTAAAAATATTTTTTATTTGGAAAATCGAACGAAAACAGTATTTTCAGTTTTTGTATTGATAGCAGCGTACATAGTCCACGATCATTGATGAAGGGATGTATTGGTTGGTCATAATATTGTCGTCTACGCCAACGGAGATTATAAGATACAGCGGGACCTGACAAACGCCTCCGAAACTTGTTCTTGCCGTTTCAATACCGTTGATGTAGAAAATATATTCCTCACTGTTCCATTCCACACCGTAGGTGTTGAATTTATTATAGGGATCGTCCGCATAATATGAACCCTGATTTTCCGCTCTGTGGGCTTCCTCATATGAATCTATATGGATGGTATGATAAACTGAGCCGAATTCCTTGTTGTTTACATCATATTTCGTATTCGTTTCAAAGATATCCACCTCGGCGCCGCTCACACCGCCGTCAGTATCGTCCGCCCACATGCCGTCTGTAAGTAGCCAGAACGCCGGGTTAATACCCGTACCCTTTGGCAGGATGCAACGCATCTCGAAATATCCGTACAGTTGCTCGTAGCCTGTATGATCCCCGGAATAGTTCTTGTTGGGGTTGGTCTCCATACCGTAGGAATAATACCCCGGACCCGCGGGACCGTTTTCCTTATAATCAACCGTAAGCTTGAGACAGCCGTCATCGGTAAAGCTGACCTGTCCCCTGTTCCAGTATGCTGTATCTCTTATCTGAGTATCATCTGCGCCGTAGACGTAATGACCCTGCCAGATCTTTGTGTCGAACCCGTGGTCAAATTCATCCGACCATACCAGCTCGAATTTATCCATATCTATCTTGTCCTTGTACGGTGTTACGGGGGTATCGAAAACAAAAGCGCACATCAGCTGACCCAGTACGGTAAAAAGCGCAATGACCTTTTTTAAGTCCCCGGGATCTTTGAATATCTTGCCCAAAACAATAAATATTTCTGAAAAAGCGACAAGCTGCCTTTTGGCAAAAAACGATGAAAGACTGCGCATCCGACACACCTCCATACACTTAAAAGTTTATGTTTTTATCATATGATAAAAATGGCGAACTGTCAAGAGCGGATAAACCCTATTTTAACGGCATACACTTTTATTGTTGACAAATATACAGCTGTCGGTTATAATATAGCAGTCGATTGATTCTTATCAAGTCGATACGCCGGTGTGGCGGAATAGGCAGACGCAAGGGACTTAAAATCCCTCGCTGGCAACAGCGTACCGGTTCAAGTCCGGTCACCGGCACCAAAACAGGGCATTTTGCAAAATGCTCTGTTTTTCTTTATATTGCGCAAAACCGCTATAAATCAACGTTTCTTTGATTTATAACGCATTTTAACTATTTTCAAAATAAAAAATACCGTTGCTCCCACGTTGCTCCCGGCTCATTTTTAATCGCTCGTTGCTCCCATTTTGCAATAAAAAAAGCACCCTGCATACGCAAAGTGCTTGAATCAAATGTTAAATTTGTTGATTATCTCTTTGTTTGCTAAGATACAATGATTTTATAATGATTTGTTCAAAACTCACATTCTTTTTTGATATTATATAATCTAACAATTCTCTTTTATCATTATCGTTTTGAACATCAAGTAAAACACCAGCAACAAATTCCTCGTCATCGGATATTTTATACAACTCTTGCACAAGAGATTTACCTAAATCGTTTTTTTCTTCTCTTTGGATAATTTCTTTCAAAATCATTTGATTATCTTCTTTCCAATAATTCTATAATTGCCAAAGCCATTGTTTTCAACCGTATAAACATAATTTCCTATGCATTTTTTGAAGACGGCATGATTTGATTGCTCTACCGTAAGATTTGTTGCAATTTCGCTCATTACATGGGCGTATTCATCTTTTGGAAGAATAATTGTTTCAAAAGATGATGTGCCGCGTTTTGCAAACTCTAAACTCTCACCAGGTTTTAAGATTTTTGCAGACGAAACAGTTTTATTCTCAAGAAACGAAGAAAAAACTGGATCAATCAATTCTGTTTCGCCTTTTACATGAGCGACGAAACTTTCAGCAATATATTCACCATTACTTGAATTTGCATAACCGGAAATTTTAGGAGCATATGTGCTCATATTCCGACCGATAGCGTTATTTGTTGTAGCGTCAAGCGCTTCCCACTGAACATGATGTCCCATTTCGTGGGTAATATAATCACTCACGCTACCATCGCCTACCAAAGCCCTACCTGCGCGCTGATAAGTTAAAGCTAAATCCAGCTGACTGCCAGAGAGATTGTCGATATTTTGCATGACTAATTTCCATGCTTCATCACTACGACGATTATACGCTGATAAGGTTTCGGCGTTTTTTAGTATATCCTTATTAAGAAATATACCATGTTCAACCGGATTGTATGCAGCTACGGCATCCGCACCGTCCTTGAATACTTTTTTCCCTTGTAAAGATGTTGGTGAAATAGTCCTTATACCGTTAAGTTTTGATAGATCATAATCCCTGTAAATATTGTAAAGAGCTTCATTGACCTCATTTGCGTGTTCAATCGAAATACCCTTATAAACAATTTCATTTTTGAAAGTTGGCGAATAGCCTGAGCCTACAAAACGCCTTGCGTACTCTTCGCACTCTTCAACAGTATCAAATGGAACATACTTTACCGCTTCATTGTAACTGTTTTTGTTGAGTTTTTCAACCTCTTTCAAGGTCTTTTTCCGTTTATCTTCCCAGTATTTCAGCTTTTCCCTGTACTTTTTGACGTTCTCTGGGTCAACGGATCCGGCTTCAAGGCGCTTATACCGCTGCACCATGTTTTCAGCATGGGCGCTGTTTGCCTGATCGGAGCCGTAATCGTTGAGTTTGTTATCCTCGGTCTCGTAGTGGTTTATGTCTTCCAGCTCCGGGTATATAAGTCAAAAACACTGTTTAAAACATTTTGCATGGGTGAAATATTATGGATAATAATAAAATATCAGAATTTATCAAAAAGCAAAACGTCGCTTTTATCTGTTCTGTTGATGAAGACGGATTTCCCAATGTAAAAGCAATGCTGAAACCAAGAAAAATTGACGGATTACATCAGTTTTATTTTTCAACAAACACTTCTTCCATGAGAGTAAAACAGTATATAAACAACCCAACCGCCTGCATTTATTTTTATCATAAGGGTTTAATTAAATATACAGGTGTTATGCTTAAGGGTAAAATGGAAGTGCTGACCGACCAGAAAACGAAAGATATGATCTGGCGCAAAGGTGACACGATGTTTTATAAAGGCGGTGTTACCGATCCCGACTACTGTGTTTTGAGATTCACCGCCGAGAGAGGAAGATACTATTGTGATTTGAAAACAGAGGATTTTACAATTGAGTAATACAACATACAGCTTGTCACATAGATATGCTACTTTGCTTTTTTATAATCATAATGCACCCCTTTTGTCAGCAGGCAAAAGGGGTGTTTTTCCAACAGAAAACAGGGCTGTCATCTAACGTGACAGCCCCATCTATCAAAATTCGATTTTCCTTGTAAATTTTTCAAAATTCATTTCTCTGGTCGTACCGCCGTCGAAATATTGAATATACTCTACCCTTTCGTTTTCGTCAAATTTCAAGGGGGTCAGGGAGTCAAAGTCAACATCGTAACTGCTGCTGACGCTCCGCGCATCGGTAATTGGAAGAACGTGACCCGGTCTTACAAAGATAAGCACCTCATTAAGGGCGCATTCAATGTAATGATCGCCCTTTTCAAACACCTGTGTATCGTAATCCGTCTGGGAACGCATACGGTAAAGGCGCATTTTTTCAGGCAGATAAACATAACGACCCGTCCTGTTCTGCTCGCACACCGGAGCTATAAGTATCGAATCACCGACTATGAGTTCATCCTCCACTTCTTTTGCCCTCTTATCATCCTCATAGACAAAGGAAAGTGGCTTGAAATACATATCGTCATTACAGGCGGTCTTCATGACCTCGCTGTAAATAAAGGGCAAAAGAGCGTAACGCAGCCTGACAAGATTCCTGAAATCATCAAGTTTTTCAAAGCGGTAAAATTCCTGATCCCTTGTGCCAAGAGCGGTATGATTTCTGAAAAGAGGCGAAAAAATACCGAAGGCAAGCCATCTCATCGCAAGGTCTTCCGTAGCATTGGAACCGAAACCGCCGATATCCGCGCCGGAATAGATGAACCCGCTCATATTCGCTTCCGCCGCCTGACGTACGTTCAGCTTAAGATGCTCCCACCATGAACGGTTATCTCCGTACCACATACCGGCATACCTGTGAAGCCCCACAAAAGTTGAGCGTGAGAATATCAACGTTCTCTCATTCGGCACAAGCCTTTCAAGCCCTTCCGCAGCCGCCTTTGACATTTTAAATCCAAATATATTGTGGAGCTTTTCGTTGCTTATAAGCTTCCCGTCTACGGTGTGATGGAAATCCTTTGTATATTCTTCCCTCTGGCTGATTTTAGACAAAAGAGCCTGCATCTCCCAAAAAGCGCTGACGTCCAGATCTTTGTCCTTGTAATCCCCGATTTTATCCATTACCATCTTCAGTCTGTCAAAGGAATAGAAGATCGAGGGCTCGTTCATATCGTTCCAGAAACCTCTTATGCCCATATCTGTAAGGAACTTGTACTGATCGCCAAACCAGCGGGCGGCGTCATCATTCATAAAATCAGGAAAGACGCATTTTCCCGGCCACACCGCAAGATAGAAGGGCGTTTTGTCCGCCTTTTTACAGTAGTAGCCCTTTTCCATGCACTCCTCGAAAACAGGATCCCCCTCCTCCGCCTTTATGCCTGCGTCAATGATGGGCACAAGGTGGATGTGCTCTTTGTCCATCTCCGAGACAAACTCCGGAAATTTCGGGAATTTCTCCTCATCCACGGTAAAGTCCTTGTAATGATCCATGTAGTCGATGTCCATGGTTATCATGTCAATGGGCACATCCATCCGGCGGTAATTTTCCAGAACCGACCGAATATCCCCCTCGTTTTTATAACCCCAACGGCTCTGATTGAAGCCGAACGCCCAAAGAGGCGGAACATAGGATGAACCTGTGAGTTTACGCAGTTCCTTTACAAGACCCGTGAGAGTATCAGCCTCAAAGATGTAGGCGGTAAAGTTGCCGTCCCCCACGGTCACGGTCAGATCATCGCTCTTAGTGTAGCCTATGTCAAAGCTTGCAAAACCCGCCGTATCAATGAAAACGCCGAATTTTACCGCGCCGTCTATAAGCAGATATGTGTGTGAGCCGTAGAGCCTGCGTCTGTCCTCCACATGGAGGACTTCATCGGTGTTGAAAGCCTCATAGATCCAGCCGCGTTTGTTTATGCCGCGGACATTGGGGCCAAGGCCGTAAACCGCCGTATCATTGTCCATTTTAAAGTTCAGCACATTTCCATCTGAAACGGAAAAATAAGGAATATCCTCTGCCCTGCACTGTTCCGCCTCTGCAACTACGGCGCCTGTGGGGATCGGCGTACCGAAAACATATTTTTTCATGTTTTTTCTCCTGAATATTAATTATTCTATAAAAACTAAAACCGAGTGTAAAAACATACACCCGGTTTAAATGTCTTAATAATTACTGCTCAACAGCGTAAACGCTGACCTTTTTGCGATCCTTGCCAACGCGCTCAAACTTGACCTTACCGTCAATAAGAGCAAACAGGGTGTCGTCTGAACCCTTGCCTACGTTGTTGCCGGGATGGATGTGTGTACCGCGCTGTCTTACAAGGATGTTGCCTGCAAGAACAAACTGACCGTCCGCTCTCTTAACGCCAAGTCTCTTGGACTCGGAATCACGGCCATTCTTTGTTGAACCCATTCCTTTTTTATGAGCAAAGCACTGTATATTTATTTTAAGCATTTTTTGACCCTCCATATATTACTTTTATGTTCTTCGGAAACTGCCCGGAAAGCTCTCTGATGTGAAGCTCAAAGCCTTTCAGCAAGTTTTGCAGCTCATCGCTGTCCTCCTGCAAAAGGAGCTTCATGTGCCCATCATCATCTGAAATCTCTGCCGGAGCCTTATAAATCTCCGAAACGGTGTTAGCTGTCATATAAGCAGCGGATGAAACTGCGGCGCAGACAATATCTCTGCCCTTCTCAGCCGACCCGGAATGACCTGTGATCTCAAAGCCTTTGTACCGACCGTCGCTGAGATAAAATCTAACCTTGATCATTATGCGTTGATCGCGGAAATTTCAACCTTTGTATAGGGCTGTCTGTGACCCAGCTTACGCTTTTCGTTCTTCTTGGGCTTGTAAGTCATAACAACGATCTTCTTAGCCTTGCCTGTCTTAACAGCCTTAGCTGCTACTGTAGCACCCTCAACATAAGGAGCGCCAACTGTGATACCGTCGTCTCCGCCGATCGCGATGACCTTATCAAATGTCACCTCTGCGCCGTCTTCAACGGCAAGCTTCTCAACGAATACTGTGTCCCCGACCTGGACCTTATACTGTTTTCCACCGGTCTCGATAACTGCGTACATCAATAATTTACCTACCTTATTTTAGACTCGCTACTCCAAGGGCGGACAAAAAAGTCGCTTGAGGCATGGCAAAACCACACCGCCCTCCGTATGCGGCGAAGCTATTATATCACGCCGATATCACGCTGTCAACTGTTTTTTTGCTTAAATTCAAATTTAAATTTGATATTATTTAATAAAACACTTGCAAATGCAAATGAGAACCATTATAATGTTAATGTTATATTTTAAACTTAGTTGGAGGTCAATTATGAATTTACTCTCATTTATGCTTTTAGACCAGACTGCTCAGCAGACTCAGAGCCCTATCACAATGTTTGTACTCATCGGCGCTTTGCTTGCAATGATGTACTTTATGACCATCCGTCCTCAGAAGAAGAAGCAAAAAGAAGAACAGGCAATGCGCGACAATCTCCAGATAGGAGATGAAGTAACAACAATAGGCGGCATCGTGGGCAAGATCGTCACCACAAAAGAGGACGTTCTGATCATCGAAACCGGCGCTGACAGGAACAAGATCAAGATCACCCGCTGGGCAATAAGTACCAACAACACCGCAAATGAAAGAGCTGAGGCAGAAAAAGAAGCTGCAAAGAAAGCTCAGGAGGAAGCCCGCCAGGCAAGGCTTGAAGAAGAAGGCAGCAAATCCACAAGAAAAAAGAGCAAGAAGAACAAAACAGAAGAAGAATAAAATTCAAAAGCCCCTCATATTATTTACAAATATAATATGAGGGGTATTTTTATGTCCAAACACGATAACGCATCAAAAAACAGCACAAAATATATTCTTATCAGAGCCGCAATACGCGCATCGGTCTGTTCGGTCATTTACTTTGTTCTGACGGCTGTCTTTGTCGCCGTAAGTCTTAAGCTCGATCTGCCCCGGGAAAATGATCTTATATTTGTCCTTATCAGCGCCGCGGTAACAGCAGCCATCGCGGGTTATGCCTCCGTCAGACCTGTGCGGAAAAACGGTCTGGCTCTGGGCGCATTTGCCTGCCTCCCCTGCTTTCTTATAATAATGCTTGTTTCGGCGTTTACGGCGTCAAAGCTGCCCGGGGTCAAGGCATTGATATTTGCCGCCGTGATGTTGTTATTCGGCTCTCTTGGAGGAATACTGGCGGCAAATCAGAAGAGAAAATAAGTTTTTACTCCTTCCGTCATCGCTTACGCGGCGACACCTTTCTCTGGGAGGAAGGCTGTTTTCGGCACGCATGTATGCGTGCCCTACGGTGGAAGGGCGTGGAAGCCCTCCCCTACGATATTGGTACGAACATTTTGTATTTAGGGCGGTCATGCCCGCAAAACGTAGGGCAAGGATACATCCTTGCCGCCGCATGACTTTTTTCGGCACGCATGTATGCGTGCCCTACGGTGGAAGGGCGTGGAAGCCCTCCCCTACGTTGTGCAAATGATTCAATATAAAATTTTTTCAGGCGGTACCTTTGATCTCTCAAAGGTACCGCCTTTGCCTGTTTTGGTCTATTGCAAGGTAAGTCCGGGTGGACCTACCCTGCAATATTCAGTTGTCAATTAACCGTTCTCGGTTTCGTCCTTCTCAAGCTCCAACTGTTTGATCGTAATCGTGGGAGTGGAATCTGTTGCCTTGACCCAATCCTCGCCGGACTTAACGTTGATCTTGTAAGTGCCGGGAACGATAAGTGATGTGATAGTCCAGGTTTTGTCGGAAACGCTTACAGCACTGTTGCCCTTTGCAAAGGTGTAAGTACCCTTAGCGTTCTCAAGCTGGATCTTGCTGACGTCGCCTTTAACAACGATCGTGATGGAACCGTCATCATTCTGAACAGCTGATACGACGCCTGTCTCAAGAGTAAGTACCTGTGACTTGTCATTATCTGTCCACTCGCTGACATCGTTGCCGCTGACCTGCTTGACAACATACTTTGCGCGTGCATTGTATGTGCCGTCCTTAAGAGTTACTCCGGTGATTGTCCAGATCTCTTTGGTTGCGTCGTTTTCATCAGCCGTAACGGTAACATTTTCGCTGTTCTTCGCGAAAACCCACTCCTGATACTCAGAACCTTCCGTTGCATCCTGATCGATACGAACCTTTACAGCGCCTGCTTCAGCCTTGATAACGACTGTGCCGTTATCATAGCTTGCTGCATAGACAGCGCCGTTGCTCTCGACAACTACTACGACGGGATCATCGATAACCTCAGCAGCTTCTACTGTGAATGTTGCTGAATCTTCTTCCGCTGTGTACTCGCCGTTGAATCTTGCATATACGGTGTAAGTTGCAGGATCAAGTTCATGGTTACCAACGGTCATGTCGATCGTCCAAACCTCGTTGTTGGCATCATTAGTTGCGATAGTAACTACGTTATCGCTTCTGAGATAAGTCCACTTGCCGGTTACTTTTGTGCCGTCCTTGTACTCGACTTCGCCTTCGAACTTGATTCTCTCAGCGTCCGCGGTTACTTCGATAACAAGGATGCCGTCGGTGTAGGTTGCGGAGTAGACCTTTGCGTTCTGCGGTACATTCTCTACTACAAGAGTAGCTGAATTATTGCCTTCTGTCCACTCGCCTATGCCGTTAACAAGGAACTTGCCGTTTACGACATATTCGCCGTCTCCGTAGTATGTCTCGGAAATTGTCCAGGTTTCTTTACCGTCCACAGGATCGGAGATATTAACAAGAGCATTGTTCCTTGCATAAGTTATTGTCTTGATCTCGTCGCCGACAACAACGTTTACAAACTGGATCTTCTGAGCGCCTGCGCCTGCTACGACGGTTACGCTCTTGTCAAGTCTGTTGAATGTTGCGGAGAAGATCTTTGCAGTGTCGGATGCGTTGCTTACTGTAAGTTCAACTGATTCGGGATCCTCTGTCCACTCACCGTTGTACTTAGCCTTTACCATGTAGACGCCGTCTTCAGCATAGTCGTTGATGGTCCATGTCTCGGTACCGTCGTCGTTCAGAACAATGGAAACTTTAGCATCATTTCTCAGATATGAGAGTACATAAGGCTCGCCGTCCTTGGTCTTGTTGAGAGAGACCTTGGTAGCGCCTGCGAATGCTACGATCGTAATAACTTCAGGTGTGTACTCTGCAGATATAACTTTCGCTGCCTGCGGCATATTTGTTACGGTAAGTGTCGCTGAATGATCAGCGTCTGTCCACTCGCTGATAGAGTTCTGCTCATCGATCACTACAACAACATACTTAGCGCAAACTGTGTATACGCCGTCCTCAACAGCAGAGGTAATTGTCCAAACTTCCTTGCCTGCTTCTGTTGCGGATTCTGCAACGGTTACATCCTCATCGTTTCTTGCAAATGTGAGCATGTACTGTGCATTATCCTTGGTCTTGTTGAGAGAAACCTTTTCAGCGCCTGCGTCTGCTACGATAACAAGAGTCTTGGTATCGGGATCGTAGGTTGCTGAGTAGACTGCCTTATCAAGCTCAGGTGTTTCCTCAGATACAACGAGTGTTACTGAGTTTTCATCATCTGTAAACTTGCCTGCGTACTTGCCGCGTACTGTGTAAGTAGCGGGATCAAGGAGCTTGTTGATGGTCCATGTGTCCTTCTTGGTCAACGGATCGGTCTCAACCGAAGCGTTATCCTTATCGACGGTCCATACGAAGTCAGCAGTCTGGATCTGATGGTTATCATCCTGATATGTGATCGTGCCTTCAACGAGGATCTTGTCTGCGCCTGAATCAACGACAACAACAAGTACGCCGTTGTCATAGGTCGCGGAGTAGACCTTCGGGATCTCGGTCGGGTTCACTACTGTGAATGCTGCGGAATGATCGTCATCCGTCCACTCATCAGTATCGAACTCTGCGAACTTAGCGCGTGCGACATAATCGCCGTTTGCAAGGTAAAGGTCAATAGTCCAGATCTCTCTGTCGTTTGTTGCATTGGGCTCAACCGATACAACGCCATCAGAGGTCTTCGTGTAAGTCCATGTCATAAGCTCGCCGTCAACCGTCAGGCAGATCGCGATCTTAAGAGCGTCTTTGTCTGCCTCAACAGTGATGATGTGATCCTCATAGCTTGCAGCATAGACAGCCTTGGACTCAACAGGAGCGTAGGAAGCTGTTGCAACGATGTTGTATGCGGGCATGGTTGCGGGAGTGGCGATCGGTGTATTGTTATCGTCATTCTTTGTCCATAACCACATACCGCCCTCGGGAGCAGCTACGTTGATAGCAGCGCCATAGATGAAGGTCTGCTCTGTGGTGTTTTCACCGTCTACGAATGTGATGGTGAAGCTGTTCCTTGTGTAGTCAGCGTAAAGTACAAGAGAATTGTCACCAAGTACTGTGCCACTTACTGCAGCGGGAGTTACAAATCCTGCATCAGCAGATGCATCCGCGGTGTAGGTTACTGTATCGCCTACAAGAGCATCAGCCACGGGGATAGTTGCGATTGTTTCGAATGTCTGACCGTCAACGTTCTGCTGACGAACAACAACTGTGTAGCTTGCGCGTGCAAATGTAGCTGTTGCTGTGACATTCTCTGCGGGCATTGTCGCGGGCTTGGTGCCTGTTGACCATGTCCATGTGCCGGGGATATTCTCAACACCCTCGCCATCAATGGTGGGAGCGTCGGGATCAGCAACTGCAGCGCCGTAGATGTACGGAACCTCTGTGCTGTCATTGCCGTTAATGTAAGTTACCGTGTAGGTATTTCTCAGATATTTTACCTCGATAACAAGGCCGGATTCAACTGTCTTGGTTATAGCTTCGGGAGTTGCGATACCGGTGTCAGTATAGCCAAGATCGGTGAGCTGATCGGGAGTGTAGGTTACTGAAGAACCGACAAGAGCGTCTTCAACTGTTGTTGTCTTAACGGTTGTGAAGGTCTCACCGTCAGTGTTCTGCAGCTTGATAACTACCGTGTAGTCAGCCTTTGCGAATGTTGCTGTTGCTGTGAGGTTGTATGCAGGCATCGTGTTGGGAACCTGTGCGGGAACCTCTTCGCTTTCAACGGTCTTGGTCCATACCCATGAACCTGTTACGTTGTCAATTACAGGATTGCTGCGTACGTCAACATCAGCACCGTAGAGATAAGAATCTGTTGTGCTGTCGTTGCCGTTTACATAAGTGATCGTGTAGGTATTTCTCAGATATTTTACCTCGATCTCAAGGCCGGTCGCAACTGTCTCAGTTATCGGAGCGGGAGTTGCGAAGCCTTCCTTGGCTGCGGGAGTATAAGTTACTGTGTCGCCGATAAGAGCATTTTCCACTGTGATCGTATCAATGGTGGTGAATGTCTGACCGTTAGTATCCTGATCCTTGATAACGATCGTGTAGGAAGTGTAACCGAATGTAGCTGTTGCTACAAGGTTGACAGCGGGCATCTCGTTGTTCTCGGGAGCGGTTGCGGGTTCATTATCCGCAGTCTTCCAAGTCCACTGACCTGTTACCGTAGCGCCGTCTGTGCCTGCCTTGGTGGGATCGTTGCGTACAACAACAGTTGCACCGTAGAGGTAAGACTCTGTTTCGCTGCCGGTCTCGGTCACGTAAGTGATGGTGTAGGTATTTCTCTTGTAGTAAACTGCAAGAGTTGCATTGCCATCCGCGTTGATTGTGGTCTCTGTCACAGTAATATCCTCGTCAATGCTGAAGCCCATCTCGGGTCCTGCAGGCTCGAAGGATACCTGGCCGCCGATGATGCCGTAAACCGGATCAAGAGCTGTGCCGTTGTCATAGTTGCCGGAAACATCCATTACATACTTAACGGGAGTAATAGTGATAAGCTCGGGATACTGAGCAACAACTGTTACGTCCTCTGTGGGCATTGTGAATACATTGTCCGCAGTGGGCCATACCCAGATACCGTCGTTGCCGTTTCCATCCTTAGGAATAGCGGGTGCATCGTACTCGTCGATAACAATAGCAGCGCCGAAGATAACATCTTTGCTCTCTACTGTTACGCCGTCGATCACGAAGTTGAGCTTAAAGGTATTTCTTGCGAACTTAACATTAAGTACAAGAGCCTCTTCGCCAACTGCCGGGATCTTGCCGGTGACATTGCTGTCATCGCTAAGGGTGTAGTTTGCGGGAACTTCGTAATCCGCTGTCACGTCTGCGTCAACAGCACCGTTGAGTGTCTGTGAAGACGTAAGCTCGTATGTGCCGGAAGCGTTCATGGTCCAGTACTTGACCGTGTAGGTGTTGATGCTGCCTGTGAAGTCAGCAGTTGCTGTAAGGTCAGCCGCGGGCATCTTGGCGGGTTCCACAGTAGCCATATTGTCAGCTGTGGTCTTCCAGTTCCAAACGCCTGTTGCGCCTGTTGCTGCATCAACAGGAGCCTGTACATCGACAGGAGCGTCATAGAGGTACTCGACCTCTGTGCTGTCATTGCCGTTTACATAAGTGATCTTATAAGTATTTCTTACAAGATAGATGCTAAGAGTAATGCCCTCTGTGGTCTCGACCTTGCCTGTAGTTGTGCTGCTTGCGGCAAGTGTGTAACCGTTGATAGCTGAAGCGCTGGGAGTTACATCAACTTCTGTGCCGAGAACAACCTGTACAGGATCTGAGATCTCAGGATCGCCGTATTCGCCGTCAAAGCCCTGTCTGTAGGTGTAGACGGTGTATGTACCGTAAGCACTGCTGTAATCAGCTGTTGCTGTAAGGTCATAAGCGGGCATCGTTGTGGGTGCCTGAACAGATTCGCCGCCAACGGTCTTTGTCCATACCCAAACGCCTATTGCGCCGTCAGCTTTCACAAGCGCGGGGATTTCGACTGTCTCGCCGAAACGGTAGCCGGCTACTTCGTTATCCTTGCCTTCTTCAACAAAGGTAATAGTATACTGGTTAGCCTCGTATGTAGCGGTGATTTCGGTGTCTCTGCCGGGCATAGTCGGGGGTACCTGACCCCAAGAGCCTGTGTAGCCCTCTGCGTGTGTTCCGCGGTAGACCATTTCGGGAAGAGTGATGTTGGAAAGGTCTGCGCCGTACTCATAAGAAGCCTCGGAAACAACGTAACCGTCTGCTACGAATGAAAGCTTGAATGTACCGTTAGAGTATACTGCGTGGTATACAAGGTTCTCAGCGATCATTGATCCGGGGATAGCCGCAACATTTTCATCTTTGTCGTACCATACGCCGTTTCTGCCTTCAAGAGAAGGAACATCGGGGATGCTGACGTTCTGCTCGTATACGTATGTATCGACCTGGTAGGTAGTACCATCTTCCTTGAGGTAAGTGATGGTGTAGGAATTTCTTGCGTAGTAGAGTACGATGGGTTTATCTGTGCCGCCCTGCTCATCAGTGATGGTGGCTTCGAGATTTGAAGTGTACTCTGCGTCAGGATCAGTTACAAGTGTGAAACCTGTGAATGTAGGAGCGGTCTCAACCTTAACTGTATCGCCGACATTACCGTAGAGAGCAATGTCTGTGCCTTCGGGAGCAACGTATGAACCGTCAAGCTGTGCCTTGTAGATGGTGGGAACGACCTTTACGGGATACTTTGCAACCGCGAAGAGTGTCTCGTTTGCTTCAAGAGCGGGCATCTTTGCGGGCTGGCTGCCGTCCTCGGTGTTCCATACCCAGATACCGTCGTTCTCGTTTTCATCCTTGGGAACATCAACAGGAACGATCGGCTGCTCATAGTAGTATTCCTGAGAAGCATAAGCATCTTCGCCTGCTGCTTTGTAGTAGGAAACTATGTACTTATCTCTTGCGATGAATACCTTAAGTACAAGTGAGCCGTCCTCTGCTACCATGCCTTCTGTTACACTGCCTTCACCAAGCTTGTAACCTGTTGCGATAGAAGGATCAGCATAGACTGTAGTACCGATGGTGCCGGTCTTGGTAGTGGTGATCTTGTCACCCCATGAGCCATCAGCATTCTGATACTGAGTCTCGATGGTGTATGCTGCAAAGCTTGAGCTGTAGTTAGCTGTAGCTGTAAGAGCATAGGAAACGGTCTCGGGAGCCTCAAGAAGCTTGGAGCCGTCCTCGGTCTTTGTCCATTCCCAAACGCCTCTCGGATGTTCTGTATCTGTAGGAACGTCCACGGTGGGAACGGGTGCGCCGAAGTATACATTCTCGGTGTAGATCACGCCGGAAAGTGAGCCGTTAGGTGTTGTGATCTGGTCTGCTTCGTTGATAACGAACTTGACCTCATACTGTGCTCTTGCAAGGTAAACAACAAGGTTTACATTGTTGTCTCTTTCAACTGTACCGGTAAGTACGTTACCCTGAGCATTCTCGTCAAAGTAGAAGTTATCAAACGTCTCCATATCATTCTCTGTGAGAGTGATAACTGTGCCATAGGTAGCTTTATTATCGTTTACGACCTTGAATGCCTCGGTGGGATATTGACCGTCAATACCCATTCTGATGTAAGAAATAGTATAATTATACTCATTCTCAGTCCAGATAGCGTAAAGGGTTACATCCTTTGTGATGGTGTACTCGTCGTCGAGTACTGTGGTGGCATTGGCAGATTCTGCCCAGCCTGCGAATGTATAGCCCTGTCTGCTTACGCCGGGATCAGGAAGAGTGATCGTGGTGTTTTCTGTGCCTGACATGGACTGGGGAGCTGTGCCTTCTGCGCCGTTAAGATCGAAATCAACGGTGAAGGTCTCGGGCTCTGCCTGCCAGGTGACCTCTGTAGTGAGGTTAGCCATGGGAGCTTCGCTGCGCTCTCCGCCGGAAAGCTCGGAGTTCTTGGACTTGGTAACTGTGTAGAGTGTTCTTGAAAGGCCTTCTTCGCCGGGCTTCTGGTTGCCGATGAAGTAATCGCCTACCATGAACGCTGTGCTCTTGTCTAATGTAGCGCCTGCCTTAAGCTTGATGGCGAATGTAGCGATGGTAACATCGTCAAAGCTCTGAGCAAAGGGAGCGCTGCTTGAATACTTGGTGGCGCCCCAAAGGAGAAGGTCAAGACCATACTGGTTTCTGAATTCGAGATCATCGAATGCGCTCCAGCCGGGTCCCTCGGGATATACGCCGGGACAAATCCTTGCCTTGTTGCTGTTGGTGGTCAGATCGTGTTCACGGAACAGCGTGGTCACGCCGTCTTCAGCATAGCCATAGAACTTGTTAAATCCGTTATCTCCGGTGAAGTACTCTGTCTTCGGAGTTGTGTAGCCAAGTGTGGTGCCTTCAAGTGTGCCCTTTTCAAACATATCGGAATTGATAAGGATCGGGATACCGAAGGTAGCTACGGGGAAGTTGGAGGAGAACTTAACATCAAAGATGTAAGTGCCGTCGTCCTTAACCTCTGTGTTCTCGATTGTGAACTTAGCGTTGTAGTTTTCTGCGTAGTACTCCCAGGTGTACTGGTTGCGGTAACCGAACTCGGTGCCAACAGTGCCGTCGGGAGCTGTGACTGAGTATTCATACTCTTCGTACGCAGGTCCAAGAGGATCGATGTACTGTTTGTATATACTCTTGAGGGTGGTGAGATATCCGTCAACTACAGACTGTTCAGCCTCTGTGCAATCTGTTCTGAAGGAAAGAGCATTTGCAATAGCCGACTTGGCGGGCTCTTTGTAGTGCTCAAGCTCTTCAGCCGCGCGCTCAAGGTATGTACGCTCGGTTCTGGTCTTGGGAAGAAGCGGGAAGTATGACTGGAATCCAAGTAAATCCTTTGTGGTTCTATCACGTACAACGGAGTCGCTCTCAAGGTAATTGTAAAGAGCTGTGTAATCAGCATACTTAACAGTGCCGTCGTCGATATCAGCGACAAGGGTTATTGTTGCTGAATCGTAAGCACCGACATACTGGGGAGCGCTGAATGCCGCGCCGTTAAGGAGCCAGCCTTTGAAGCTCTTGGGAGATTCAGGCTGAGGAGCCTCCGGTAAAGCAAATACTGCGCCGTAGTAGTAAGTCTGGCTTGCGTAAGGAGCCTCTTCAACAACATAGTTGAAGGTGTACTGATTTCTTGAATAGTAAACTTTAAGTGTAAGGGTGTTATCAACTGTGCCTACATTACCGGAAAGATTACTGCTGTCTGCATCAAATGTGAATCCGGTTGCTGCCGCCGCAGGTGTGAAAGAAACATCTGAATTGGCTGATGCGGTCTTAGATGTGGTATCTGTCAGCTGATATTTGCCTGTTGTATCCATCTCATAGGTCTCGACCTTGTAGGATACAGCGATGTCTTCGTAATGAAGAGTAGCAATGAGGTTGTATGCGGGCATTGTTGTGGGAGCAGAAACAGTATTGTTGTTGCTGTCCGTCCATACCCATGAACCGTCCTTGCCGGGGATCTGATCGATACCCTTAATAGTTACTACTGTGCCGTAGGTAACTTCAACTGTTTCGATCACGCTGCCGTTTTCATTCTCATAAGTGATGGTGTAAATGTTGGGTGTGTAGACCGCCTTGATCTCAAGATTCTGAGCGGGCATTGTTGCGGGAGTCTCAGCGTTCCATGATCCTGTGTTTCCTTCGGGAACATTGGGAACTGCGGGAGCAGCAGATGTGTTCTGACCAAACTTGTAAGTCTTTACAAGATATGTGGTGCCGTCTGCATACTGATAAGTAATGGTGTAATCCTTAGCTGCCCAGATAGCGTACAGTGTGCTGCCGCCTTCGGGGATCGCGTAGGATGTAAGAGCTGTAGTCGCTGTTTTGGTTGTGGCCCAACCGATGAACTCGCAGCCTTCCTTGGAAGCGTTGACTGAATCGGGAAGATCAACAGCTGTCTGTGCCGCGCCTGTCACTGATGCAGGAGCTGTACCTGTACCGCCGTTAAGATCAAAGTCAACGGTGTACTGAGCAGTCTTCTCTGTTGCAAGAGCGTAAATGCTGAAATGTGTTGCTTCAAAGACTATGAATCCGTTTTCATAATTGGACGGAATGAGAGTCATATCATTACCGTTTATATAGTATACGGAGGTCTTTGTTGAGTCAAATCCCTCGGGAAGAGGAATGCTGACTGTTACACTGCCGTTGGGCTGTGTCGCAACGCCGTTAAGCTTAGCTGTAATGTCATATACCAGACACTGATCGCTGTTTGCAGCAACCAGAGCAAATGCTGAACCGGAAGAAAGCTTCTCAACGTTCAGCTCGATCTCACCGTCGTATTCATCCTCTGTGTAAGTGAGGGTAATACTGTTCTCGTCATTTGTAACATTATAAACCTCGATCGCTCTCCATACAGCGTAAAGAGTAGCGTTGCCGGAAATTGAATAGGAAGAAAGAGCTGTGGTTGCTTCGTTGGACTCTGCCCAACCGACGAACTTGTAACCTTCCTTTGTAGCATTGACCGTTGCGGGAAGTGAAACCGCTGTGCCGGCAACGTTTGTTACAGAAGCGGGAGCAGTACCTGTTCCGCCGTTAAGGTCGAAGTTAACTGTGTAGGTGGGGATAGCTTCCCAAACAGCGTAAAGGGTTGCGCCGTCCTTGGGAATAGAATAGGATGTGAGAGCTGTTGTAGCATTACTTGATGTGTTCCAGCCCTTGAAGTTAAAGCCTGACTTTGTGGCATTAACTGTTGCGGGAAGAGTGACCGGTGTGCCCTCAACGTCTGTTACTGACGCGGGAGCTGTACCTGTACCGCCGTTAAGATCAAAGTCAACTGTGTACTTCTCTGCTACTGCGCCGGTTGAGATAGTGTACTTCGTCTCGTCAGGAGTAAGAACTGTGCAGGTCGCTCTGCTGAGGGTGACCTGTTCGCCTGTGGAGAGATCCTCTGAAGATGTATAAGTACAGTAAGTTTTGCCCTGACCGTAGTTCTTCTCTGCTGTGATCTTGGTATCACCCTTGACAGAACCCTGGTTCATGAACAAGCCTGCGCTGCCGTTAAGGGTAGCTGTATCCTTGACCTTGAGGTAGAAGTAGAAATACTCCTGATACTCGTCAATGATGAAGCTTTCGCCTGTACCCTGTGTAGCTGAAGTAGATACTGAGGACTGAACAAAATTGTAGCTTGCATACTCAGACTTAAGTACGTTATTGTACTTGCCGGTGGCTTCATTGTAAGTACGCATCTCCGGGGGGAAGTTCTGAGCGATGAGCGCGGCTGTTATGGTGTTATTGATCTGGCCGGACATAATATTTCCGACGTTTTCATAGATAACGCCCGCTGCCGGGACATCCTTGCCTTCCGCCGCATAGTCAGCGCTTGTAATGGGGTGGAAAACACCCTGTGAAGCGGTAACTATAGTGCTGCTCTTGTAATTTCCTGTCTGCTCGACAAATGTGTTTCCGCTGGGATAGCAGGTCACAAAGTAATTGGTGTCGTAGTAGACAATGTTCGAGATAGTACGCCAGTTGTAGTTGGTCTGCCAACCGACATAACATCTCACAACATCACCGGGCGCAAGCGTTGTTCCGTCAAGGGGTGAACCGTCAGCCTTGGTAACACGCAAGCCGGTTGATGCCACTGCTTCGGCAGTCGATGCGCTGGAGTCAGCCACAACAGCGACAGAAAACACACTGAATGCCATGCAGAATGCGAGAATTAAACTGAGGACCTTTTTTGTAATTCTCATACTGAACAATTTCCTTTCTAAAAATTTTTTATTCTTGCGCACGAAGCCGTGCGTTCAAACCAAAAATAATTTAAGTAGTGGGTACTGTAAACGTACCGGAACAGTTCTGTGAATAAGTCCTGTAGCCGTAATAGAACAGCTCCAGGTTGGACACGTCAATGGCGTCCGCCGCCGTATCGGCGTCCAAATCACAGGCCTTTTTGAACGGACTTCCTACCGTTCCGTAAATCATATCGTATTCTATATTGACCCAATCCATTATACCGTTGGATGCGGCGTCAGCAGTACTGAGATCAATATCGTCGATACCGCAGTCACCGTTCACGTCTCCGAGGATAACTATATAATATGATTTCAGAAGCACACCTGCGTAAGTTATCTCAAGCAGTGTTCCTGTACCATATCCTCCTTCCGAAGGGGTAACAGTCATCTCAGCGCCGCCCACAGCGTCAACATAGACCCTGATATCATCCTCATCAACAAAGATGTTATAGATGACATCGTCGGGGAAGCCGTATACATACCCGTTAAATCCGAGAGCGTCAGCCGCGTCGTCGTCAAATTCCTCAATAATGACTTCGGTGGGAGCGCCTTCCACGGGAGCGATCCCGGGATCAAGGGCGCCCAGGCTGATCTGCGTGGGAGTCAATATAAGAGTTGAGCCTACAACAAAATTCCATCTGTATATCGAATCCGGGTTTTGCGGATTTTCCATCGCCTGATTGTAGAACAAGGTAGAGTTGGGCGGGATAAGGACGTTGCCCGTACCCGATGAACCCTCTTTTACCCTGAGCTGGAATGTAACACAAACCATTCCGTCAGGCTCATTATAACACTTGGTGAAACCGCTTTCAGCTCCGCCTATCCAATGGAGCAGAAGCAAGCCGTATCTGTTGGGTCTGTAGCCCGAAGGATAAAGCTTGGTCTCGCCTGTCTTGTCGATGGCGGAAAAAATCGCGTGGTCAGACGCCAAAGCGCCAAATGCTCTGGCATTGCCGTTTTCACCCACAAGCTCAAATGCGTTTAAATCAAACAACACAGGCCAACGCATATTGGTGGCATAGAAGTTATTTTTAACATTGACATAGATGGTGACTATGTCCCCGTCCCCCGCCTCAGTCACGTTGCTGCTGAGGGTAACTTCCATATGCTCGGTTCCGGTAGGAGTACCCGCCGCCTGAGTGTTGAACACAAGGGCGCTTGTAAGCATTAAAACGGCAAGCATTGCTGAAAATATTCTTTTTATTTTCATTGAACCAACACCTTCCTCCCCGCAAACGGGGTCATAAGGTATATTCCGGGAGGGTATTGATTCCCTCCCGGAGAGGAAATCAATAATTAATATATTACAATATTAATTAGCCGGATTAATTAGCCGGGATAATTGAAGCTCTGGTCTTCGATAGCGAACGAATAGTCATCGAATACAACTGGATCGATATCGTCAACAGCGCCGTCGAAGTTTACATCGCAGGAAAGATACCTGGGATTGTCGCCCGGTAATACACTTCCGTCTGCCCAGTCTTTGCTGTAACCAACAGCGTCAACTATTTCGGTCTTGTCAGCGTCATCGATACCGCCGGAGCAGTCAGCGTCGCCGAAGAGGACGGTGTAATATGTCATTACAAGCTCGTCGCCGTCGTAAACCTCAACTCTTGCGCCTGTACCGAAGTTACCGTTTTCATTTTCGACAGCAACTATAGTTGCGCCGCCTGTGGGCTCTATCATACCGTCAATGGTGGGATAGTAGTAGTCGAATCCGAAGATGTAACCGAAGTCGATGGAATCGGGATCAAGAAGCATACCGAAGTCACCGAAGAAGCTCTGTACAGCTTCAACGTCAAGGATATTAAGGGTGGTGCCCATATCCGTAGCGCCGACAATAGCCTCGATGCCTGCCTTGGCAAGGTATACGAGATTGCTGATAGCCTGGCTCAGGTTCTGAACAGCCGTGTTGATGATCTGCTGCTGTGAGGCGGCAAGATCGGGATTAACGTTGAGAGCCGCCATAAGAGCTGCCGTGAACGCCGCCCATGAATCCTCTGTGTATCTGCTGGAATCAGTGTAGGTCTGAGCCTGTGCAATGATGTTGGTAAGAGCTGTGTAAGTAGCCTTTAATGTAAGGCCTAAAACTGCATTGTTAAGGGCGGTCGCCAGTCTCTCGATGAGGTTCTGGTTGTCAACTGTCTTAGCAAGGTTGCGTGAAAGTGAATTTGCAGCGTTGAGCGCATTTTCAAATGCGGTCCATGAAGCTGTTGTGTACTTATCCTTATTGGAAAGGAGGACGGAAGCCGCGTTTGCAATAGCGTTGTTGAGTGATGTGTAATCAGCGTTTTCAACAAGCATCTTGTAAGCAAGGATGAGTTCGCCTCTTGCCTTGTTTACCTTGCTCTGACGAAGACCTGAAACATAGCCGTCTTCTGTGAGCCAGCCGTTGCCAAGGTCGTCTTCATCCAGCGGGATAGCTGCCACTGTGTTAGCAAAGTCTCTTGCTATTGTGTATCTATCCCATGAAGTCTGGCTGTAGTTGCCCTGCTCTGTAAGTCCGCCGTATTCATCAACAGCTGCAAGGAGCGCGTCGTTATTTGCGACAACTCTGATAAGTCTGTCGGCATAGATGCCGAATCTGTAAGATACGTATGAAAGTTTGACTGCGTCGACTGTGTCCTTACTGTTGATAAGCTTTTCAGCCGCTTTCTTCTCATTTCTGAAGCGGAGATATGTGTGGGGAACATAGTCGCACATGCTGAAGAACTCATACTCATCATCATAGAACTTATAATAAGTATATTTTTCTTCGCCTGTCTCGGGATCGATCTCGGGATCGACTGAATAGTCGATGTTGGTGGGAACTACTTCCTCGACCTTATCCTTGAGAGCGCCTGTTCCGCCTGAGCCTGTCTTTACGCAAGCCTCAAGGGCGATGGTAGCGTTCTTAAGGTTTTCGCTGAGGGTCGTGTAATCAGTGATGTAGCTCGGGGTGTAGAACGAAGTATACCTCATGGGAGCGTATACTTTTGTGATAGCCGCCTCAAGAGCGTCTGTGTAATCTGCCCAAGCCTGAGAGCCTGTTGTGGTCATGGTCTCGGTCTCGCCGTCCTCATTTACGACCTCATAAGAGTAAACCTTGGAGCTGGTATCGTAATTAGAAGCCTGGCGGTTAGCCTTTACAGCGCTGCTGACCAGTGAGGGAAGGTTTGCGTTGTTGTAAATAACAACATAGTGATCGAAGGGGATGGTCTCTGTTGCGCCTTTGTAATATGTAGCGCCACAAAGATATGAGAAAGTTGATGCGTAAACGCCGTCCGCGGGTAATGTGGCTGTGTTGCTCACCGCATAGGGAGCTATGTTCCACTTACCGCCGTTCATGTTGGTGTTAATGGTTGTAAAGTTAGCTGCCGATACACCGCTGGCGGCAAGAGTAGCGTTCAGTAATACATTGCTGCGTGTGATGGTGGCGTCTTCTGAGAATGTCTCCTCGTCGGGAGATTTTCTTCTTGAAATAGAAAATTCAACGTCAAGAAGGTCTCTGATCTTCTTGTTGCGTGTAGCCGTGGGGTTCTTGTCATCTTCCGATACATAGGAATTGATGTATGTAACCTTATAATAACTGCCCTTATGTACGTTCTTATTATCAAGCAGAACGTCATTGTTTACAATGATGTCATCGTCATCCAGAAGGTCATCGTCTGATGTTCCACCGGCAACATAGGTATAGAGCTTCTGCTCTATTGAGCTGGTGGTGATAGCGGAACCATACTCGCCGAGAATATCATACTTGATCGTGATGATAAGAAGTGAGTTCGGAGTGAATGTACCGGTGATGTCAAAGTACGCTGATTCGCCGCCGTTGATGTTGATGTTGGTAACAGCGTTGTTGTTGTACTTGACAGAAAGACCGGACTGGTTTGTGGTGATGGACTTGATCCTGTACTTATACAGCTGATCCTGATGTGTTTCAAAATCAGAGTATGTCGCAAAGGTGTTGATACCTGAAGATTCATTGTAAATATAGAATCTGGTGTTTGTGGGTTTGATGCTGTCGCCCAAGCTGATATAGGGATAAGCAAACTCCTGGGGAGAGCTGAGGTCAAGAGCGGAACAAACAATGGGAAGAAGCGCAGGAAGGAGTGTGCCCGTGCATCTTGTATAGAGGTTATTGATAATGTTCTGAACAAGGTTCGGAAGATTATCGTTGATGCTGTTACCGCTGATCATAGCCTCAAAGTTATCGTACTGGATAGCGGTACCTGAACCGAATACCATATTAATAATGTTTTTAAACAAACTTATTAATATGTATCTAACAGTCTGATTAAGTTCGCCTGTGGGGTTCTTCTGGAACAGATCAAGAATGCCCTTAAGATCAAGGTTGAAGAGATTGCCGATGATGTCATCCTTGATTATGGACTCAAGGTCATTTCTCGCACTACCGTTTGCCTTGTTGGGCAGCCAGGAAGAATTGAACACCTGGAAGAAGATGCTGTTCAGTCTCGCCCAACCGGTGCCTGATGATGAAGCAACAAGACCGCCATAATACTTTACACCCCAGTTGACAATAGCGTTGAGTGTTTCATCAAAATCAAACTCATAAATGTTATCTTCATAGTCAAGCTCAAGGTCTATTGTCTGAGAAAGGAAGTAGATCGCAAAATCTGCGCCGATCTCAAAGGCTGTGTCAAGATCCGTGAGATCCATATCAGCGTAAACACTGTACTGAGAAGGAATGTAGTCGCCTGCCAGCTCTCTGAGAGTGTAGTTGGCAACCTCAACAAGAGTGTCCATATCATCAGGGACATTGATGTAGTCCATAAACGCATTGATGAGTGAACGCGCGACATAAGCGAGGAACTGCTCATCGCCTTCAGCAGTGTCCGGGAAAGTAGCGGGATCTATGACCTCGATGTAATCAAGGAAGAAAGCGCCGCCTGTCTCGCCGAATACCTTCTTTGCGGCGTGAACAAGGTTGTCGAACAAACCGTCATTGCCGCGGGTGTAGTCCCATGTAAGGCCAAGGCTCGGTTTTGCGAGAGCCATGAAGAAGTCGCCGAGAACGTCATTGAAGTGGTCAAATATCGTCTCGCCGTTGCCCCATGTGTTGAAGTCGATGGTGGGAACAACGTAATCTGTGTTGATAAGGAGACCGAGTGAGGGGTCGTCCCTTACACAGCGCTTGACCCAGGATCTGACGTTGGTGTCAAGTAATTTGTTTACCCTGTCATTGAAGAGAAGGCGGAACGCCTTGTCAAGCAGATCGTAGAAAGTTGAGGTCTCGATATTAACGGCACCTGCAAGCTCGGGGAGGAAGCCTGTGTATTCGCCGGTATCGGGATCAAGCTCGCCTACAAGGTACTTGTCAATGATGACCTGGACCATCTGATCCATTGTCTCGTTGACTACCTTGGGAGCTTTCTGATCGTAAGCCAGCTTGTAGACTATGCCCTTGATCATGTTGGGAATGTCAAGGTCAAAGTCAACAAAGCCATCAAGAAGACCAAGGGAAAGGGCGCCGGGAGCGCCTTTCTTAACAGCAGCCTTTTTGATGATGCCGCTGTTATCTTTGAGGAACTTAACCAATGCTTTGATAACGTCAAGGTCCGTGGAAGTAGCGCCGGCTCTGCGGGGAGCGCCGTCACCGGCTACCGCGCTGACGTTGAGGTTCTGGATATCGCCCATCATGGAAACAACTGATGAAGCAACACCCCAGACTCCCTTAATGCTGTCAAAGGCCTTGTCGATAGAGCTGAAGTCCAAAGTGTAATCAATGAGACCTTCATACTTTATCGGGATGATCACGTTTTCTTTTGCAAGAATCCTGTCAACCTCATCCAAAGCCATTGATGCGTACTGCTCAGTAGTAAGGATAGGCTTGTCAACTGCGTCGTAATTAGTGACAGATCCATCCTTGTAGCCTGCGTACTTTGCATTAACGCCGACGGAAGTTATTGAAAATACCATAACTGCCGCCAAAAGGAAACTGATGATTCTTTTTGTCTTGCTCAAGATTTGCACCTCCATAAAATATTTTTGCTCTTACGAGCTAATGGTAACCAAACTAAGAACAGCATCCGCTAACACGTTTTACTATATATAATAACACTTATAAGTAAAGCATATTATCGGCGACAAAACAGATCTGCTATCACTCCCTCTTTAATCAGAATGTTTTGTTCTTGCCCAAACACTAAAACGGGTTAGAATAATCGGACTGTCAAAGTACCGGGCAATCGGGAAACGTATGCCTTCAAAATCAGAAATCGACTTCAAATGGGCATAACATCCCCCATAACACCACTCTTATGGTTAATAATAATATAACTCAATGCAGGGGCTCCTGTCAATGGTAATTTTGGTCATTGTGAACGGTTTGTAAATAATACACATAATTGCCCCAAAATTTTCAGACAATATTTATATTGACTTTTTTAGTAACTGACAAATAGCCTGTAGTTTTCCTGTTTTACCCCTCGGTAAAGTCTATATTCTTTACACGGTCTCTTGATTCTCGATTAGAAAATTAAAGGCAAAAAATCATTCAAAAATCACCCTGTGACTGTCGTCATCAATGGGAACAAAGTCTGATTTTGCCCCGTCTACAAGCATATTTCCGGTTTTGCCGCCATTCAAGTGTATCTTCACATCCGTTTTCCCAAGTTTAATATTGACCTCTGCTTTTCCGAAATTTTCCGGCAATTTCGGTGTGATATACAGCCTGTTTCCCCGCTTTTTGATCCCGAAAAGATGCTCGATGACCGCCCTGTAATACCATGCGGCGGAGCCTGTATAGAGGCTCCAGCCCCCTTTTCCGGCAATGCCGAGAGCCGCATAAACGTCCCCGGTAAAGGCAAATACTTCACAGCCGTACCTTAAAATATCCCTCGTTTTGCCCTCCGATCCGAGACGATTCATGGGGTTCAGCATGTCAAGCAGACGCCATCCTTCGGCTGTCATTCCGTTTTCCAGCACGGCTATGCAAAGCCACACCGCGCCGTGGGTATATTGACCGCCGTTTTCCCTTATTCCCGGAGGGTACGCGGCTATATATCCCGCTTTTTTGACCTTGTCAAAGGGCGGAGAAAAGAGCTTTATGATGCCGTTTTGCTCATCCGCCAGATGCTCCACCGCCGTTTTCAAAGCAAGGCTCCTGCGGCTCATATCCGGCATATCCGCCAATACAGCAAAGGACTGAGTGAGGCTGTCAACGGCACATTCCGTCGCCCCTCTGCACCCCATAGGCTCGCCGTCATCATAAAACGCCCTGAGATAGCGGTCCCCGTCCCATGCGTTTTCATCCACAGCCGCCATCAAAGCCCTGCTCCGCGCCTTCAATTTCTCTGAATTTTCCCCGTCTCCCCTGATTTCGCAGACCGCGGCAAAGTTCTTGAACACAAGGCTCATGAACTGAGCCAGCCAAACGCTTTCTCCCCTGCCTTTGATGCCAACCTCATTAAACCCGTCATTCCAGTCCCCGCCCATTATCAGGGGCAAATCATGCTCTCCCAGGCGGTATGAACGCTCTATAGCCCTCATGCAGTGATCGTATACGGTGCCGATAGTATCGGATTTTTCCGGAGAAAAATAGCGCTCTGTCTCATTTTCATGCAATTCGTCGGCTTTGATGTAGGAAATCTCTTCATTGAGCAAAGAAATGTCCCCCGTTGCCGACACGTACTCAGCGGTAACGTAGGGCAGCCACAGCATATCGTCACTGCATCTTGTTCTGACGCCGCTCACACCCCTGTTCTCGGTGGAAAAATCATGCCACCAGTGGAGCACGTCCCCCTCCTCAAACTGTACGGCGGCACAGCGGCATATGTGCCTGCGCACAAGCTCCGGTCGGAGCATTATCATTGAGGAAACGTCCTGAAGCTGATCCCTGAACCCCCAGGCTCCTCCGCACTGACAGAATCCTGTCCTGCCGTAAAATCTTGCGTTCAGAATTTGCACATTAATCCATTTGTTTATCATTGCGTCAAGATATTTATGCTCCGTCTTTATTGTAATTGAATTGACGGTTTCAGAGCTGTTGACATTCTGATATTTTAAATTTTCAGCCGCAGTCTCCGAAGGCTCCCAGGCAAGCACAAAGTGGTGATCCATTCTTGAACCAGAGGCAATTTTATAGGTTTTGCCCACCGCCGCACAGGTGTTTTCAAACACTTCATTTTTACCGTTTTGTCCCCAGAAGTCAAATTTTGATAACCACAAATTGTCCGCTGTATTATCTGCTGTCAGCTTAAACGTTCCGCTGTATTTGCTCAGGGGTGAGCTGACAGCAACACCGTTCTCCATAATACGATATTTATGCAAACCCGAATTCCTGCTGTCCTGACCCAATACAGGCTCGGCGTAATATATCAGATTTACGGTCTTTTCACAGACAGCGTTATTGTATAACGATATACTTATATCCTTTTCTGTACCCGTTTTCGGAACTCTTACTTCAACTTCAAAATCTATATCCCCGGCGGAGCCTGTCCAACGTACATTGTCTGTGGAAAAGATGGCGGCAGATCCGGAGATCATATTGTACCGCCTGCCTTCAAGCTCCAGAAACAACTGTTCCCCGATATTGTCTGAGATCTGGTCATTTGACCATGGAGTCAGCTTGTTCTGCTGTGCGTTCATCGCCCATGTAAAGCCAAACGACTTGTCACTTATAAGCGTACCAAAATACTCGTTTGCCAGTACAGTACACCATGGTTTTACAGGATTTATATTATTGTGGTCAACAATTATATTTTCATCTGTAAAGATATTTTTCTTTACATTATTGCTCGATTTATATATTTTCTTTGGTGAATACAAAACAGGGGCTTCTTCAAGCGTGCCGTATTCTTTCCCGTCATCAAAAAAGGAGGAAAACGCGATTACGGCATTTTTATATTCTTCATCCATTCCGAAGAAATTTATGATATGGATACCCGCATCCCTGCCGATAAGCTGCTCGCACCCCTGATTCTTTACAGCATTTCTAAGCCCGGAAAGTATGGGCGTATTGTAATCTCCCCCCTCTTCAAACATCAATATCAGATCCACCGGTATTCCCGTTCTGTTCAATCCGCGCACTGCTTTTGCGTAAGGAATACACCTTGAAATGTCGTTTTCGCTGTTGATTTTTACGGCAATAATTGGATGGTCTCCCGATATTTTCATGCTCCAAAGCGCGTCGATACCGACGTTATTTGCCGCTGTCGCCGCCTTCTGAACCGCTGTACGGCTGTGATCGTACAGTATTTCAGGCAGTATCTGATCGGCAACGGCGCCCTCCATTCCCCCCGTTCTGAACACCTCAAGTCCGCCGTACTTTTCTGGTATTCCACCTGTTCTCCGCAGAGCTATCAGGTTGTTCTTTGCCTCCTCCGCAGTGGATGCCGCGCAAAGATACAGGTTCTCCTCAAAACTTCCTTTTCCCTTTAGTTTTACAGGCAGAGCGAGAGCACAGCAGGAGTCGGGATTCCCCCTTAAAGGTCTGAAATCGGACTTTATTCTGACCCCGCCGTTTTCGGTGCAAAAGCTCAATGCTTCCTCTCTTGAGCAAGTGTGCATAAATTTCACATTTTTGTCAAATCCTACCGCCAAAGCAAGATGCTTTTCTTTGCTTCTGTTTCTCTTATCAAATGTTATGATAAGATTGTCCTCATCAAATGAGTCCGTAACAAACAGCTTATGGAACGCCGGATGCCCGCAAAAATCCCTGTGCGGTGTAAGCGTTGGCTCAAAATAGATCACCAGCTTCAGCTCCGTTTCCCCTGAACTCAGGTTTTTTATCCTGAATTTTCTCTGTTCACAGGGCAGTTTGGAATGAACGGAGCTGGTCATAGAGGCGAATATCTTGTCCGACCTGACAGAATGGACTGTTCTGTTTTTGTAAAACGTCGCCTTTTGCCTCGCCTGAGTCTGATAATCGGCGGCATTGGTCAGGGGTATCCTCTCCCCTTCTTTTGTTTCGATAAACGCCATTATCCCCTGAGGACTGCGGAGAATGTCCTCGCTGTGCCTTAATATGCTCACGTTCCCATAAACAGACATGCTTGTTCCCACGTCAGATATTGCAAGGGTCCATTCGCCGTTGGTTAGCAACTTTATATGGGACGCCGACGGAGTTATATTTTCAAAGGTCTTTACCTGATTTTCCGTTCTTTCTCTGGGCTGTGGAATATCTTTTTTACGGATATTTTTGAAGATCGGCATACCGGACTGTATTTTTTCCCTGAGCAAGCATTGTGCGCCCTGCATTTTGTCGTCGGACATAAAACGTTTTTGCAGGATACCGTCCTTCAGAACGTTCAGAGTACTCAGCATACTCATGGCAACGTGGTGAACCATATAGCTGCGCACAACGGCAAAATCCTGCCCGCCTGTCCTGTCACGGGTAAAATCCACGGCCTCATAGAATCCGCATCTGCCGCTCATACCGAGATTTTCAAGATACTTAAGATTTTTCAACGCGTCTCCGGGGATCATCATCATGGCGAGAAACACGGAATACGGCGAGATCACCAACTCGCTGTTGAGGCCCTGCTTAAGTCCCAGCTTCTGCACTCCGTGAGCTTTATATTGATAATTAAGCTGTCTGTCAAAGGAATAAAAGCCGCTTTCGGATATGCCCCAGGGTATTCTTTTGCCGTTTATCCTGACGTTCTGTACTCTTCTTCTTTGGCATCTCAGACAAAACCGCAGCGCCTCATAGCCGAGAGTACCTGCCGGAGCCGGCAGAAACAGGTATGGCATAAAATATTCGAACATTGTGCCGGTCCAGGACACAGATCCCGTGTACCTTCCGTCCTTTGACAATGTTCTGCCCAGCATTCCCCAGTGTTTTTTCTCCGCCATGCCCCGGGCAACGGCAAAATAGCTGGTCATGCGGGCTTCGCTCATAAACAGATCATAATAGGAGAGAGAAAGCTTGCCGGTCGACACGTCAAAACCTATGTGGAACAGCTTGCGCCTTTTGTTGTACATTGGCAGAATATCGCAGTTTTCCATCAGTTTGTCGATCCTTGCTGTCAGATCCTTTATCTCAGCAACGTTTGACTTGATTTCTTTAAGCCCCTGTTTAAGTGTGGTAAGACAGCACAGGAAATTTCCGCTGTCCACGGTGGAGACATACCTTGGTTCAAGGGGTTTCAATGTCTCTGTATTGTACCAGTTAAACAAATTTCCATTCCATTTTTCAAGGCTCTCAACAACGCTTATTGTCTTGTCAAGCCTTGACAGCATCTCT
Organism: Clostridiales bacterium; assembly: GCA_024684435.1. Taxonomy (GTDB): domain Bacteria; phylum Bacillota; class Clostridia; order Oscillospirales; family Acutalibacteraceae; genus JAAZFZ01. Next base: position 35,165 of record JAIKWV010000035.1, read on the forward strand.
TCGCTGCCGATAAAGCCGAAATCATGGGCGGCAAAAATGCACAGCAGCGTAAGTCCGATATTTGTGGGGGAAGTCCTGCGAGCCACACGGAACACCGGGGTCTCCTGTACATTATCCGGCGGCAGCCAGTTGTTTTCCTCGGTGCAATTATCAGTAAAATATCTCCACATTGCCGCTGCGTAAGATGTCAGCTTTTCCGTCATAAAATAGTCAGGTCTGCGTCTTTTAAGCTTGTTTTCTCTATCTGAAAACAGAGCAAAGGGAAGATCGAGAAGAAATAAAATCCCCAACAGTTTATGAAACCCGCCGCCGAAAGTCATAAGAAAAACTGTGAAGATAACATTGGGCAGGCATGCGATAACATTTTTCATAATGCCTTTTGAGTTGTCGCTCTGCGCCGCAGTAGTCCATTCAAGCAGTTTTCTTTTGCTTACAAGGCTTCTCCACATCGCTCTTATAATTGCGCTGAGTGACACATACGCGCTGACGGGAAGCATTACGATAAGCAATATGCCCCTTATCGCCGAGTCCAGGGCTTCCGGCAGTGCGCCGGAATAATAGGTGCGGATTATCATATCCCCTCCGCCGTTGATCACCGAGCGGATAAAAGACAATATATTCCCCCCTGCCGCACTCATAACGCAAATCAAAGCGATCACGGCGGACGCGGGATAAGGAACCGCCGCGGATATCAGTATTCCCAACATCGCGGCAAAAGGGGTCAGAGTTCGTCTCAGGTTGTCAAACAGCTTGTATCTTGACAATCCGTTCAAAGGATTGCGGGAAAAGATAAAGCCGAAGTTTTGCCAGTCTCCCCTTGTCCAACGTTCCAGACGTGAAAAATACCCGGTCTGTCGCTTTGGAAAGCCGTCTGTGACCTGTACATCTGACACAAAGGCGGTTCGAAGATATCCTCCCTCAAGGATATCGTGGCTCAGTATCTTTTCCTCCGGCAAAGCATCCTTCATCACGAAATAAAACGCGTCAACATCGATCAAACCCTTGCCGGCAAAAATTCCCTCCCTGAACAGATCCTGATACCTTTCCGATGCAAGGTTATCGTACAGCGTAACGCCGCCGTTTCCCGCCATGTATCTTGTAAACGCCGATACCTTGTCGCTGTACAGTTCCACCGCCGCGTTGGGCGCAAATATGCCGTAGCCCTCATTTACCCTTCCCTTACGGATCACCGGGCGGTTGGCTGGATGTATTGCCGCTGACACAAGGGGTCTGACCGTATCTATGGGCAAATCAGTGTCGCTGTCCAAAGCGAGAATATATTTGACGTCGCCTATATCCGAGATATCCCCGAAAAACTCCTTGAATGTGTTTTTTTCGCCCTTTATAACAGAGATCAGCTGAGTTATGGCTCCTCGTTTCCGTTCTCTGCCGGTGAATACTCCCTGTGTCTCCGAAAACGTTCTGCCGCGTATCGCAAGAATAAAGCCGCCGTTGAACCTTTTGTTCAGCTCTTCTATGACGCGTTTTGCTCCGTCAATGTCACCCTTATCCTCCGCTTTCTCCGGGGTCTCAGCCTCCTTCAAATCAGCAAGCAGACATATTTTGACGTTTTTATCTCCGTTGGACAGCCAAAGCTGTGCAAGATGTTCCTTCAATTCTTTAGTTTTGTCGCAGTGAGGCAGCAGCGTTGACACCGTTATCAGGGTCTTTGCGTATTCCGGCACGCCGTTTTTTAATTCAAGTCTCGGTATTACGGAGGGAGCGACTCCCCGCATAAATATCATATCGACAGGATATCTCAAGACCTCCCACAAGGGCAGAAATAAAACAAACGCCACCCATATGTTTTTCATAAGCACCGCCGAAAACACAGACAGCAATACAGGCAGAACAGCTTCGGTTATCAGCAGCAAAACTCCCCTTGTATGCTTTTGCTCCGAAAGAAGTACATTGAATATATCTGTCCCTCTTTTTGCGGCAAGTTCCTTGATGCGCACAAGCTCGTCTTTTATCTCTGATCTTCTTTTTGCCGTGCTTTTCTTGAGCAGTCTTTTATATTCATTTCTTCCTGCTTCGTCTGTGTTCCCGTACACCCCGGCGGTCGCCGAATCAAGCATTTTTTCCAATGGGCTCAGGTTTGTCAGTATCTCCGCGAAATCAATATCCGGCATGGCTTGTATTTGCCTTATCGCGAATTCAATATATTCGGCTCCATCTTCTCTCCCTCGCTGACAACCTTTAAAGACCAATGAGATCAAAGCGCAGTTGAGCATGACCGGCAAACAGGACAGCTCTGTATCAGTCAGATTTTTATCCTGAAAATACTCCTCTATATCCTTTTCTCTGAGCAATTTTCTTTCACGGCACATTTCAAGACAAAGCATAAAAACCAAGGGCAGACCGTCGGCGTTCTTTTTTAGACTGTCAAGACCCTTCAGATCTTTTACCGCCCTGTCGCCAACCATTGATATGAGGTAATAATTGTCGATAATCCATTCACCGAATTTGGAGACTGTATCTGACCTGAGCGCGTTTTTATAAGTTCGTTTGATGACTTTCATTTCCCGCTTTATCTGCATTTTCAGGCTTTTTTTCACATTATTTTCCTCCGTAACGATTGATTTCACGGAAGATATTGTTTCCCTTCTTTGCTGAAATATCCCCTCCCGTCCGGTATATTTCCCCGGAGTTATCTCATATGAATTAACAAATCAAATAAACGGAGGCAGTTTATATGACTGAAGATAAAAGCTTACCTAAGATGCCCCATAACGTTATTCTGGAGGATAGAAAAAAACTCATCCTGTCGGGAGTGTCCGATTTGGATAACTTCGATGAGAGCGCAGTGACGGTTTTTACGGACATGGGAGAATTGTTGATAAAGGGTGAAGACCTGCGGGTAAACAAGCTGTCGGTGGAGACCGGGGAGCTTTCGGTAGAGGGAAAAATATCCTCAATGACATATCTGGATGATCAGCCGAAAAGCTCCGGATTTTTCAGCAGGGTGTTCCGCTGACCATGATATATTTACCCACCATAGCTGACCAGACAAAGGTCTTCATGCTTTCTCTGGGCATGGGCTTTATACTGGGCATACTCTATGACATATTCCGGATAATACGGCTTATAATCACCGATAAGCCGAAGGCGTTCATCCTTCAGGATATATTGTACTTCGTCGTCTGTACCCTTGTCAGTTTTCTGTTCCTGCTAAGCGTCAACAACGGCAAGGTGCGTTCCTTTGAGCTTGCGGGAGAGATCCTCGGCTGGCTCGTGTATTATTTTTCTTTCGGAACAGTTGCGATACGGTTCGGAAATCTTGTGATATCTGCTGTAAAAAGGTTTTTAAAATTCGTATTCAGAATTTTTATCCGTCCTATAACAAATATTTTTTCAAAAATAACCGGATTTTTTAAAAAAATCATTAAATTTTTTATAAAAAAATTAAAATTCCTCTTGAAATTTTATACGCGAGTATAGTATAATAATAAAAAATTATATATACTTACCGATTTCCGTACAAAATATTCTTTAACGGAGTTAATTAACATATGGCTAAAACTGCTAAGAAATTCAGATACAGTAAGATCCTGGCCGTTGCTTTGGTAGTAGCGGTCTGTTATTGCGTTGTACAGGTGATCGTTCTGCGCAGCGATTATAAGACCAAGCTTGCCAGCTACAACAGCATTATAACTCAGTGTGAAAAGATAGAAGAAAAAAATGCCAAACTCGCTGAAATTGAAGAACTCCTTGAAAGCGGGAACAATGATGAATATATTGAGCGTATCGCCCGAGAGGAATTTGATTACGTCATGCCGGGTGAACGCGTCTATATAGATAAATCTGTGACCAAATAATTCTGTTGGAGGATTTTAAGGGTGTTGGAAGTTGGAGCTATTGTTGACGGTAAGGTAACTCGTGTGGCTGATTTCGGCGCGTTTGTTGATATCGGTGACGGGAAAAGCGGTATGGTTCACATTTCCGAAGTCTCCACCGCATATGTGAACAATATTCATGACCATGTTTCGGTGGGTCAGGAGGTCAAGGTAAAGATTCTGTCTATCGGAGACGACGGTAAAATAAGCCTTTCCATGAAAAAAGCTGTTCCTTCCGAGGAAAAAGCTTCCGCTCCGCCCAAGCCGCGTCACTCCTCCGCCCCCAATGTATGGCAGGGTGTCAAACCCTCCACCATCAATACAGGCAATTCCTTTGAGGATATGATGGCTCGCTTCAAACAGATCAGCGATGAAAAGATGACCGACCTAAAGCGTACATCCGAATCAAAACACGGCGGCGGGTATTCGCGCAGAGGCGGAAATAATAACAGATGATCATTTATCAGGCTATATCAAGCCACGGGAAAACGGTGTTCCGGTTTTTTGGATCGGATCGTTTCCTGCTTTGATATGGGCTGATTTTTTATTGAGGTTTAATATTATGAGAGACATTGATTTTAATGAGATCAAGCAGGCTGTTTGCGGTCTGTGCATAAAAGCGAACAAAGTGCTGCCAGACGATCTTGCGGAGTGTATATGCCGCTCCGGAGATAATGAAACTGACGACCTTCCAAAGGGCATTCTTTCCGATCTTAGGGAAAACCTTAAGGCGGCAAAAGAATTGGACATCCCCATCTGTCAGGATACCGGCATGGCGGTGGTGTTTATTGAACTGGGTCAGGATGTACATATCACCGGAGGTCTCCTTGAAGACGCGGTAAACGCAGGCGTGAGTATGGGATATACGCAAGGCAGGCTTCGCTGCTCAGTTGTGGGCGACCCTTTAAAACGCGTAAATACCGGAGATAATACCCCCGCTGTCATCCATCTTAAAACAGTTGCCGGGGACAAAATAAAAATCACTGTCGCGCCCAAAGGCTTCGGCAGTGAAAATATGAGTCAGCTTAAAATGCTCACCCCTGCCGCCTCAAGAGAGACGGTCATAGACTATGTTCTGAAAGTTGTCCGTGACGCAGGCAGCAACCCCTGCCCTCCCATGGTTCTGGGCGTGGGAATAGGCGGAGACTTTGAATACTGCGCCTATCTTGCGAAAAAAGCTCTTTGCAGACCTGTTTCTCAGGGAAATCCCGACCCCTATTACCGCAAAATGGAAATTGAAATACTTGAAAAAGTAAACAAGTTAAACATCGGGCCTCAGGGTTTCGGCGGCAAGACCACGGCTCTGTCCGTCGCCATAGAAACCGCGCCCACCCACATTGCAGGGCTTCCCGTGTCGGTAAATGTGGGCTGTCATGTAACGCGGCACGCATCGGCAATTATATAACGGTACTGTAATAAACTTGTAATAAATGAATCGTTTGTAAATAAATTATAAATCTGCGGATTTACTATTTACTTTTTCTGTGCATTTGTGCTATAATACAATCAGGCAAGGAACAGTAATCAAATATGAGTTCCCTGTCGGTGAAAAAAATCGCCTTTCGGCTCAGTATTTCAGCGCTTCCCCTGCTGCGCCGGAACTTGATTTAATATATATTTTGGGAGATGGCATTATGAAAATCACAATTATCGGACGCAAGTGTACTCCTCGCGAGTCCTTCAAGGAAAGGGCTGAAAAAAAGCTTGCCAAGGTAGAGCGCTTTTTCGGTGAAGATACCGAGGCAAAGATAACCGCTACAGTAGAAAAGAGCGCTAAGATCGTTGAGATCACCGTAAACAGCGGCGGGCTTATTTTCAGAGCGCAGGAACGTTCGCAGGATCTTGATGAATCTCTCGACAAGTGCGTTGATTCTTTGATCCGTCAGATACGCAAGAATAAGACGAAGGTCGAGAAAAAATTACGCAAGGAAGTTCTTGATGATTTCATCAATCCCAACGAACCCGATGTGGTGGAAGAAATCGATTACAATCTGGTGAGAACAAAAGAGATCCCGATGAAACCCCTGCTTGTTGACGAAGCTATCTTACAGATGAATATGCTGGGTCACAAGTTCTTCATGTTCCAGAACGCAGACACAAATCTTATTAATGTTGTTTATGTGCGTAAGGACGGCGGATACGGTCTTCTCGTGCCGGATAAAAAATAAAACAGCTTAAATAAACCGCGGGGGCAGGGCGACCTGTCCCCGTTGCATTTTTATTATATTTGTTTTATAATGATCATATAAATGTGACCCGTGGAAGGAATGGTCTTTTAATGAACATGAATTTTGCAGTCCCCTGCCTCCTTGGTATAGAAGGTCTTATCGCTGAGGAGCTGAGAAACCTTGAGGTGGAGAATGTCAGAGCCGAAAACGGAAGGGTCCTGTTCTCCGGTGATGAAACTACCCTTGCAAGGGTAAACATAAACTCCCGCTATGCTGAAAGGGTGCAGATACTTGTGGGCAGTTTCACCGCCAAAAGCTTTGAGGAGCTTTTTCAGGGCGTCAAAGCTTTGGAATGGGAGCAGTTTATCGGAGCAACTGACGCCTTTCCCGTCAAGGGTTACTCCATAAATTCCACCCTGTTCAGCGTAAGCGACTGTCAGGCAATTATAAAAAAAGCGGTGGTTGAACGGTTAAAGTCAAAATACGGGATCGAATGGTTCGAGGAGACCGGTCCCGTGCATCAGATACAGTTTTCCATAATGAAGGACGAGGTGAGTCTGCTGCTTGACACCACCGGCGCGGGTCTGCACAAAAGAGGCTACCGTCCGGATGCCAACTCCGCTCCCCTGAAAGAGACCATCGCCGCCTCTCTCTGCTGTATATCGCGGCTTCGTCCGTACCATACTCTGTATGATCCCCTTTGCGGTTCGGGCACAATACTCATTGAAGGGGCAATGATGGCTCAGAACATCGCTCCGGGTCTTAACCGTAACTTTTCCGCTCAACGCTGGGACATCATTCCTGAGAACGTCTGGAAAACAGAGCAGGAAAGAGCCAAAGATCTTGAAAACCGGAACGTGGATTTCTTCGCCTACGGCTCTGACATTGACCCGAACGCCATAGAGATAGCAAAAATAAATGCCCGTCGTGCAGGCGTTGAGGATAAGATCGATTTTTCCGTCTCTGATCTGCGTGATTTTGAACCCAAAACCCAGCGAGGCACTCTTATATGCAATCCCCCTTACGGAGAAAGGCTGCTGGATATACAACAGGCAGATGAGCTTTATAGGCTGATGGGCAAAAAATTCATACAGCACAAGGGCTGGTCATACAGTATTATAAGCCCCTCGGAGACCTTTGAACAGACCTTCGGCAGGAAAGCGGACAAACGCCGCAAACTGTACAACGGCATGATAAAATGTCAGGTATTCATGTATTTTAAATGATCTGGAGTGAAGGATAATGAAGCATATTTTTGTTATAAATCCCGCGGCAGGCAAGGGCAGAGCCGCGCTGAACATTCAGGATGAAATAAAGGAATACTGTGAGAAAGAGAAGCTGGACTATGTGATCCATGTAACCCGGTCAAAAGAAGAAAGCATATCCTATATCCGCGATCTGGCAAAAACCGGAGAGCATATAAGATTCTATTCCTGCGGCGGAGACGGAACGCTGTTCTGCGCCATAAACGCCTGTTTCGGCTACAAAAACACGGAGATCGCCGTTTTGCCCCTGGGCTCAGGCAACGACTTTGTCAGGATACTTGGGAAAAAGGAAGATCTGCTGAACGTTGAAGTCCAGGTAAAAGGTACGCCCACCGAGTTTGACGTTATCAAATGCGGGGATAAAATAGCCATCAGCCAGTGCTCCATGGGACTTGACGCGGAGGTTTGCGCAAAGCAGGCCGAGTTCAAGAAGATCCCGTTCTTCTCGGGAGAATTCGCATACACCGCTTCCCTGCTCTACTGCGTTATGAAAAAGGTCAACAATGTGTTCACCGTAGCAGTTGACGACGATCCCCCTGTGACCAAAAAAGTTTTGTTCGCGCTGTGCGGAAATTCAAAATGGTACGGCGGCGGATATAAGGGAGCCCCTCTTGCAAAGCCTGACGACGGTCTGCTGGACTGTATAGTGGTGGAAAAGAACTGCGGAAGGCTGGGGCTTTTAAAGCTCATCGGTCCGTATAAAGAAGGCAAGCACCTTGAATGGAAAAACACAGTATTCAAAAGGGGCAAAAAATTTACCGTACACAGCGACAAGCCCGCGGCTGTCAATGTTGACGGCGAATGTGAGTATGTAACGGACAGCACCTTTGAAATAGTCGAGAAGGCTGTCAATATAGTGATCCCCTCAAATTCCAGCTATTTTGAGGACAGAAGGTCCGGGAAAATATAAGCTTCCGAAAAGCAATAATAAAACAGATGTTTTTCTGTCATAAGATACTGTATAAAACGTAGAAATCTAAATATTTATTTTCATTATCCGCAATTAAGTGCTATTATATGATTAGCGGTAACTAACCGATCGTTTTTATACTGATTTTTGCGGGGCGTTTTTTGTTATGTTAAAGATTGTTTTGTTCTCAACCGTTGCCGGAGTTGTCGGCACGAGCATAGGCGGACTTATCGGGCTGATCTTCGGCAACAGCTCAAAAGCCACGGTAAGCTACCTGATTTCCCTTGCCTCCGGCGTTATGATAAGCATCGTCACCTTCGACCTTATCCCCGAAACTCTTGATCTTTCATCCCTGAGGCTTACGATAATATCCATAGTATGCGGCGTTCTCACTGTTCAGATAATGAACTACATAATAGATAAAATCACGGACTCTAAGGAGACCCACGTACAGCTTGAAGAACTCAGGCACCAGAAGAACGTCATTTCCGCCAACGGTCAGTCCTCCCTGCTGCGCGCCGGCTTAGTCATGTTTGCCGCCATAGCGCTGCACAACCTGCCCGAAGGCATGGCAATAGGTTCGGGCGGCGCCCACAACACATCAATGGGAGCGGCTCTGGCAATAGTCATAGCCCTGCACAATATCCCTGAGGGCATGAGCATAGGCGTCCCCCTTATTGAGGGCGGCATGAACAAATATAAGGCCGTTCTCCTTACTGCTTTGTCCGGCCTTCCCACATTGTTCGGCGGCTTATTGGGCGCGGCTTTGGGCAATCTTGGAAAGACCACAATAGCCTTCTCCCTCTCCTTTGCCGGAGGAGCCATGCTTTACGTCACATTTTGCGAGATAATCCCTCAGGCTATATTGTTGGACAGGACAAGAAAACCCGCTCTTTTCACCATTTCCGGGCTTATAATAGGTCTTTCACTGGTGGAGTTATTCGCTGAGGTCTGAGTCGTTATATTTGAGTTTAAAACGGTGATCTCTCAGTTTGCCGGCAAAAAGCACAGCAAAGCAGTAACCATTATATACGTTGAGCGTCGTTGAAAACCCGGACTTATTACACAATTCGACCCGCAGGGCTCCCTGCGGGATATTTACTATCTCCGCCTTTATTACATTGCCGGTGGACCAGCAGTAAACGTTCACCTTGCCTCTCAGGTGCGGCGCTTTTTTAGTGGCGTTGAGCTCCACCGAACATACAGGCTTGCTCTTTAAAAGATCTGAAATACTGTATAACAAAAAATCAACCCCTCTGTATCATCATATGCCAATAGTTTTGTATTGACATTAGAACAAAAAAAGAGAAAAACATCATGCACAAGCGTGATTTATCGAATAAAAACTCCCTCAGTCACTCACTTTGTTCGTGACAGCTCCCTCAACGAGGGAACCGTTGTTTGATCATGCACATCTATACCGCCTGTAATGGAGGGCTTCCACGCCCTCCATTAAATCCGCCGACAATTTAAGGGTCGGCATGGAAGCCGACCCCTACAAATAATTCCTCAAAATTTTGGTCTGTCTTATTGTGACAGACTATTTTTTTGCCAATCTTTAAACATCATCGCTGTTCATTTTCTTTTTGAAAGCAAAGACTGCCAGAACGGTTACGATCAGGGCGTAACCTGCCACCACGGCTAGCTCCGGCAGGATCTTCCCATACTCCCCCGCTATCGCCGCCCGTCCGGCATCCACCGCGTGTACGAATGGCATGATGTTTGAAAAAGTTTTAAATCCTTTGCCCACCAGATTCGGATCGAACCATATACCCGAAAGCCACGCCGTCAGGTTCGTAAGCAGGGCGCCGCAAACGCCGCCCACCTGCTTATCATTGAGCAGTGAGCCGCACAGAAGACCTATTGAAATGAACAGCACCGACGCCGGAATGGAGACCGCCACAGCCAAAAGCACGTTGACAGATACCTTCATGCCAAGTATGAAGGCAACTATATAGCATATCACCGTCTGCGCAACAGCCATCGGCAGCATTGGCAATGTATAGCCCAGAATGTAATCTGTGGAAGTAAGGGGCGATGTAAACAGCCTCAATATCAGAGATTCGCTTCTGTCCTTTGAAATAAGCACAGCGGAAAACAGGGACATAAACGACAGCCCGAAAACAGCGATACCCGGCGTCAATGTATCTATTTTGAACATATCCACCGGCAGGTGGGATTGAATGAGTGAAAGCAGCACAAGCAGTATCACAGGAAAGCCTATGCCAAAGCAAAGGTTTATTTTATCCCTTATAATTTCCTTACCGTTTCTTGATGCAAAAGCTAAGAATTTCATATTTTGTCACCCCTCCTCAAAACTTGCCGTCGCCGGCAAGAGCAACAAAGGCGTCTTCAAAGTTTTTCGCGCCGGTGAGTTCCATAAGCTCTGAAGCCGTTCCGACCGCCTTTAGATCGCCCTTTGACATAACGGCTATCCTGTCTGAAAGATGCTCCGCCTCTTCCAGATAGTGGGTGGTCAATATTATCGTTATCTTACCCTTGAGCTTTTCTATGATACTCCATAATTCACGCCGCGCCAGCACATCAAGCCCCAGGGTAGGTTCGTCCAGGAACAGCACCTCAGGGTCCGAAATAAGAGCCAGAGCGATACTGAGCCTTCTCTGCCAACCGCCGGAGAGGGTTTTCGCCTTGCTGTTCTCTATCTCGCGGAAATCAAATTTTTCTATCATCTCATCAGCTTTTTTCTTTGAGTCCGCTTTGCTGAAACCGTATATGGCGCAAATAAATTCCAGATTTTCTCTCACGGACAGGTTCCGCGCCACTGCGGTCTCCTGAGTTGATACGTTGATCTTCTCCTTGACCTTCAGAGGATCTTTGACAATACTGTCGCCAAGTATCACGGCGTCCCCGTCTGTGGGCTTTGTAAGACCCGACAGCATCTTTATCGTGGTGGTCTTTCCCGCTCCGTTCACGCCCAAAAGAGCAAATAATTCGCCCTTTTCAACAGTCAGATCCAAGGAATTGACCGCAGTTTTGTCCTTATATTTCTTTGTCAGAGCTTTTGTTTCAATCGCCGTCATTTTCTTCACCGCCTTTGATCGTTTCCGTTACTTTCCTTGCAAATTCATTAAGATTATCATCGTCGTTTCCAAGCTCAATTATCTCCCTGCCCCTGCCGGAGAAAATAGCCTCGGACAGCTTGAGCAGCGTGGACTGGCGTTCGATGCCTATACCCTTTTGGGGATGCGCCATGATGATTAGGGAATCACCGGGGGTTATATCGAACATTTCCCGTATTTCCTTGGGAATAACGATCTGACCTTTTGCGCCTACCTTGACCGTACCCATATAAGACGAAAATTTTTCCGCCATCGCTTAAACCTCCCTAAAAGTATGAAAAGTATAACTTGTAATACATATTATACTTTACCGACTCATTTTTGTCAAGAAAAAAATACCGCCGACAGTTTTTACTGCCGACGGTAATTTTTAAAATAAAATTTTATGCGATCTTTTTGAAAAGCGAAGATATGAGTTTGAACAGCTCAACGACGATTTTTATTACACGTTCAATAACAGTGAGTTCCTTAGGATAGTTGTTATCCGGCAGTATCTGGTCATCAATGGCCTCATATACAAGGAATCTGGGATACTGCTCAAAGGTGTCAACCGTTGCCTGTTCCTCCTGTTCAAGGAGCATATCAATAAATTTTTCAAGGGAGTACGGCAGAGCGTCATGCTTAAAAGCGCGTATGAACCATGTTCTGTCCGGGAACATACAGGTGGAAGCGTCCACCGTTTTATCAGGAGATATATATTCGGGAGCCACCGATTTGATATGATCCTCCGACAAAGTGGTCCTGTAGAGCGCGGTAGTTGCCCCGAAGGATGAAGCTCTTGTGTCTACCGTACCGTCGCTAAGCTGGGCGTATGAAGGCGTAACGGGCGCTGAGGTGTAACCGTAGCGTGAAATAACATACATATGAGCATCTTCATTGAGCTTGATGAGGGTCTCTTTTTTGTGGTCGCGTACAAGGGTATTGAACCGCTCCACCTTTGACTGGAGCGCAGTGTGCTCCTTATCCTTGAGAAGATCGTTAAAAACATAATCCATGCTCTCGTCAATGTCATCATCGGGGATCATTGCCCATATTGTCAGCCAACGGCAAAACATTGGCATCATTACTTGAGTGGACACCTGATAATTAACTTTGTCAAGCAACGCGTTCAAAGCAGCCGCAGTCAGATCAAACACACCCGCCGCGTCCGCAGCATCGATTATAGCTTTGACAAGATACTGATACTCCGTGGAATCGGCAAGATACGTCAGAAAATAGTCGAACGCCTTTCCGTTGAACTGCATTTTTCCGGACATAAGGTCTCCGGTATAGGACTCTCCGAACACTGCCGCCGCATTAAAGCATGCGCCCTGAACCTTTTCCGTACCGTAAATCGACACATAGGTCACCACGATAACACCGCCGAGGCTGTGGGCGCTGAGGTTTACCTTTTTCGCTCCCGAGCAATCAAGCACATAGTCTATAAAATCATTGAGCTGAGCCGCTATATCGATAGGATCAAGACGCCAGTCGTATTTAAATTCCAGCTTGCTGTTTTTGGTTATGGATGACGCCGCCGGGTACTCAAAATATACGCCGGAACTGTCTTTGACCTCACAGTTTTCGTCAAGGTAGACCTGGGACATGAGATCATTTGCCACATTGCAGGCCTCATCTCCGAAGCCCTCTATACCTCCATTGACATAAGCTGCCGCCAGCGCAGGCACAGAATCTTTCACTTTGCTGAAAATATCGTTCATGGAGGGCGGGAAAATATCCGGAGAGCTTTCATCCTCCTTGTCGCTGATTATGCGATGAGCCATAAAGCCGTGAACGTAGATCCTGGGACAGGCGCTGTCATTGTACGCCTCCCCCTCCGCCGCACTGATGGGAGCGCAGAATATCACAAGGGCAAGCAGGACCGAAATTATTTTGGTAAACAACTTCATTTTAAACTCTCCTTTTACGGTATTGCCTTTTCATTGTAGCACAATATTGCCTTTTCATTGTAGCACAATATTACAAAAATATCCATAGTTTTAATAAATTAAAAAATGTTGACAAAATAATATCCTGTAAATATAATAAAATAGTGTTTAAAGGAGGACTACCCGTGAATATTTTAGGAAAAATATTTTCTTTATTTTTGTCTGTAATGTATTTTTTCACGCCCCTTACTCCCCCCGGCGTCAACGACCCCATCGCGGCATCCGATCAAAGCAAATTGAAATTTATAGCCTGGGCAGATCCTCAGGTATCAAATTATCTGCTGAAGCGTGAGCCCTATTTTTCCGCCGCCTGCATGGATGTTGAAAATTCAAATGAAGTCTTTGACGCCCTGCTTATCGCCGGAGATATAACGGAAAACAGTCTTGACTGCGAATGGCGGCACATGGCAGACAAGCTGCCAAAGGAAAATATAAGCAATTTTCTTATGGCGACCGGAAATCACGATATCCGTATGCAGTCATACAAGCGTTCCGTAAAAGAGTTCACGGAGTTTACAAACGGTCTTAACAAGGCGATAAACAGCGAGCTTACCGTGGACAAGCTTTACTATATGACAAAAATAAACAGCTATACGTTCATTACCCTCGGTTCTGACAGAACAGAGTTTGAGGATGCGTATATTTCCGAAGCTCAGCTTAACTGGCTGGACAATTCCCTCAAGGAAGCCGCCGCGGACGGCAAACCGATATTTGTCACTTTACATCAGCCCTTCAAGCTTTCACACGGCTTGCCGGAAACCTGGGGCAGTCCGTTTGAATTTGCCGGAAGTGTTGGAAAACAGTCCGACGCGTTAAAAGCTGTGCTTTCAAAATATAAAAACGTTATTCTTATCAGCGGACACCTGCACACAGGCATCGGTCAGTATACATACGAATTGATAGACGGCATTCATTCCGTCAACCTGCCAAGCCTTACCATCGACAACAAGGACGGCCGCGTGAACGAAAATGGCATTGGCTTCTGGGTGGAGGTTTTCAGCCACCAGGTAGTTTTCCACGCCCGCAACTTTGCCCAGGGCAGAAATATCCCGGAGGAAGATATTGTTATTGAACTTAATGGGAACCTCTAAGTATTCGATGCGTTCAGATTGCGAAGAGATTTTTTCATCAGATAAAACAAAAAGCGGAGTTAATACTTTGTGTATTGACGAGCATTTTTGTGAAATATGATGGGAAAAGATCAAGCAAGATGAATGTATGAGAATTTTTAGAGGTGACCTAAATTAAAAGCAGGAGGTTTTATTATGAACAGAATATATAAACGCACACTTTCGATCATTCTCTGCCTTTGTCTTTTATTCGGCGGCGCTTCCTTTGCGTCCTCCGCTCAGACAACAGATAATACCATTACAAGAGTAAGTTGCACCTTCAGCGCCGACTCCGGTACCTCAAGAAATTTCTGCTGGTACACTAAGACAAAAACCGGCAGCGACGTACAGATAATCAAAGCTGCCGATCTCAGGAACGGCTTTGACGGCGCCTTGAAATTCTCCGGCGATAAAGTCACCAAATTCCGCGGCGAATATTGCCACAAGGTAACGGCTGCAGGGCTTGAAGCCGGCACATATTATGCCTACCGTGTAGGCGACGCAAAGCTTGATCTGTGGAGCGAAAACGGCACATTCATCACCGACGACGGCGACAGCAGCTTTTCCTTCCTGACCATAGCCGACGTTCAGGCAAGCAGCGATGAAAACTTTGCCCACGCCGCGGAGACGATGAAGGCCGCCATAGCCACCGACCCCAATGCGGAATTTACCGTAAATCTCGGCGACTTTGTGAACGATGACACCAACGATGAATGGGACTGGTTTTTCAAGAATTTTGCCTTTTCCAACATGAACACCACCCTTGCTCCCGTAGCGGGAAACCATGACGGAAACATCACCAACAAGCTGAATATAAACGTGTTCAACTCCATGTTCAACCTCACCAATCCCAACACCGATTCGCTGGTCAACTGGGTAAACGGAGTTTATTATTCCTTTGATTACGGCAACGCCCATTTTACTGTACTCAATACAAACGATATGTACCCCATGACACAGTCTCAGCGAAACTGGATCATAAACGACGCTAAAAACTCCGACGCGGACTGGAAGATCGTGCTCATGCACCGCGCCGCATATTCCGTGGGCAAAAACATCAACAAACCCGACACCGTCATCATGCGTGACGTGCTCCTGCCCCTGTTTGATGAAGCGGACATCGACCTTGTTTACGCCGGACATGACCACACATATTACCGTTCAAAACAGGTCAAGGGCGACAAGCCTGTGGAAAACGTGACCTACGTCACAAAGGATTATAAGGGCGAGCAGATCGAATTTGCCGTAGATCCCGAGGGTTCCGTACACATCTGCCCCTCAACGGCAGGCACAAAGCGTTATGTACTCTATGAAGGCATCGACCCCATCACGGAATGCGCCGCGTTTGAAGTCTCCACCCGTGATCTGGGCGGTTGCTTCACCACAACTACCATAGACGGCAACAAGCTTATAGTAAAGTCCTATGCGGTGAACGATGAAACACAGGAAATTACGGAGATCGACCGCTACGCCATTGAAAAGGACATATCGCAAAGTCACGCTGAGGCAAGCAATTTGTCCACGTCAAACGCTGTTGACCTGCAAACCGGTATTACGAACTTCGTCAATGCGTTTATGGGTATGTTATACAAATACCTGTTCGTACTCCTTCCCCAAGCAATACGCGCAAAAATGAAATAAGAATACATAAAATCAGTACCGCAGGGAATTTTCTCTGCGGTATTTTTTTGGCGCTTAAGCGACATAAAATGAGGGAGGGTGCGGAAGCCCTCCCCTGTATACTGCGGTTATTATTTACTCCTGCTCTTTTTTGCCCTCCGCCTCTGCAATTTCACGGGCGGTTATTTTTTTCTCCTCCTCCATCATTTTAAGACGGAGACCTTCATATATTTCCGGGGCAATATGGGGGTTACCCTTTGAATAACTGGGTATAAGCTGATCCCCGGCAACTTTCGGGTCGGTACAGCGGGTATCGTTCCTCCACTTATCACGTTCCTCTTTGTTTCTGAGGTTCGGTACATCCATGGAACTGCCGCCGTCAAGAACGGAAAAGTAGGCGAACATTCCAGGCAGGAACATATCCATCGCCTCGTAAACGTCGATAACATCGGCGTTTTTGTTGCCCCTGAGCTTCTGGACGAATTGATACATAAGGTAGAAATCAGCGCCGCCGTGACCGAATTTATCCGCCACATCATCCATTGCGCCTTCTACTGTAACTTCAACCGTTTTTATGTTATTGTCGCCCTCGTTTTCATCGCAGTTTATGAACATCTTTTTAATGTCAAAGCAGTCCCCTTCTTCGCGGATGCTTTCGATCCTGCCCTTTGAACCGTAAATGGAATACCATATAGAGTTGCGGGAGGGACCGACACCGTGGAAGCTTTTGAGCACCGCTCCGCTTTCAAGGGTTATCATCTCCACCGCCATGGGACCTGCCTTAGCGCCCATGCGCTCCATACGCTTATTAAAAGGCACCTCAAAGCCGGAAACCTTTACCGGACGCTCCCCTGAAATATGGACAAGGGGACCTATTGAGTGGGTGCAGTAATAGAACGCGGACATAGTATTGCGCCAGTGATCGGGATTGCCTATTGTGAGAAAGAACCAATCCGGCTCACAGTTGTGTATATACTCCCCTTCTCCGTATTCAAAGCTGCCGAGAACGCCCTCACGGTACAGCGCCCTCATTTCCCGGGGGGCCGGCATAAAGCAGTTGTTTTCCGCATAGGCGTAGATCTTTCCGCTCTCTTCTACAGCCTCCACAAGCTCCACAGCCTCTTTCATGGTCTGTACGGGTAAAACCTCGCTGAGGACATTTTTGCCCGCTTTAAGGCATCTTATGGCGTAGGGAGCGTGCTCATTTGCGTAGTTCGCAATGACCACGGCGTCCATGTCGTGCTTGATAAATTCGTCAAAATCCGTATAGTATGTGACCGACTCTCCGAATTTGCGCCTTGCCCTGTCAAGCTGCCACTGCCACGCGTCGCACACTGCGACAAGCTCGCTGTTATTGGAGGCTCTGCAATAATCCATCATGGACTGACCTCTGCCTGCGCCGAATACGCCTATTCTGACCTTTTTGCACTTGCTTTTGCGATAAATTACCTGATAAGGAGTCAGGTCTTCATAAAGCATCTGAACGCTGTCAACGTTCAGATCTTCAAGTACTGCCTCCCACCTGTCCTGCATACCGATATCGTAATCCACAGGAAGAAAATCCGCGGAAAGGTAGCTCTTTATCGCGCTTCTGCGGAACTCGTCGGTAGTAAGAAAGGCGTACTTCACTCCGTCGCTCTGAAGCTTTCGCTTCGCGGCGGCAAGCAGATATTTTGCAAGGCCCTTACCCCTGAATTCCGGACAAATGCCCACCATATGTACGTTTCCGGCGCCGTCGTCTCTAACAAAAGCCGTTATTGTTCCGGCGGCTTTGCCCTGATATTTAAGGAAAAACACATCGGAGTAAGGGTCGATCCTTGTTATGCTTGTGATCGCATTATCAAAGGCTTCCGTACCGATACTTTCATCTATAAGTCTGCCGTCACTGCAGCAGTCGCACCACAGTTTTTTATCCTCTTCTCCCTTGTAATTTTCAAGGGAATATCCCGACGGCAGATCAAGTGTGACAACGTTTTCGGATACCTGCCAGCACATTTTAAGCTGTTTCATAAAACCACCTCATTTATTTTCTTTAACTTCAGTATAGTGACAGCGAATTGCCATGTCAATATCTATTTCAGATTTATAAACGCAAGTCCCACCATGCAGATGCCTACCCCCAGGAGTTTGTTCCATGAGAGTCTTTCCTTATAGAGCAGAGTACCTACAAAAATAAGAACTATGCCCAGAGCGGCGCACTGCGCGATCTGCGCCGTGCTGACAGGCCAGCCTGCTTTGTAAGCGTATATCCAGCCCGCCTCAAGACCCACTACGATAAGACCCAGCGCCGCAGGCGCCCAGTTGAGCTTTTTGTACTCCTGCAGGATGTTTGCATCTTTGTTCAGAGCAAAGTACAAAACGGCGGAAATGACCGCGCCTATAAGATATGTTACCGTAAGGGACGCGAATGGGTCCATTTTTTCAGGCACTGACTTCGCGCATATCTGATAAAACGTGTTTGATATTATTACCAGCGCCAAAGGCCAGATATAACTGAACATTTTTGTTCCTCCTGTTTTAAATCGGAATTATTTTATCGACAAATTACGATCTATCTCTTTTTGTAAATCACAAGCTCCGGATCGGCTCCTTCCGCTCCGTAAGTACATACCAGTATAAAGTCCATATTCGCAAGCACTCCGAAGCAGCGGTCTCCGCCGAACTCCGGTTCCAGCTGATTTCCAAGATATGTGGTTTGATCATCCAGGAATTTCACCTTTGCTCCGTTGGGAAGCCTGTATTCAAGATTGACGTACTGTCCCACAAGGGCGTTGAGTTTTTCCACTTTGGGCATACCTTCAACGTTAAGGGCGTTGATCTCCTCGATCAGCTGTTTTTTGAACGCCTCAAACTGCCCGTCGTCGCTGAGCTCTTCGTATCTCTTCCAGTAATCCAACGTGGGCAGCACCTGCTTCATGTAGGCTCTTGCCTGTTCCTCGGAAAAGTTTTCGTTTGCCATGTGCTTGACGCAGACTTCTATAAGGTCATCCATATTGCTGTATGTGTAAGTCCCGTCGGCATAGCACCACTGGCAATAATCCTCATTGAATGAGCCGTCCTTGTTTCTGCTGATGAGGCTGTCCTCAAGTGGCATACCGCAGCACTGACAGATTAGCTTTTTCGGCGACCCTAACAGCGTGTTGATGGAAACGTCGAAAAGCTCCGACAGTAATTTTAACGTATCTGTGTTGGGTACTGTTTCGCCGTTCTCCCACCGTGAAACCGCCTGACGGGTCACAAACACCTTTTTTGCCAGCTCGTCCTGAGACAAGCCCTTCTTCGTTCTGAGTTCATACAATACTTCTTTTGTGTTCATAATAATACCTCCTTGTATATTGATTCTAATACAGAGATACCTTCGATACAAGCAACCTGCTGTTGCTATGACATTTACAGCAGTCTATTCATGCCTTCCAAAAGAACCGGATGCCCGTCCACATATTTGTTTCTGAACCGTTCCGCCGTTTCTCTGTCTGCAATGATCTCTTTGGGATACTTTTTATTTATTTCATCATATTCTGCTTCGCTGATCTCGCTTGTTGTTATATAATCGTCGTTTCTGTTGGGATAGCCGTGCCATGCAAAATACTGCCTTTTTCCGTCAACGGTCCTGTATCCGCAGCCGAATCTAACCTGATTTGAGATCAATCGAAAGTTGTAGTCTTTTTTATTATTCATCTTTTCTCTTTCTCCTGAAAAAATGTTTTCTCCCATTAACCCGTTTTTTATCGAAATACCGAATCGTTTCATCGGTCATGGCATTAATAAGCTCCTCTTCACTGCGGAACCCCTCCGGCAGTTTAAAGCCCATTGAATACCACGCCCCCGGATAATCCCATTTTTTGTAACAGTAATCATCAATAGTAAATCTGTCTATAACAAACTTGATATCCGGATCGATCATCTGCGCCTTTTTCAGCGCGGCGGCTCTGATCTCACTGACCTTCTTTTCCTCCGCTTCGGAATCCCTCAAAATATCGTTATCATAAGAAACCATATGACACCCCATAAAAAAGCTGAATTTTATTGATAATACGCAACTGTAGTAAACTGATCGCCGGCGTTCGCATCGAGTTCGCCTTTATAGTACTTTACTTTTTCCGGCTTCGGCGCGTCATGCACGATCTCTCCTGTTTCACCGTCCACCGCGATAAAATCAATTATCTCTTTGGTATCATACTCAAACTTTGTAAAGGTTATCCAATCTCTTTGACTGTCATATTCTGTCTGATAAACGTAACGTTTGCCGTCTTCTATCTTTTCGTGATTGCCGACGTTGTAATCGTATTCCCATCTCATTTCACAGATCTTATTCGACACCTCTGTCTCTACATGGGATGAAAGGAAGTCTATCTTAATATCGCCGTACTCACAAACCGTCGCGTTTCTGTTGATGGAATCAAGATATTTCTGTGCCTGCCTGACCAGATTTATCCACAGTTCTTCGTTTTCTTCATCAGACAAGCCCCGAATTATCTTTTTCGCGTATCGGCGGGGAAACAATTTCTTGATAGACGACGTATACCTATCCCCATCCTGCGCCGTTTCCCTTGAGATAAGAGTATAATCATCATCGGTTTTATTGAACTTAAGCACCGCAGGTGTGTTCCCGCCGCTGACATCTGTAAAGAATCCGTTTATGAAACCGAATTGGCGGTATTCCTCGATAATATAGACCGTAACTGTTTCATTCTTTTCTTCCGTGCCAAAAACGAAGTGGCTCTCCGCGGCACATTCTCCCATAAACGTACCAAATGGATTGCTTGCGAAAATCGCCTTAGAAACCGCCTTATCCAGTTTTTCATCCAGACTGCGGGCGACCACTTCTCCTGTTTCTCTGTCAAGGTAATACGCCTGCTCATGGGGAACCATACACAATAGAATAACGCCTAAAATCAACGCTGAAATGACCCCCAGAACAATAAGCGCGATCTTTCTGTTTCTCCTCTTTCTTGCAAGCTCCCTGGCAAACTGACTGTTAAGAGCCGACAACTGTTCGGAAATCTGTTTTAATTCTGACCTGTCCTCTGCTTTTATTTCTGCGTCGCCCAAAAGCTCACCCACGGAAATGTCCAGCAATTCGGCGATCTTTTCAAGCATGACAGCATCGGGAACGGAATAGCCTTTCTCCCACTTTGAAACCGTCTGGCGCACAACGTTAAGTTCCTGCGCAAAAGTCTCCTGCGTGTAGCCTTTTTGTTTGCGTAAGTCTTTGATGTTTTGATTAAGCATAAAGCGAACCTCCTTGTTTTTCAGGTGGCTTTATTGTATATCCGTACCCGTCAGATAACAAGCAACGCAATTTAACATTGCCGGAAAACCGTTATTCTGAGCGCTTTACTGCTTGAAATGGTCAACGATCAGACTTTCATCGTAATACACTTTATCCTCCGCGGCAAGACGCGGCACACCGTTTTCCACCGTGACGATATTCACCGAGCAGTTATACGGAGCGTGTCCGCGCCAATAGTCCGAAGGGTCGTCATACAGGAAATTCACCATTGCCCTCACCGCACAGCCGTGGGTGCCTATCAGGTAATTTTTCCCGTCGTCTTTGGCTATAAGCTCTTTTAAAAATTCCTGCGTCCTTTCGCAGACGTCCGTTACCTTTTCACCGTTGGGAAATCCTTTGAAATGCAGAGGGTCCATGTAGAACATATAACCTTCCGGTCCCATTTCTTCAAGTTTCTTTCCTTCTATATCGCCGAAATCTATCTCGCAGATACGGTCATCCGTGGAGATGGGGATGTTGTTCCCGCTCTCACGAAGGACTATCTTAACTGTCTCCATCGCCCTGTCAAACGGGCTGGATATACAGTAGTCAAAGCGGATATCCTTCATTGCCTGTCCCGTGAGAACGGCAAGCTCCCGCCCGCTTTGATTCAACGGTTCATCAAGTCGACCCTGCATAACGCCTTTGGCGTTAAGATCGGTCTCCCCGTGACGTATGATATAAAGATTCATTATGGCCTCCATATTATTATTTTTTATCAAAACAGCACCTCAAGCCGCAATTCTCCCAGCTTCTCTTTAGGAACGGTGTTGCAGGAAAATATCGGTCTGATCTCCCCGTTCACACGCACGATCAGCCTGTCGTCGGAATAACGTCTGCCGTCCTTCTCCACAATGACAGGAGCAAAAGGCTCATATTTAAAGATATCTTTGTTTTCATGATAACATCTGAGTCCCTCGGCATAGCGCATGGTACAGCATTTATACGCCTCATATCCTCTGTTTTTTAAAACGGGATCTTCAGGAGTAACGCAGACGTCCGTTCCCGCGCCTCCGTTATCCCTTTGACAAAACTGCAAACCGTTTGCCCAGATGCGTCGGGCAAGGATACGGTATCTGTCCTCGCCGGTGATACGGTAAAGCTCTGTTGCCAACAGCAGACTATCCACCACCGCGCAGGGCTCTGTCCAGGAATCCTTTCTGCCGAACCAATTAAAATTCTTATAGGTCAGGGTCATGCCGTACTGCTGATATCTGGCAAATTCGCGCATAACCTCACGCAGATATTTTTCACTTCCTGTTGTTTTATAAAACGACAGCATACCCCTCAGACAGGTCAAAGAGGTATGGGTCTGAAAGCCCCTTGCCACCATATCGGCATTGAGAAAAACGTCAATAACTTTTTCCAAAAACATATGGGCGTGGGGATCTTCGGTCACAGCATAATAATGAGCCACACCGTCAACGCACATGAACGCACAGCCCACGTCTGTAGAAAGCGCCCAGCCATGTCCGGAGCCGCAGATGTTTCCGTCAACATCTCCGCCAACAGAGCTCCGCTGCAAAGGATAGTCATCATAAAGCGGCAGCGCCGGGAGATAAAGATGTTCAAAGGTGCTTTTCAAAGCCCTGAGCGCGGTGGGATCATCAAAGGTCTTTACATAATCAGCTAAGCCCCGCAAATACCAGCTGTGTCCGGAAAGCTGCTGTTCATTTGCGGTACCCTTTTCCGGGACGTCCCCGAAAAACATATACTCATTCCCGCGCCGGGGCAGTTCATTTATCATCTGCTCCATGCAGGGTATTTTTCGACCGCTGATGTGATAATGACATAAAAACGCCAGTAAGGCTCTGCCCTCACGGTCACCGGGCCAGCCTTCATTTCCCAGGAAAACATTTTCTATATCGTAAGGAGCTTCATTCAGTCTTGCATAATTTTTCTCAATATTTAATGCTCCGTCGGGCGTGTACCAATGTTCATCGATTCTGTCCATTATCTTCTTTCCGTTCCTTGATTTCAAATCACTTTTGCATTATTCCCAGAAAATCCGGGAGACCTAAAGGACCGAAAATCTTCATCAGCAAACCGTAAGCTATTTCAAAGGGGATAAGCAACGGCATACCGAACACTAAAAGTATTTTCCACATAACAAAACTTCCTTTCATCAATGTTATTTATTATATTCCATCGGGGTAAATCTTAACCCGTTTACAACTTGCTCTTTATCTGTATCCGTAAAGCCCAGTTTACGGTATATCGTGATACCGTAAGGTGCCGCGTACACGGTCATTCTGTCCGATACGCACTCCGACAATACGGTTTTAAACAGCTTCTTTCCGATACCTTTTCTCTGATATTGTCCGTCAACAAAGAACAGGGCTATATGAGTGCCTTCGCTTCTTGTGGTGATCACGCCGACTAATTTTTCATCGACGAACGCGCCGTACATACAAAGCAGTGACAAATATCTCTCATCATGTATGCTTTTATAAAATTCGTCCATACCCTCTTTTGAATAATCCGGCGCTTCATACTCCTGAAATACTTTCCATACCAATGATAAAGCGGGTTCACGTTCTTCTTTTTCCAGTTTTCTGATACAACAATTAAATTCCATAACGGTTTCTCCGACATAAAATCAAAAGCATTTACGGTATATATTTTTATTCGTCAAAAAGTACTTCGGATATTACGCCGCCGCCTATCAGACAGTCGTTTTCGTCGTAAAACACCGCCGACTGTCCCGGAGCGGCGGAGCGTACCGGTTCTTCAAACAGGATCCTGCACAGGTCTTCGCCGATTTTTTCCACCCGGGCGTACTGACCCGGATGGCGGTACCTCGCCTTGACCTGGCAACGGAACCCCTCGCCCTCCTCAGGTTCGGATATGCCCATAAAATTCAGGTCTTTGCAGATGACCGTTCTGCAATATATATCATCCGCGGTGCTTAACACGATCTCGTTACTGTTCGCGCATATCTTTTTTATATAAGCGGGGCGTCCGAGAGCTATACCGAGTTTTTTCCGCTGTCCCACGGTATAATGTATGATGCCTTTATGTTTGCCCAGGACATTCCCCTGCTCATCCACAAAATTGCCCTCTCCGGGTAGTTCCGCGTCTGTATGATCACGGATAAAATCGGTATAGTCGCCGTCTGTGACAAAGCATATTTCCTGGGAATCCGGCTTTGAGGCGACCTGTATCCCGGCTTTTTCGGCAATGCTTCTGACCTCCTGCTTGGAGTACTCTCCAAGGGGCATTAGCGTATTTTTCAGCTGTTCCTGTGTCAGGCGGTATAACATA
Organism: Clostridiales bacterium; assembly: GCA_024684435.1. Taxonomy (GTDB): domain Bacteria; phylum Bacillota; class Clostridia; order Oscillospirales; family Acutalibacteraceae; genus JAAZFZ01. Next base: position 59,617 of record JAIKWV010000035.1, read on the forward strand.
TAGGTCTGATCTTTTTCGGAATGAACAGCCTTCCTGACGGTGTATCTTCCGTTTTCGAGCCTTATCACCGAAGCATAGTGCCCCGTGGCGACATAATCTGCCTCAAGCACATTTGCATAGTATAGCAGACGCTCCCATTTTATCTCCCTGTTGCATACGACGCAGGGGTTGGGCGTAAAGCCGTGAAGATAATCGCTTATAAACGGCTTTATGACCTTATCGTCAAAATCGGAAATGCAGTTGAAAACGTGGTAAGGGATACCTATTGTCCTTGCCGTCTGCCTTGCGTCGTCTATCTCACAGCAGCGGCCTTCTTCCCCCTCCGGGCTGAGCCATGTGCGCAGAGTGACCCCTATAACGTCGTAGCCCGCCTGTTTAAGAAGATAGGCGGCAGCGGCACTGTCAACTCCCCCGGACATACCTACTATCACTTTTGGCATAGGGTCACCTCCTCTGTGTTCTGTATCGCTACGGCACATTCCAAAAAACGCCTTTTGTCAGCAGACAAAAGGCGTTTTTTGATTTGGAGCGGATGACGAGGCTCGAACTCGCTACCTCCACCTTGGCAAGGTGGCGCTCTACCAGATGAGCTACATCCGCAATGCATTGAGAATTATAGCAAATCACTGATGGTTTGTCAATAGCAAAAAGCAAAAATTCTCAATTTCCCGTAATAATAATCATATATAATCAATTATTATAATGGTGCGCCTGCTCCAGCATCATATCCTTGACCTTCATAAGTCGGGTCGTGGTGCTTCGCTCGCTCTCGTCCAGCTTCATGGTAATGTACTTTATGGTCTCCTCATACTGAGGGATCATAACGTGTTCCAGAGCGTTTACCCTGCGGCGTGTTTTTTCGATCTCCGCCGCCATGAGCTGACAGGATTTTTCAACCTCCGCCAGTCTTAACAGCCGGGGGAAGATATCCGACAACGCCCCCACTGCCGCGTCAAGATCGGTCGATGTCGCCGCAAATCCATAGGAATATTTATCGTTTTCGTCCGCCGTTTTAAACTTGGTATTGAAAACGGGTATCATAACGCTCATAACGTTTTTTTCGGAAATATCCAGAGACATTTCCTGTGTGCTGAGCATGAGAGCCACGTCCAGCGCCTTATCGTTCATCACGGAACGGGCAACGGACATATGGGCGTTTGCCTCTTTTAAATTTTGTTCAACCTGAATACGGAGGGCCTTGTTCTCCCTGACAAGATCAAGGAAACGGCGCATAAGCTCGTCTCTTTTGTCCTTCAGGAGCTTGTGTCCCCTCCTTGCCGTTACAAGCTTGCGCTTAAGATTGGTAAGCTCCATACGGGTGGGGTTGACGTTCAATACTGCCATACAAAACCATTCCTTTCTGTGAAATGGCGCAAAAATTTATTAAGAACGTTTCTCGTAATATTTATCAAGAAGCTTGTCGCTGATACGCTTAAGCTCACTTCTGGGAAGGATGCGCAGCAGCTCCCAGCCGATATCAAGGGTCTCCTCTATGCTTCGGTTGGTCTCATTACCCTGCGAAACATATACCTTTTCAAACTCATCCGCGAACTTAGCGTAGAGCTTGTCGATATCCGTCAGTGCTGCCTCTCCCAGAATGACCATGAGCTCCTTGGCATCTTTGCCTCTTGCATAGGCGGAGAAGAGCTGGTTCATTGTGTTGGAGTGATCCTCTCTTGTCTTTCCTTCGCCGATACCCTTATCCTTAAGACGGGAAAGTGAAGGCAAAACGTCAATGGGAGGAGTGATGCCTTTACGGTTGAGCTCACGGCTGAGGATTATCTGACCCTCCGTAATGTAACCCGTAAGGTCGGGAATCGGGTGGGTCTTATCGTCCTCAGGCATGGAAAGAATGGGTATCATAGTGATACTGCCGCTCTTGCCAATCTGTCTGCCGGCGCGCTCATAGATCGAAGCAAAGTCAGTGTACATATATCCGGGATAACCGCGGCGTCCGGGAACTTCCTTACGGGCCGCGGAAACTTCACGGAGAGCGTCCGCGTAATTTGTGATATCCGTAAGTATAACAAGGACGTGCATATCCTTTTCAAAAGCAAGATACTCGGCGGCGGTCAGCGCCATTTTAGGTGTGGCAATACGCTCGATAGCCGGGTCGTTTGCAAGGTTTGAGAACATGACTGTTCTATCCAGAGCGCCGGTGCTCTTGAAGCTCTCTACGAAGTAGTTTGCCTCCTCAAAGGTTATACCCATGGCGGCAAAGACAACGGCGAACTGTTCATTAGCGCCTCTTACCCTCGCCTGCCTTGCTATCTGCGCGGCAAGCTGTGCGTGGGGCAAGCCGGATGCGGAGAAGATAGGCAGCTTCTGTCCTCTGACCAGAGTGTTAAGTCCGTCAATGGCGGACACGCCGGTCTGAATGAACTCCTGGGGATAGCTTCTTGCCGCGGGGTTCATGGGGGTGCCGTTGACATCCAGCCTCTTTTCGGGGATTATCTCGGGGCCGCCGTCAATGGGTCTGCCAAGGCCGTCAAAGACTCTGCCCAGCATATCAACGGATACGCCAAGCTCCATCTGTCTGCCCATGAAACGCACCTTGCTGTTGGCAAGGTTTATGCCTGTCGAATTTTCAAACAGCTGTACAAGCGCGTTGGTGCCGTCCACCTCAAGCACACGGCAGCGGCGCTTTTCACCGTTGGCAAGCTCTATTTCTCCCAGCTCGTTAAACTTAATGTCCTCTACCTCTCTGACTAACATAAGAGGACCGGAAACCTCTTGAATGGTTCTGTATTCTTTTGGCATCAGAAGTCCTCCTTAGCGGCAAGAACCTCATCTATTTCGGTATCAAGCCTTAACTCAATATTTTCAAATTCTTTTTCAATATTGCTTTCTTCAACATACTTGAAGCGTCCTATGGATTCGCGTACCGCCATTTTTACAAGCAGCTCTATATCCGCTCCCCTGCCAAGCGCGTCAAGGGATCTTTCATAGAAGCCGATAACAAGCCTCATCATGAGATACTGCTTGCGAAGGGATGTGTATGTATCCACCTCATGGAAAGCAAGCTGATGCAGGAAGTCCTCGCGTATTGAGCGGGCGGCCTCCATTTTAAGTCTGTCAGGCGCGGAAAGGGCGTCCATACCGACAAGCTTTACTATCTCGTCAAGGGCGGCTTCATCGGAAAGCAGGCTCATTATCTTGCCTCTCAGCTCCATCCAGTCCTCTGCGACGTTTTTGTTGAACCAAACGCCCAAAGAATCGGCATAGAGGGAATAGCTGTTGAGCCAGTTTATTGCCGGAAAATGTCTCTTGTATGCAAGATTAGCGTCCAGACCCCAGAACACCTTAACTATACGAAGGGTCGCCTGAGAAACGGGCTCTGAAATATCACCGCCGGGAGGCGAGACCGCGCCGATGACCGACAGGGCTCCCTCTCTTTCGTCCGAGCCAAGAGGAATGACTCTGCCCGCGCGCTCATAGAACTGAGCCAGACGGCTGCCAAGATAAGCGGGATAGCCTTCTTCACCGGGCATTTCCTCAAGTCTTCCCGACATTTCACGCAGAGCCTCCGCCCAGCGTGAAGTGGAATCCGCCATAAGAGCCACGGAATAGCCCATATCACGGAAATATTCGGCAATGGTTATGCCTGTGTATATTGACGCCTCACGGGCGGCAACGGGCATATCCGATGTGTTTGCGATAAGCACGGTCCTCTCCATAAGAGATTTGCCGGTGTGGGGATCGATAAGCTCCGGGAACTCGTTGAGAACGTCCGTCATCTCGTTGCCGCGCTCGCCGCAGCCGATGTAGACGACTATATCCGCTTCAGCCCATTTTGCCAGCTGATGCTGTGTAACTGTCTTTCCGCTTCCGAAGGGACCGGGAATTGCCGCGACGCCGCCTTTTGAGATCGGGAAAAGCGAATCGACAACGCGCTGACCGGTGACCAGCGGAGTGTCCGGAGAAAGCTTTTTACGGTATGGTCTGCCTTTACGAACAGGCCACCTCTGCATAAGGGTCACAGGATATTCTTTACCTTTATCGTCAACTATGACGCCTATAGTATCGGTGATCCTGTAGTCTCCCTCTTTTATGGACTTGACGGTTCCGCTAAGTGTGGGGCTGACCATGATCTTGTGCAGAACGATATCCGTTTCCTGAACGGTACCCAGGATGTCGCCGCCAACGACCTTGTCCCCTGCCTTTGCCGTGGGCGTGAAGTGCCAGACCGAATTTCTGTCAAGGGCGGGAACTTCGATACCTCTGGTAAGGTTGTTGCCGGTAAGATCGCGTATAGCAACAAGAGGACGCTGTATACCGTCGAAAATGCTCTTGATAAGTCCGGGACCAAGCTCAACGCTCAGAGGCATTTCGGTGGACTCCACCGGCTCCCCCGTACCAAGTCCGGAGGTCTCCTCGTAAACCTGGATAGAGGCTCTGTCCCCGTGCATCTCGATGATCTCGCCTATAAGGCGCTCGCTGCTTACGCGGACAACGTCAAACATATTAGCGTCACGCATACCCGACGCAATAACAAGCGGACCGGAAATCTTCGTAATTTTTCCTATACTCATAAAAATTTACCTTCCAAAAATAAATTGAGAACTCACTTTAAAAATGATCCTAACCGACTATGTCGGAACCGACAGCCTGTTCAACGGACTTGCTGACGTTTGCCATACCCGCTCCCGTGTTTCCGGAAACTCCCGGGATAAGCACGATGGAGGGAAGGGGCTGTTCCCTGAACCTGTCGATCTCTCCGGGGATCTGGGCGGCTAATTTTTCGGTAATAAATATCACGCCGTAATCGCTTTCCGACATGTGTCTTATCTTGCGCGCCGCCTCCTGCGGATCATCCTCCGTAAAGGTGTGGATACCGAGAGCGGCAAAGCCGCAAATACTGTCCTTGTCCCCTATTGCAGCTATTCTATACATTGATATTCCTCACTCTCTTACGGATCTCTTCCGATGATACGCCGTTAAGCTTTGCGGAAAGAATGATGCGTACATTCTTCACCGCCGCGAGACAGGTCAGATAATATCCGATGATAGGCTCGGGACCGAAGGCCGCAAGACGTTTGGAACCTATGCTGCCCATAACGGAATCGTCGCACCACTTTTCAAAAGCCACCGCGCTCTCCGCAAGCTTTTCACCCGCCTCGGAATAGGGCGTGAACTGGAGGTACTCGGCAATGGCTTCCCGTCCGCCATCCGCCGCAGCAAAGGCAAGACGCTTGTTGTCGACAGTATCGCAGTCCGCCATACAGCGGAGCATAAATTCGGTGTCCCTGCCTGTTTCGGCGCTCCTGAAGGCGATCTTGATATTCGCGCAGGCACAGCTTAACTCAGCAAGATCTGTAAGCGCCTGATTGCCGCTGTTTTTCGCGCTGGCAAGGGCTGTATTCAGCGACGCCTTATCTATTATGATATCCGCCAGCCTACCGCTGCCCACTCTGACAACGGCGTCATAGGCTTCCACCGCGGTATCTTTAAGATGCTTCGGAAGAATATCGAATTTTTTGTTTGTTACCGCCTCGGCTATCAACGCCGGATCGGTAACAAACGGTCTGATAAAGTAATCATTCGGCTCTAAATCAGAAAACACCGCCTTGATCGCAGCTTTCAGATTATAAAAGTCGTTGGGGAGGATAAGGGAATCAAATGTACTGACAACCGGAAGACATGCGCATACGAGCTGCCATGTGTCGTCCTCGAATTTTTCAAGCATTGAAGCAAATGAAGTGCTTTTCTCCGGGACTGCCCAGCCTTTATCTTCCAATATCCTCAGAGCTGACTTATAATCATTTGCGGCAATAAGACTGTCAAAATCAACCTGGGTCAAAAGATTAAGCTCATTCGCTCTGATTTTCGCAACGCCGAACGCATAATCCGTATCTTTAATTTTCATAAGCGTTCCTTTCCAAGGCACTGCGCCTCTCAGAAAATAATAGAGCAGATCTTCTCCTTGAGCTCATCGCGCTTTTCGTCAATAAGCGCGTCAACCGTGCAGTTGATCTCTATGTCTCCGTAAACAAGTATAAAGCCGTCGGAAATATCGGCGGGTTTGTCGGAGACAGAAATGTTTCTGTCGCTGAGCTTTGAGTTTATGTTCTTTTCAAATCCGTCAGGCAGGCGCTGCAGGTCGCCTTTGGACAGGCGCATAACGCCGCTGCCCGGCATGGCGTTTGATACAGCCAGAGCTGTGAGCGCGGAAAAATATTTGTCCGCAGGTAAATTTTTGATGGCAAGGCTCGCCTGAGCGAGAGCCTCGTTTATCGCCTCTATCCTGGCGGCAAGCAGGGTCTGTCGGGACTTCTGGTTAGCCGCCGATTCGGCAAGCTCCTTTGCCCGTTCACCCTCGGTCTTGATCTCCGCAAGCACCGTCTCATTCACCTTTTCGCACTCATCCTGCGCTGCCTTAAGTATTCTCTCTGCCTTTGCGTTGGCATCGGCAATTATACTTACGCATTTTTCGGCGGAATCGTTTCCGATCTTGCCGATAATTTTTTCGAGACCTGTCATAGACTATTTCTCCTATGCGATTATTTCTCTTATGCAGTGTAATTTACGATGCTCATTATTGAAAGCAGTGAAACAAGAAGAGTAAGAACGGCGTATGTTTCAACGAGAGCCGCCATGGTGATGGCCTTACCGCTCTGGTCGGCCTTCTTTGCTACAACGCCTACGCCCGAAGCCGCCGCTCTGCCCTGAGCGATAGCTGAAAAATAACCGACTGTTGCAATGGGAAGGCAAGCTGCAAGAAGCATAAGTCCTCTTGAAACCGTGAGAGGATTTGTCGCGATCTCGCCGTTGAGCAGGCCTATTCTTGCGAGGAGCAGGAAGGCCGTAAGGAAACCGTAAAGGCCCTGCGTACCGGGAAGGATCTCAAGAATAAGTACCTTACCGAACTTTGAGGGATCTTCAGACACAACGCCTGCCGCCGCTTCGCCCACAAGGCCTACACCTTTTGCTGAACCCATACCTGATAAAATTGCCGCAAGTGCCGCTCCGAGCACTGCTAATGCTGTTCCGAGATAAGTCATAATTAAATTTCCTCCTTGATATTATAATACTTTGTATTGCTTCTTAAAGGTGTAAAGCTTCTGCCGCCACCCTCATAGAATTTTGAGAAGAACTCCACGTACTGAAGCCTGTTGGTGTGAACGTAAGTACCGATAAGATTGATACCGATATTTACCGTATGACCGAACACAGCGACAAATACGAGACATATCGCCTTGGCGATCTTGTTGCCGGGCATTATTCCCAGCATATTGACCACCTGAGCTATAACTCCGGTGGACAGGCCCAATGCCAGAAGCCTTGAGTATGAAAGCACATCGCCCAAAGCGCCCGACGCCGCGTTGTACATACCGTACAGACCGCCGCCCAATTTGCCGAAAATATTCTTTGCCGAACGCCCGGATGTAAGAACGATACCCGCCGCGCCTGCTATCAGACAATATTTGCCTATCTGCATCGCCAGAGGCGGCATACTGCTCACAAGGTTTGCGCCTATGGGGGCTATGCCTCCGATGAACAGGTAGGTAAAAACTGTATCGCATATCGCGTCAAGTTTCTTGCCTGCCTTCCAGAGCTGATAGAACCTCACGCCGTAACCCACAAAAAGGTGTATTATTCCGAACAGGAAACAATAGAGCATAAGATCCATCGCTTTATCCACCGGTTCCATCCATAGGGCAAGACTGCCAAGCTCCTTGCCAAAGAATTCCCGGGCTATGACCTGTATCAGGTCGCCGAACCAGCTGCCGAACATTGCGCCCCAGAAAACCGTCGCTATCCCGCAGTATAGGAACATATCGACCGTTTTCTTCATCCGGGGCTCAAGCTTAAGCTTCGCCTTTGCGAAAAGCATGGCTATGACCATGACCAGCCCGTAACCCGCGTCCGAAAGCATAAGCCCGAAGAACACATAATAGAAAAACGCCATTACAGGGTTGGGGTCAACGTCCCTGTTTGAGGGCATTGAGTACATTTCCGTCACGGACTCCACCGGCGCCGCAAAGCTGTTGTTTTCGAGTAGGATCGGAGGTTCCTCGTCCTCCTCCGGCTCCGTTATGCTTATGGCAACGGTGAATTTGCTTTCAAGCTTTTTGACTAACTTGTCTATGTAAGGCTCCGGTATATAGCCGTTGAGCACAAAGACCCTGTCGTCCATTTCGATAGTACCGAGAACGTCATATTTGTCTCTTCGGACAGTGAGATAATCGATCAGAAATTCAATATCCGGGTGTATATCCCCGTATTCTTTGATCGCTTTTGTACAGCGGTCGATATCGTCATAAAGCTTGTCTATGCTTTTCTTATACCGTTCGTATCTCACACCGGGAGGGTGTTTTGTGGGATCTGCGTGCCGGACAAAGCCAATAGCCCGCAGGGCAGCCTCAAGTTCTTCCTTATTTTCCTTCATGCCTATCAGGAAAACACAGGTCTGATCCCTTGAGGACGAAATGATCTCCGCGTCCACCGTTTCGATCTCCGGTACGCGCTGAGCAAGTTCAAGCATCAGGGATTCCCTGGTATAGTCGCCGGGAAGTGTCCCTATGAAAAACACCGTTTTTTCAGTGCCTTTTTCGCTTGTTGGCAGATCAAAGGATATCCAAGGCTCCAGAGCGTCCATAAGGACCTGTGTCCTCACTATAGCCGCTCCGTTATCCGCAATGCGTTTTGCGTGTTCCGAAATATCGTAGCACTTGCCGATTATTTCATTCGCCTCATCTGACTTTTTAAGATAATCGGAAAAAGTCATTTCCTTGCGTGCGGAGAATGAATCCAGCAGGGATCTTTTCTGCGGCGCGTATTTGTCAAGCACCGCCTTTGCCTCATTTGCGCTGACAAGATATCTGTCCAGCTGCGACACGCTTGAGGATGTGGGGATATTGAAAAAGTGGTCGTCCGGTTCCGTGTCGATAAGCTCTATAACTCCAATAGTCTGGATATAATCTATGAGATCCTTGCTTTCCGTCATGGGTGCGATAAGCTCAATCCGCTTCATTTTCAGCTTTGCCATTTTTACACCTCCATTCTGAAAATAATCAAATTTATCGTCAAATCTTGGGAATGATCATATCAATGACCGCGTTGATAATATCCTCTCTCCTGAGCTCGGCGTTCTTTTTGAGCGCCTCACCCTCCGCCTCCGCCGCCGCAACAGCTTTGACGACAGTTTCATTGGCGGCAGCAGCGTTGAAGTCCTGAGCCTGCTTTGCCTTGCTTCTGGTCTGTTTTGTGAAATCGGCAACGATCTGCTTTGCCTCAGCCTCAGCGTCGGCAATGATCTTTTCCGCCTGCCTTCTTGCCTCAAGCTCAGACTCAGCCGCTTTTTCCTCCGCCGCGACAACAGCGTTTACCATATCAGATGCCATACATTTACCCTGTATGAGATAGTCGAAGCTACGTCATACCCTTTCCTGAGGATTTGCGCTCAACCCTGTACCGGGATCACCGAAAAGCCGGGAGAGCGCAGAAAGCGAAGCTTTTCGGTCACGGCGCCGGGCGCCGCGGCTTCTGCGGTACTTTTATTGAAAACAAGATCAATAATACCGCTCGTCAAATATATACTGGGGTATTATAACATATAAAAGTTATATTTACAATAAGAAAAAAATAAAATTATCTACCATATAAAAGTAAACGGTAAATTTCACATACTATTTGCAAAACTCTAAAAAAGTTGTATAATCATTTATATATAATTTCTTTAGTGTGGTGCTTGTAATGACAAAGCTTCTGATAAAACTGTTTATAAAGGACTACGAAAAGACCCATCTGCCGGTGGTCCGTGCCAGGTACGGAGTGCTGAGCGGAGTGGTGGGAATTATACTTAATGTAATACTTTGCATTGTAAAGTTCATCATCGGTTCTCTGACCGGGAGCATATCCATCACTGCGGACGCCGTAAATAATATGTCCGACGCCGGTTCGTCCATTGTATCTCTGCTGGGCTTCAAGCTCTCCTCAAAGTCAGCAGACGACGATCACCCCTTCGGTCACGGCAGGATCGAATACGTAGGCGCCCTTGTGGTTTCGATGTTTGTTATTGCCATGGGCTTTGATCTGCTGAAAACTTCTATAGGCAGGATACGCGAACCTCAGGACATCACATTCAGTCTTGTGTCCACTGTTGTTTTGTTCATGTCAATATTCGGCAAGATCTGGCTTGCGTATTTCAACAGGAATCTGGGCAAACGCATAGACTCCCCCGCCATGCAGGCCGTTGTGAAGGACAGCCTTGGCGATATTGCCGCCACCTCAGTTACCCTTGTTTCCCTTATCGTTTCCAGATTTTCCTCGGTTCACATAGACGGTTATATGGGCGTAGTAGTCGCCATGTTCATATTCTACGCCGGCTACAGCATTCTTAAGACCACGATCGGTCCGCTCTTAGGTTCTATCCCTGACGAAGAGCTGGTAAAGAATCTGGAAAATGAGATCATGTCTTATCCGGGCATTGTGGGCATACACGACATGATAATCCACGATTACGGTCCGGATCACCTCTTTGGGAGCATACACGCTGAGGTGCCGTCAGACTGCGATATCATTGAGATCCACGATACTATCGACGTTATAGAAAGGACCATACTTTCAAAATTCGGAGTTCAGATGGTAATTCATATGGACCCGATCGTCATAAACGACGACAGGGTGAATTCCCTGAAAGAAATGGTTCTGAAAATTGTCAAAGGCATTGATGAAGATTTCACCATTCACGACTTCCGTGTAGTGGACGGCACCACTCACACCAATCTGATATTTGACCTTGTCGTGACCCACAAATACATAAACCGCAAGCAGGAAATTATCCGTATTATAGAGAGCGAGCTTGAAAAAGAGGACTCAAAATACTTTGCTGTGGTCACGGTGGAGCAAAGCTTTGTATGATAATCGTCAAAATACACAAATATCCTCATTTTATCGGCAGTAAATTCTCAATTGAAAATCGAAGCTTTTAGTTTAAAAATTATATAATATATTGTACAATGTAATTGGGTTGTTCCCGAATTATAACGACCTAATGAAATGAAAGGTGTCACATAGCGTAGATGTGTAAACGGTGATTGAAAATGACTGACATTGTGAAAACTCTTTCGATGGCTGTACCTTACGGACAGTTGGGTATAATAGCATTGCCCGGATGTGAGAATCTGGCAAAAAAAATCGACTCATACCTTATACGGTGGCGCAACGAAAGCAAATCTACCGTACATAAGGACAACAACAGCATTACCGGCTATTTGAAGGACAGCTACATCATCAATACCAATTTTGCAAGATTCGGCACCGGAGAAGGCAAAGCGATCATTTCTCAATCAGTCAGAGGCTACGATATCTTTATACTTTGCGATTGTTTCAATTACGGAGTAACACACAAAATATACGGTCGGACTATACCGATGAGTCCCGACGAGCATTATGCAAACCTCAAGCGCGCAATCAGCGCGATCGCCGGCAAAGCAAGAAGGATCACCGTTATCATGCCCATGCTTTATGAGGGCAGACAGCACAAACGCGCAGACAGAGAATCTCTTGACTGCGCCATGGCTCTGCAGGAGCTGTGCCATTCCATGGGCGTTTCCGGCATAATTACTTTTGACGCGCACGACGCCCGCGTACAAAACGCTATCCCCCTGTACGGATTTGAAAATGTCATTCCCGTTTACCAGATGATAAAGGCCCTTGTCAACAACGTAAAAGATCTTAAGATCGACAAAGATAACCTTATGATAATCTCCCCGGATGAGGGAAGTATGTCCAGATGCATCTACTATTCAACGGTGCTGGGCGTTGATCTCGGCATGTTCTATAAACGCAGGGACTACTCGGTTATCGTTGACGGACGTAATCCCATAGTAGCTCACGAGTTCCTCGGTACAAACGTGTCGGGCAAGGATGTTGTGGTCGTGGATGACATGATATCCTCCGGCGATTCAATGATCGATGTTGCCACCAAGCTCAAGGGCTTAGGCGCAAGAAGGATCTTTGTGTGCACAACCTTCGGTCTTTTCTGCAACGGTCTTGAATCCTTTGACAAGGCATATGCAGACGGTCTTATAGACAAAGTGTTTACAACAAATCTTGTTTATATAACCCCTCAGCTGCTTAAGAGGAAATGGTATGTCAAGGTTGATCTTTCAAAATATATATCATATATAATAGATACCATCAATCACGATACATCTATAAGCAAATTACTTGATCCCGCCGACAGGATCAAGGCATTCCTCATAAAGAAAGGCTTAAAAGAGCCGGAAACAGAGTCGGGAAACGAAGCAGATTAATAATACTATTTGTATAATTTTTGAAGGGACGGTGACTTTTGCTTGGACGCTAAACCTAAACCACGAAGTATGCGAAAAAAATTTCATTCCGGTTACGGTGATCTAAGCTGCCGGGCAAAAGGAGCCGGCGGATCGTACGTCCTTTGATGACTGCGCCTCCGCCCCTCCCCTTTTTCCTGTTCTGCGCGCCCTCTTCACCGTGACGGAGAAGAGGTGTGCAAAATGGATGAAAAAACTTTGGTTATCAGCACACTGCTGGCGGAGGGAAAATTTTCCGCTCTGCACAGCCAGCTGTGCGAAATGAACTCTGTGGATATTGCGCAGGAGATGGAACAGCTTGAGACAAACGACCTTCTCCGTGTATTCCGTCTGTTGCCCAAGGACGCTTCGGCGGACGTTTTCTCCTACCTTGATTCCGATTCCCAGGAACGTCTTGTCAACTCCATAACAGATAAGGAACTTGAGCTTTTGGTGGACGACATGTACATCGACGACACCGTTGACTTCCTTGAAGAGGTACCGGCAAACGTCGTGCGCAGGGTGCTGCAGCATGCGGATCCCCAAACGAGAGCCCTTATAAACAGGTTCCTGCGTTATCCGGAATATTCCGCGGGCAGCATTATGACCAGCGAAATGGTCGAACTTCACGACTATTATACCGCCAAACAGGCTATTGAACACATAAGAAAAACAGGTATAGATAAAGAAACCCTCTACACCTGCTACTGCATAGATCACAAGCGCAAGCTGGTGGGTTCCGTACCGTTAAGGCGTCTGTTGCTCTGTGAGGACGATGTTCTTGTAAGCGACATCATGTTTGATGAGGATCAGCTTATTTTCGTACAGACCACCGACGACCAGGAGCATGTCGCGGAAATTGCAAGGAAGTACGACCTTCTGAGCGTTCCCGTTGTTGATAACGAGCAGAGACTTGTGGGCATCATCACCATCGACGACATCGTCGACGTCATCGAAGAGGAAAACACCGAGGACTTTGAAAAGATGGCTTTGCTCTTGCCGTCAGAAAATGAATATCTGAAAACAGGTGTTTTCAAGCTTGCGAAAAACAGGATCGTCTGGCTGCTGATACTTATGGTCTCGGCGACATTTACCGGAATAATAATCGAGGACTTTCAGGATAAGCTCGCCTTGATTGCGGGACTGACCGCATCCATACCAATGCTTATGGACACTGGCGGAAACGCCGGCAATCAGGTCTCCACCCTTGTCATCAGAGGTTTGGCGCTTGGTGAAATAAAGATCAAGGACTATTTCAGGGTGCTTTTCAAGGAGATACGTGTAGCGCTGATCTGCGGACTCACCCTTGCGGTGATCAACTTTGCGCGAATGATGATAATCCGCCATATTACCGGCGGCAACGCAGAAACAAACGTATTCTTTGTTGTCTGTCTGTCCATGCTCTGCGCTGTCATTGTGGCAAAATGCATCGGCTGTTCCCTTCCCATACTTGCAAAGCTCCTTAAGCTTGACCCTGCGCTTATGGCAGGACCCATGATAACCACCATGGTGGACGCCATTACCCTTTTGATCTATTTCGGGTTTGCAAATATGATGATCGTACCGACGCTGAAATAAAAAACAACATACCACCTGTCATTTTTCCGTGACGGATGGTATGTTTTAATGTTACAGTATAATTTTTATTCGGCTGCCCTTCTGCCGTTTTTGAGCTTGATCTTTCCTATGAACGGGATCTTTACAAAGCCCTCAGCGGTATCCCCGTCAAAGGTTATGGACGCGTTTATGTCCTTACCCGCAAGCTGGGAAACTCCGAATATCACATCAAGAGTGTTGCCGTTTTCGGACGCGCTTCTTACTGCGATATTATAGGTCTTCTGCTTGTCCGGCGTCTGGGCGACAAACTTGTATGATCCGTTATCGTCGGATATTGTCACTAACCCCTCTCCGCTGTAAACCATTGTGTCAAGATCAAAGATCCATGTGCCTAAACCTAACATATCAATATCCTCCCCGGATAATTATTTTTAAAATTTTGCAAAAGGTATTGTACAATCAGTTGATATTAAATATAATATACAAGAGCTTTCAAAAAAAGTCAACCCTCGGGATCGATATTTGATCCGCGTTTATAATTCTCATTTGATATTTTGCTGAAAATGGAGTTTAAATACAATGAGCAAACAAACCCTGGCAACACGGCTTTATTATAAAAAGTACAACCGCGACACCGCCAATGAATTCAAGAGCATATTTTCGGAGCTTCTCAAGTATCCCAGCTTCCGTCAAATGGAGGAATACACCCAGCACGGGGACACGAACACCCTTGAACACTGTGTGGCTGTTTCTTATCTTTCCCTGCTTATGGCGGATTCTCTTAAAATAAAGTGCGACCGCAAGAGCCTCATAAGAGGTTCCCTGCTCCACGACTATTATCTTTATGACTGGCACGAGAAGGACGATTCCCATAAATGGCACGGTTTTTTCCATCCCGGCAAGGCGTTAAAAAATGCCATTCGCGATTTTTCCGTCAATGAAAAAGAGCAGAACATCATTCAGCGCCACATGTTTCCACTCACGCATATCCCACCGAAATGCAGAGAGGGCGCAATTGTGTGTATATCAGACAAAATATGCGCCACATATGAGATATTCAGCAGATCGAGCAGTCCTTACAGAGAACTTTTTAAGCTTCTTTCAGAATAAAAATCCATTATAAGGATGATTTTCTTATGAACTACCTGTACCGGCTTATCATATATTTTTCTTTGTACAGCTTTGTCGGCTGGCTTTATGAGTCGACCCTTTACACGATAACCCATAAAAAGTTCATCAACAGGGGCTTCCTGAACGGTCCGTGCTGTCCTATATACGGCTTTGGCGCAATAATAGATTGGCTGTGTCTGAACAAGCTTCTAAACCTCAATGATCCTGTTAAGACCGCCGTTGCCATTTTCTTTGCCGGCATGGCGCTGTGCTGTTCCCTGGAATATTTTACTTCCTGGCTGTTGGAAAAGATTTTTCACGCCCGTTGGTGGGATTACAGTCAACGAAGGTTCAACATAAAAGGCAGGATCTGCCTTTTGGGAGCTTTTGTTTTCGGCATAATGTCTGTGGTCGTTATCATGTTCGTACACCCGCTTGTAATACAAAAGCTTGATCTGTTTACAGACAGGCAAATCATGTGGGGCGCTATAGGGCTGCTGATAATTTTCTTCATTGACACAGTTGCAACCGTCTTCCAGCTGACCAAGTTCAACGAAAAACTGAAGGAACTTCAAAATAATATCAATACCCTGTGGAATGAGGCCAAGTCATACGCCGGCAATGCGAAAAACACCATCAGCAATAACGCCCGCGCTAAAATAGAAAACGTCAAATCAAAGCTTAACGGCAACGCTTCCGAAAATGAAAACGATTCGGAGATCGACAACACCGTAATGGCAAAGATAAAAAGCCTTACGCGGCGTGAAAAGAACCTGTCAAAAAATATATACCGCTCCACACGGTATAATGACGCGATAAACAAGATCCGCGAGCTTCTGGGGATCAAGAAAAACTGAATCACTTTACGGCGCGAAGATGCACTTCACGCCGTATTTTTATATTCCATACCCGCCTGTTTCCGGATCTCTGAATATCGGAATCTCCGGAGAGTAAAATGTCAGCACCCCAAACAGAACGATCAGCGCAGGTTTTTTTCCGTTTCGTGTTGCGAAACTGATGGATCAATGTTATAATTTTAAAAAAAGCATAATTGGGGATAGATCATTATGGAAAAGATCACTGCGATATTTATGTCGATCGTCATATTTTTTACAGATCTGTTTTTTGCCGGGAGCAAAAAAGCTGTAGACCCGACGCTTGATCCTGACCCGGCGGCTCCCAGCGCGATTTCCGATGAAGTGTACGGACTTCCCGCATTTGACGACGGAGAGAAGTGCGGGTTCTTCCACAGCTCCGGTTCGACTGAGATCCTGCGCTATGAGAAAACATCTGCCGATGATTTCAAGTCATACTGCCGCACACTTTGTGAAAACGGGTTTGATATCTACGACGAACACGGTATAGAAAGTAATCTGTTCGCAACACTGGTCAACGATACCCTGACCGTCAATCTTTCCTGGTTTTCAGGAACACGGACGATGAGGATAATCGCAGAAGAACGCAGCACGCTGTGCCCGCTGACTGATGAATGCGCGCATATTTGCGATCCTCTTCTCACCGGCATCAAGGGAGAAACAACTGTCGCGGTTGAAGGTATGGGTTATATCATCCGTCTGGCGGACGGCAGCTTCTGCATAATTGACGGCGGCATGGGCGATCCCGATCATGTGGATTCCGATAAGCTGATGGGTATTCTGAACGCTCAGAAACCGGAAGGAACAGAAAAACCTGTTATCGCCGCATGGATCTTCACCCACCTGCACGGTGACCACATTGGCGTGTTCAATTGTTTCTCACTGGATCATCACGATGACGTTGTACTTGAAAAACTGTTTTTCAATTTTCCAAAAGACGAGGAGATCGCCGCGTCAAATTCGCCCTATATGCTGGACGATTCGCTCTACAGATGGCCGCAATTCCAAAAAAATCTGACTGACTTCTATGCCGACGTGCCCGTCATCAAGGTGCATACCGGGAACCGTTTTCAGGTCAGGAACGCCGATTTTGAGGTCTTGTTTACGCTCGACGATCTGTATCCGGCGACTATCGTAAACGGGGACGGCATGAATGAAAGCTCCCTGCTTCTGAAAATGACTATGGAGGGTCAGGCTTTTCTTTGGACAGGAGATTTCGGCTTTATCGCCACAGATCTTGTGCTGATGGAATACAAAAAAGCCCTTGCGTGCGATTTCTTGCAGATGGCGCACCACGGCATAAACGGAACGGTAAGGTTCTATTCACGGGTCTGTCCTACATATGCGCTTCTTCCCATCTGGAACGGCGGACTGTCTAAACTGCTGAAAGAGGAACAAAACAAATGGCTTGTTTACAACATCAAGCTCAGGCAAATGATAGCTACCGGTTGCGGCACATGGACGATCCGGCTGCCCTATGATCCGGCTTTCGGCACATTCAAGCGTATCCCCACGGACGACACCGTATATCCCTCCTACCCCGCCCTGCTCGGAGTCAGGAAGTAAATATTGTTTAACAGACAAAAAGAACCGCAGTGGAATTAAATATCCGCCGCGGTTCTGATTATTTGTTTTTTTATTTTATAGTTTTATAACATATATATTCCTGATTTAAGCACCACATATTCACGGTCATAGATATTGTAGTACTTGTATACCGCCTCATCAAACTCTATGTAATCGCTGACTGAATAATTTTCTAAGTTTATTGTGCGTATTTTGTTTGAACCTTCGTTGCAGATATAGAGCTTGTCAACGATTTTGGTTATCCCAACCGGGGTGTCAAAAGCCTTTGACTTTTCGCCGCCGATGCGGAGCATTACCCTCTCCTCTATGGGAGAATAATCTATAATGGAGTTAAACTCCGGCACAACTCCCCAGAGCCTTTTTTCATCAACAGCGATATCCGTCACCGGATGGTCGTGATAAATAAGACTTCCGTCCCAGATCTCCTTGCCGTGCACGTTGAAGATATGCATCTCCCCGTCGTCATACAGGGCGACCACTCCGCCGTTTGACATCGTGACCGCTTTACAGCTTATGAAATCACCCAGAGTGTTTGCTATCGACTGCCACGCAGGACCGAATTTGGTTTGCAGATACAGCTTTTTTGTGGCCTGCTGTATGCACATACCGTCATGGTCAAAGGCGAAAAATGACGCTCTTGTACTGCCGTCGGGCGCGTCTTCTTTCTGCACGAACAGAAAACCGTGTTTGTATGGAATTATGTCAAGAATTTCTTCGTTATTTATCCTTTGCACTCAAATCACCTAATAATAACCCCCGCCAAGCCGGGAACGGTCTGCTGCAACCTGCTTTCAGCAGGTGGATGTCACCCGACAGTTTCTTGCTCCCAACGTCCGGGATAAACCCGGGAGGTCTGCTATTCCACATGCCGGAGTTAAGACTTCCTTAAATTACGTGTTGGGTTACATTAAGACCGTAGTTATCGCACAAGGCAGGGTGAAAAAACTTAATCCTCGTCCTCTTCCTCATCGGAGAAGAGCTCCGCGAGACGCTCATCGAAGATCTGACCGATCTGCTGGAATTCTTCTTCATCCTCTATCTGTGAAAGATAGATCTCTCCGTTTTCTTCCTCAGCCTTGAGAATGATAATATCCCCGTCATCCTCCAGCATCTTCTCCGGTTCGTCGAACATGGGGAGCAGAGCTACATAATGACCGGTGTCGGTCTCGATCCTGTCTAGCTCTTCAAACATATATTCTTTTCCGTCATCGTCAACCACGCTGACAATGTCGGGATTGTATTCATCAGCCATATTTATCGCTATGCGATCCAACAAACGCACAAAAAGGGATGAAACATCCTCCCCTATGCCCGGATCGCTCCTCCTTCATGTCTTTTAACACTAAACAGCCTCTCTTTACGATTATATTTTACCCGTTTACAGGGCTTTAGTCAATAGTTAATGCAAAAGATTTGAAAAGAAAATGATTTCTATCGTTGAATTATGACGATGAAAATTCAACTGTTTTGAATTGTGGTGGAATTTTGGTTTAACGCAAAAAAGCAAAAGGCTCCGGCAATTAAGACGGAGCCTGCGGAATCTATCTGATTTTTTTAAAGTCAACTCAACCCTTATTGGGAAGTGCAGAGGAAATACTTGCCGAAAGGCTGCTCAAAGGCATTGTTTGCAGTACGATCTTGCCCGGGCCGGTAATGATCGTGTTAAACAGACCCTCTCCGCCAAACAGGACGTTTTTGACTCCCTGGACCTGCTGAATATCTATGGAACATGTAGCATCCATCATGGCGATATTGCCTGTATTCACTATGATCTGCTGTCCCTGCGCCAACACATACTCGACTGTACTGCCGTCGATCTCAACAAAAGCCGTACCGTTGCCGGAAAGTTTCTGCATAATGAATCCCTCACCGCCGAAGAATCCCGACAAGCCCTTCTTTTGGAACGACACTGAAAGATTGACCCCGGACTCTGACGCAAGGTATCCCCTTTTTTGAACGATAACGGGATGATCGGGAGTGATCTGCAAGGCAAGGATGGAGCCCGGCATACTGGACGCAAATGCGATCATTCCTTCGCCGCCATAAGCGGTATATTTGTTTTGAAACATAGCTTCCCCGGAAAAGAGGCGGCCTAACATTTTTCCTGCGCCTCCACCGCTCGTTTCCATTTTCATGTTGGGGCTCATCCAACTCATTGCGCCCGCTTCACAATTCAAGCTCTCGCCATTCTGAAGATTGCAGATAACTACAGGCATTGATTCTCCTTTGATCTCGTACCTCATTTTGTTCCTCCTTTTTGATGTTTTGTAACAGTGTAAAAGCTTTATCAGTTCATTTTTTAACTCAGCTTCTATCTGTTATATAATATTTTGTCATTAAAATTCTTAAAAATCAATATATCGATCCATTTGATTTATTAAAAAGAAGCGCCCCTTTTGCCTTGGTAGACAAAAGAGGCTTCTTATGTGATTGACAAACAGAATAGCCCAAGAGTAAAAATGGCATATAATCAAAATATTAGACGTAAATTCAATATGATTGAGGATTATGGTTTTTACACATACAAAACAGCACATCATCAATTCATTTGTCCCGAAAAATCGGAATTTGCCGATCCCTTTTAGGATGGGATCAAGCCTTGTTGAATTTCTCCTTCGGCTGTTTGCAGCGAGGGCACTTCCAGTCATCGGGCAAGTCTTCAAAAGCAACGCCGTCGTGTTCGGCGGGATCATAAACGTAGCCGCAGACCGAGCAGACGTATTTGCCGCTTGCTTTTTGGGCGCTGAAGTCCACCTCCGCGAAAACGGTCGGGACCGGATCGTCAAGATCGATCACGCGCTTTGCCTCCAGATTTTCGTATCCCTGAGGCGTATGTGTTCCGCAATAAACCGTCGGGTGATCGCGAACGAACTCACGGACGTGGTCAAGGGTCTCGCGCGCCGCTGAAATATCCTCAAACACCACCGAAAGTTTGTTCTCATACAGCGCCTCGTCCATGTAGGTGATATCGCCGTGAAACATATAGAACAAGCCGTCGTTTTCCACGATCACGATGCTGTTTCCGTTGGTGTGTCCCTTCGCCTTGATGAAATAGATCCCGTCCGCGATCTTCTGACTTGCGGGAAAATTGTAATAAGCACCGTCCGTATATTCGACAGGCACGATATTATCAACGCCCTGAAGCTCCGCAGCGGACGTTTCCTCCGTGCCGATGTAAATCTTGGCATTCGGGAAAGACCTGAGCTCTCCGGAATGGTCGGCGTGCTTATGCGTCAAAAGGATCTTCGTGACCTGCTCCGGTTTGTATCCGAGCGCGGCGAATGCTTCCATATAACTGCAAATATCTTTTCCTGTAAATATTGGGCTGTTTTCATCCGGCACTTCTTCCGGCGTTCCGGCGGGAATGCCGGTGTCAACGAGAATCACCTCATCCCCTGTGTCGATCAGATAATTCTGCAGACTGCCGCGATAGCGTATATTCTTATCGTACTTGTCCACGCCTTCCTCGCCGCCAAAGATAAACGGCTGAGTGTAAAACCCGTCTTTTCTGAATTTTACCGCTTTGATCTCCATGTTGATACCTCCACTTGTGTATTTGTTTTATTCGCCGATGACGGTTTTTGCGAAATCCGCGGCCGCGGCCAGATCTTCCGAATTCGGTCTGCCCTTGTGAATGCCTTTGAATTCGCCTTTGCAGTGAAATTCGCGGGAATCCATCGGAATGCCTGCCTTGTCCGCTTCCGCCTTGACCTTTTTGTAAGTTGAATTGAGCATAGCCGCAGAGCCGAAGTTCACGATTCTGCCAACCTTGTTTTTGTCAAGCTTTTGGATAAACTCACGCACTTCCGTGTCGATATTGAAAGCGTAATAGGAGTTACCTAAAAACAGGACGTCTACCGGTTCCTCAACGGCAGCGCTCAGTGGAAGCGCTTCTTCGCCAACCGCTTTTGCCACCGCTTCTGCCAGCCGTTTGGTGTTGCCGGTTTTGGTATAATATCTTACTGCAATTTTCATTTTATTCAGCCTCCGCTTGTTTTTATTTTGTCGCGTTTAATATTGCTTCCACCCGGTCCTTGTGCATATACAGCGTGCAACCGCCTATGTGATCGTCTTTGAGCAGACCTTCCGTCTGCAATGCGCGGAACAGCGGGGAACGAAGCGCTTCCCGCAGCGAGGTGTCCCGTACGCTGACGTCCGAGTATGGCGAGAAGGGGCATGGTTCTGCTCCGCCATGGGAATTGATGTGAAAGAATCCTCTTCCCGCGGCAACGCAGCCGCCGGAGCTCTTTTCATCGCCGGGGAAGGAGATGAACACCATATTCCTTCGGGTAAGGCGAAGCCGACGAACGGCCTTGCGCATCCATTTTTGTTCCGCCTCCGTCGGCGCCAGATGCCGGCTCTCCTCTGTGACGGGCACATATTCCACGTAGATCACCGCCTTGCACCCGAGATCGCAGAGCGAATCCAGAAACGCAGCCGAATATACTTCATCGATGTTTTCCGTTGTGACGGTCACAGACGCGCCGAAGATCATGCCGCGATCCCGAATGCTCCGCATGGCTTGCGTTACCTTTTTATACACGCCGTCGCCGCGGCGGGCGTCTGTGACCGCTTCGTCGCCTTCAATGCTTATTATCGGCATCAGGTTGCGGTGTTCGTCAAAAAAGTCCAGATATTTTTCGTGCAGAAAAGTTCCGTTTGTAAAGATCGGGAAGAGAATGTCGCTGTGTTTGGCGGCTTCCTGAAGCACATCAAAGCGCATCATCGGCTCACCGCCGGCCAGCAGAATAAAGCTGATCCCCAGCTCCTCCGCTTCGCTGAACACCCGCTCCCACTCCGACGCTGTAAGTTGGTCGACAGGCTGAGCGTCACAGCAGGCGTTGTTGCTGCGGGAATAACATCCGGCACAATGCAGATTGCACGCGCTTGTAATACTGGCGATCAGAAACGGCGGGATGTGCTCACCGCTGCGCTCCGCAGTATACCGCTTTTTTGACGCGGTTCGGGACGCTTTGGCAAACGAACGCATGAAAGCGCTTTCACGTTCATTGCCCGCCGTTGCGCGCAGCGAATCAGTGACAACCCGTACCACCCCGTGCGTCATATATCGTTGAATATTCATGGGCAGGTTCACCTCGTTTCCATGCTGTTCAAGGCTTTGTTCAAAAGCTCCCGAAGCAGCAGCAATTCTTCCTTCGGCATTTTTATGCAGTTCTGCATCGCGCAGGGAACAGCGGCTGCCTTTTGCTTTAGTGCCTCGCCTTCCGGCGTGAGCTTCAAAAACAATTTGCGCTCGTTGTTTTCCGGTCTGATCCGTTCGATCAGCCCCTGCTTCTCCAACCGTTTCAGAAGGGGCGCGAGCGTCCCCGAGTCAAGATAAACTTTTTTTCCGAGCTCGCCCTCTGTCAAACCGCCGAACTCCCATAAAACCAACATAACGATATACTGCGTATATGTCAGATTCAGGGGTTCCAACGGCTTTCGATACTGCCTGACGATCTCTTTAGCGCAGGCGTAAAGAGGAAAACAGAGCTGGTTTTCCAGCCGGAGACAGTCGTATTTATCGCACTTGATATTATCCATATCAAACCTCTGTATTTCACGTTGTTGTAAAAGACCGGCATACCTAAATGAAGGAATGCCGATCATACAGGCTTTTAAACGATCATTTTACGGCCGGTTCCCACTTGCACCTGACAGGTGACACGATAGAGCCGTCCTTTTTCATTTCGGCGAACGCCTTGTCCACGACCTTGCGGTCAAGTCCGGTAAGTTCGGCGACTTTTCCGGCGTTCAGCGGTTCTCCGGCTTTTTTCATTGCCTCTAAAATCAGTTCTTTTTCACTCATAATGATTTCTCCTTTAATCGCCGAGCATTTCAATAATATAGTTTTCCATTCCGATCTGCTCAATCAGGCAGAGATGACCTTTCACCCAGTTGTAGTGATCCTGTTCGTCAATGATGAATTCCTCGATCATATGTCTGGTCACGTAGTCGTCGTCGAACAGGGCAAGAGCTTTGCTCATCTGCGGCAGCGCTTCCGCAGATTCCTTGCAGTCGTATTCCAGCATTTCCTTGATATCGGTGATCACAGGATATTCCTCAAGCTCAACAGCGGGAGTCTCACCCAGCTCGATAAGACGGGCGTTGACCTTCTTGGCCTCTTCCCATTCCTCATCGGATTCCGCCATGATCTTGTCTGCCAGCTTGTTAAGCCCGCGCGCCTTTAAGAGCTGCGCGTGAATGGAATGCTGCTGAGAGTTGCCGAACCATCCTTTTGACAGATACTTCAAAAACTCAATTTTTGTCATTGTAATCTTCCTCCGTTATCAGATGTTTTGATCTTGGTTGTGCGCGGTATCATTGTGCGCAACAACTGATTATAATTATATCTGCGAAGGCAGATTTTTCAATTCAGAATAACGCTTCGGTCTCTCATAATGAGACAAACTCGCTTATTTCTCTCATTTACAAAAGATATTTCTTAAGTGGTTCGGGGATCGATTGCTCATAGATCCGTGCAATTTCCTCTATCGCTGCATCAATCTGTCCCATGATCCATTCGCAGGCGAGACCCACTAAGCCGAAACAGTATATTTTCACACACATCATTTCTTCGTGCGTCAATTTCCGATTTCCGTTGACGGTAAGAATGTACTTTTCAAGAGCCGAAGAATTGATCTGCACCATATATCGCATGAATGAATCGTGCCCGGACGTGTGCTTGAGCAGGTTTGCCAGATAGTCTTTATTCTCATTATACATCCGCGCTCCGTCGTAAAGCGTTTGCTTCCATAAATAATCATCCTCACCGACCCGGTCGACAATCTCGGCAACAGCTCGGGTGTGTTCCCATGCAATAAGATCGTATTTATCCTTAAAATTTCGATAGAAGGTCGCCGGTGAATACCCGCAGTTGTCCACGATCTCCTGTATTGTGATCTTATCAATGCTTTTTGTTGCCGCAAGCTCCTGAAAAGATGCGGTAAGTATCTCTTTTGCTGTTTTTCGTTTCATAACAATTACCTGTAATTAGAATTATTTCTTAACCTTTTAACACACAAATCCTGATTTATCTACCTTTTAATTTTTATTATACTCGAAAAATGTGAATGTTTCAATCCTTTAAAGGGCAATAAACATCCACCGGCCAAGCCGGTGGTTTTTCTTTGACGGGCATAGCCCTCTGTTCTTCGCAGACGCGTTAACGCGTAATACGGTCTGCCAGCCGCGTAGGATTGTTACTTGCCGCCCGTAAACGGGCCTTTGTCACC
>JAIKWV010000037.1 GCA_024684435.1 Clostridiales bacterium
GGAGGAGACTACTGAGGGATTATTTCCTCACACCGTCGCTACCGACCGCAAGCAGTATACTGCCGTGGAGATACCGGATGTTCCGAATGATCCTTACTGCCGCGTGATACGGGAATACTATCAGCTCGTTCTCGACGAAAGTTCAGACGCACAGGATGACTTGAATTACTTTAAATATATGTTATATGATATCGATGGAGACGGTACAAAAGAATTGCTACTGTCCGGCATAAAAGCCCGCGAAAACCCGGAAGAAAATAAAAATATTATTTTGAAGCATATTTTTACAATTAAAGACGGCTCCGCCTATGAAGTGAAGCTCCCCACCGATCAGTTCTCCGAGGAGGATCGTCCTGACTTAACGAAAATTACAAACTTTACGGTGTATACCAACGGACTGATAGCAGTTTCTATGAAGAGAAATTTGTATTATCTCAGATACAAGCAGGGAACCTTGACCTATGTCAAGGACTTGGTTTATAAAGCAAGCGAGACAGATAATTCGTATGAATATCACTATAAATATTACGGCCCGGACGAAAATGGGAAACGGCAATTTATAGAAGAAATTTCAGAAGCCGATGCGATTAATTTACGTCAGAATCTACAGCAAGGCTCAGGGTGGATAGAATATGTCTGGTTGCCGCTTGAAAGCTACGGACGCGTGAAGCAGGCAAGGGATTATTATTACCTTATTGTTAAGGATTATTATGATCGTTTTCTTAATTCTTATTATAAATTTCATAAAGATGAATCAACTGACAAGAAGGCTTTGGAAGATAATATGAACGGCAATTTTTATGCATTTTACGATATTGACGGCAACGGAACTGAAGAACTGTTGATCGCCAGGACTGAATATCTTTGGGGATCAGGATATTTTTCAACAAGAGATCCGTATCTTCCTGTCGAAAGAGGAGTTGTATTTTATGAAATATATTCCTTCGACGGAGAAAGCGTACAAAAAGTGAAGTGTATTCCTTCCTACCGATGGGATCATTTTTTCTACAATCTCGGCGGTCGTGACGTGTTAACAAACGGACTTATCCGATATTACGGCGGATCACCGGAGTATGTGAGCTACATATATTTCAAATATTCGGACGGGGGAATTGAGTTTATAAAAGAACTTTTATGCGGAGAGGAAAAAACGCAGCTCGTAACCGAAACTGATGATAAGGGAAATAATATTTATAAGGATATAACGAAGAGTGAGTTTGACCGCATCAAAGCCGAGACCGAGGACGGTGCGAAAATGGTGGATATTGACTGGCAAACGCTGAAAAGCTTTGGAGATAAAAACAGTTGAAACCGGCTTAATATGGGATTATAATAATTGTTAATGTGAACAGTAAATGGGGTAATATTATGAAAAAAACACTTTCAATATTTCTTTTATTGATAATAATGTTATGTACTGCCTGCGGAAAAGGCGCTGTCACCGATCCAACCACCGGGACAACGGCTGTAACGACAGCCACAAAAACGACCTCATCAACTGAAGAAACAACAACCGTTCCTAAAGTTGAGGGTCTGTTCCCGCACTCCGTGGTAACCGACCGAGAACCCTATTCCGCGGTAGATATCGCAAATGATCCCAAAGATCCCTATTCCGCTGTAATCAAGGAATATTATCAATATGTTCTGGATTCAAGCTCAGACGCGAAGGATATGCTTGATTCGGCTAAATATGCTTTATATGATATCGACGGCGACGGAACAAACGAATTGCTTTTGTCCATGCCGCAGTATCTGTACAAAGAAAATAAACGCACCATGTTCCTGGAGCATATTTTTGCTGTGAAGGATGGCGTTGCTTACGAGGTACAGCCTCCGAAAGACAACTATTCCGACTGGAAGTATCTGGGCGGATTGGGCGTCGATAACCGTGAAATTTTGTCAAACGGTCTTATCCGCATAACAAGGGATCAAAACGTCTGCTGTTTCAAATATGAGAACGGAGAATTGACCTTTGTAAAGGAATTGGTCGTGGAAGACGGCAAATTCAAACATGTCTATCCCGCGCAGGACGGAGCGCAGGAAATGAAGGAAGTTTCAAAAAAGGAATTCAACGCTCTGAAAACCGAAGTAGAGGACGGCGCAAAAGCTGTTAATATTGACTGGAAACCTCTGGAGAGCTACGGGAAATAAAAATATTTGAAATCGTCTCATGTTGCGGTTATAATATAGTAGACTTTTAAACGGAAGGATATTTTGCCTATGCGTAAATTTTCACCGAATTTACGGCTGCATATAAAAGAAACCGATTGGCTGCTGCTTTTTTTCAGCATTATAGCCTCTGCTTGCGGTATAATTCTTGTACACAGCGCCACCATGTACAAGCTCACGGAGGGTCATGCGATACTGCGTGATACTATCGTTATGGCGGCGGTGGTCATTATCGGCATAGTGGCGGCGATAATACTGTCTTTTATTGACTATGAGATATTTTTCAGGTTCTGGCCCGTTATCGCGATCTTGTGTCTGGGCATGATGTCCCTGCTGTTCATCTGGGGCGTGGGACCGGACGCACGTTCGGACGCCCGCACCTGGCTGCCCATAAGATTACCCGGATTCAAGCTGTTTATACAGCCGTCGGAATTCCTGAAAATCGGTTTTGCCATCACATTTGCGAAACATCTCGCCGCGGTTGAAGACGATCTTAACGATTTCAGAAATATCGTTCTTTTGGGCATTCATGCGCTCATTCCCTTCGGACTTGTTGTTGTGACCGGCGACCTGGGTTCCGCGCTTGTTTTCCTTGCGGTCATAATAGGCATGCTCTTCCTGGCCGGGGTAAAGATATGGTACCTGCTGGGCGCCCTTCTGATAGGTCTTTCCGCGGCTCCCATACTGTGGTTCAAGTTCCTTTCGGATTTCCAGAAACAGCGCATACTTGCTGTTTATTATCCTTCTGCGCTTTCAGAGAGTAAATTTAAGGAAGTCATATATCAGCAGCAGCAAGCGGTGAACGCCATAGGCTCCGGACAGCTTACCGGCAAAGGGCTTTTCCACGGTCAGTATACTCAAAACGGACTTGTGCCGGTCAATGAAAGCGATATGATCTTTTCGGTCGTGGGCGAGGAGCTTGGATTTATAGGTTGTGTTGCAATACTGGCGCTTTTGGCTGTTATAATCGTAAAAATTGTAAATGTCGGCAGGAGAGCGCCGGACAAGCACACCCAGCTTTTCTGCTACGGTATCGCCCTTACAATAGCAGTTCAGTCAATAATCAACATCGGCGTTTGTATAAAACTTTTGCCGGTCATCGGAATCACACTGCCGTTCCTCAGTTCAGGCGGAAGCTCGAACCTGTGCGTTTATCTGGCCATCGGTCTGGTTATGAGCGTATATCGGTACAACAGGGAGAGAGACCCAATAAACTACCGCTTGACAGGAATAACCACTCCGTTCAACCGCATATGATCATTCAAATAAATAATCACACCTGATGTAAAAAGTCGGGTGTGATTTTTTATCGGGACAATTCAACAAAATACGCGTGTTCAAGGTGCTATAATAACGGAAAAAACGGAGGAAAAAGAAATGGACATCAAATCAATTCTGCCAATTACCGAACAGGGCTTTGAACCCGAAAAGACGGAAAAATACATAAATTATCTGCAGGATGAATATGAAAAAATACGCCGTAGATGTATTGAACTTACGGATAAAAACGAGGCTCTTACTTTTGATAACAACAGATTGAACGATGAAATAAGAAATTTAAAAATGAATAAAAACAACATTGAATGCTGCGAAAAGAAACCTGATTTTCCTCCCAGCATTTCCACGGTAAACGAACTGTTCATAAGCCGTATGCTTATGGATCTGCTGGAAAATTCAGAACGTATGAGAATAAAAACATCCGAACAGATACAGCGGAGCATAAATGATTTCCGGCTGAATCTGAAATAGGGGAGAAGCTCCGATGGAAAATTCGCATTTGAAAACGATAGATGAATTGAATGAAAGTTTTCTGCTTGATAATAAAGAAAAATCTGATTTCCCTGTCTCTGTTACATATGACGGTGAAGCTTTGGTAAAATCTTTTTGTACAAATAAAGCCGCAACAGATATTAAAAACGCTCATGAACAGCATGATATATATTGTGAGATCGCTCCGAAAGAAAAAGGCGCCGCATCATTGATAAAAAGAGTATTCTGCAAAATCAACACCGTAAAGCAACTGTATAATCTGAATTTGGAAAAATGTGCGAAAAATTTTAAGAAATAAGTATTGACAAGTATGACCTTAATGTGCTATATTGACCTAAATAAATGTACAGTAAGTCACGGAGACAAACAGATGAAGTTTAATTTGTTCACAACAGCATATTATTACTTTATCAACCTTGCCGGCTATTATCTCGGCAGGGTCTATAGTGTATTTGCTGTGAACAGAGCTTTATCATGATCTTATTTTTGTCGGTTTGAGCTCCGCAGTAAATTTGCTGCGGAGTTATTATTTTATTTGCTGTACATTTTTTAGTTGATATGATCGAAGGGAGAAAAATATATGATAGTCTTACTGAAAGAAAACTACAAGGAAGAACAGCTTGAAAATTTAAGAGCCTGGCTTAAAAGCATGTCAGTTGACGTTAAAATGTCAAAGGGCAGCCATCAGACGATACTCGGTCTTGTCGGAGATACCTCACAGGTGGACTCCGAGCTGATCCTTGCTTTGGACTTCGTAGAGGATGTAAAACGCGTTCAGGAGCCATACAAGAAGGCGAACAGGAAATTCCATCCGGAGGACACCGTGATCGACGTAAACGGGGTAAAAGTCGGCGGAGGCAATTTCTCGATAATAGCGGGTCCCTGCTCCGTAGAATCCGAACAACAGCTCTGCACCATAGCGGAGAGCGTAAAGAAATCAGGCGCAACTATGCTCAGAGGCGGAGCCTTCAAGCCCAGAACATCACCATACGCTTTCCAGGGCATGAGGGGAGAAGGTATCAAACTGCTTCTTAAAGCTAAGGAGCTTACGGGTTTACCCATTGTTACCGAGATAATGGATCTGTCTCAACTCGATTTATTTGACGATGTGGACGTTATCCAGGTGGGCGCGAGAAATATGCAGAACTTTGAGCTGCTTAAGGCTCTGGGCAAAACGGACAAGCCCATACTTCTTAAGAGGGGATTATCGGCAACCATCCAGGAATGGCTGATGAGCGCTGAATACATAATGTCAGGCGGAAACGATAAGATAATCCTCTGCGAAAGAGGCATAAGGACTTTTGAAACTGCCACAAGGAACACCCTTGACCTTTCCGCTGTACCTGTAATCAAGTCCCTTTCACATCTGCCTGTCATAGTTGATCCCAGTCATGCTACGGGCTTTTCAAGATATGTAAGACCCATGGCTGTAGCGGCGGCGGCGGTAGGCGCGGACGGACTTATAATCGAAGTGCACAACGATCCGCCCCATGCTCTCTGTGACGGCGCGCAGTCCCTTACGCCAAAGGATTTTGATGAGCTTGTAAAAGACGTTATGGATATACGCAAGGTAGTTGCGA
Organism: Clostridiales bacterium; assembly: GCA_024684435.1. Lineage (GTDB taxonomy): Bacteria > Bacillota > Clostridia > Oscillospirales > Acutalibacteraceae > JAAZFZ01. Next base: position 5,520 of record JAIKWV010000037.1, read on the forward strand.
AGTAATTGTTCGGAGGTATAGGAAATGAATATAGGGATAATAGGTTTAGGTCTTATCGGCGGCTCCATGGCAAGAGCCATAAAACACAATACGCCTCACAAAGTATACGGACGCGATATAAACACATCTGTTGTTCTCAAAGCAAAGCTTCTTGACGCCATTGACGGCGAACTGACTGAAGATAATTTAGGAGACTGCGATCTGGTCATAGTGGCTTTATATCCCAAGGACACTGTGGACTTCATAATATCCCACAAGGATAAGTTCAAAGAAGGCGCCATCGTTATCGACTGCTGCGGCGTAAAGGCAAGCGTCTGCAAACCATTGTTCGAAATGGTCAATGACTGTAAATTTACCTTTATCGGCGTTCATCCCATGGCGGGTATGGAATTTTCCGGCTTTGACCACTCAACTACCGCAATGTTTGAAAACGCTTCTGCTATAGTCACTCCCGGTCCCGATGTAGATATTGAAAAGGTTCGTATACTCAAGGAGCTTTTTGATCAGATCGGTTTCAATCATATGCAGGTCTCGGATTACGAAGAACATGACAAGGTCATAGCCTGTACATCACAGCTGGCGCACATCGTATCAAGCGCGTATGTAAAAAGTCCTACCGCTTCCATGTACAAGGGCTTTTCTGCGGGCAGTTTCAAGGATATGACAAGGGTCGCCTGGCTCAACGAGAAAATGTGGACAGAGCTGTTCTTTGAAAACAGAGAAAATCTTATAAATGAGATCGACGGTCTTGTTGATCGTTTGATCGAGTACAGTGAAGCATTGAAAAACAACGATGAGGATAAGCTTTATAATCTGCTTTCGGAAGGCAGAATTATCAAGGAATCTCTGAGCTGAGGGTGATCGTATGATTTCAATTGGTGTTGATACTAAACAGAGAGCCTATGACGTGCTTATCGGCAGCGGTTCGGTCAAGGATTTCGGCAGGCTTATTTCAGAGGTCAAAAAGCCCTGCAAAGTTATGATAGTAACCGACGATATCGTAAACGGTCTGTATGCCGACAAGGTCACTGAAGCCATTGAAAAATCAGGCTTTACCGTAAGCAGATTCGTCTTTGAAAACGGCGAAAGATCAAAGAATATCACAACCTACGCGAACATACTTGAAAGACTCGCGCAGGAACATTTTACCCGTACGGATCTGATAGTTGCTCTCGGCGGAGGCGTTGTGGGCGACGTTTCCGGCTTTGCCGCGGCGACCTACCTGAGAGGCATTGATTTTGTTCAGCTGCCGACCACATTGCTTGCGGTCGTTGACTCCTCAGTAGGCGGCAAAACAGGAATTGATCTTATCGCCGGCAAAAATCTTGCGGGAGCATTCTGGCAGCCTGTACGGGTCATTTGCGACACCGATTTTCTTTCCACACTTCCCGATGAGAGAAAGGCAGACGGTATTGCGGAGATCATAAAATACGGCGTTATATGCAGTAAACCTCTCTTTGATATCTTCGCCTCAGGCAGGTTTGAGGAAAAGCTTGACGAATGTATAGCAGAGTGCGTAAAGATAAAAAGCGACGTCGTTTCAAGAGACGAATTTGATACCGGTGAACGCAGACTGCTTAATCTGGGACACACCTTCGGTCATGCCATTGAAAAGGCAAGCGGTATGACCATAACCCACGGATACGCGGTGGCGATAGGCACGGTCATAGCCGCGAAAACCGCCGAAAATATAGGCATATCCTGCCCCTGCAGTCAGGATATAATTGACGCTCTCAAGAAATACGGTCTCCCGGTAAGCTGTGATTACAACAAGGAAACAATTATAAATTATGCCCTTACGGACAAAAAACGCACCGGCGTAGACATCGCTTTGATATTGCCTGAAAAAATAGGCAAGTGTATCATTTATCCGATCCCGATCGAAAAGCTTAACGATATTGTAAAGCTATAAGCCTTGACAGTAGGTGTTTGTTGTGAATTACGACATTGAAATAACTCCCGGAACCCTGAAAGGTACTGTTCCCTCCATAACCTCCAAATCAGATCTCCACAGAATACTTATCTGCGCGGCTTTGGCGGACAGGGAAACAAAAATATATGTAAACCGCGGAATATCCGATGATATAACCGCAACCACTGAATGTCTGAATGCTTTGGGGGCGGATATCCGCATCGGCGGAGACGTTATAATCGTAAAGCCCATATCCGATAAACGGCAGGACGCGCATCTCAACTGCCGTGAAAGCGGTTCTACTTTGCGGTTTCTTCTGCCTGTCGCCTCGGTCGCGGCTGACTGCTTCACCGTGACAGGTGAGGGCAGACTGCCCGAAAGACCCCTTGACACACTTATGGATGTTATGGAATCCCACGGCTGTGAGTTCAGCTCCAGGAAACTTCCGCTGTCTTCAAAAGGTGTTCTCACACCGGGCACTTATTCGCTCAGAGGGGACGTAAGCTCTCAGTATATTTCCGGACTGCTCTTTGCCTTGCCGTTACTTGACGGTGACAGCGAGATAGTTTTAACGTCACAGCTGCAATCAAAAAGATATGTTGACATGACAACAAGTACCCTGGCTCGGTTCGGGGTAAAAATAGCGATTACCAACTACGGATATTTCATTGAAGGCGGTCAGAAATATGTTTCACCCACCGAAATCAAAGCGGAAGGGGATTGGTCAAATTCCGCATTCTGGCTCTGTGCCGGCGCCCTGGGAAATCAATTTTCATGCACCGGTCTTGATATGGATTCAAATCAGGGAGACATGAAAATTTTGCAGATCCTTTTTGATATGGGCGCTGATATCAACTGTACGGGTAATTCAGTGACTGTAAAGCATAAGCCTTTACACTCTGTTGAAGTAAGCGTATCGGACATACCAGATCTGGTTCCTGTTCTTGCGGTGGTCATGTCTGTCGCCGAAGGCAGATCGGTCATAAAAGACGCCGGCAGGCTCAGACTCAAGGAAAGCGACAGACTCCATTCTGTCACAAGTTCTCTCAATGCCATAGGAGCGAAAATAACGGAATGTGCGGACGGACTTGAGATAGTCGGGGTCAAGAAGCTGGCAGGCGGGATCGCCGACAGTTTCAACGACCACCGTATAGCAATGGCTCTGGCTGTGGCGTCCACCGTCTGTGAAAACAAGCTCACCGTCACAAACGCTCAGGCGGTAAAAAAATCTTATCCTGAATTTTTCGAGGATTTCAACAAATCGGGAGGTAAGGCTCATGTCATCTCAAACAGGTAAAATCCTTAAAGTTTCTGTTTTCGGTCAATCACATTCCGAATGTATAGGAGCTGTTATTGACGGTATACCCGCCGGTGAAGCAGTGGATACAGATAAAATTTTAACCTTTATGAAACGCCGCTCCCCGGGCAATAACAGCTGGTCAACGGGGCGTAAAGAGGCCGATATTCCAAGGATCGTTTCAGGCGTTGTGGACGGCGTTACCTGCGGTTCTCCCATAACTGTCATAATTGAAAACAAGGATACACGATCTTCAGACTATGATGATCTTAAATATATCCCCAGACCGTCACATTCCGATTACCCCGCCTTTATCAAATACGGTGAAGCCCATGACATAAGGGGAGGGGGACACTTCTCCGGCAGACTTACGGCGCCCCTGTGCTTCGCCGGCGCCCTCTGTATGCAGATATTGGAACGTATGGGCATAAACATAGGCGCCCACATATCATCTGTAGGCTCGGTGGATGATACTGCTTTTGACAATGTAGATCTTAATATTGATGAGCTAAAATCAGCCGCCAAAAAACAGTTTCCGGCTATTGACGACACTGCGGCGGATAAGATGATAGAGCTTATCGAAAACGCAAGGGAAAAGGGCGATTCTGTAGGCGGTACGGTTGAATGCGGTGTGCTGGGTGTTCCCGCAGGAATAGGTGAACCCATGTTTGACGGAATTGAAAACAGGCTGGCAGCCGCTCTGTTTGGTATCCCTGCTGTAAAGGGAATTGAATTCGGCATGGGATTTGAAAGCGGCAGGCTTTACGGGTCCGAAAACAACGACGGTTACTACTTTGACGGTGAAAAGGTAAAGACCTTTACAAATAACAGTGGCGGTATTGCAGGGGGAATAAGTACGGGAATGCCCTTGATCTTCAGGCTTGCATTCAAACCTACGCCCTCAATAGCTTTGCCGCAAAGATCCGTTGATCTGAGGACAATGAAAAATACAGAGCTTATTATTCACGGCAGACACGATCCCTGCATCGTGCCACGGGCAGTGCCCTGTGTTGAGGCTGTGACCGCCATAACATTGCTTGATTTAATTTATGAGGATAAGAAATATGGACATTGCTGAACTCAGAAAAGAAATAGATAAAACCGACGATGAAATAGTAAAGCTCTTTGAAAAGCGGATGAATACTGTTCTGGAGATAGCAAAATATAAAGTGCGCACCGGTATGAAAGTGCTGGATAACAGCCGTGAAAAGGATATTCTGAACAGGGTATCAAAAGAAGTGCCGGAAGATATGGCTGAATATGTAAAAACCCTTTTTTCGACATTGTTCAGTTTAAGCAGATCATACCAACGGTCTTATATCAATAAAGAAACTAAACTTTCACAGCAGATAGAAACAGCCCTTAAAAATACAGGAAACGAACTTCCGCAGTCGGCAAGGGTGGCCTGTCAGGGCGTACCAGGAGCTTATTCCCAGATTGCCTGCGGCAGGATATTCAACTCTCCCAATATAGAATATTTCAAGGGCTTCAGAAATGTTTTTGAGGCTGTTGAAAAGGGGATATGCGACTACGGTATCCTGCCCATTGAAAACAGCTTATACGGCTCTGTGGTAAATGTTTACGACCTTATGCGTGAATATAAATTCAGTATCGTAAGCAGCACAAAGATCAGGGTGGATCACTGTCTTTTGACCAGCATTGGAACGGATCTGAAAGATATCAAAGAGATATTTTCCCATGAACAGGCGATAGGGCAGTGCGGCAGATTTATAGACTCACTCGGTGACATTAAGATCACGGTCTGCGAAAACACCGCCGTCGCCGCAAAACTTGTTGCAGACAGCAAACGTTTAGATGCGGCGGCGATATCCTCAGCTGAATGCGCCGACATTTACGGCTTGAACCTGCTGAAAAAAGGTATACAGAACGCGGACAACAATTACACTAAATTTATCTGTATTTCAAAAGACACAGAAATTTATCCCGGCGCGGACAACATAAGCTTTATGATGACCCTTCCCCACAGACCCGGCTCTCTGTTTGAGATCATGTCTGATTTCGCGGCTCTCGGACTTAACCTGACCAAGCTTGAAAGCAGACCGATAGTGGGCAGTGATTTTGAGTTCATGTTTTACTTTGTTCTTGAAGCTTCGGTAATTTCAAAAGATGTTGTATCGTTGCTCAATGACTTGAATTCAAGATCCGGACAGTTCGTTTTCCTGGGAAATTATACTGAAAAATAATAAGATTACGGGGGTAGTGCTGTTGGAATATGGTTTGATAGGCGAAAGCCTTAAGCACAGCTACTCAAAAGAGATACACAACAAGCTCAGCGACTACGATTACCGCATAATCAATCTGAGTAAGGATGAGTTTGACGGCTTTATCGGTGAACATGATTTCAAAGGCATAAACGTGACCATACCCTATAAGATCAGAGTTATGCCTTTTTGCGCCACGCTTTCAGAAAGAGCAAAACGGGTTGGCAGCGTCAATACCGTTACCGTAGACTCAACAGGTAAACTCCACGGCTACAATACGGATTACGGCGGATTTGTTTACATGGCAGAACGTGCCGGAATATCATTTGAGAACAAAAACGTGGTCATTCTGGGTAGTGGAGGCACATCCCTTACCGCTCAGGCGGTTACTGAGGATCACGGCGCAAAAAACACCGTGGTCGTATCAAGGACAGGCAAATATAATTACGGTAACATTTCCAAGCTTTATGATTACGATATCATAATCAATACCACCCCGGTGGGTATGTATCCGAAAAACGGTGAAAACCTTATAGACCTGACGAAATTCGTCAACTGCTGCGGAGTTATCGACGTTATCTACAATCCTCTTTATACGGCGCTTTTACAGTCCGCTCAGCGCATGAATATTCCCTGTACAAACGGTCTTTCAATGCTTGTGGCTCAGGCAAAATTTGCCCGGGAGATTTTTACGGGCATTGAGACTGATGACAGCGAGATCGAGCGGGTATATAAGGAAATGACAAATGAATTTTCAAATATTGTTCTCGTGGGTATGCCGGGCAGCGGAAAGACCACAGTGGGAAAGATGCTTGCAAAAAAAATGAACAGACGTTTTGCGGATATGGACGCATATATAGAAGAAAAATGCGGCATGACGATACCGGATATATTTGCAAAACACGGAGAAGATTATTTCCGGGACGCCGAGTCCGAGGCGGCGGCTCAGCTTGGCAAAGAGCACGGTCTTGTCATAGCCACCGGTGGAGGAGCAGTGATAAGAGAAATAAACAAAAACTCCCTGCGTCAGAACGGAAAAACCGTTTGGTTAAAGCGCGATATTGAAAGGCTGAGCATGAACGGCAGACCTCTTTCCAAAGACATTGAAGCGGTCAGAAAATTATTCTGCGAACGTGAAAAGTATTACTCACAATTCAGCGATATCTGCGTTGACAACAATGGAAAATCACCGGATATCGCGGTAAAAAAGATATTGGAGGAAATACAAATATGACTTTGTATATAATCAACGGTCCAAACATAAATATGCTCGGTATAAGGGAACCTGAGATCTACGGCTCAAAGACTTATGCTGATCTTGTGAATTTTATCAAAACCGTGTGCATGGAAAATGAAGTGGAATGCGATATATTCCAATCGAACAGCGAAGGGGATATAGTCACTAAAATACAGCAGGCCTACGGTCACGCCGACGGCATAATCATCAATCCCGCGGCATATACGCATACAAGCGTGGCAATACTTGACGCATTGAAGGCGGTGGGTCTGCCTGCGGTGGAGGTACATATATCCGATGTGGATTCAAGGGAGGATTTCAGGCAGATATCCTATGCAGGTATGGCCTGCGAAAAGAGATTTTCAGGTCTGGGATTTGAAGGGTACCGTCAGGCTGTTCTCTACTTAATCAACAAATAATAAGTGCGTTCAACTACATTATGCACAAAAATATTATAAGTTTAATATGAATTTTCTGTTATTACAGGATTTAAAAAACGAGATAGAAATGATAAAATATATTTATATTCTGTAATTTAACGTCGAAGATCGGTGACGAGGTTACTTCATGGATAAAAGCATAAACATAATATGCGGTCATTACGGCAGCGGCAAGACCAACTTTTCGCTTAATCTTGCGCTTCAAAAAAAGCGTGAGGGGAAAAATGTTACCGTGGTAGACCTGGATATAGTTAATCCCTATTTCAGGACGGCGGACTATACTGATTTTCTTATTAACAACGGGATCCGCGTCATAAGTCCTGCCAGCGCGGGTACGACAGTGGACGCACCTCAGCTCACAGCAGAGATGTATTCAGTTTTTGACAACGTTGACGGCTATACAGTAATTGACGTTGGCGGAGACGATGTAGGCGCCTATGCTCTGGGCAGATTTTCCGGGATCTTAAAATCACTTCCCGAACCTTATGAAATGATTTTCGTTATAAATAAATTTCGCACTATGATAGCGGAACCTGAAGACGCATTGGAGATAATGAATGAGATCCAGGCGGCAAGCAGGCTCAGTGTCACCGGAATAGTAAACAATTCCCATCTGGCGACCATTACCACGGCTGAGGATATTTTAAGCTCATTGGACTATGCGGAAAAAACGGCAAAGCTTGCAGGTCTGCCGCTTCTGGCGACCACAGCGCCCTCCCACATAGCTCCGGAGCTTGAGGGAAAAGTGAAAGATCTTTTACCTGTTGACGTGATAGTAAAACTGCCATGGAATTAAAAGTGTAAGTTAATTTTCAGTTTCAAATAAGGGAGGCTCAATAATGGCTAAAGGTAAAGTAACGGTTGCAGAGAATCTCTGCAAGGGTTGTGAGCTTTGTGTTGCGGCTTGTCCGAAGCATATCCTTGCGTTGTCAAAAGACAAGCTCAACAGTAAAGGTTACCATCCCGTGGGCATGACAGATCCTGAAGAATGCATAGGCTGTGCGGCCTGCGCTACAATGTGCCCTGACTGTGCGCTGACAGTCGAAAGATTTTAACTAAGAGAATATTTCAGTTGCAATTTTCTCGGAAAGGTAAATGGTATTATTTATGGCTGAAAGAGTATTGATGAAAGGCAACGAGGCTCTTGCAGAGGCTGCTATAAGAGCAGGCTGCCGTAATTTCTTTGGTTATCCCATAACTCCCCAGACAGAGCTTGCCGCATACATGGCAAAGCGTATGCCGAAAATAGGCGGAACTTATCTTCAGGCGGAAAGTGAACTCGCCGCGATCAACATGGTCCTGGGCGCCGCTTCTGCCGGTGTTCGCGCGATGACATCCTCCTCATCTCCCGGAGTCAGCCTCAAAACAGAGGGTATCTCATACATGGCAGGTTCGGATCTTCCCGCGCTTATCATTAACGTTCAGCGCGGCGGTCCCGGTCTCGGCGGCATCCAGCCCTCACAGTCAGATTACTGGCAGGCAACAAGAGCTCCCGGTCACGGTGATCTGCACATACTGGTGTTTGCTCCCTCATCGGTGCAGGAGATGGTAGATCTTGTAAGCAAGGCTTATGATCTTGCGGACAATTACCGCATGCCTGCAATGATCCTTGCCGACGGTATGCTCGGTCAGATGATGGAACCCGTCGTACTCAGCGAGGAATCCGACAAGCCCCTTCCCAAAAAGGAATGGGCGGCCTGCGGTCACAACAACGAGCGCAAGCACAATATTATAAATTCTCTTTATTTGACAGCGACAGAACTTGAAAGGCTTGTTAAAGAGCGTTTTGAGCGTTACGCAATAATCGAAGAGAAGGAACCCATGTTTGAAAACTACTGCACAGAGGATGCGGAGTACATCGTCGTCGCATACGGCGCTACCTCAAGAATCGCTAAGGCGGCGGTCAAAGAAGCCCGTAAAGACGGTATCAAGGTCGGACTTATCCGCCCCATCACTCTCTGGCCCTTCCCAAAGAAGGCTATGGCGGCTGCCGCTGAGAACGCAAAGGCTTTCCTTTGCGTTGAGATGAGCATGGGTCAGATGATAGACGACGTAAAGCTTGCTATTAACTGTAAATGTCCTGTCAATTTCTTCGGTCATACCGGCGGTGTGATCCCCACACCCGTGGAGGTACTTGAAGAAATCAAAAAGATGGCAAAGGCTTAATTTATTCTGCAGAAAGGATAAGATCATTCGTTGATTCGGATAGATCACGGTATTTGATATGGCTGTTGTTTTTAAAAAACCAAACGCGCTGACTGATATACCTACCCATTATTGCCCCGGCTGTACTCACGGTATCATCCATCGCCTCGTGGCTGAGGTCATTGATGAGCTTGGCATTGAAGGCAAAACCGTCGGTATTGCTCCAGTAGGCTGCTCAGTTATGGCATATAATTATTTCGCCTGCGATATGATCGAGGCTGCTCACGGAAGAGCTCCCGCCGTTGCCACAGGCGTTAAGCGTTCTCTTCCCGGAAGCGTTGTTTTCACATATCAGGGTGACGGCGACCTTGCCGCTATCGGTACTGCCGAAACGGTCCACTCCGCTACAAGAGGAGAAAATATAACAGTTATCTTTGTAAATAACGCTATTTACGGTATGACAGGCGGTCAGATGGCTCCCACTACTTTGCCCGGTCAGGTCACTCAGACCACACCTTACGGCAGAGACGTTAAGATCGCCGGCTATCCCGTCAGAGTCTGTGAAATGGTTTCCACTCTTGACGGTACCGCGTACGCGGAGAGAGTTGCCGTTGACTGTGTTAAGAACGTAAACCGAGCTAAAAAGGCTATAAAGAAAGCTTTCCAGACACAGCTTGAGGGCAAGGGATTTTCAATAGTTGAAGTCATTTCCGCGTGCCCCACCAACTGGGGACTGGCACCCAACGAAGCCCTTGAATGGCTCCGCAATAATATGCTTCCTTATTATCCTCTCGGCGTCTATAAAGATAAGACAGAGGAGGTAAAGGAATAATGAAAGATATGAATGCAATTCTTGCCGGCTTCGGCGGACAGGGCATCTTATTCATGGGCAAGGTCATCGCATATGCGGGTCTGTTTGATAACAGAGAGGTCTCATGGCTTCCCTCATACGGTCCCGAGATGAGAGGCGGCACGGCAAACTGCAGCGTATGTATCTCAGATGAACCCATATGCTCGCCCCTTGTAAACAATCCAAACGCTCTTATCGTTATGAATCTGCCTTCCTTTGACAAATTCATAGATAAGGTCGTTCCCGGCGGAATAGTGATAATCGACAGCACTCTTATAGACAAGAAAGTAGAGCGCGACGATATCACCGCCTATTATGTTCCCGCCACCGCTTTGGCAGAAGAAAACGGTCTTAAGGGCCTGGCAAACATCATTCTTATGGGCAAGATGATGGCAGTAACGAATTTCTGCACAAAGGAAACAATGCAGAAAACTCTGGAAAAGATCATACCTCCTAAAAAGCAGCATCTTATCCCCAAAAACATGAACGCTGTTGAGATCGGTATAAATGCCTGACGTTAAAAATAACAAGTAAAGGGTGTGTCTGTAATGAAATTCAGTAGATGGATTTTCGCCACAGGCACACTTTTTATTGTATTTGCTTTGATCTTTACATTTAATTTTTCCGCCTTCTCCGTAAATTTGGACGGTTTGATAGCTCCCGCCGAGTGGAAGGGCAGCAGAGAATATCTGATTTTCAGAAACACTGACGAGAGTAAATGCGCTGTATCATGGGCTTACTTGCGTATTCTTGAATCGCCTTCGACAAATGAGATATTCTTTGCGCTTGAAGTTACCGACAACGAGTTTAATCATCATTATTTTAACGTAGACAGCCCGTATTACAAGGAAAATTCTCCGACAGCGGTCAGACTTACTGTAAACGGTACAGAATTATATATTGGTATGAACGGGGAAAAGGATTACGACTGGGAACCTTATCACGTGACTGCATCCTTTAAAGAAAATAAAAGTGTGAGCGGTTATACCGCGGAGATACGTATAGGTGTAAAATTAAGCTTTAATTACATAAACACTTACAGTCTCAGACTGGTAGATTCCGTCGGCGAACCTTCAGCGCTCTACAGCGTCACCGTTGACAATACTCCCGAAACCGCCACGGTTCAGGCTCCCGCAGTAAAAACGACCGTTCCGACAACCGCCCGGAATACTTCCGCCGCAAAACCTTATTCTTCAGATACCACAAGGCGTTGGACAGTCAAAAACGACGTAAAAACAACCGAACCCAAAACAACAAAATCTACAACCGAAAATGCTTCAGTAACCGATAAAAATACGAAAAATGCTCCAAAACCAAATACTGCAGAAACTACAACTTATACCGCAGAAACCGAACCGAGCATAACACAAACCGAGACTCAGCAAAAACAGACCGAAACAAAATATATCATTGTCAGCGCTTCAACAGGCAGTGATGATAACGGGCACATGAAAACCTCACATAAGATCGTTCTCGCGGGATCTGTTTCTGTATTTGCCCTGTTCGTAGCCTACGGATATTATCTGCAAAGAAAAAAGAACACCAAAGTACAGCAGGAAAAACCGAATTCCGGGGGAGAGGGGGATACGCGTGAATAAGTTATCTGAGATAGATAAAAAGACAGCGGCAAAGGGTTCCGGCATAGAAACATTATGGCAGTTTATAAAATTCACCGTTGTCAGCCTTGGAACGACCATCGTTCAGGTCACAACTCTTGCTGTTTTGTATAATATTCCTCCGGTAAAGAGCTTAAGCACCACCGCATTTCACTGGTTCGTGTTCCATTATCCGGTAATAGAAGGGGAGCGGTGCGGTCTGGCTTTATTCATAGCCAGCAACACAGCAAACATAATCGCTCAGATCTTCTCATTCTTTGTCAATAAAGAAAAAACCTTCAATTCGGCTGCCAGCACAAAGATCGTTCTTCCGATCTATATGCTTTTTACAGTGGGTCTTATCTGTTTCTCGGCGTGGTTAAACCCGGTTATCTTTACACTTATGGTCAATCAGTTTTCTCTCGGCAGCGGTCTGGCGCTGACCATAGCGACAGCTTTTTGCAGCGGTATGCAGTTTTTGCTTTATTTCCCTGTCTCAAAGATACTGTTCCGCAAGAAAAAAGTCGAAGAATAATTATCTGAAACATCAAATAATATCACCCGTCTTACAAATTCAGGTTTTGTAAAGCGGGTGATTTAAATTTATCGGATATTCACTTTGTTAATACTTCTTGATATAATCCTGTATTCCCAATACAGTAGCGTCCGCCAGAACGTTCTGGGTACTGTCAGACTGCAGTTCAAGACATTCTCTGATATTTGATGAAAAGCCGTATTCCAACAGTATCGCGGGGCACTCATTTACCCTTGTAACATGGAATGGATAATATTTTGTGTAGCGATCGACATATTTAATAATTTCTGAATAGTCAGCCGCATACTTAGGTTTTTTGTAGATAGTATCCTTATACGCGCTTACTATTCTGTTGTGGATGCATGATGAAAGGGGATAGGACTGGGCGTTATAATAGAACGCCGATGTACCGATCACCGTTGAATCCGTTACCGAATCACAGTGAACGCTTATAAACATATCCGGATCGGCACTTCTGAGCTTTGCAACTCTTTCTACCAGCAAAATGTTCTTGTCCGTATCCCTTGTCATTAACACAGTGGCTCCGGCTTTTTCCAGCCGCTCCTTGATCTTAAAGGAAAGCGTAAGATTTAACTTCGACTCCCAGTTGAATTTAGGATCTTTGACTGCGCATTCCGATCCCGCCTCGGTGCCGCCGTGTCCGGGATCAAGCATGATGGTGTATCCGGAAAGGGAAGATGAGGGCTTATTCTTTATGGTTATAACAAGATTATCATTCTTATCATATTTTACGGTATAACCGTAGAATTTGCCGGCGGAGCGGAACGTGAGTTTAAGCGTTGATGTTTTTTTGTCACTGTTTGTTGTCCACTGCGCGTCGCCTATGATTCTGCTGTCTGACAAATTGAATTTACCGGAAGCCTTTGTTGTGTGGTAGAATATGAATTCAATTCCCGTTGCAGTAAAACTCTTTATACTATACGGAAGATCGTTATATCCTTTACTGTAACTCTGTCCCATAAATTCTGAAGTAAAAGGTACCTTCCATTTTGGGGAAACGGTTATTGCCAACTGAGAATCGACAATGTCCGAGGTGCTTTGAATATTGTTGGCAGGCAGCATATATCCCTTGTCGATAACCTTTACATTCTTTCTATGTATGCGCAAGCCTGACGCAAGGTTATAGTAGTAATATTTACCGTCATCATCCTCATATGAAGATTCGCTCACAATATAATCAAAAGTTCCGCTCAACTGGGGTGTACACATGGGAACAGAGCTTTCATTGAGGGTTGATGCAGGCATACATTTTGCGTAGTTTTCGGTGACCTCACACATCCTTGCCGTTCCGCTTATACCGTTAAATGAATAGGGCGTCAGTTTTTTTGTAGTCAGGTATGCCGGAGTGGAGGTCGTTTCCTGTTCGGTAGTGGTCTCTTCACCCTCGGAAGCACTTTGATCTGTCAATGTTGTTTCAGTACTGGTATACGTCGGTCTTGTCCATTGAGAGCGTGTGGTGGTGATCTCAGTTGTTTCCTCCGGAGCCTCTTCTGTGACCAATACAAATTTTTTGTCGACCTTTATTACGCCGCCTTTCATGCTTTTGGTCATGTTGTTGATTGTAGCCGTGACGGTAAAACTGCCTAAATTCAGCACTTTATCTGAGGCAGGCGGGACTTTGTATAAGCATGAAAAATTCGTGTAATCCGAGCTTTCATCTGGGGTAGCTTCGGAATTATCCGATGCAAGAAGACCCTCCGTCATATTTATAGTCGATCCGTTTATTTTTACCGTTACTTTTGAACCTTTAAGCGCAACACAGGAAAGCTGTATCTCCGAATCGCCCTGAACAAGGCTTTCCGTCTTTGGAGTAACTGACTTTATCAGATTTACGTCATATGTTACCGTGTACTCATATTTCTTTCCGTTCTGCTCAAAAACGATCGTATTTTTTCCGGTTTCAAGCTTATAATCAAGGGCAAAATCTCCGCTTGGACTGTATTCGACCTCATTGCCGTTGCAGAGCAGGGGATAGCTGGGGGAGCAGGTGCCGCGAAATACTATCTTTGACTCGTTTGTCGTTATCTCATTTTTATCATAGTTGGTAACGGCGAACTCCTTGAAAAGAAATGAAGTATCCACAGCAGACGACAAATAGCTGTTTATCAGCTGAATACCCGGCGCCTCTGTGCGGAACGCTGAAAGGGGATAGAAAATGAAGCCGATTTTTGAGGCGTTATCCTCCGCATATTTAAGATTCTTGATACATATATCGGCGTTTTTCCTGTCATCCACACCGAAAGAAATGTCATAGTTTATTATGTAATCATCCGAAAATCCGACCAGATCCTTATTGATGTCATCAATAAATAATTTGAATCCTTCCTCCGTGGAAATATCCTCCTGAGGGGGATCTATCAGCAATGTGTCTGTTGTGCGGTCCTGAAGCGTTTCCGAAGCGACGCTGAAATAATCGTTTTCCTCGTAACTGTAGGAACTCTCCAACATGATCTCGACAGGGCTGTGAAGCTCATCTACAGCAGTTCTTACAGCTGTAACACATTCTTTAATTTTGGCTTCAAGATCGACTTCCGCCGTTATTTTGGGTATGACCACTGCGTCAAAGCAGGCTGTATCTATAAGAGAACGGATACAGTTATTGTATTTTTCGGCGGAAATAAAAGCGGTGTTGTTATTGTGATTCAATGATATTATCACATAAAGACCCTTCTGATGCGCCGTGTCAACACAGTATTGCAGCAGATTGACAGTATTTCCGTTTTCGCCCTTGACCGTGACCGCAGTCATGTTTGAAAGGCAGTCAAAATAAACGGTATTGACGCCTGACATCAACGCCGATTCAATGGCTTGATCAATGCTCTGACAAGCCTCCTCGGCGGACAGATTATTATATTGATAATCCTCATCCTGTCGTATATACATACCCGAAATATTCGCAGGACGTGTTACGGGACTTTCTTTGCGTACATATACGGTCTCAGCCTCGTTATTACCGTTATGATCCGGCAGTATCAGCTCCCGAAAGCTTTTACTGAACACCAGACCGCAGCAAACTGTTATCACAACTGCAATAGTGCAGCACAATGCTATTATTATTCCTTTTGTTTTTTTATTCACAAATATACCTCCGTAAGAGATAAATATTTTAATAAATAAATTATAACACAGATAAGAGATTTTTCAACTCATTGTTGTAATTTCCATCAGTTTCCTCGACAAAAAGACTGTTATATGAATACAGGCAAAATCCGCTGTAATTATGTCTATTTCTTATGTCTGTTATTTGCCGGGAAATTATGTCGTCATTCTCTATCCACTCATTCTGACCGCTTCGGGCGTATTTATCGACGGTATTCGTCTTGTAAAAAGCAAGCCCGCAAACAAGCTGTACCGCGGAATTTTCATGCATTTTATCCCATTGCTCCGCCACCGTAGAAAACGGCAGTTTATCATGTTCAAATCCGAAATATATCTGCGGGATAATAATATCTGTGTAACCCTCCTCGCAGGACCATTTCTGTACGTCGGCATACATTTCGGAATAGTCTTTTTCTATGTTCGACGAGGGACTTATGCTGACAATGACATTTTTATCACAGGCTTTGACGGTGTCATACATACCGCTGACAAAGGCGCTTATATTCGCTCTCCGCCAATCTTCAAGAGAAAGCGTCCCGCCGCTGTCAATATACCTACAGTACTGCGCCGAATCGATATATTCCTCCGTTGAGGGATAAAAATAGTCGTCGATATGCAGACCGTCAACACGGTAGTTGTTGATTATTTCCCGGATACCGTCATATATAAGCCTGTGAACGTCGGAAAGAGTGGGATTGAAATATATCCTTCCGTCACATACAAATACTTTTTCCTGTTCTTCTTCGCTGCCGTTTTTCCATTTTTTAGCAATATTGTCATCGGAAAGCTTTTCAAAATCATCACTTTTTGAAACGCGGAAAGGATTTATCCATGCGTGTATCTTCAAGCCTCTTTCGTGGGCCCGGGTTACCATAACGGAAAGCGGATCAAAACCCGGATCCTTACCCTGGGTGCCTGTAAGGATCGAGGACCACGGAAAATAAGCGGATTTATAAAAAGCGTCGGCAAAGGGACGAACATGGACAAAGACATTGTTCAGTCCTATTTTCTTAACGTTATCAAACATTTTGCAAATCTCGGAATCAAAGTATTCTTCGCTCTTGTCACTCATATCAAGGTCATAGAAACTGAACCATACGCCCCTGAATTCCTCTGTATTATTTTGCGATGACTGAGTATTGCCGGTAGTTTCCTCAGGCGATCCACTGTTGCGGGCGCACGCGCAGAGGATGCAAATAACAAAGATCAGTATTATCGCTGTAATTTTTTTCATCAGATCACCCCGCGCTTAAATTATATGTATAACAGGCTCCCGTCAATGCGGATTTGACAAGCCCGGTCGATTCGGGTTATAATTAAATCACTTTCCGAGCAAATGAGAGGTCAAAAAATGCAGGTCTATTTATTTGATAAGCTTGAAAAATTCAATTATGAAAACGTATTTGAGCTGCTGTCCGCCGACAGACAGAAAAAAGTAATGAATTTCAAAAGCGACGAATCAAGAAACCTTTCCGCCGCCGCGTATATGCTCTTAAAATATGCCGTCAGGGATTTTGCCTGGCTTGACGCAGTTCCGGAAATGAGCCTTAACGGTCACGGAAAACCATATTTTAAAGATATCGGCAATCTGTATTTTAACCTCAGCCACTGCAAATACGGTGTTGTCTGCGGCATATCCGATAAAGAGATCGGAGTGGATATTCAGGACGTCAGAAAGTTTTCGGACGGAACCGTTAAAAAGGTCATGTGTCCCGCAGAAAAGGCAATAATTGAAAAGTCAGATGCTCCGGAACGCGCCTTTGCAAAAATATGGAGCATGAAGGAGAGCTATGTCAAGCTCAGCGGCGAAGGCATCTCCTTCGGTCTGCAAAACGTTGACACAACACAGATCAAAAATATACGGACGTTTGAATATGAACGGTACTTTGTTTCCGTTGCGGGAAACGGTGTTGATCTGATAAATGAACCTAAGATCATAGAATTATGAAAAATATTTCACATATACGCCGATCCTTTTCTGCAGTGCGATAAGTTCTTTTTGTCGCTTGCGATAGTCCGGCAGAACGCTTTCGACCACAGCCCAGAATCTGTTGCTGTGGTTATGTTCTTTTATATGCGCCAATTCGTGTACCACGACGTAATCTATTATTTCATCCGAGCCCAGCACAAGATACAATGAAAAATTCAGGCTGTTTTTGCCGCTGCAGCTGCCCCAACGGGTCTTTGCGGAATTTATTTTGACATTGGAAGGGGAGAGGGCCATGATTTTTGAATACTCCCTTACCCTTTGTTTTATGAGCTTTTCCGCAAGTTTTTTATAAACTTTTATCAGGGATTCTCTTATGATCTCGCTGTCCGCAAATTCAGGAACATAAAATTTTTCTCCGTCGAAGCCCGCTGTTGAATATTCACTTTTGTAAAGCTGATATACTTTACCTCTGAACATAAGATCACCGCCGATATCAAGGCTGAAGTTATCGCTCTGACGGCGGCTTTCGAGCTTATCCTTAAGATGCTTTTCGATCCATTTTTCCTTACTGAGAACCAGTTTTTCGATTTCACGGTCGCTCATTTTTAACGGCGCCCGGACCTCAATCCGGCAATCATCCTTGATTGCGATCGATACCGTTTTTCTGTCGCTTCGCAATATATTATAATCGTACTTCATTTTAAGTCACCGCATCAATTCTGTTTTTCTACGATCTTATATTCGTTGTTGATCATGAAATACGGACAGTTCCTGACAGTTCCGTTGATGAAACGTTCCTGTTCATCCATATCGAGATCCACAGAACAGACATAGTAATCGTACTCATCATCGTAAACATAGTTGAGACAATACTCACAACTGTTTTGATCTGCCATAATAAAATTACTCCTTTTAAAAAATTGAAAAGAAATTATCAAATAAAAATCCATGATGCAATTTACAAGCTTTAACCTGAAGAGCATCAGCAAATAAATGAAACCGCACAAATAAATCCTTAATTAAAATAAGTTAAAGGAATCCCGCAAATATCCTTTAAATAAAGAAAACTATGCAAAACCCATTTCAGACCCCGTTTTCTTTGAATTTTGCCTTTTCTTATCCCCTTAACTTCGTAAAACTTTTCTTTTACGAAGTTAGTGTCAAAATCAGAGGGAGGGGTCCCCTTTGAGATTTTCTGTTTTTTCAAGGTAAGCCTCAATGAATTTTGCTACCCCGTCATCGTTGTTTGAGCCTATAACTCCCGTTGCTCTGCTTTTTACGGTATCACTTGCCGAGCTTACTGCGTAACATTCATCGCAGGCTTCAAATAACGGCAGATCATTCATGTTGTCGCCGAATCCGATGATCTTATCAAACCCGCAGGTCTCTTTCAACATTCTGACGGCATTGTATTTGGAAGCATTGCTTGAACAGACTTCCATGTATGTGTAACCCTCATTGTATGTGTCTGTGTAAAACTCCACATGCAGCCCTTCACATTGGCGCAATTCATCGTACGCCGGACGTAGTTTTTCTGATTTATCCGAAACTGAAAAATAAACTATATTTCTTGATGAGCAATCCGAAAAATGCGTTATCTTCTGAAACGTCTTGTTGTACCTCTTCACCCGCTCTTTTATGAACTTTTGGGCCACCGGAGATATCGCGTCTTCATAATAAGTTGACAGGTTCCCGTTATCTATGCAGTACAAGAACCCGGAGATCCCATATTTCTTCAAAGCACTGAACAAATGTTCTTTTTCGGCTTTATTGATGTATTCTACATTTACATATGAATTCTTTTCAAGGTCAAAAACCGCCGTGCCGTTCATCAGTATTACGGGAGCGTTTATATTTATATCTTCGATTATTTTATGTACAGAAGCTATGGTCCTTGCCGTGGCAACGGTAAAATACACTCCCCTGCTTATAGCGCGGTTTACAGTATCAATTGAATAGTCTGAAATAAAAGCATCGTCGTTGAGCAGTGTACCGTCAAGATCGGAAACAAAGAGTATTTTTATGACCGACCACTCCCCTCTTTTTGCTAAAAATAATTTTAAAGGCTTTGTGACAGGTTGTCAATATAATAGAGTATATTTCTCTACACATATACACGGCTGCCGCGAAGTTAAATGCGGCAGCCGTAACGATTTTTATTAATTTTTAATACCAGATCCAACCGAACAGAAAAATCTTTATAAGCACCTGCCAGAAGGTCAGCTTTACCTTGACCGTACAGGTATCGGTTACTGTGTTTCCGCAACTGTCAATAACGGTTACTGTCACACTGTACGAGCCTGTCTTCAAACCATTAGCATTGCCGTCATTATCTACGGAAACGCCCTTTGGATTTGACGATGTATATGTGACGGTATACTTTGTTCCCGGATCGCAGGTAATTACCGGATTTATTGCGGCGGATTTTTTGTATGTAACTTTAATGTCATCTATCTGAACGCTTTTTACGGTAGGTTCAAGTTTTGGTACCACATCTGTACGCAAAGCCTCGCCGCAAACAGAGCAGTACAGCGTTTTTATACCGGTCTCCGTCAATGTAGGCTGTTTGGTTACTACCCATTTACCCTCGGTGTGACCCTTTGCGTCAATATATTCAACATAACTGTCTCCGCAATCGCAGACATAGGTATAATATCCTCTTTCAGTACAGGTTGGCGGCGTTTCTTCTGCGATATATATGTGTGTGTGCTCAGGCTCACCTATTTCGCTTCCTGCAAGGTCAGATTTTAACTCCTGTAATTTTAACGCCGGACAAATACCGCCGCTGGTACTGCTGACCCCGCCGCTTCGGTGCGCACGACCGTTACCGTCTATACCGCTGGTATCATTTGAACTTTCATATGGAGAACGCAGCCGCCAATCGGAAACTTTGTTGTATGCACTACCGGAGTTTGTGTATACCCACAAACCTTGACATATCGCATATTCGCTTATCTTAAGCTGCTTTGCCGCGTCAGGACTTGATTCTGACGAATTAAAGCCGTATGCGCTGTTTGTCATTTCTGCCCACGAGAGAAGAAATACTTTATCGCTCGTTAACGGCGCGTCATATTCTTTTTTGCTTGCATCTCCGTTTAATGTAGCCCAGCAATCATTGTTGACTGTGGTCATTTTTATATTTGCCTTCTGTTCGTTGGAAAACGCCGTATTGTAAAAATCAATATTGAGCCACAGTCTTATGCTGCTTTTTGCGTAATTGTTCGCGTAGTACGTCTTGTTGGTATCACCCCAGTATTTGCCGTCAGCATAGACAATATAATTATTGTATGCCTGACTGTCGATAATTGAGTTGCACATTATAAATCCGGTCGACGGATCAAGCACCCGCCACTTAATAGTATCATATTTGAACCAATAAACCTTATCGGTAAAATAGTTATTATCATCTTGAAAACTATTGTCCGCCGCTAAAGTATATCCTGAACGATGCGGTCTGTAGTCGTCAAAAATCACTCCCCGATACTTTTCGCCGTTGTACAGCACATCCTTATACCTCATATAATCAGAAGCTGTCATCTGACCGTCATAATTCTCGCCCGTACCGGAGTAGTAGCCGTAGGATCTCCACTCGCCGCTCTGTTGATCCAAAACTTCGCCGAGCTCAGCGGTAACATCGCTCTGTGGATATGTGCCGTATTCTATTATATCTCCTAATTTATAATCAGCTGCCTCGGATCTTATATTTAGAAATCCGGCAAAAGGCGCCGCGCCGCCGATCATAATGACCGCCAACAGCATTGCCGTAACACGTTTGATATGATTTTTCATTTTCCAACACTCCACTGTTATATTTTAAAGCGCATTAAGTATAGCACACACATATAAAAATGTCTATATTAAAACAACTATATAATTTATGCGTTTTTCACTTTTTCGTTTACATCTCCCGATTATTATGTTAAAATAGCCTTTGTAAATAACAAGAAACGAGGATAATACAGGCATGATCCAAACTGTTAATGTAGGCTTGCAATACGGCGGAAGAGCGCTTTTTGAGCATGCGGACGTCAAATTCACTCCCGGCAACTGTTATGGGCTTATAGGCGCCAACGGCGCGGGAAAGTCCACTTTTCTTAAGATATTATCAGGAGAGATCGAGCCCAACAAGGGTGAGGTTATAAAGACCCCCGGAGAGCGCATCTCCGTTCTCCGGCAGGATCACTTTGCCTTTGACGAATACGACGTTATCCGTACCGTACTCATGGGCAACCAACGTTTAGTTGACATAATGGACGAAAAAGAAAGGCTCTACGCTCTGGAAAATATGAGCGAAGAGGACGGTATGCGTCTGTGCGAGCTGGAGGAAGAATTTGCCGAAATGGACGGCTGGAGTGCTGAAAGCAACGCAGAGATATTGCTCAACGGCCTTGGCATAACCAACGAGTTCCACTATATGCTCATGAAGGATCTGACCGGCGATCAGAAGGTCAAGGTGCTGCTGGCTCAAGCTCTTTTCGGCAATCCCGATATCCTGCTCATGGACGAGCCCACCAACCACCTAGACGTTGAGGCCATCGAATGGCTTGAGGAGTTTCTCATCGACATGGACAGTACGGTCATCGTCGTCTCCCATGACAGACATTTTCTCAACAAGGTCTGCACCCATATCGTTGATATTGATTACGGCAAGATAACTACCATAGTGGGCAACTACGATTTCTGGTACGAATACACTCAGATGGCGCAGCGCCAGCTCAAGGAACAGAACAAGAAAGCTGAGATCAAGATCAAAGAGCTGCAGGAATTTATCGCCCGATTCAGCGCCAACGCGTCAAAATCAAGGCAGGCCACCAGCAGAAAGAAGCTGCTTGACAGCATTAACGTTGAGGAGATACCCGTTTCTTCAAGGCGGTTCCCCTTTGTAAACTTCAAGCCGGAACGTGAGATAGGCAACGAGCTGCTGACAGTCACCGGTCTGTCCAAAACCGTGGGCGGCCGCAAAGTGCTGGATAACATAAGCTTTGTTCTCAGGCCCCGTGAAAAGGTGGCTTTTGTGGGTACGGACGCGGTGGCAAAGACTACCCTGTTCAAGATTTTGATGGGAGAAATGGAGCCGGATGAAGGCACCTTTAAATGGGGTGTCACCACTTCTCTTTCCTATCTTCCCAGCGATAATTCCGCGTTTTTTGACGGGTGTCAGGATTCACTTTCGGATTGGATAAGAAGATATTCCGATCTTGTTTTTGAGACGGATGTAAGAGGCTGGCTGGGCAGGATGCTGTTCTCCGGCGAGGAAGCCACTAAAAAGGCCTGCGTGCTTTCCGGCGGCGAAAGAGTGCGCTGTATGCTCTGTAAAATGATGCTCTCCTATGCCAACGTTCTGATCCTTGACGAACCCACAAACCACCTGGATCTGGAATCCATAGCCTCCCTCAATGACGGACTTATCAAGTTCAGCGGATCAGTCCTGTTCACCTCCCACGACCATCAGTTCGTACAAACTATAGCCGACAGGATAATCGACATCACCACCGGTCAATTCTACGACAAGAAGATCACCTACGACGAATATCTGGCGGAAATGCAGGAGAAACAGCAGGCTTAAAAATTCAATAAAAATTCACAGCACCCGGATCGGTACGCCGAAACGGGTGCTGTTGTTATATATTCAGTTATTTTTCCATGTTTTTCAAATCTTTAATGAAATCTCTGTTCTGTTCCGGATAGGCGGAAAGCATGGGCTTAACGTCTATCCCCTTCTTTCTGTCATAATAGTTCTTTGTGATCTTGACGATCTGTCCGCTGAGCAGAACGACAGCTATAAGGTTCGGCAGAGCCATAAGACCGTTGAAAGTGTCGTCAAGAGCCCAGATCAGGTCTCCATGTATGACTGCGGAGGCGACAATGAGCAGAACATAAATTATTTTAAATACGATAACAGCTGCCTTTTTGCCGCCGTTTTTGAGCCAGCCAAAACAGAATTCAGTGGCCTTTTCGCCGTAATATGACCAGGCAAGAATGGTCGTAAAGGCAAACAGCGGAAGGATGATCGAAAAGATGATCTTTCCGGCTATACCGAGATTATCCGAGAACACCGACAAAGCCACCGCCGAGTCATTTGCAGAAGCGCCGAACGCCTCGGTGTAGAAAACGCCGCTGTGGATGTTGGTGGAGATAACGACAAGAGCCGTCAGAGTACAGATAACAAACGTGTCAAAGAAAACCTCGAATATTCCCCAAAGGCCCTGCTTGACAGGTTCCCTTGTCTCTGAAGCTGAATGAGCGATGACCGAGGAGCCGAGACCCGCCTCGTTTGAGAAAACGCCTCTCGCCATACCTTTCTTGATTATCTGAGAGAACACATAGCCGCCCACACCGCCGGTAAGAGCCTTGGTGGAAAATACGCTTGTGAAAATGACCTTGAAGGTTGCGGGAATAGCAGAAATATTCATTATGATTATAACGATGGACATTATGATAAAAAGAAGAGACATAAAAGGAACAAGCATTGAGGCGATCTTGCCAATTCTCTTGATCCCTCCTATAATGACCACGCAGGTCATCAATGCCACAACTATACCCACGATGATTTTAAATGTATTATTATCCTGATTGAACGCCGACGCCATTGTACCTGATATCTTATTTGTCTGCACACCGCTCATGCCTATAGCGGCAAGCATACAGAAAATAGCGGCAAGATAACCCAGCCATTTCTGTTTGATACCGTTAGCTATATAGTAAAACGAACCGCCGGAAAAATTGCCGTCCTTGTCCCTTTTGCGGTAGTAAAGACCAAGAACGTTTTCTGCGTAGTTCGTAAGCATACCGAAAAATGCGGATATCCACATCCAAACAACAGCGCCGGGACCGCCTGTGAGTATCGCCGATGTAACGCCGATAATATTGCCCGTACCCACCGTTCCGGATATTGCCGCGGAAAACGCTTCAAACTGTGATACAGACTTCGCTGTGCTGTCCTTCTTTTTTGGCTTACCGATCTCTTTGATAGTCGGGACTATTGTGGTGTTTATGGAATCGCCGAATTTTCTTATCTGCATAGCCTTCAGCCGTACAGTGACGATAATGCCTGTGCCGAGTATCAGTATGATCATCGGCCAGCCCCACACGATACCGTTGAGCCAATCGTTGGCATTGGTGATAGTTTCGATAATTTTGTTCCACATAAAAAATACCTCCTGAAAAAATAAACGGAGCCAAACAAAAAGTTCAACTCCGTTGTTTTACATATAAACGGGCAAATACCCGATCATACTCATTAAAATCTCCGTCCTTTTGCCTGAGAGATTGACAGCGTTCACCGTCTTGCACCTTCGGCATCCTTTCGGACTTCTCCGGAGTGCCATCTAAGATCAGTACCCGCCGGATATCCGGCACCTGAGAGTGTTACTCCTTCGGTCGCGTCGCCGCATCTCCTGACCTCGTCATATGGCTTCATATTAAATTTACAGTATAAATTTTACCACAGATCTATATATATCTTTTCTATATCCTCCACCGTTGGCGTTCTGGGATTGGATGCAGTACAGGAGTCCTTTATGGCTCCCTCCGCCATTTCCGGTATCGCCGCGAAATATTCCTCCCTTGAACACACATTCATGGAGGATATGCATAGGGGCATATCCATCTCTTTCATCATAAACTCAACCCAGCTGACAAAGGCTCGGATAGTTGTAATGGTATTGAAATTCTGCAAGCCCAGAAGACGGGCAAGAGTAACGTACTTCCTCACCTGCTTCGGATATTCCTTTTTGCTGCGGCTGTGCTTGTTTATATCGGAATTGTACTGTATGACCAGAGGCAGCAGCATGGCGTTTGCCCTGCCGTGTGGAATATGGAACTTTGCGCCCAGCTGGTGAGCCATACCGTGATTAAGTCCCAGTGAAGAATGGTTGAAGGCGATACCCGCCAGGCAGGACGCACACATCATTTTGCTCCTTGCGTGGATATCGTTATTATCAAGATATGAACGAAGCAGAAAAGAGCCCACAATCTCAACAGATTTTTCCGCAAGCGCCGCGGAAAACTCATCGTTATCAACGCTCACATACGCCTCTATAGCGTGGGTGAGCACATCCATTCCTGTATCCGCAGTGATCGCCGGAGGCACGGTTTTGACAAGTTCAACGTCAAGTATGGCCTCATCAGGCAGAATAGAGTCTGAAATAAGCGGATATTTGGTATGATTTTCCGGATCGGAAATAACCGAAAACGAAGTGACCTCAGAGCCTGTGCCGCTTGTTGTAGGGATCGCCACAAGCTTTATATGCCTGCCGGAATAGCCGTCCATTTTGGAGACTACCTCACGCATTGCCTTTGCGGAATCGATGGCTGAACCTCCGCCTACGGCAATTATAACGTCCGCCCGGCTTTCAATAAGAGCCGCCACGCCGACTGAGATCTTCGGCACCGGAGGATCTGGAACGACATCGTCAAACAAATCGTACTTTGTGCCCTTTGAGTCAAGCCTTGTCGTGACATGATGAATAAGTCCGCTTTTTATCACAAACGGGTCAGCTACTATCAATATTTTTTCGCAGTCGTAATCAAGCACCCTGTCAAGGGAGCTTTCACCGAAAAATATTTTGGTTCCCAATTCAAAGCTTTTCATGACCTGACCTCATCAGCACAAGTTGATTATTTATTATTCTACTATACTTATATCTAATATGTCAATACCCGTCGAATAATATCTTGTGTAATTTGCCACTTCAAAACATACTGAAAAAGTAGTATTATTATTGTAGTATATAATTTCATCAGGGAGGGATAAGCTTGCAGAAAAAAGTCGCTGTGTTTAATGATATTTCCGGTCTGGGCAGATGCTCACTTTCAGTCCTCATGCCTGTTATATCGGCGCTTGGCGTTCATGTCTGCCCTATCCCCACCGCCGTTCTGACCAATCAGACTGGTTACGACAGTTATTATATTTGCGACTGTACGGAAAACATCCCTCACTACGCTGAAGAGTGGAAAAAAATAAATTTTGTACCGGACGGCATTTATACCGGCTTCTTTTCAAGCACACAACAAATAGACAGCACGGAAAGATTTATAGCGGATTTTCGCAATTCCGATACACTGGTTGTAGTTGACCCAATAATGGCTGATCATGGCAGGATCTACGATACCTTCTCCCTTGCACTGTGCGAAAGGATAAAAAAACTTGCTTTGAAGTCAAACATCACAACTCCGAATCTTACGGAGTTTTCCATTATCTCAGGTATGGATTATAATGAGATCATCGGTATGCAGAACGATCCCGATTATATCGACCGTATATGCGGCGCCGGCAAAAGATTACTCAACGATTCACTCAAAACTATCATAGTTACGGGAATCCCCATGCCGGTCTCCAAAGGGCAAGAGCAAAAACTGTGCAATTTAGTCATAAACGAAAACGGTTCGTTTTCCGCAGAAAACGTTGCTTTCGGTTCATATTACTCCGGAACGGGAGATATCTTTTCCTCTATAATATGCGGTTGTCTTTTGCAGGGGTGCAATATAGAAATGTCTGTTGACCTGGCAGTCGATTTCATTTCGAAAGCAATAGAAGGTTCATGCAAAAACGGCGTTCCCGGCAATTCCGGCACTGAATTTGAACCTCACCTCGGTATTCTCACTGATTTTTACAGGAAGGAGATATTACATCATGACATCTGAAACTCAAAATAAAAAAGCTTTATATTATTTGTGCCTGTCCGCCGTTTTTACGGCTGCCATCACAGCGGCAACATTTATTCATATCCCCGCTCCCATGTCCAACGGCGGCTATATCCATATCGGAGACATATTCGTATATCTTTCCGCCTGCTTCCTCCCCGCCCCCTATGCGGCTGTTTCCGCGGCTATCGGCGGAGGACTTGCCGACGGGCTTTCGGGCGCAGTACTGTGGGTGATCCCCTCTGTTATCATCAAAGCGGCAATGACCCTGTTTTTATCGAACGCAAGCTCAAAAATTATTTCAAAGCGAAACATTGCGGGGGTTATCATCGGTATGGTAATTACCGTTGCAGGATATTATTTCGCTGAGGTAATAATATTCCGCTGCGGTTTTGCGGTCCCTCTGGCGTCTGTCCCCTTTAACATAATACAGGCTGTGGGAAGCGCAGTATTATTTATACTCGCAGGCATAGCCCTTGACCGTACCAAAATAAAAGATTCCCTGCATAAATTGCTTTAAAAACTCAGAAAGGAGTCGATACCGCAGGTATCGGTAAAATAAAAATGGCTGATATAGTTTACACATACGGCGGCAAGGTTTATCTTAATATCACAAACAAATGCCCCTGTAACTGCACCTTTTGCATCCGCGCAAACGGTGACGGCGTAGGTTCCGCGGAAAATCTCTGGCATAAATCAGACCCGACCCTTGAGGAGATCAAAAAAGCCATAGATTCTTTCGATTTTTCCCAATATGATGAGGTCACGTTCTGCGGTTACGGCGAACCCACATACGCCCTTGATAACCTTATAGCCGCCTGCAAATACATCCGTTCAAAATACAAGATATGCATCAGGCTGAACACCAACGGTTTAAGCGACCTTATAAACAAACGGGAAACAGCCAGGGAGATCTGCGAGAATTTTGACGTTATCTCAATAAGTCTGAACGCCCCTACCCCGGAAAAATATCTTGAGATCTCCCGCCCCGTGTTCGGCATACAGTCTTTTGATGAAATAATAAAATTCACCAAGACTTGCAAAAAGTACACAAACTGTGTTAAAATGTCAGTAGTCGATGTTATTCCTCAGGAAGATATTGACGAATGCCGTAAAATTACGGACAAACTCGGCGTTGAACTGCGTGTGAGGGAATATACTGATTAAAATTTGAGGTGTTTGCTTATGACAATGGCTTTATCGATTTTCGATATGATCAAGAAAGGCGTAGTCGAAAACTTCAGTTCCGGAGTTACTATGCTTCAGATGCTGGTATCAATAGCGGCAGCTTTCGGTTTAGGCTTGTTTATACTGTTCATTTATAGGATCACTTTCAGAGGGGTCATTTTCTCAAAAGGTTTTGCCTATTCTCTTGTGCTCCTCGCCATGGTGACCGCTTTGATAATCAGGACGATCTCCTCAAGCCTTGCCTTATCTTTAGGTATGGTGGGCGCCTTGTCCATAGTAAGATTCAGGACTGCGGTAAAGGACCCGGTTGATACTATCTTCATGTTCTGGGCGATATCCTCCGGCATAATGATGGGCGCCGGTATATATCTTGTAGGCGCTGTCGCCTGCGGAGCAACAGGCGGTCTTTATTACCTCATAACGCTTATCATGAAGAAAAAAGCTTCGCCCTATCTGCTTATAATCAGATATGATCCTAATTATGTCAAAAACGTCAAATGGATACTTTCAAAGCTTCCGACATATAAAATAAAGTCTAAAACCGTCACAAAGACCGGCGCGGAGATCGCAGTCGAGCTTAACATTGACGATAAAACAAGCAGACTGGTAGATTCGATTCTTGAAGTCGACGGTATAAATGACGCCAGCCTCGTAAGCTACGAAGGTGAATTCGGACTTTAATATATTTATTAGGGAGTGACTGTATCAATGGATAAGCTGCAGAAGATACTTAAAACATCAATTGCCGGCTTTACCCTGGAAAACCTTTGCCTTGCGATAGTCGTATTTGTCATAAGCTTTATCCTGATAAAAGCCTTGATGAAGTTTGTGGGCAAATTACTGGAAAAATCCAAAATCGAGAAGACACTTCACAGCTTTATAAAATCGTGTCTGAAAATACTGCTCTACGCTTTGGCGATCATTATTTCCGCTGACAGTCTTGGCATTCCGATAACCTCCCTCGTTGCGGTCTTCAGCGTAGCCGGTCTTGCTGTTTCTCTTGCGGTACAGGGTACGCTCTCCAATCTTGCAAGCGGTATAACAATACTTATCTCAAAGCCTTTTAAAGTAAACGATTATATAGAAGTCGCAGATGTAAGCGGCTTTGTAAACGAGATCGGACTGATATATACAAAGCTGCTCACCATAGACAACAAGGTCGTTTTCCTGCCAAACAGCGAAATTTCCGCGACAAAGATCGTTAACTACACATCACAGACGTCAAGAAGAATTGACATGACTGTCACAGCTTCTTATAACTGCGGGATAGATGATGTAAAAGCCGCTATACGTGAGGCTATTTCGGATGTTCCGGAATTTCTGTCAAATCCCGAGCCCTTCGTCAACGTGTGGAGTTACGGAGAAAGCAGTATCGAATATATGATCCGCGCATGGGTAAAAACCGCTGATTACTGGCCCGCCTACTTTGCTCTGCTTGAAAACATCAAGCACTCATTTGACAGAAACGGAATAGAAATGACTTATAATCATCTTAATGTTCATTTTGACAAGCAAAACTAAATAAAAAATTTTTTGTTAAAAGCATTGATTTTCTGAATAATATGTGTTAATATACTCAGGTACATAATATCAGTGGAGGTTCACAAATGGAAGTTTATGAGATAGTTTTAGGAATATCGCTTATAATTACAGCTATTTCTATAGTAATTCTTGTCCTTTTACAGGAAAGCAAATCAGAGGGACTTTCCGGTGCTATCGCCGGCGGTGCCGAGACATTTTTCGGAAAGAACAAAGGTCGTACCATGGAGAAAAAGCTTGTTAATCTCACAAAGATATTTGCTGTTCTTTTCTTCGTTCTTTCTCTCGTCACTACATGCCTTCTTCTTTTCCTCAAATAATTCAGGATCAGGCTTATCAAGACAGTCGCTAAATTTCAGCGGCTGTCTTTTTTGTGTTGCAAAACATCTCTTAAAAGGGTATAATAATTTGTTGTATAAAAACATTATGAAAGGAAAAGCACCGCAGTATTTGTAAGACGGTGTCAATGTCGCTAATGGATAATTTATCGTCACTTATTCTGTCTTTGTCCGGGAAATACGGTGTTTCTGGCTGTGAAGCTTCCGCAGCTGAAGCCGCAAAGAATGAGCTTGCAAAGTATATGAAAGTCCGCTCCGACGCCTTGGGCAGCATAATCGGTGAAACGGAAAGCGGAGAGATCAGCGTTCTGTTGGACGCCCATATAGATCAGATCGGAATGGTGGTCACTGAGATCACCGACAAGGGTTTTATAAAAGTATGCAAATGCGGCGGAATGGACGCAAGGGTGCTTGCCGCCCATGAGGTAATAATCCTCGGTAAAGAGAAGGTCTTCGGGGTCGTCACCTCTACCCCGCCCCACCTTAAGGGCGATGACGACAGCAACAAGGCGGCAAAGATCGAAGATATCGCAATAGATGCAGGCTTGACAAAAGAACAGGCTCAGGAGCTCATCTCAATGGGAGATCGGGTAGTCCTTAAGGGAGCTCAGAATGAGCTGCTCAACGGAAATATAAGCTCACCTTCGCTGGATGATCGCTGCGGTGTCGCCGCCATCCTGCGCTGTCTTGAAATATTGAAGGATAAAAAACACAGGTGTAAACTGACCGCTCTGTTCTCCGTACAGGAGGAGACCGGCGGGAGCGGCGCCCGTACAGGCTCCTTTGCGGCAAATGCCGACATCTCCATTGCGGTAGACGTCAGCTTTGCCCGCGCTCCGGGTATTAAAGCGGAAGAGAGCGGTACATTGACCGGAGGCGCAATGATAGGCTTCTCCCCTGTTCTTGACCACGAACTGAGCCGTAAGCTTAAGCAAATCGCTGAGGATAAGGGCATAAGCCATCAGATAGAAGCCATGGGCTCAAGGACCGGCACCAATGCCGATTCTATCCAGAATTCCGGAGCGGGTACGAGGATGTGCCTTATATCCATTCCCCTGCGCAATATGCATACCGGCGTTGAAATGATAAATGTTGCTGATATTGAAGCGACCGCACAACTGATGGCTGAATTCATACAGAGCCTTTGATCTGAACGGAGGAATATTCTAATGGAAAGATTATTGAAAGAATTGTGCCTTCTCAACGGGACATCCGGACGGGAAAACGAGGTACGTGACTATATAATAGAAAAAATTAAGGGACACGGGGAATTCGACGTTGATCCTCTGGGAAATCTCATTGTATCAAAAAAAGGTAAAAATCCCTCAAAGAACAAGGTCATGCTTGCCGCACATATGGACGAGGTGGGTATGATGATCACATATATCACCGATGACGGTTTTCTAAAATTCACAACAGTCGGCGGTATCGACTCAAGGGTACTTTTGGGCAGAGCGGTTCTGATAAACGGTATAAACGGCATTATCGGGATAAAGCCAATTCATTTGCTCGATAAAAGCGAGGAGCATGATCTTCCGAAAAACGACTCTCTTTATATCGACATCGGGGCCAAGGATAAGGCGGACGCGGAAAAATATGTAAATATCGGCGACTGCGCCTATTTCCAATCGGATTTTGTTCCCTTCGGCGACGGATTTATAAAGTCCAAGGCTATCGACGACAGAGCCGGCTGTGCCATACTCATAGATATGATCTGCCGCGAGCAGGACTATGATCTGACTTTCGCCTTTACGGTACAGGAGGAAGTCGGTCTCAGAGGCGCAAAGTCGGCGGCCTTCGAAATCGCTCCGGATTACGCCATTGTTGCTGAAAGCACCACTGCGGCGGATATCGAGGGTGTAGAAGGCTCAAAGCAGGTCTGCAAGCTCGGCAGCGGCGCTGTTATTTCCTTTATGGACAGGACAACGATTTACGATAAAGAACTCTACGATACAGCGTTTGAGCTTGCAAAAGAGAAAAATATCAAGATGCAGCCCAAGACCTATGTGTCCGGCGGAAATGACGCAGGCTCCATCCATCAAAGCAGAAGCGGAGTTAAAACCATCACCGTTTCCCTGCCCTGCAGATATATCCATTCCCCCTCCTGCGTGATAAAGCTTGAGGATATGTACGAAGCCGCAAAGGCAGTACAGGCGCTGGCGGATAATTTTGCCGGCAGATAACAAACCGTAAGGAACACAGCTATGATAAAGCTTGTTGATGACGATAAATTATTATATGACTTTTGTGCCAAAGACCCTTTCGGCGCTCATATTGCGGCTTACCGCAAGGCTTACGGCGACAGTGTTTCCGAAATAATGTTCTGGGTACAGCTCATTGACGGCGTTCCACGGGGAGCTATATCAAGAGTAGACGGAGCTGTCACTGTCTGTGCTGACGCAGGAGCCGATCATGATGAACTCAGGGAATTTCTTGATTTCATGGGATTTTCAAGCCTGAAATGCGAGCTTTCGGTAATGTGCCGGCTTGGTTATAATCAAGCTAAGACAGGCTCTGTAGTGCGTTTTATAGGCAGAAAGAATTACTGCAACACCGCTTTAAAATGCGATTTTACGGATGATTATAAAACTGTATTTGACATATTAAAAAAGTGTGGATTTGACGGTCTTGATAATTATTC
Organism: Clostridiales bacterium; assembly: GCA_024684435.1. Classification (GTDB taxonomy): domain Bacteria; phylum Bacillota; class Clostridia; order Oscillospirales; family Acutalibacteraceae; genus JAAZFZ01. The sequence goes on from JAIKWV010000037.1 coordinate 38,154, forward strand.
CCTGTGGATTGCGGACATTTCTCACCGCTGCCGTCACAATGTTACAAAGATAATGCTTGGCTGTGCGGAGGGGAAAAAAGTCACCTGCGCCTCTGCCCTGTTCGTTACTGATAATATCGCATTTTTGGGCGCTGTGGGAACACTTCCGGAATACCGGGGTCACGGCTTTGCCTGTGAAATCGTGGGTACGCTGGCGGATATTTTTAAAAATGAGGGCAAAAATGTTTATCTGTTCTGTAAGGACAAGCTTGTGCCGTTTTATGAGAAAGTCGGTTTTATAAAAGACGGAAGCTGGGCTATAGCGGAGAAAATCTGAAAGGATACCGGTATGAAATTTTTTAACTTTGACGACAGAATATTAAAACTTGCCGAAAGCAACATGCTGAAGGTACGCGGCAGGTTTGATGAGATCGATAAAATAACGGAATATAACCAGCAAAAGGTCCTCGCCGCATTCATAAAGAACAGCGTCAGCGAGATCCATTTCGGTGAAAGCACAGGCTACGGCTATGGGGATATCGGCAGAGAGACCCTTGACAAAGTCTACGCGGATGTTTTCCACACCGAAAAGGCTCTTGTGAGGCACAATTTCACCTGCGGTACCCACGCTCTGACGGTGGCGTTGTTCGGCATCCTGCGACCGGGAGACACCATGCTCTGCGTGACAGGCACGCCATATGATACCATTCATCCCATAATCGGCCTGTCCGGCGGTGAAAATCACGGTTCGTTAAAGGATTTCGGCGTTATATATAAGCAGGTAGATCTGCTGCCTGACGGCAAAATCGACCTTGAAGGTATAGCCAATGCAGTCAAAAGCAACCCGAAAATGGTATATATCCAGCGGTCAAGAGGCTACAGCCTGCGTCCCAGCCTTTCTGTTAATGAGATCGGAAAGATCATAAAAACCGTGCGTAAAAATTCCGATTCAATAGTAATGGTGGACAACTGCTACGGTGAATTTGTGGAAAAAGAGGAACCCACCGATGTTGGAGCGGATATCATGGCAGGCTCCCTGATAAAGAATGCAGGCGGCGGCATAGCCAAAAACGGAGGCTACATAGCAGGCCGGGCTGAGCTTGTCGATCTTTGCGCTTACAGGCTCATTGCCCCGGGAATAGGTACCGAGGTAGGCGCCACGCTTGGGCAGAACAGAGGTCTGTTTATGGGCTTTTTCAACGCTCCTCACGTTGTAGGAGAAGCTGTCAAAACAGCGGTATTCACCGCGGCTTTATTTAAAGCTCTGGGCTTTGAGGTCACCCCGGACGATAAGGAAGAACGCAGCGACATAGTTCAATCCGTTCTGCTGAAAAATTCCGAAAATCTGATCGCCTTCTGTCAGGGTCTGCAAAAGGGCGCTCCTGTTGATTCCTTTGTTGTACCGGAGCCATGGGATATGCCCGGCTATGACTGTAAGGTAATAATGTCCGCTGGCACATTCATAATGGGGTCGTCAATAGAGCTTTCCGGCGACGCTCCCCTGCGCGAACCTTATGCGGTTTGGATGCAGGGCGGACTTAATTTTCACAGTGCTAAAATAGGAATACTCTCCGCGGCGCAGAATATGTTGGAAAAAGGGCTGATACTCAATGAGTGATAAATATTTAAACTTCAAAAGCGGCAGTGATATCCGGGGCTTTGGTATTGCCGACGAAAGTGAACCGCTATACCTGAGCGATGAAAAAGTTATGTGGTTTACACTGAGCTTTTTGAAATGGCTTTGCCAAAAAACATCTGTCAAAGCCGATCAGCTCACCGTTTCCGTTGGACACGACAGCAGGCTTTCCGCCCACAGGATCAAAACGGCCGTCATATCCGCTTTATTGCACAATGGCGTGAATGTTATCGACTGCGGCATGGAATCCACCCCTGCAATGTTTATGACCACAGTAAAATTAAATGTTGACGCGGCAATTCAAATCACCGCAAGTCATCACCCCATGGACAAAAACGGTCTTAAGTTTTTTACAAAAGACGGGGGGCTTGACGGCAGTGACATCGAGTGGATACTCCTGAACGTAACAGAAGAAAACATCCCGCTTATCCCCTCTCCTGACAATGTTGTAAAGCAACATTTTTTACAGATATATTCCGATATTCTGCGTAAAAAAATATGTAAAGGCACAGGCATTTACAATGAACCTTTGAAGGGCTTGAAAATCGTGGTTGACGCGGGGAACGGCGCCGGCGGCTTTTTTGCAGATCAGGTCCTTGCGCCTTTGGGAGCGGATGTCAGCGCCAGCCAGTTTCTTGAACCGGACGGCAATTTTCCCAATCACATACCTAACCCCGAAAACGCAGAGGCCATGAGATCCGTTTGCGACGCCGTAAAAAACAGTAACGCGGATTTCGGTATAATATTTGACACCGACGTTGACAGAGCCGCCTGTGTGGGCAAAAACGGTTATCAGATCAACCGCAACAGGCTCATAGCCCTTGCCTCCTCAATAGTTCTTGACGAACATAAGGGAGCCACGGTAGTTACCGACTCCGTGACCTCAGACGGACTTTCAAAATTCATCGAAGCTCACGGCGGAGTACATCTCAGGTACAAGCGGGGTTACCGTAACGTCATAAATAAGCAGATCGAGCTTATCTCCAACGGGATAGACTGTCCCCTTGCCATCGAGACCTCCGGTCACGCCGCGTTTTCGGAAAATTATTTCCTTGATGACGGCGCCTATCTGATTACAAAAATTATCATAAAGCTTGTCAATCTCAGAAATCAGAATATAGATCTTGAGGATTTTATTTCCAATCTTGAGGAGGCAGTTGAGGAACGGGAGCTTCGGTTTGATATTAAAGTCAAAGATTTTAAAAGCTACGGTGAAACTGTTATAGAAAAGCTGAAGGACTATGTAAAACATTGCGGCGGCTGGTCCCTTGCCGACAACAGCTATGAGGGAGTACGCATTTCGGCCGATACGGACAACGGCAACGGCTGGGCGCTGCTTAGATTAAGCGTCCACGATCCTGTCATGCCGCTTAATGTTGAAAGCCTTGAAAAAAGCGGCGCAGATAAGATATTGCGCAGATTGAAGGCCTTCCTCGCCGATTTTGACGGACTTGACTTGAGTGATTTTAATAAATACGGTGTGTGATAAAATATTTTCAGCCTGTACGCTCCTATTTGGTGCGAACAGGCTTGATTTCATATGTTGACTTAATAGGCATATTATTGTAAAATTGTATTATAGTTTTCTCTGCGGAGGTATACAAATGCCTGAAGTAAGTATTATAGTCCCTATATATAATGCGGAAAAATATCTTAAGAAATGTCTGGTCTCCATACTTAACCAGACGTTTACTGATTTTGAGCTTATTCTTGTAAACGACGGTTCAAAGGACAGCAGTCTTTCCATCTGCCAACAATATGCGGCAACCGACAATCGTATACGTGTTATCGACAAGGAAAACGAAGGAACAGTCAAAACAAGAGCAAGAGGTCTCCGCGAAGCTTTGGGAAACTATGTTTTATTTATAGATTCCGATGACTGGATCGCTCACAATACAATTGAACTTTTATACAATTCCGCAAAAACGACCGATTCAGATATCTGCGTCGGCAAAATCGTTCAGGTGATATCCTCTAAGGGTCTGTGGAAAAGGGATATGAACGCAAACTTTGATTTTCATCTTGGTCATTCCGATCTTTTTCTGAATGATGACGTATATTTTATCATAGAGTCCTTTCTTTCGTCAGGCTGTTTTCCCTGCGGTCTGCACGCAAAGCTTTTCAAAAGGTCGATTTTTGAGGGCTCATATGATTATATCGGCGGCATAAAGTTTCTGGGAGACGATCAGTATTGGAACATCGGTCTTTTCGGAAACGCGAAAAGAGTATCGCTTATTGATAAGCCGTTATACTACTACCGCAGTCTTTTCGGCGGAACGTCAAAATATATGCCATACTTTTTTAACGACGTTATATGCGGCTGGGAAAACAAGATAAAAGCCGCCAATGATTTTTGCGACGATCCTAAAAGCTATTATGGCAGTATTGCCCAGTCTCAGATAGATCTGCTGGAATCCTGTATGGCAAATCTCTTTTATTCGGACATGACCGATGATGCGATAAAATCAAAGATAGAAGAGTACATATCAAATAAAACCGTAAAGGAAATTTTAAAATGGCAGATCGACGGGTTCTCCGTTGAGTTTACAAATGCCCTGAGAAATAACGATACTGATTTCATCTTTGAACACGCCAAAAATATTGCAAACAACCAAAGCTATGTACATAAGATCCTGAACCGGTTTATTAAATAAATAATGACATGACAAGGAGCTGCGCAAAACTATTTGCCGCAGCTCCTTGTTGCAGTGTTATCTTATTTAACAAAGTCAGCTCCCGAAAATTATATTTTTAACAAAAATATATATTGACCTGACCGAGTGAAACAAAGTGTCCGAATAATTATTTACAAGCTTCATATATGGCTTTTCAAATATCTGCTGTCTTATAAGATCAATCACTGTACAAACCGCATATACAAGCAATCCTACGCCGATAGAATATAAGATCAGCATATTGCTGTCCTGATATGCCGCGTTTTTGAATATATCTCCCCACAGGAGATAACGTACGAACGGACTGTCATGGATAAGGTATACGCCGAAGGCTGCCGAAGCAATTATATTTATCCATTTGCGATGACCTATATCGATATTCTTGAACACCATAAAAAGATTCAAGGCGCTCAAAAATGTCAGAACTGAGTTTATGCTGTAGAAGAACAATGTATGCTCATAGGCTATGGACAGCTGTGTTCCCATCAGCATAAGCATTACGCATGACAAGTATCTCAAAAACGAAAATACGATCCACAATATCAGATAATGCTTCGTTTTGATCTTGCTGTTTAGACCGTAGAGCTTTATATATCCTGCTGTACAGTACAGGGTCACGAACCAGAGCAAATTATTCGATTCATACCATTTAGTCAGAAAAGTCGGAATTATGCACCACATTATTATCAGCAGTGTCAACAGCTTTTGAAACGCCGATTTATCAAGCCTGTTGAGCAGGATATTCAGGAACGGGTGGATCAGGTACAAAACAAAATAAGTGCTGGCAAACCACCATGAGCCGAACGTTATCGGAAATACCGTCTTGATAAACACGGTCAGATCCAAAGGGATCCTGCCGGAAAACAGGAATGCGCAATACAAGACAAAAGAATAGAAAAACACCTGACCCCAGAATTTAAGTATGCGTTTAAAACTGAAAAATGACTTATTGTCATTTACAAGAAAATATCCGGAGATAAGGACAAAAACATCAACGCCGAAATTTCCGCCCATCTCAATAAAATTCCACCAAAATCTCGGAAGAGACAGATCATGTGCGCCGTAATTAAAACCGCCGTGAGTAGCAAAGTGGCAGAAAACTATTGCAAGCATCGCGATTATCCGCAAAAGCTCAATGGAAGAATTTCTGACCGTCTTACTTGAAGCGTTATTTTCTGCTGTCATTTTCATCACCTTCCCGTATGATTTGTGCATCCGCCTCTTTTTTGTGCATAAGATGTATACCTATATGTCCCACGCCCAAAATCAAGGTTGCAAAGGCAAGGGCAATATTTTCTCCGTAAACCGCCAAAAGCAAAAATGCGCAAACCGGCAACGTTGCCCCCGCCACAGGTACGCCCAGCAGACTTATGTAAAAGTCCTTCATGGTCTTTTCGCTTTTGAAATACCTGACCCAGAATACTTCATAAAGCAACATCAATAAAAAGGCTGTTATCAGCCACCATGACCGATTTGACCAGGGTTTGATATTAAAATCCGTGAAAATAAGCGCCAGACAAGAGACCGAGACTTCCCCTATTTTCTCCATAGCCAAAAGAATTTTATTCTCGTTTGCGGCGTATTTCTCATAATCCCGGGGCTTGTTCTTTGTCCACAGTAAATTCGGCAGCATAAGCATTATAAGAAAAATCAGCCCCACATAGGAAAATCCGAAATTCATAGCTTTACATCACCCGATGACCATTATATTTTATCCGTCAAGCTTTATCCCTTGACAGCAGTGCGACTGTCTCCACATTCCCCGTTCTCGGGAACATATCAACCGGCGTCACTTTATGTATCGCATAATTCATCTGCGCCAAGCGCTTACAGTCTCTGGCAAGAGTGGCGCTGTCACAGGACACATATACTATCCTGTCAGGAGACATGCGGGCAAGGGTGGTAAGCAATTCTTCATCGCATCCCTTTCTCGGAGGGTCAAGGATGACAACATCAGCCTTTATTCCCCTTTCGGACAGCTCTTCCGCCGCCTTTGAGGCGTCCCCGCATATAAATTCCGCATTTGTTATTCCGTTCATCCCCGCGTTTTCCACGGCGTTTTCTATGGCCTGAGGCACTATTTCAACGCCTATAAGCTTCTTTGATTTATCAGCCATGGTTAAACCTATAGTCCCAGTACCGCAGTAAAGATCAACGATGGTCTCTTTGCCGGTAAGAGCCGCATATTCCTTTGCTTTGCCGTATAGAACTTCGGCGCAGTCGTGATTGACCTGATAAAATGAATGAGGTGAGATCTTAAACTCAAGACCGCAGAGCCTGTCAACGATGTAATTTTTGCCGTAAAGCATTTTATCTTTACGCCCCAGGACCACATTCGTTTTTTCCCGATTTATATTAAGAACGACTCCTACTATGTTTTTTACAGCGCTCAATGCGGATACAAGCTCATCCGCAAAAGGCAGGTTTGAGGCATTTGCCACCACACAGACCAAGAGCTGTTCCCCCGCGGCGGCCTTTCTGATATATATGTGCCGCAGTAAGCCCTTATGGCTCTCCTCATCATAGACCTCTATATTGTTATCTGTTATCCATTTGCGGAAAATTTCCGTTATCTCCCTGAACTCCTCGGGCTGTAAAATACAGTCGGTACAGTCAATTATGCGGTGACTCATGGGAGCGTAAAAGCCTATCGCGACAGAACCGTTCACTTTTCCCACAGGATACTGTGCTTTGTTGCGGTATCTTTCAGCCGAAGGCGACGGTATTATCGGATCGACCTCAACGTCAAGCCCTCCGATACGTTTGAAATTATCCGCGACCTGCCGCTGTTTTATCTCCAGCTCTGCATTATAATCTATCTGCGCAAAACAGCAACCTCCGCATTTTTCAGCAACAGGACAGCGGCTTTCTATCCTGCTCCCGGACTTCACGATAAATTCTTTGATTATACCTACCGCATAGCTGCTTTTCACCTTGATGATGTGCGCGAGTATTTCATCCCCGACAAACGCGCCTCTGACAAAGACGGTCATACCGTCATAAATGCATACTCCGCTTCCCTGCAGAGTACAGCTTTTGACTGTGAGGCGTATATCGTCATTTTTCTTTATCAAGTGATCACCGCCTAAAATATAGCTTAATCATTTTAACATAATGATCCTGTAAAATCAATGATTTGCCCGCTTTAAGGCTTGCGATAGGCATATTTTTGCAATGCAGGCAGATTTTTAAAATTTTTTTGATATTTTATTTGTGAGCAATTACATAGAAAAAACGAGAAAAACTGAGAAAAGACGACATATCACCGAAATAGATTAAAAAATCAAAAAATTATTGTTGACAGCCCAAAAAGGTTGTGGTATTATATGCGAGCACGAAAAAATATCAGGAGGTAAAAGCTATGTCAACTTATATGCCTAAGATGGGCGACATTTCCCGTAAATGGTATGTTATTGATGCCGCAGGCAAGCCGATGGGCAAGGTTGCTGTTGAAGCTGCTGTTCTTCTCAGAGGTAAGCATAAGCCCACATTCGCACCTCATGCGGATTGCGGCGATCACGTTATCATCATCAACGCAGAAAAGGCTGTTCTCACAGGTAAGAAACTCGACCAGAAAATGTACTATCATCACACCGGTTATATCGGCAACATGAAGAAGGTCAAGTACAGCACTCTTATGAAGGATAAGCCCGAGTTCGCAATGACCCTTGCCGTTAAGGGCATGATCCCCGACACAGTGATAGGCCGTAAGGCTCTCACAAGACTCAGGGTCTACAGAGGCAGCGAGCACAACCACGCAGCACAGAAGCCCGAAGAATGGGCATTTTAATGAAGGGAGGCAAATTTAATGTACGATTCTAATCCTTATTTTTACGGTACAGGCCGTAGAAAAAAGTCAGTAGCAAGAGTTCGCGTTTATGCCGGTACAGGCAAGATCACAATCAACGACAGAGACATCGACGATTATTTCGGTCTTGATACTCTCAAGCTCATCGTTCGTCAGCCTCTCGTTCTTACAGGCAATGAAAACAAGTTCGATATCGTTTGCCGCGTCAACGGCGGCGGCGTAACGGGTCAGGCAGGCGCTATCCGCCACGGTCTTTCCCGCGCGCTTCTCCAGTACGATGAAAACATCCGTGCGACCCTCAAGAAGGCAGGTTTCCTTACCAGAGACCCCAGAATGAAGGAAAGAAAGAAGTACGGTCTCAAAGGCGCTCGTCGCGCGCCCCAGTTCTCAAAGAGATAATCTTTTATATCAAAGCCTCAAAGGTCCCGGTTTTGCCGGGACTTTTGTTTTTATACTTGATTATCTGTTGATATTTATGATATACTGAAATTGCAAAAAAGAAAACACTCTCAGGAGGGATATATATGCTACACGCTTTTACTAAAAACTACAACGACCTTTCCACGGACGCCGGTTTCCAGTTTGAGTTTTTCTGCGACTGCTGCGGGAACGGCTTCAAAAGCACGTTCCGTGAATCTTCCACCTACGGTCAGCATCAAAAATCTCAGCGCTTCGGCCGCATGGCATCCACCATTGGCGGATTTCTCGGCGGTAAGGTGGGCGATCTCGGTTGGGCGGTTGAACGGGGAAGCGATTTTATCAGCGACCGTTTTTCCGGTCAGTCACCTGAATGGCGCAGGGAATACGAGAAGGCATTTGACGAGGCTCAGGAAGAGGTTCGCTCCAAATTTACCAAGTGCCCTTCCTGCAACAGATGGGTATGTTCCGATTGTTGGAACGAGGACGACGGGCTGTGTACTGAATGCGCCCCCCGTGAGGCAAGCTATGTAGCGCAGGCAAGAAACCGCGCCATGCAGCGCAACATCGACGAAGCCGCGGAGACCGCAACTGTCTGGCAGGGAAAGCTTGAGACCCGCACGACTATTTGTCCGAAATGCGGCAAGCCCGCCGGAAACGGTAAATTCTGCAACAACTGCGGCGCGCCTCTTGGCACTAACCGTTGCCCCAACTGCGGCGCGGAGGTCGCTTTAGGGCTCAAGTTCTGCGGTGAATGCGGTTCCCCCATGGAAAAGAGCGGCAAATGTCCCAGCTGCGGATATGAAAATGAGCCCGGCATGAAATTCTGCGGCGAATGCGGCACTAAATTATGAGTTACCGTGGGCGGGCGCTCGGAGCTGATACCGAGCTTCATATTGAACGGGAGGGTATTCGTATCGGCAGTCGTTTTCTCGACTACGCCGACGTAAAAACGATCATTCCCATGAATCACCGTGTGCTGGTGGATACCCTGGACGGCGAACAAATTGAAATATCCATGCTCGGCTTTTCCTACGACGGATTCTGGGAAGAGCTTTCGGGCAGTTTTACCGCGCGCACTTTGGAGGCGCTGTTTGTTGAAGGAACGCCGATAATGTCCGTGGAGGGCGAATACGAAACCCCTGAGGAAAAAGGAAGAGCCCGGATCGACCTGTATCCCGACTCCGTATGCATCCTTCCACCCACCTGCGGCGCGGTGCGTATCCCCCTTTGTTTTATCCGGGAAATACGGCTTGACGGCTATCTTATAAATATCACCTCAAACGACGGCACGAATTATGTCGTGGGGCGCATGGGCTACGATACCATCCCCTTTGCGGAGCGGGCTCAGAAGGCAGCCGACAAAATAAAAAAGGAACGAGCCGCGCTGCTTGCAAAGCTTAAGCTCACTCCCCCGTTTGCCCATATCGGTCTTTTCCGCACTACAACGCCGGAGCTTTATTGGCAGGCCGGATTCGGTAAGGGCTGCTGTGCCGTTGAGCTTTTCACGCAGGAGGACGCCGCAACGTATCTTTACAGATTTTCCGAACCGCAGTCGGTATTCACCCTGCGGCTGGAGGAAGCGTTGGAGGCAATGGGACCGCACCGTGAGATTATATACTGGACTGACGAACAGCTTAATCAAAAGTCCCTTTACCGTATGGCGGCGGCACGCTGCGGCGCGGTGCGCTATTTGCGCGCCCGGGCTGACGGCAGACTGATACACAATCAGACCCACTCGGATAGGCTGGCTGAGTTTTTGGCGTAAAATAAATTAAATCTCAAAACGGGCGAAGGCTACACAAGCAACTTTCACCCGTTTTTTGTCGTTTATAGAATATTTTAATTTGTTTATTTCCCGCAGTTCTTGTCAAACGCCGGGTTGCACATATAGTAGTTCCTGCTGTCAAGCCTGTCAGTCGCAAGTCTCAGACCCTCGCCGAATCTCTGGAAGTGAACGACTTCCCTTTCACGCAGGAATTTGATGGGTTCCCGCACGTCGGGATCGTCCACAAGGCGAAGGATGTTGTCGTATGTCGTCCTTGCCTTCTGTTCAGCTGCAAGGTTTTCAGAAAGGTCGGTTATGACGTCGCCCTTGCTCTGCATACCGGCAGCCGACCATGGCGTTCCGCTTGCCGCCTGTGGGTAAATGCCGGTGGTATGATCGACAAAATAATCCTCAAAGCCGGCTTTCTTGATCTCGTCAATGCTCAGGTTGCGGGTAAGCTGATAAACAATAGTGCCGATCATTTCAAGATGCCCGAGTTCCTCTGTCCCGATATCTGTCAGCAAGCCTTTAAGCTCCGGGTAAGGCATGGCGAAGCGCTGGCTCAGATAGCGCAGAGACGCGCCCAACTCCCCGTCCGGGCCGCCATATTGTGTTATGATTATCTTTGCGTATTTCGGATTAGGATTTGTGATCTTTACAGGGTATTGCAGTTTCTTCTCATATACAAACATTCTTATTCGCACCCCTCTATATCCCAGGGCCACGGATTTTTCAGCCATTCCGCGCCCTCTGCGTTGAAGCCCGTCAGCGCGCCGTAGTTTTCCTCATACTCGCTGACAAGGGCTGTGTACTTTGCGTGACATTTTTTAAAGAGAGCCACAGCTTGCAGGTCGCCCGGATGTGTATCAAGATACAAGTGAAGCTCCCAAAGCGTAAACTGTGCCGCCGACAGCTTTTTCAGCGCCGACTGCCTGCATGATGTACTCATTTACAGCACCCCGATCCTGCCATGAAGGGCTTATTGAGGACAGGAAACAGTGTTCCCTCTTCCAGAGCCTTCATATCATCGTAAACCGTGGTGTCCGTCTGAAACGGCACATACATCATAGTAGGCGATATTTTTTTCGGCAGTTCAGACGTGGGATCAAACACGGAACATCTGTCGCCGGGATTCATCTGTCTGTTGAATCTGCCGTATCCCTGCTCATAATTGTAGTTCACATTCATTCTCCTTTGCTGTTATTTTGTAGTTTGAGCATGATAAAAGACCAAACTCTACTATATGATATGAAATTTTTTGATTTTTGACATCATAATCCCTTTTATATTTTAAATATTTGTGATACAATATAATTTGAAAAAATTGGAGGGTATGTTTTGGGTAAGGTTAAGAGGGTCTTTATAATTGTGCTTGACAGCTTCGGTATCGGCGAATTGCCGGACGCCGAAGCATTCGGTGATTCCGGCAGCAATACCCTTGCCGCCGTTTGCGGCTCCGAACATCTCTCCCTGCCAAACATGACTGGAATGGGACTGTTCAACATAGAAGGGACCTGTTTCGGACGTTCCGTATCCTCCCCCTGTTCCGCATTTGGAAGGCTTGCGGAAAGATCCGCAGGCAAAGATTCCGTGATCGGTCATTGGGAAATATCCGGCATAATTTCCCGTCAGCCCCTCCCCACCTACCCTGACGGATTCCCCGATGAAATACTTGACAAATTCAGGAGCGAGACCGGCAGAGATATCCTGTGCAACAAGCCATATTCAGGTACAAAGGTCATCGAAGATTACGGACTTGAGCATATCAGGACAGGAAAGCTTATCGTATATACTTCCGGCGACAGCGTTTTTCAGATCGCCGCCCATGAAAAGATCGTACCCGTAGAACAGCTTTATGAATATTGCCTTATCGCCCGTAAGATACTCTCCGGCAGGCACGGCGTGGGAAGAGTCATTGCAAGACCCTTTGACGGAGAATACCCCGACTTTTTCAGGACAGAAAACCGGCATGATTTTTCCGTTGATCCCCCGGAGAAAACCATGCTCGACTATCTGCATGAAGCGGGATACGATACCCTGAGCGTGGGAAAAATATATGATATTTTCAACGGCAGAGGTATATCAAAGGCGATCAAAAGCAAATCTAATGATGAGGGCAAGGCTGAAACGCTGAACGCTCTCAGGCTTGATTTCAACGGTCTATGCTTTACAAACTTAGTTGACTTCGATATGAAATTCGGTCACAGGAACGATATTGACGGATATGCCGCGGAGCTGAGCCGCTTTGATAAATGGCTGGGTGATTTTCTGAACGCAATGAACGGTGACGACATTCTGATGATAACAGCGGATCACGGCTGTGATCCCTCCACCCCCAGTACGGATCATTCGAGAGAATATATCCCACTGTTAGTTTACGGCAAAGCCGTAAAGAATGTTGATTTAGGTACTCTTGATTGTTTTTCCGATATTGGAAAGACCGTGCTGGACATATTCAATGTTAAAAATAATATCTGCGGTACAAGCTTTAAAGAAAGGATGATCCTTTGATGAAGATCCTTGCTATTGACGGCAACAGCATAATCAACAGGGCTTTCTACGGCATAAAGCTGCTGACGACCAAGGACGGACGTTTTACCAACGGAATATACGGATTTTTGAACATCCTGTTAAAGCTTAAGGAAGATATCGGACCCGACGCTGTGGCGGTGGCGTTCGATCTGAAGGCTCCCACCTTCCGGCATAAGATGTATGACGGCTACAAGGCGGGACGCAAGGGTATGCCCGATGAGCTTGCGCAGCAAATGCCTGTGCTGAAAAAGCTGCTTGACGCAATGGGATATACTATCATTGAAGCCGAGGGCTGGGAGGCAGACGATATCCTCGGGACCATTTCAGGTCTGTGCCGCGGCGAAGACAAATGCTTTATTGCCACCGGCGACAGAGACTGTCTTCAGCTGATAAACGAAAACACCTTCGTCTGCCTTGCTTCAACTAAGATGGGCAGAGCGATCACCACGACTTACGATATTGAAAAAACAAAAGAAGATTACGGCGTTTCCCCGGAAAAGCTTATTGATATAAAAGCTCTCATGGGAGACAGTTCGGACAATATCCCCGGCGTAGCGGGTATAGGTCAGAAAACCGCAACAGAGCTTATTCAGCGTTTTGATAACATTGACAAAATATACGCGGAGCTCGATACCATAGATATCAAGCCCTCTGTCCGTTCAAAGCTTGAGGCGGACAAGGATATGGCATACCTGAGCCGGGATCTGGGCAGGATCTCAAAATCCGCCCCCATCGACACAGATCTTACGCATTATATTCCCTCCGAAGCAAACGCATTTGAGGTCACAAAGATACTTGCGGATCTTGAGATGTTCAAGATGATCGAACGGCTGGGCATTAAAAATGAGCCTGTCAAAACAGATGAGGCTCAGGGCAAAGCTTATACTGTTACAGCCTATGACGAACAGGACTATGACGCTTTTTTAAATCGGCTCGAAGCTGACGGAGAGGCATACTTCACCTTTGATTTTTCCAGCGGTTATATTGAAGAAATGCGCTTTGCGGTGGATGATAAGATCGCTGTTGTCCTGTGCGGCAGTCTTGCCTTCCCCGGATTTGTAAAAGACTTTCTCGAAAACAAAAACATCAAAAAATATACTTTGAACACAAAACAGCTCTATTCCTACGCCATCAAGAATCAGATCAACGCTGTGGAAATAGCTTTTGACGCCGTGCTTGCGGGATATATCCTCAATCCCTCCTCAAACAACTATGAGCTTTCAAGGCTCATTCAGGAATACGGCATTATTTTCCCAGAAAACGAGGATGAAAAGATATCATGCACCGGCGCGCTGCCGGCTCTGTGCAAGGCTCTTTCCGCCCTTATTGAATCAAACGGTCAGAATGGGCTCTTATATGACATTGAAATGCCTCTTGCCCGTGTTCTTGCCTCAATGGAGCTTGTGGGCTTTGCCGTTAACGAACAGGGCATAGAACAGTTCGGAGAGGAGCTTGACGGACGGATCGGTGATCTGACGGCTCAGATCTATGGTTACGCCGGAGAAGAATTCAATATAAACTCTCCCAAGCAACTTGGCGAGATTCTTTTTGAAAAGCTGAATCTTCCCGGCAAGAAAAAAACGAAAAGCGGATATTCCACCAATGCGGAAGTATTGGAAGGTCTTGCGGATGAACATCCGATCATTGAAAAAATACTGGAATACCGTACCCTCACAAAGCTTAAAAGCACCTACTGTGACGGTCTGCTCAAGGTCATTTCTCCTGACGGGAGGATACACTCCACACTGAATCAGACCGAAACACGAACAGGCAGGATATCCTCCACCGAACCGAACCTGCAAAACATCCCCGTCCGTTCGGAGCTTGGGTCACAGATGCGCAAATTCTTCATTGCCGATAAGGGCAATGTACTTGTGGACGCAGACTATTCGCAGATCGAACTGCGTGTGCTGGCTCACATTGCAAACGACGCCACCATGATAGAGGCGTTCAACAATAACGACGATATCCACACCATAACCGCCTCACAGGTCTTCAATATGCCCATTAACATGGTAACTCCCCTTATGAGGAGTCGGGCAAAGGCGGTAAATTTCGGCATCGTTTACGGCATAGGCGCATTCTCCCTTGCAAAAGATATCGGCGTTACCAGGGCACAGGCGGACAGATATATCAAGGACTATCTTCTCCACTATTCCGGCGTTGATGAATATATGCACCGGGTGGTAGAGCAGGCAAAGGAAAAGGGCTATGTGGAGACCCTGTTCGCCCGACGCAGATATCTGCCGGAGCTCACCGCGTCAAACGCCATGCTCCGCGCCTTCGGGGAACGTGTGGCAAGGAATATGCCCATACAGGGAACAGCCGCGGACATAATAAAGATCGCCATGATAAGAGTTTGGGAACAATTTGAGCAGAACGGTCTCAAGGCTCGCCTTATAATGCAGGTACACGATGAGCTTATAGTTGAAGCTCCGAATGACGAAGCTGAAACCGTTAAAAATATTCTTAAGGAAGAAATGGAGTCCGCCGTGAAAATGAAGGTCAATCTTACCGCCGACGTTCACTGCGGTCCCTCCTGGTATGACGCGAAAGGATAAGGCAAATGAAGATAAAATATACTGTATATTTCGTATGCACCGGCAACACCTGCAGAAGCCCTATGGCGGAAGGAATATTCCGTAAAATGCTTGATGAAAAAGGTATAAATTACATTGAAGTAAAAAGCTGCGGAATAAACGCAGATGAGGGTACCCCTGTTTCCGTTAACGCCGTGATCGCGGCAAAGGAATACGGAGCCGATATTTCTGCGCATACCGCTGTCCCCTTTACTCCGGAAATCGTTTCTTACTCAACGATATTTGTCTGCATGACCTATTCTCATCTGCTGAGTTTACTTGGAACCATACCGCGCGAACAGCTTTTCGTTTTAGGCAACGGTATACCTGATCCGTATATGGGTGATGAGGAAACCTACCGCAGATGCGCAAAGGCTATATATAATGCCCTGCCGGAGCTGATGAACACTCTTAAGATCGAATAATAACAGAGGTCAACATATATGACTGTCGTTCCGTTTTGCAAAGAACATATTGATGATATTGCACGTCTGGAAAATGAATGCTTCTCTACGCCATGGTCAAAGCAGGCGCTGACGGATGAACTTGAAAACCCCAACGCCAATTTTCTTACCGCGTTTGACGGTGAAAAGCTTGTCGGTTATTTAGGGCTTTATGATATTTCCGGCGAGTGCTATATAACAAATATCGCCGTTTTTCCCGAATTCAGACGTATGGGCGTTGCGGATATGCTTCTGAGCCGCGGTGAAAGCGAAGCCGTAAAACGAGGCTGTATTTTCATTTCTCTTGAAGTAAGGCAAAGTAATTCCCCCGCAATAGATCTGTACAAAAAACACGGGTATGAGATCGCAGGGGTTCGTAAAAATTTTTATTCCCGTCCGGCAGAGGACGCTTATATCATGACAAAAATATTAAGGACTGATCCTGCTTGAAAATTCTTGCTATCGAATCCTCCTGTGACGAAACAGCCGCGGCTGTTGTGGAGGACGGCAGAAAAGTACATTCAAATATAATAGCATCCCAGGTAAAGGAACACATCATATACGGAGGCGTTGTACCCGAAATAGCTTCACGAATGCACATTGAGGCTATTTCAGGGGTCGTATCTCAGGCGCTTGATACGGCGGACTGTACATACGCTGATATTGACGGGATAGCCGTCACCTACGCTCCGGGGCTTATCGGCGCCCTGCTGGTAGGCGTAAACTTTGCAAAGGGGCTTGCCCTTTCATCAGGGTTGCCGCTTATCCCCGTACATCATCTCCGTTCCCACATCGCCGCGAATTACATATCTCATCCTGAGCTTGAGCCCCCTTTCCTGAGCCTTGTGGTATCAGGCGGTCACAGCCATATCGTGGAGATAAAGAGCTATACCGATTTCAACATAGTAGGTCAGACCCATGATGACGCCGCGGGTGAATGCATGGATAAGGCTGCCCGAGCCTTGGATCTGCCATACCCCGGCGGTCTCAATCTTGATAAGATCTCCGTTGACGGAGATCCCCGGGCATATGATTTCCCTCACCCCAAAGTAACCGGCAGTACATATGACTTCAGCTTTTCCGGATTAAAGACCGCCGCGGTAAATAAAATACACAACGCCGGACAAAAGGGTGAAAGTATAAATATCCCGGATTTCGGCGCATCTTACATAAACGCTGTTGTGGATTGCCTTGCTGGAAACACTCAGCTTGCCGCAAAGGATCTCGGATATACAAAAATCGTGCTTGCAGGAGGCGTTTCGGCTAACTCGGTACTCAGAAGACGGTTCACGGATATCTGCAGAAAAAGCAGCTGGGATCTGTTCATGCCTGAGCTTTCCCTCTGCGGCGACAATGCCGCAATGGTTGGCGCGCAGGGCTTTTATGAATTCTCGGCGGGAAACACGGCGGATATGTCTTTGAATGCCCGGGCAAGCCTGTCCATAGACAAATACGGCTTTTAATTATAACAGCAAGGGAGTTTTTGTTCATGAAAGAAAAAACGACATATAAAAAGCCTAAAAAAAGAAGAAGCAAAAAGTCAAAAATCATAATAATATTCTGTATATTACTTGCAATAATCATCGTTCCCATCACTACATTGTTTATTGTAACAAATAAATATCTGGGGTACCTGGATTATACACCGATAGATGAATATCCGGAGCTTGAAATAAATCCGGATTACAGAAAAGACGCGCCTATCGTTATTCCGGAGGATGACACGGAAAAGATAGAAATATTCAACAAGGCCGATGACGCCATTGAAGAAAACGTCAAGGATACCTTTATTTTTGACGATTCAAATGTTACAAATATTCTGCTTGTGGGCTGCGACTACGGAAGCATATCAAAGTATTATCCGCGTTCAGACGCCATGCTGATCGCTTCAATCAACAATGTGGCAAAAACGATCAAGTACCTTTCTCTCTCCCGCGCGACCTATGTATCTATCAAAGGTCACGGCAATATGCGTCTTAACGCGGCATATGAATTCGGAGGTCCAAAGCTGCTTGTTGAAACAATAGAGAGCAACTACAAGATAAAAATAGACAACTATATTGCAGTGGATTTCACCGGATTTTCAAAACTTGTGGACATTATGGGCGGAGTTGATATAACTTTGACCGAGGCTGAATTTGAAGTCCTCGCCCCTGAGCTTGAAAAGAGCGGGATCGATCATTCAAAGGGACCAGGAGATTATCATCTTGACGGACGCTGCGCTCTGGCATATGCCCGTCTGAGAGAAATAGACTCCGATAGGCAAAGAACTCAAAGACAGCGTAATATAATGAAACAGCTCACCGGCAACGCAAAGAACATGAATCTGGCTCAGCTTCGCGCCGCCGCTACCAAGATCTTTCCTCTGGTAAAAACCGGTTTTAAAAAGAGCGAAATATTTTCTGAAATAGTAAAAGCTCCCGACTATATCACATACCGTGTAAGTGAAGCCATCGTACCGAGAAAAGGTACGAATCTTGTAACAGTCAACGGAACGGAAGTGCTTATCTACGATTGGAACGAGGTCCGTGCGGATATCCGTGAACAGATATACGCCGGAATAAATACTTAATACTTTACGGTTTTTAAATCACAAAAATACTATTCAATATTCAGGATCGGAGGAATATCATGTCAGTTTTAATTTCAAAAGAATTGCCTCAGGCAAAATTTCCCGAAGAAGTGGGAGTTTCATCCGAAAAGCTGTTGGAGCTCTATGAGAAAATGGAGGAAACGGAAAACCACGGCTTTATGGTGATCCGTCACGGTAAGATCGCCGCGCAGTGGTTCAGGGAGCCATATTCGGCAACAACGCCGCACATAATGTATTCGGTAAGCAAAAGCATATCGGCTCTTGCCATCGGGTTCGCTGTAAATGAAGGCATTATCTCACTGGATGACAAGGTGGTGGATTACTTCCCGGAATACGTGCCGAAGCACTGCGACGAAAACTTGAAGAAGCTTACCCTGAGGCATCTTATAACCCTGACCGCAGGCAGGAACGTTTCCCCTGTTATGAGCAAAGTTAAAAACGACTGGATAAAGATATATATGAAATCCAAGTCTGATTATGCTCCGGGAGAAAAATTTTCCTATGTAAATGAAAATTTCCACATGGCGCTGGCAATGCTCCGCAAGGCGACCGGCGTAAGCGCGGTGGAATTTCTCACCCCACGCCTCTTTGATCCTCTGGGAATCCCCGTTCCTTTCTGGGAAACGGATCACAAAGGCGTTGAAGCCGGCGGCTGGGGAATATATCTTTCGGCAACAGACCTTGCGAAAATCGCCCTTTGTTTCCTCAATAACGGCGTATATGAAGGCAAACAGATAATACCCGCAAGCTGGATATCCGACGCTACGGTAAATCATAAGGGACCAAAAGCTCCGGTAGATAACGGAAACGACTACGGTTACGGTTACGGAATATGGTTCAGAGCCAACGCAAATCACCCCCTGAGATTTGACGGTCTGTTCGGTCAGATAGCCGAGATATACAGGGATCATGACGCTGTAACGGTAATAATCGGTGGAGACGCTCCCGCAAAATCCCGCCAGCTGATATTCGATTATTTCCCCGACGCCTTCATTGACGAAAAGCCAACGGCAAAAGGATCCGTAAAGATCCCCGCCGGCAAACCCTATGAGATCCTGTTTTCGGAGTTCCGCAGTTCTCTTGAAAAAGAGATAAACAATAAAACCGCCGTGTTCCGCAGATGGAATTATCTGAATCTTATCGGCTTCCCGCTGAGCGTCATGCCCTCCGCCGCTACATATATGTCCAGGATCAAAGGCGGAGACATCAACGACGTCAGCTTTGAGTTTTTCCCAGACTATCTGAGATTTTCTTGGAGAGAGCATCAGTACCGTTACACCGTGGACTGCGGAATGGACGGGAAATGGCGCATTACAGAGCTTATCCTCACCGGCATACCCAGCCATGCGTATTCCTCCGCCAAATGGGAAAACAATAACACCCTCCTTCTGGACATTCGTACCTCGGAGAGTGTTGGCGCGCGTATTCTTGAATTTAAAATAAACGGCAGAAAAATAAATATGAAGCCGTCGTCTCAGCCGGATGTAGGGATCATCATTGACGGCGTGAGATTCGCCCTCAAGACATTTGTTAAGTCTGATTTCCTGACCGATCTGATAATCGCCTTTTTGAAAAAAGTCGTTGAACCCACATATCACGGGCATTTCAGAAGGTTTTAAGCTTTAAGCGCCTTGACAATGGAGCTTGTCCCCAGTCTGTCAGCGCCCGCACTAATAAAGTCGTAAGCGTCCTCAAGGGTCTTTATTCCCCCGGCGGCTTTGATCTTTAAATGGGGAGCCTTATGCTCCGCAAACAGTTCAATATCCTTTAACGTTGCTCCACCGGTTGAAAAGCCGGTGGATGTTTTTATGTAGTCCGCTCCCGACTGAGAAACGATCTCGCACATTTTTATTTTTTCCTCATCTGTGAGCTGACAGGTCTCAACAATGACCTTGAGCAATTTACCGTTACACGCCTGCTTCACAGCCTTAATTTCCTCAAGGATATCGTCAAACTTTTTATCCTTGACCCATCCGAGATTTATGACCATATCTATCTCTCCGGCTCCGTTTCCGACCGCGTCCGCCGCCTCGAAGCATTTTGCGGCGGTGGTGGAATACCCGTTAGGGAAGCCTATTACGGTACATACGGTTATTCTGCCGTTCACATATTCCGCCGCCTGTTTCACATAGGACGCGGGTATGCAGACGCTTGCGGTGCGGAATTTTATCCCGTCATCACAAATTCCTTTGATATCCTCCCACGTGGCTGTAGTTGACAGCAAAGTATGGTCTACCCTGCTTGTGATCTCATCAACATTGATACGGTCTTTTTTATCCATTTTCACATCTCCTCTTCAATCGTCGAACAACATATCCTGCAGTCTCAGCATTTCATTGATCCTTTTCTTTGTTGCGGAATTGTCAAGAACATAACTGCCATCTGACAGCACAAGTATTATACTGCCCTCTCTTGTTTTTTCAGGCAGCTCGTTGAGCTCTATCTGAAAAAGCTCTCCGTTATCGGCCTCGCACAATGCATATTTATCTTCTATTCTGTCCACTGTAATTTTTTTCATATTAAATACCTCCACAGCGGCAAGGTCACACTATGACCTGTGATTTTTTACCGTATGTAACAACAAGATCGTTGCCGTCAGAGCCTATGATAACAGTGCCGGTATCATATGTTATAAATGTGGAGACCTTATATCTATCCAACCTTTTAACTATCTTTTTATGGGGATGACCGTAATCGTTTTCCTTAGCACAGGATATGGCGGCGGCCATGGGAGATACAGCTTTTATGAACTCCTCGCTGCTGGAAGTACTGCTGCCGTGATGTCCCACTTTTATAAAATCGGAATCAACGGTAAGTCCGGAAGCAAGAATATCGCGTTCTTCTTCCTTTTCCGCGTCCCCCATGAACAGGAAGGATCTTTCACCGTAGGTCATCCGCACAACAACAGACATATTGTTAAGACCTTCGTTTTGAGAAATTGGTCCCAGCACGGTAAATTTAAGCTTTCCCATACTGTAAGTATTACCGCTTTTCGCTTCAATACGCCCTGCTCCCGAATTTTTAACAGCCAACAGCATTGTCTGATACATACTTGTGGTCGGCATGTTGATATCGCTGTATTTTGTAAGAATAACATTACCTATCTCAAAGCTTTTAAGGACCGCCGTCATTCCTCCGATATGGTCGCTGTGAGCATGGGTGGGAATAACATAGTCAAGCTTTTTTATCCCCAAGCCTTTTATATAATTTATTACCGTTTTGCCATCCGGATCAGCGCCTGCGTCGATAAGGATATTGCCCTTCGGAGAAGTGACAAGTATGCTGTCCCCCTGCCCCACATCTATTACGTGAACATTGAAGGGATAGGGCGACTGTTGTTCATTATAAAGCGCTTCAAACTCTTTGGCAATATTTTTAAATAAGGTTCTGACCGGCGGAACAAAAATGCAGGCAGCCACCAAAACCAAAGAGACTGCAAGGGCAATAACAAGCTTTTTAACGTTTATTTTTCGTTTTTCCTGCTCCATAATTACCCTTTCCCCTATTGCCGTTCTTTCCGTGGTCCGCGCCGAAGCGGGGCTTTATAAGGCACTTGTCGCCGCTGCCTATCAGATCATATCTTCCGGCTTTTTTCAAAGCTTCCTCCACCAGTTTGTAATTCTTAGGATCAAAATATTGCAGCAAAGCTCTTTGCAGAGCTTTTTCGTGAGGATCTCTCGCAACGTATATCTCTTTCAGCGTGTAAGGATCGAGCCCTGTGTAAAACATACAGGTCGAAACCGTGCCCGGTGTGGGATAAAAATCCTGTACCTGTTCAGGTCTTATGCGTTCTCTTTTAAGAAAAAGCGCAAGCTCCACTGCGTCCTTAAGCGTACTGCCGGGATGGGACGACATAAGGTAGGGCACAAGGTACTGATCCTTGCCCGCCTTTTCCGAAAGTCTGCGGTATTTTTCCGCAAACTTCAAATAGGCTTCAATGTGGGGCTTGCCCATGGCGTCAAGCACAGCGGCAGAGCAATGCTCCGGCGCCACCTTGAGCTGACCGCTGACATGATTTTCAACAAGCTCCCTGAAAAACGTATCGTCCTTATCCTGCATAAGGTAATCAAAACGTATGCCGGAACGGATAAAGACCTTTTTTATTTTCGGCAGGCTTCTGACCTCGCGCAGTATGTCAATATATTCTTCGTGATCCGCTATAAGACTGGGACAAGGTGTGGGAGCCAGACACTTTTTGCCCTTGCACAGACCGTTTTTCAGCTGATTGTCACAGGACGGTCTGCGAAAATTTGCGGTAGGTCCGCCAATGTCGTGGATATAGCCCTTGAAGCCCGGTTTTTCGGTGAGCATTTTTGCTTCTTTTACGATCGATCCCTTGCTTCTTGACGTGATAAACCTGCCCTGATGAAAGGCAAGGGAGCAAAAATTACAGGCGCCGAAACAGCCCCTGTTATGGGTAATGGAAAACTCCACCTCTTTTATTCCCGGCACCCCTCCATCAGCCTTATATGAAGGATGGTACATTCTTGTGTAAGGCAGCGAATAGATATAATCAAGCTCCTCTGTCGTGAGGGGCGGCATAGGCGGATTCTGCACAATCATTTTGGAACCGTGACGCTGTTTTATTAGCTTTCCACGGATATGATCCTGCTCGTTCATCTGTATTCTGCAGGCAGCGGCATATTCCTTTTTGTTTTGGCTGACGTTTTCAAAGGACGGGCACTCAGCCCCCATAAGCGGAGTATTCACCACGTCAACGGCATAGCAAGTACCTCTTATGTCAGTAAGGCTTGAAACCGATTCCCCCGCCGCAAGTCTTTTGGCAATTTCAACCGTTTGATTTTCCCCCATACCGAAGGACAGTATATCAGCCTTTGATTCAAATAGAATCGACGGACGCACCTTATCATCCCAATAATCATAATGGGCGAACCTGCGCAATGAGGCTTCCAGTCCGCCGATTATTATCGGGATATCTCCGTATATCTCACGGATCTTATTGCAGTATATTATCACCGCTCTGTCCGGTCTTTTTCCGGCTTTTCCTCCGGGAGTGTATGCGTCCTCGCTGCGCTTTTTCTTAGCGGCAGTGTAGTGGGCGACCATGGAATCTATATTTCCCGAGGACACCATAAACCCCAATTTAGGTCTGCCGAAGGTTTTGAAATCATCATCCTTTTTCCAATCGGGCTGTGAAAGAAAGCCTACCCTGAAACCGGAAGCCTCAAGCACTCTTGTGATAATAGCCGCGCCGAAGGCGGGGTGATCCACATACGCGTCGCCGGAAACATAGACGAAATCGACCCCGTCCCAGCCACGCATCTGCATATCGGCTCTGTTTACCGGCAGAAAATCATTCATAATTATCCCCTTCCGACGGATCGTCAAAGGGATCGTCAGTATGGTCAGGAACATCTGATGAAAGGGCGTTCATCTCCATCCACTGCTGTTTTGTTATAAGCACCTTCCTCGGCTTACTGCCTTCAAATGGTCCTACTATCTTTCTCTCCTCAAGCTCGTCCACAAGCCTTGCCGCGCGGGCGTAGCCCAGTTTAAGCTTCCTTTGAAGCAGCGTTGTTGACGCCATCTGAGCCTCAACCACAACTTCAATAGCCTTAGGCAGCATCTCGTCAGAGTCTCCGTCAGCCTCAACTGCCGCCGTACTGCTGACGCTGCTGTTTTTCTTGTTGCCCATGGTCTGCGCGTTCTTTTCGATCTCCTCCATAACGTCGGAGTTATATTCAACGCCATCGCTCTGATTTTTAAGGAAGGTCACAACATTTTCGACCTCCTCCTCGGAGACGTAGCAGCCCTGTACCCTTAATGGCTTTGATATATCAACGGGATTGAACAGCATATCGCCGTTGCCCAGGAGCTTTTCGGCTCCCGCCATGTCAATGATCGTTCTTGAATCTATCTGAGATGAAACGGAAAGGGAAATTCTGCTGGGTATATTCGCTTTGATAACACCGGTAATGACGTTTACCGAAGGTCTCTGTGTGGCTATTACAAGATGCATACCCGCGGCGCGCGCCATCTGCGCCAATCTGCATATGGAGTCCTCCACCTCATCGGGAGCCGCCATCATAAGGTCGGACAGCTCGTCAATGAAAATCACGAACTGGCTCATGCGTTCCATACCTTCCACAGTGTCCGCAAGATTATTGTAGCCGGTGATATTTCTGACGTTCTTCTCCGAAAAAAGCTTGTAGCGCTTGAGCATTTCGGAAACAGCCCAGCTCAGGGCGCCTGCCGCCTTCTTGGGATCGGAAACCACCGGGATCTCCAGATGAGGTATGCCGTTGTAGATCATAAACTCAACCTGTTTAGGGTCGATCATAAGGAGCTTGACCTCTTCCGGAGTAGCGTTGTACAGTATGCTTATTATCATCGTGTTAAGGCAGACCGATTTACCGGAACCTGTGGTACCGGCAATAAGCAGATGGGGCATTTTTGCAAGGTCAGCGCAGATTATGTTGCCTGTGATATCCTTGCCGAGAGCTACGTTCAGCTTGCTTTTCGCTGTCTTGAATTTAGGTGTATCAATGATCTCGCGCAAAGAGACCATTGATTTTGTCTTATTGGGGACCTCAATACCTATTGCCGCCTTGTTGGGTATGGGAGCCTCTATCCTGACGCCGGAAGCCGCAAGACGCAGGGCAATATCATCGGCAAGGTTTGTGATCTTGCTTATCTTTACTCCCTCCGCAGGTTGGAGCTCATATCTTGTAACGGTGGGTCCACGGTAAACGTCAATGATCCTTGCCTCCACGCCAAAGCTTTTAAGGGTTTTTATCAATTTTTCGGAATTTATGTCTATTTCGTTCTGATCCTGACGGGCGGCGGATTTATCCGGCAGCATAAGGCAGTCTATGGGCGGTTTCCTGTATCTTTTGCTCTTAGGCTTTGCTTCCGGTTCTTTTATTTCCGGTTTATTCTCCTCTTTTTTATCGTCAGCCGATTTCTTGGGCTTTTGCTCCGGTTCCGCTTCTTTCGGCACGGTTTCAACAGGCATTTCCTTCTTTTCAGGCACGGGAGTTTCAATGCCGTGCTTTCTGTTAAAAATAGCTATCAGATCATCATTGTCAAGATCTCTATATGATCCGTCCGGGAAATCCGGCTTGGGAGGCTCCGTTTTGAAAGGCTCGGGTTTTTCCAGGCTTTCCGGGTCAATGAAGTCATACGGAAAGCTGTCGTCCGGCAGTTCATGATCCATGACCGGAGGCGGGACAGGTGTTGAACCGATGGGAATATCGTCGATCTTCTTGTTCTTTCTCGGTCTCACTGATATCTCAGCGGTCACGCCGTCATCTCTCCTCCCGGCGCTGACGGGAGGTCTGTCGTCATCGGTGTCAAAATCATCGTCTCCCCTTGAGGCGATCCTTTCCGCCCGCCTTGAGGATATTCCGTTTATCAGCCTTTTGAACAGCCCGTAAACAGCATTAACGGAGATACCGGTGGTTATCATAAAGACAACGATAAGCAGCAATATCGTAATTATGCCTGCGCCTGTTCTGCCGAACAGACCGTTGAGCATTCCGCCGTTCAAAGCGCCGAGAACACCGCCGTTATTTACGGTTGATTCGTTGTTCCAAGCATCTGCTATCTGCTGTCTTATAAGGTGACTGTCCAGATAATCGGTGTCTTTAGAAAATATATGTATTGCCGAATCCAGCATCAATATGCATAAGGACGAACCGATCAAATTGCGAAACGCCTTATTCAACGGTTTGTCCACAGCATAGATTATTCCTACATAAATCAACATAACAGGTAACACATATGAACAGAAACCGAATATGCCGAACATACCGTTATGCATGGCAAGCCATACGCTCTGACCTTTTATGAATGTAATACAAATAGCGAGTATCGCGGCTGCCATGAGTATTATAGCCATATTCTGATTGCTTACGGTTTTCTTCGAAACAGGAGACTTCCTTCCGCCCCTTGAACCTGAGCTTACGGTTTTTGAGGAGGTCCTGCCTCCGGCAGTCTGTTTTCCTTTTGTCTGTTTTGCCATATTTCAATTCCTTTCCGAAAACGAGCGTTTATTCAAATATTTTCCTATTATTTTACAGATTACATTATATCACTTTACTTTTATAAAATCAATAAGAAATATCTATATATGCCGTTTATCCGGAGTTTTTTTACAATATAGAGTGTTTTGGACGCTTATTTTTCGATTACCGGCTGTTGCTGTTCCCCCTTTAGCGCAAGCTCCACGGCTCTGGGAATGGAGCTGAAGTCCGCCACTATAGAGGTCGGTTTTTTCTCGCAGTCGTCCTGGGAGAAAGGAACAAAATACATATTTCTGGAATTCATGAGCTTTCCTATATTCATTGCCGTTGAGGACAGAGCGTCGTTTGTGGAAACTGCAATAAGCACCGGCCTCTTGTTGCGCATATGTGACTTAGCCGCAAGGGTCACCGACGTGTCGTAAATACCGTTGGCTAGCTTTCCTATGGTATTTCCCGTACAGGGAGCTATAACAAGGATATCAAGCATTTTTTTAGGTCCTATGGGTTCCACCTCGGTTATGGTCTTTAGTATTTTATTGCCGCATATATCTTCGATCTCCCGGTTTATATCCGCCGCCTTTCCGAATCTGGTATCCGTATAATATGCCGTGGGTGTCATTATCGGTATAAGCTCGTATCCCCTGTCCCTCATCTGCTTCATTACGGGAGGTATCTGTGAAAAGGTGCAAAATGAGCCGCACATGGCAAAGCCTACGTTTATTCTATTCATCTGCTGCCCTCCTTCAGTATGCTGAGTATGACGTCAGCAATAATGATCCCCGCTGTTTTCGGCGCCGTTTTTCCCGGTAATGAACCGGGTACTATCACTTTGAAGCCCGATCCTTCCGCCGCCTTGATATCAACACCGTATGGCGCGGACGCTATGTCTATTATCAGGCAGTCTTTGTTCAAGCTGTTGAGAACGGCTTCGTTTATTATCTGCGCCGGGACCGTGTTAACGAGCAGATCAAAAATATTTGCCCTTGTTTCAAGCTCTGATATATAAACTGTCCCATACCCTTCCATTTCGGCAGAAGCTATATCCGACCTTTTTCTCGCGGCGATCGTAACAACGGCGCCGAGACCCGACAACGCTCTTGCCGCAGCCTTTGCCGTTTTCCCATAACCGATCACAAGGCACCGGGAACCGTGCAGGGTAACGACCATATTGTCAATTGCGATTTTTATTATACCCTGTGCTGTGGGTACGGCATTTTTTATTGCAAGCTCTTCGCGTTCAAAATAGTCATAGACCTTTATGCCTCTCCTGAAAAAATCGGATTTCCACGTATTCATCATCATACCCGCAAACACCGCGCTGTCCTGGTTTAACGAGCTGAACAGAAGCTCCGGAGTGATCGGCATACTGCCATACTGGGAGTTTACCGTTTTGCCGTCGCGGCTCACCGGAAGAGGCAGGATGACAGCCTGACCGTTTTCGCAGACGATCCTATGCAGATCTTCATCTTTGGCTTTTAATTCATCCCATCCGTCAAGCAGATCAAAATTATATATACGGGCAGAAAAGCCCTTATCGTTGAGATATTTCGCCATATATACCTGGCGCATATCTCCGCCGATCAATAAAAGATTTTTTATGTTATTCATAGACGCCCTCCTTTTTCGTCTCAGTACATTATATGGAGCCTCCGGTTGACTTGTTGCAAACTTTTCAGTGAGTTTTTTGAAATTTACTGTTTATTTTTCCGCATGGATAGAGTATAATAAATGGTTAGAGAGGGTGTTTTTATGAAGTCTATAGACGAACTTTTGAAGGAAGTAAAGCACATACATTTTATCGGAATAGGCGGTTCGGGCATGTGTCCTCTGGCTGAGATACTCAACAAAGAGGGTTATATCATAACCGGCTCGGACAATAACGAAAGCGATACGCTCAAAAGGATACGTGATCTGGGTATTAAGGTCACTATGGGTCAGCGGGCGGAAAATATCGAAGGCGCGGAAATGATCGTCTACACCGCCGCCCTGCTCAGCGACAATCCCGAATTGGTCGCCGCAAAGGCTTCCGGCATTCCCACGTTTGAGCGTTCAAAGCTTTTCGGCGCCATTTCCCGGATGTACAACGACTGTATCGGCATATCCGGCACCCACGGCAAAACAACTACAACATCCATGCTCACTCAGATCTTTATCGACGCTCACCGTGACCCAACCGCAGTAATAGGCGGCAAACTGCCCCTTACCGGCACCAACGGTATCGTGGGAAAAAGCGACCTTATGGTGTGCGAGGCCTGTGAGTTTGTGGACACTTTTCTCAACCTCAGCCCTGCCGTTTCTGTAATACTCAACATTGACGAGGATCATCTTGATTATTTCAAGACCCTTGAAAATCTCATTTCAAGCTTTACCGACTTTGCTGACCTTGCCTCCCGCGCGGTCATCTATAACGGAGACGACGCAAACACTCTTACCGCCATAGGAAACGTCAAGAAGAACGGCAACAAGGAATTCATCACATTCGGTCTCAATGAAGGCAACGATTACAGAGCCGTTAATGTGGAGGTAAAATATTCTCTGCCGGAATACGATCTGGAGATAAACGGCAAACCGGCAGGTCATATTCAACTGAACGTCCCCGGCAAGCACAACGTTATAGACTCCCTTGCCGCTGTCAGCGCCGCAATGCATGAGGGCGTGTCCTTTGAGGATTGCGCCGCCGCTTTAAAGGAATTCCGTGGCGCGGGCAGAAGATTTGAGATGCTTGGCACATACAACGGCGTTACCATAGCGGACGACTACGCCCATCATCCCACGGAGCTTGAGGTCACGCTCAACGCCGCAAAGCAGATGAAATACAACGATGTCTGGGCTGTGTTCCAGCCTTTCACCTTCTCCCGCACGGCGATGCTCATGGACGATTTTGCAAGGGTGTTGAAGATCGCCGACAAGGTTGTAATGACAGAAATAATGGGTTCAAGAGAGGTGAACACCTACAACGTCTACACAAGTCAGCTTGCCGAAAAGATCCCCGGCAGCGTCTGGTTTAATGAATTTGAAGAGGTCGCAGAATATGTTGTAAAAAACGCAAAACCCGGAGATTTAGTAATAACCCTGGGATGCGGAGATATCTATAAAGCGGCAAAAATAATGATAAAAAAATATAAAACCCTTGAATAAAACGATCTGTTGTGCTATTATAAAGCACAACAGATTTTCTACAAAGCGAGGTGATATTCTTGCCTATCAAAATTGATAATCAGCTCCCGGCTCACCGCTTGCTTGAAATGGAAAATGTTTTCGTCATGTCTGAGTCCCGGGCAGATAAGCAGGATATCCGCCCCCTGAAAATGCTTCTGCTCAATTTAATGCCAACAAAGATACAGACGGAAACTCAGATCCTGCGGCTTTTGAGCAACTCCCCTCTTCAGGTTGAAGTGGAACTGCTTCAGACAGCCACGCATCAGGCAAAGAACGTCTCTCCGGAGCATATGTTGAAATTTTACAAGGTTTTCGACGAGATCAAGGACGAGCGTTTTGACGGTTTGATAGTCACCGGCGCTCCCGTTGAACAAATGGAATTTGAAGAGGTGGACTACTGGCCTGAGCTGTGCAAAATATTCGAGTGGTCAAATAAGAACGTCTACTCCACATTCCATATCTGCTGGGGTGCGCAGGCAGCGTTATATTACCATTACGGCGTCCCGAAATATCTTCTGGACAAAAAAGTATTCGGCGTCTTTCCCCACAGGTCGCTTGATTATTTTCATCCCATCATGCGTGGTCTTGACGATGAATTCATGATCCCCCATTCGCGGCACACCGAGATCCGCAGGAGCGATATCGCCCTTGTCAAAGACTTGCAGATACTGTCCTACTCCGACATGGCTGGCGTACAGCTGCTCTCCGACATGGACTGCCGCAAATTTTTCTCCACCGGTCACTTTGAATATGACAGGGACACCCTGGCAAAGGAATATTTCAGGGATCTTGATAAGGGGTTGGATATAGATATCCCTTATAATTATTTCCCTGACAATGATCCCAAGCGTACTCCCGTTATGAACTGGAGAAGCACAGCCAACCTGATGTTTACCAACTGGCTCAACTACTTTGTATATCAGCGTACGCCCTACGACCTGAGCACGCTGATGTAACGCACTTAAAAATTGAATATAAGT
The DNA here is from genome assembly GCA_024684435.1 of Clostridiales bacterium. Taxonomy (GTDB): domain Bacteria; phylum Bacillota; class Clostridia; order Oscillospirales; family Acutalibacteraceae; genus JAAZFZ01. The sequence goes on from JAIKWV010000037.1 coordinate 68,708, forward strand.
CTTCGGGGCGTGGTGAAATTCCACACCGGCAGTGTTGCACATATTATGCTCAGTCTGCGAGCCGCAAAGCGGTTGATTCGGTGAAAATCCGAAACCGACGGTACAGTCCGGATGAGAGAAGACCGTTATTTTAATAAAAATAACAGCCCCGTGCAGCAAAGCGCGGGGTTGATTTTTTTGAGGTGATAAAAATGCAAACCAACAACAAGAAAACAAATCTCAGAGCATTGACAATGACCGCTATGCTTTCCGCAATGGGTGCGGCGCTTATGTACGTAAACATCAGCGTTCCGTTCATGCCGAGCTTTATCAAGCTGGACTTCGCCGACCTGCCGGCGCTTATCGCATCCTTCGCCATCGACCCGTTATCGGGTGTAGTTGTGTGCCTGATAAAGAATCTCATCAAGTTGCCCACGACCACCACGGGTGGAGTCGGCGAACTTTCCAACTTCATATTGAGCGTAGCCTTCGTACTGCCTGCGGGACTGATCTATAAAAAACATAAAACCAGGAAACGTGCATTTATCGGTTCCCTTGTGGGCGCATTTTCTATGGCATTGTTAGGGCTTGCGTCAAATTATTATGTAATATTCCCCATCTACACAAAGTTCATACCTATGGAGGGCATACTCGGCGCATATCAGGCAATACTGACCAATGTATTCAGAGTCCATTCAATACAGATCGACTCGCTTATAAAGGCTCTGCTGATATTCAACCTGCCCTTCACGTTCTTTAAGGGAATGTGCAGCGTAGTGATAACCTTCCTGATATACAAGAAGATATCTCCCCTCATCAAGGGCAAAAATATGTGATCTATTCCAGTCCCAGACTTTTCTTGGCAGTTTTTCTTAACTGATCCAGCCGCAGCTCAGCCTTTTCTCTGTTCGTATCTTTCACGCCGTAATAAAGCTTTATCTTGGGCTCTGTTCCCGAAGGCCTGACCGCTACCCATGAGCCGTCGCTGAGGGTATATTTCAGAACATCAGAAGTGGGCAGAGTCCCGAAGCCCGGCTCCGCTTCCACCGGTACGCTGAAGTCGGTCACAGTCTCCGTATCATCAAAGGGAGAGCCGGTTTCCCGCAGCTTTTTCATCATTGAAGATATCTTTTCAAGTCCGTCTTTTCCCTTAAGTGTAAAGCTGTCAAGGGCGTCAAGATAATAACCGAATTCCCCGTATATCTCATTGAGCTTATCCACCATGGTCAAGCCCTTGGACTTGGCTTCAGCCGCCATTTCACATATGAGAAGAGCGGATACCACCGCATCCTTATCTCTGGCATGGGTGCCGGCGAGATAGCCGTAGGACTCCTCATAACCTAAAATAAATGTATAATCGCGTTCTTCATCACCTTTGAGCCTTGCCTGCTCAAACTGTGTGATTTTTTCACCTATAAACTTAAAGCCTGTAAGTGTCGAAAATACCGTAAGTCCTCTCTTAGCTGCGATGTCCGCGCCTAACTGACTTGTGACAACGGTCTTTACCACAGCAGGCTTTTTTACTGCCGTCAGATCCGTATGCTTAAGGACAAAGTCCATAAGCAGCGCGCCCACCTGATTACCGGTAATAAGCTGAAAGCTTCCGTCTTCGGTCCTGACGGCTATGCCCACGCGGTCGCTGTCCGGGTCGGTACCGAGAACTATGTCCGCCGAGGTGTTCTTTGCCTGCTCTATGCCCAGCTCCAGCGCACGTCTGTCCTCCGGGTTCGGGGAAACCACTGTGGGGAAATTTCCGTCCTGTATCATCTGCTGATCCACGGTATCAAGCTGTTCAAAACCGTCCGCTTTGAGCGCCATCTGTACGGGGATCTTTCCCGTTCCGTGAAGAGGAGTATATACTATCTTAAGCTTTGCCTTTGCATCGGCATCACTGTATCTGCGCTGCTGCAAAACTGCTTCTACAAAGGCATCCGTAACGTTGACCTTTGATATAAGCTCGGGAGCGCCATCAAAATTTATTGTCTTATAATCGGTTATTGCATTCACAAATTCAATGACCTGATGCGCCTGATAAGGCACAAGCTGACAGCCGAATTCATCGTACACCTTGTATCCGTTGTATTCCTTGGGATTGTGGCTGGCGGTAAGCACGATACCGGCAAGAGCGTTGAAATATTTTACCGAAAATGAGAGTTGCGGCGTGGGACGGGGCGAATCGTGCAGATAGACCTTTATACCCATACCGCTGAGAACGTCCGCCGTAATTTTTGAAAAAGCTTCGCTGTTGTTGCGGGTATCATAGCCTATGGCTACTCCCCTTTCCCGGCAGGCTTCATTGCCGTAGGTCTTAAGCAAATATTTGCCTAAACCTGCGGTGGCTTTGCCCACGGTATACTTGTTCATTCTGTTTGTGCCGGCGCCCATAACGCCCCGAAGTCCGCCCGTACCGAATTCAAGCTCTTTATAGAACCTGTCCTCTATCTCCTTTTCATCCTTTATGGCGGAAAGCTCGTTTCTTGTTTCTTCGTCAAAGAAGCTGTCCGTAAGCCAGAAATTGTATTTATCTTTGTAATTCATTTTTCTCAACTCCATATCAAATTTACACGCGCACTATTATACATCGCATACCCTGAAAATTCAAGGATATAATTTTATTCTGCTTCGTCTTTTATTCTGCTTCGTCTTTGTCTGTACTGAACCCTTTTATCGTTGACAGTATTTCAAAAATATGTTATTCTTTTTTTGTATAATTACATTATTTGTCTGAGGATGTGTATTTGTTTATGAAAACAATAAAAATCGGTTTTTCAAACTTTTTTACACCGTTTAACGTTAACGACAATTTTATCGTAAACATTTTGAAAGAGCGTTATGATGTTCAGGTCACCAGTGACCCTGATTATTTATTCTGCAGCTGCTTTGGATTTGAGCATGTCAACTTTGACGGAATAAAAATATTTATTACAGGCGAAGATATTGATCCTGATTTTAACTTATATGACTATGCCATTGCATTTGACGACATGAAATTCGGCGACAGATATTTGCGCTTTCCTCTGTTTGCATGGCTGTTTTCTTTAAAAACTGCGGCGAAAAAACATAAGTTCACAGACGAAGATCTTGCTCAGAAAACCGGGTTTTGTAATTTCGTTTATTCAAACAGCATGGCTAACAAAAAACGTCAGGATTTTTTTGATCTTCTATCGCAATATAAAAAAGTAGACTCCGGTGGAAAATATTTAAACAACATCGGCGCTCCCGTAGCAAATAAATATGAATTTCAAAAGAAATACAAGTTTTCGATCGCTTTTGAAAACGACAGCTCGCCCGGGTATACCACGGAAAAGATCATGGACGCATTTGCGGCAAAAACAATTCCGATATATTGGGGCAATCCCGATATTTCAAAAGATATAAATCCGAAAAGCTTCATAAACTGTCATGATTACGATTCGTTTGAAGCAGTGGTCGAGCGTGTAAAAGAAATTGACAACGATCCGGAATTGTATCGATCCATCTTATCCGAGCCGATTTTTAAAGAAGAAAAAATTCCCTATGAGTTCACAATGGACTATCTGCGCGAGTTTTTGTTTTATATTTTTGACCAGCCCTTGGAAACCGCCGGCCGCAGAGCTAAATTCAGTTTCCGTCAGAACTACAGCAATACGTTCAAGAAAATGTTCTCAGCTTACAACAAGCGCTATCAGAATCCCATTTTCGGCAAAATATACGGCATATTAGGTGCAGTGCATGGCAAATTGATAAAAAAATGATATGGTTGGATAATTTATGAAAAACTACAAAAATCTTTTTTTCAAGCAATCATACGAAGATTCTCTGCGCTCTTACGAATTGTCTTTAAAAAACAGAAAGCATTCGTATTGGGACTATATCGTATTGACCGCGTCGAATGAGAGTCAGGCTCAGATTTACCGCGCTCAGATAGATGAGCGGCTGAAAAACAATGAACTGCCCAAACAAACAACTTATCTTGTCACACCTGATCCTGACGGGCTGAGGGTCGGTTCCGGCGGAGCTACGCTCAATGTAATAAAGAAAATCGCCGAGATCGAGGGCGACGATAATTTTGACCGTCTCAAGATACTGATCCTCCATTCCGGAGGAGACAGTAAAAGGATCCCCCAGTACTCTGCCTGCGGAAAGATCTTCTCTCCGGTTCCCAGATGTCTTCCGAACGGCAGACGTTCGACCGTGTTCGATGAGTTCATAATTTCCTTTACCGATGTTCCCGAAAGGATACCTGCGGGGATTCTGGTGGCATCCGGGGATGTTTTGCTCCTTTTCAATCCTTTGCAGATAGATTTCTGCTTTGAAGGAGCCGCGGCAATAACTTTTAAAGAACCTGCGGAAAGAGGCTCTCATCACGGTGTGTTTTTGCCGGATAACGGGTCTGTGGTAGGTGAGTTTCTGCACAAAAGATCCGTGGAAACGCTTAAAGAAAAGGGCGCTGTCGATTCTTACGGTAATGTTTCTATTGATACAGGCGCCATTATATTTGATTATCACATTGTTAAAGATCTATATAATATCATTCGGGATGAAGATGGATACAATAAATTCATAAACAAAAAGGTTCGTCTGAATTTTTACGGAGACTTTTTGTTCCCCATGGCTTCTCAGACGGATTTCGATTCATATCTTAAGGAGACCCCCGAAAACGAATATTCAGACGAGCTTACTTATTGCAGGACCGTATTGTGGGAAAAGCTTCACAAATACAATATCAGGCTCTTGAATTTAGCTCCGGCGTCTTTCATTCATTTGGGAACAACGGTCGATATAATGGATTTTTATAATAATGAGATCCAGAATTATGAGTTTTTGAACTGGTCAAAAAATGTAAACACCAATGTTTCGGATGTAAATTATTCTGCCGGGAACAGCTATATTTGCGAAGGCGCCGTCATAGGCGAAAATGCTTATATTGAAGATTCATATATAGGCAAAGGGTGTCGGATAGGAAAAAACAGTGTTATCTCATGTGTAAAAACAGACAACATAGTAGTTCCTGACAATGTTGTTTTACACGGGCTCAAGCTCAGCAACGGCAAATTTACCGTCAGAATGTACGGCGTCAACGATAATCCAAAAGAGAAAAAGCTTTTCGGTAAACCCATAAACGACTATTTGTGGGACTATAAAGGCTTCCCTGTATGCGACACCGTTCAGCAGGCTTGTGAAAAAGTGTTGAGCGGTGATCTGGAAGGCTGTGAGATCGTCAGTCTTAAAGAAGGCGTCGAAAAATTGGACGGCGCAAGCCTCATTCAATGGCAGCGGAAAATTATCGGTTACGTCGAAAAAAGCGCTTTATTAAAAAACATAGACAACGGCGTATCGGCGCGAGAAGTCTGCGAATCAATGAAACACCCCATGTCGGAACAGACTATTGAACTTTTGCTTGACGATATCAACAGCTATGATTTCAGCAAGCGCATACGTGTTTATTATTATTTGTCTCAAATATTAAACAATGATGATTACCTTGACGCGTGCTTTAAAGAGATACGCAATGAAATAACCGACAATTCCCGCCCGATCTATTACAATCCTTCACTCAGAGCGGTAAAGGATCATGCCGAACAAAGACTTCCGGTCAGGGTCAACTGGGGCGGCGGCTGGAGCGACACCTCTCCTTATTGCAACGAAAACGGAGGGAAAGTGCTTAACGCGGCTGTTTGTCTGGGTGACGAGCTGCCTATTTGCGCATATATTTCAAGGCTTGACAGCAATGAGATCGTCCTTGCCTGTGACGACAACGGCTCAAGGCACAGCTTTTCCAGCATTGACGCCTTGCAGGATCTGAGCAGTCCGTTTGACTCTTTTGCTATCCAAAAAGCAGCTCTTATAGTTTTCGGTTTGATACCCGAAAAGGAGTCCGTCTCATTTGACAGCATAATCGGCAGGACCGGAGGATTTTCGTTTACGACTTCTGTAATCAACATTCCCCGCGGTTCGGGTCTCGGGACAAGCAGTATTCTTGCCTGTGCATGTCTGAACGCTCTTGCTGACTATTTCGACATAGAGCTCAGCGAAGATGACGTGTGCTCTATGGTTATGCAGATGGAACAGATCATGTCAACCGGCGGAGGGTGGCAGGACTCCCTCGGCGGCGCAGTCAAAGGCATAAAGCTCTTCTCATCGAAAAAAGGCATAAATCAAATAGTAAACTGCGAAAAAATAGATGTACCTGAGAAGGCGAAGGCTGAGCTTGAAGAAAGATTCTGTCTCATCTTTTCCGGTCAGCGCCGCCTGGCAAGAAATCTTCTCAGAACAGTCATGGGCAGGTACATAGCAAACGAAAAGACCTCTCTTGACGCGCTGGAAAAGATACAAATTCTCGCCGAACGGATGGCGCGCGCTTTAAAATCGGGCAACATAGACAGATTCGCAGAGCTGTTGAATGAGCACTGGGAACTATCCAAAGCCCTTGATTCGGACTGCACCAACACCTGCATAGATCAGATCTTCCAAATCTGCGAAGATATGATAGACGGAAAAATGATTTGCGGCGCAGGCGGCGGCGGATTTTTGCAGGTCATTTTAAAGAAAGGCGTCAGCAAAAAGGAACTTGATGAGCATTTGAAGAGTTTCTTCGGATATTCCGGCGTCATGGTATATGACAGTCACTTCTGCTGGCAGGAATAAGAAAACGATCCGTATATTTTTTTTAGGTGTTGACAATGCGCTGAAAAATGATATAATGAAAATGTATTTAATATATCATCTCGTTGAAGCAGAGAGTATTTGCCATATGTTTTTCTCAGAGAGTCTGTGACCCGGCTGAAATCACGGATGTTAAACGGCGGATACGACCACTGCCGAGTGTCTGTCGAAGCAATTATTTGATAAGGCGGACCGTATAAACTGCGTTAAAGTTATTCAAGTGGCGGCATTGCCGCAATTTGGGTGGAACCGTGGAGTTTAAGCTTCATCCCATTTTCAGGGATGAGGCTTTTTTATATTGAAAGGAGAAATGCACTATGGTAAATGTAACTTTAAAGGGCGGAGTTGTCAGAGAGTATGAAAACGGCACAACCGCGATGGAGATCGTAAAAAGCATAGGCATGGGCTTATTCAAAGCCGCCTGCGTATGCAAGATCGACGGAAAGGTCGCCGATCTGCGCACCCCCATTGATAAGGATTGCAGCCTTGAAATACTGACCTTTGATGACGACGAGGGCAAAAAAGCTTTCCGTCACACCGCCTCACACATCCTTGCGCAGGCTGTCAAAAGGTTATATCCTTCCGCAAAGCTTGCAATAGGTCCCGCTATAGAAAACGGATTCTATTATGATTTTGATATCGACACCGCCTTCACCCCAGAGATCCTTACTAAGATCGAGGCTGAAATGAAGAAAATAGTCAAGGAGGATCTGGCGCTTGAGCGTTTTGAACTTGACGTTGACGAGGCTCTCAAGCTCATGTCCGACCTTGGGGAAGAATACAAGGTGGAGCTTATCAATGAACACGCCGGCAAGGGCGAAAAGATCACCTTCTACAAGCAGGGCGAGTTTACAGAGCTCTGCGCAGGTCCTCATATTCCCTCAACAGGACGTGTAAAGGCATTTAAGCTTACATCCTGCACAGGCGCATATTGGAGAGGCGACTCCACAAAGAAAATGCTTCAGCGTATATACGCTACCGCCTTTACAAAGAACGACGAGCTTGAAGCGTATCTTCAGGCTGTAGAAGAGGCAAAGAAGCGCGATCACAATATTATCGGCCGTCAATTAGGTTACTTTACAACCAGTGAGATCATCGGTCAGGGGCTTCCCCTTCTTATGCCCAAGGGCGCAAAGCTTTTCCAGATCCTTAACAGGTACATTCAGGATACGGAGGAAAAGGAATTCGGCTACCTGATGACCCGCACTCCGTTTATGGCAAAATCAGACCTATACAAGATCTCCGGTCACTGGGATCATTACAAGGACGGCATGTTCGTTCTTGGCGACGAGGAAAAGGATGACGAGGTCTATGCCCTGCGTCCCATGACCTGCCCCTTCCAGTATCAGGTCTACCTCAATGAAATGCATTCCTACCGCGACCTTCCCTTGCGCTACGGCGAGACCTCTACCCTGTTCCGCAACGAGGCTTCCGGAGAAATGCACGGACTTATCCGTGTGCGTCAGTTCACCATATCTGAGGGTCACCTTATTCTCATGCCCGAACAGCTTGAGGAAGAATTCACCAACTGCGTCAACCTTGCCAAAAAGGTAATGACCGACATAGGCATAATAGATGACCTTACCTACCGTCTTTCCAAGTGGGATCCCAATGATACCAAGAAGTACATCGGCACCCCGGAAATGTGGGATGAAGCGGAAGGTCTTATGCGCAACATTCTTGATGATATCGGCATAAACTACACCGAGGCTGTGGGCGAAGCCGCCTTCTACGGTCCCAAGCTTGATATCCAGATGAAGAACGTTTACGGTAAAGAGGATACCCTTGTCACCATTCAGATCGACCTTATGCTTGCCCGTCAGTTCGAGATGACCTATGTCGCCGCCGACGGCACAAAGCAGTACCCCTACATCATCCACAGAACGTCTCTCGGCTGTTATGAACGCACCATAGCTCTGCTTCTGGAAAAATACGGCGGAGCCCTTCCCCTGTGGCTGTCACCGGAGCAGATAAGGATACTGCCCATTTCCGAAAGGCATCATGAAAAAGCTTATGAGATCAAGAAAAAGTTCATTGACGCCGGTCTGCGCGTATCCGTTGATGACCGCAGCGAAAAGATCGGCTACAAGATCCGTGAGGCTCAGCTTGAAAAGATCCCCTATATGCTTCTTGTAGGCGATAAGGAAATAGAGACCGATACTCTCTCCGTCCGCAAGAGAGGCGAAGGCGATATCGGCGCCATGGGTATTGATGAGTTTATGGCTCTTGCTCTTGCTCAAGATAAGGAAAAAGTAATATTCTGATATTAAATTATTCTCAAATCGAAGGAGGCTGCATTGGTCAGCCCCCTTTGATTTTTAATTCAAATCTTATTAAATACAAACGGTGTAGGATAATATTGACATTCCATTAAAAATATATTAAACTATATAAGTACTTTATCGGTACAAAAAAATATTAAGGAGTGGTATCTTATGAAAAAGTTTTTGGCATTACTTCTCAGCGTTACAACTTTAGCTCTCCTTTTCGCCGGCTGCGGCGCTACTGAAGAGCCGGCAGATTCAGGCAAAAAATGGATCATCGCAACAGACACCGCTTTTAACCCCTTTGAGTTTACAAACAAAGACGGTGAATTCGTAGGCATCGACGTAGACATTCTTGCCGCTATAGCTAAAGATCAGGGCTTTGATTATGAGCTTAAATCTCTCGGTTGGGATGCATCTATCACAGCATGCCAGGCCGGTCAGGCAGACGGTATGATCGCCGGCGCTTCCATTACCGATGCCCGCAAGAACGACGGTTGGATATTCTCTGACAGCTATTACACCTGCACACAGACAATGACGGTCGCAGCAGATTCCACCATTGCTTCATTCGATGATCTTAAAGGCCTCAAGGTTGCCGTTAAGAGAAGCACTCAGGGCGAAAATTACGCAAACGAGCTTAAGGATAAGTACGGTTTCAGCATCACGGTATACGAAGATTCCGACACGATGTATCAGGCTGTTATCGGCGGTCAGGAAGTTGCCTGCTTCGAGGATACGCCCGTTATGAAGGCATCTATAAAGGACGGAAACCTTCCCCTCAAGGTTGTTGAAAGCTCTGCAAACGACGGTTCAGGTTACGGATTTGCTATATTCGATGAAGCGAATCAGGAGCTTATAAGCCTCTTCAATGCCGGACTTGCAAACATTAAGGCAAACGGTACATACGATGAGATCCTTGCTAAATACCTTGGCTAATTTTTAATTAAAAATTTCGGTTAAGGCACCTGAGGGTGCCTTAACTTTTAGAAACAATCACTGAAAGGAATACTGGTTATCAGTAGAAGATGTAATTATGATACAGCTGATTTCGGATTACAGTAAGCTGTTGCTCACCGCAATGGGGCACACCCTTGTAATGGCGCTTTACAGTCTTGTTTTTGCCAGCTTTATCGGTCTGTTGTTCGGTATGCTCAGCGTTTTGAACAGCAAGGTCTGCAAGATAATCGCCCGTGTCTTTGTTGACATTATCAGAGGCGTACCTATGATCGTTCTGGCGTTTTTTGTTTACTTCGGTATCCCATACGCATTTAAAAATATGCTGAACATAAGGTTCACGTTCACATCATTACAGGCCGGTATAATCTGTCTTTCCCTGAACTGCGGAGCATATATGGCTGAAATTATCCGCGCGGGTATTCAATCCGTTGATAAGGGGCAGATGGAGGCCGCAAGAAGCCTTGGTATGCCCTACTGGCGTTCAATGAAGAAGGTCGTCCTTCCTCAGGCGATACGCACCATGATCCCCAGTATAATCAACCAGTTCATAATTACGTTAAAAGATACGTCTATTCTTTCCGTTATCGGATTCCCGGAGCTGGTCAACACAGCCAAAAGCGTTATATCCGTTACCCACCAATCCTTCCAGATATGGATAATCGTAGGCTTTATGTATCTTGTTATAATAACCTTACTATCGCGGCTTGCAAAACGTCTTGAAAGGAGGCTTAACCGCAGCAGTGGAGAACAAAAATAATATAAAAGTCCACGTTTCTCATCTTAAGAAAAACTTCGGGCATCTGGAAGTCATAAAGGACATATCCACCGATGTTTACGAGGGCGAAGTCGTTGTTATTCTGGGTCCCTCCGGCAGCGGCAAGTCGACTTTTCTGAGATGCTTAAACAGACTTGAGGAATCAACAAGCGGTGAGATCATTGTTGACGGCAACAAGATCAACGATAAAAAAGCCGATATCAACAAGATCCGCGAAAATATCGGAATGGTATTCCAGCATTTTAATTTATTCAACAATCTCAACGTTATCGAGAACCTGACTCTTGCCCCCACTCAGCTCAAAAAGCTGTCGAAAGAGAAGGCTGTCGAAGAAGCGATGCATATGCTGAAAAAGGTCGGGCTTGAAGAAAAAGCCTACGCTTTTCCGGCACAGCTTTCGGGAGGACAGAAGCAGCGCGTTGCCATCGCCCGCTCCCTTTGTATGCATCCTGACATAATGCTTTTTGATGAGCCCACATCGGCCCTTGATCCGGAAATGGTGGGCGAAGTCTTGCAGGTCATGAGAGATCTGGCCGCGGACGGTATGACAATGCTTATAGTCAGCCATGAGATAGGCTTTGCCCGTGAGGTAGCGGACAGAGTGATCTTTATCGATAATGGGTACATAATTGAAGAAGGCACTCCTCAGGAGGTCATTATGAATCCGAAAGAACCCAGAGCTATAGATTTCTTCAACAAAGTTCTTTGATATGTTAAACAGCACCGCCGTTTCTGCTCGGCGGTGTTTTTTCTGTCAAAAAATACCTGTTATCCCTTGAAATAATAAGTATATTTTTATATAATAATTATTGTAATTTAAAGTTTAGCGGGTGAAACCGAAAATGAATTTTTTATCGGCGGCAAAAAAGCGTTTTAAGAATTTTATCAAGTTGTCAATAAAACGTATAAACCTTTTTCTGCGCTCTGTTTTCAGGCGGCTGCCTTTGCGTGACCGGGTGTTTTTTTACACCATCCGGGCAGACGGGAAACTGCTGGAAAACAGCAAAGTACTTTTCGACGCACTTGACACTAAAAAGATCATATGCGCCCATACCCTGCCCCATTCCGTATTCATTAAGCCGGTTATCTATTACCGTCTGCTGACAAACAAGGTCATCGTTACCGACGATTACGTCCGTTACTTGCGCAACCTCAAATTGCGGGACGGGCAAAAGGTGGTGCAGATATGGCACGCGGGGGGCGCATTCAAGCGTTTCGGTCTGGATGCGCCTTCACAACTGACCAGACGTGAGGAAATAGCTACCCACTCCCAATACGATCTGGTAACCGTTACATCCGAACACTGCCGCAAATTTTACGCTCAGGCCTTCGGAATAGATATTGAAAAAGTAAAAGCCCTGGGTATGCCCAGAACAGACGCCCTGCTGAACAAAGCCGCCTTAGATGATATGCGTAAAAATATATACGGCAGACATCCTGAGCTGAAAGGTAAAAAAATATATTCATATTTCCCCACATTCAGGGAGATCAAGGGCAAACGCGTACCCTTTGATCCGGAGATCAACTGGGCTGAATTAAACGCTTTTCTCAAAGACGATGAGGTCTTTGTCATTCATAAGCACCCCGTTATGAATGAAGAACTGCTGAAAGATGGGAGCTGTGACAAGATCATTAACTTGAACTCAGATCCCACGCCCGAGATCCTATCTGTATCGGATATTCTTATTACAGATTACTCATCTGTCATTTTTGACGCATCCCTTATGAATGTACCCACCGTCTTTTACTGCCCTGATTTTGACAGGTATGAACGGTCGTTTTACGTTGATTATCCCGAAGACCTGCCGGGTCCCGTGGTCTACGATCAGGCGGAATTATCAGCGCTCCTGCGAGCCGGTGTCGATGATACATTAAAATCAAAAGCCATTGATTTCAGGGAAAAATTTATGAGCGCCTGTGACGGGCATTCAACAGAGCGCATTGCAAACGAGATAAAAAAATTACTTTAAAAAGTCGAAAGGATAGTGCAGTATGGATTATCGTATCAATAAAACGAACTACCGTGATTTTGACATTTATGAGTTGAACAAGCTCACTCCACGCGCTTATTTTATCCCCTACGCCTCAAGGGATGTTCTTGATAAAGTCAGTTTAAGGAACGAGAGATATTCCTCAGAGCTTGTAGACGTTCTGTCAGGTGAGTGGGATTTTAAATATTTCAAGGATGTTTCCGATCTGCCGGAGCTTATTGACACGGACAAGATGTCATTTGACAAGATAAAGGTCCCGTCCACATGGCAGAGGATCGGCTATCAGAACCCGGTATATCTCAACGTTCTTTATGAGTTTGAGGAAAAGGTGCCAAACCTGCCTGAAAAGCTCTCTGTGGGCGTATACAGAAAAAGCTTTGATATTGAAAGCGCGGATAAAATATACTACCTTGAATTCATGGGCGTTATCCCCTGCGTGGATCTGTATGTCAACGGTCGCTTTGTCGGCTACAGCGAGGGCGCTCACAACACCGCCGGCTTTGACATAACCGACTTTATAAATGTCGGCAAAAACGAGCTTATAGCCGTGGTTCACAGGTGGTCCACAGGAACGTACCTTGAGGCGCAGGATATGTTCAGGGAAACCGGCATATTCAGGGACGTGCTCCTTCACAAGCTGCCTAAGACCCATATTTACGACTATTTTATAAAGCCGACTAAAAATGGAGATAAATATGATATTGACGCTGAAATATCGGTCACAGCTCCCTCTGACGGGTACAGCATTGAACTGCGTATTGAAAAGGATGGAAAGCTCATTGCCCTTTCTGAATGTGAAGCCGAAGCAAAGACCGAAATTAAACTTAAAGGGCTTGACGTAACGGAATGGAACGCGGAGATCCCCACGGTATATCAGGCTTATATAACGCTGAGATCAAAGGGAGAGCCCGTTGAAGTCATCCGCAGCATAACCGGTTTCAAAACGGTCAGGATCGAGGGAGATTTCTTCTATTACAACGATAAGCTTATAAAGATAAAGGGCGTCAATCACCACGATTCCAACCCAATAAAGGGCTATGTCATGAGTTTTGACGACTATGAAAAGGACGTTAAGCTCATGAATAGCCTGAACGTAAACTCGGTCAGGACCTCTCACTATCCCCCAGACCCTCACCTGCTCATGCTGGCAGACATCTACGGACTTTACATAACGGATGAAGCGGATATCGAGACCCACGGCATTGAAGGCAAACCGAATAACGACTTTCATCTTATCAGCCAGAACCTTGAATGGGCTCCCAGATATCTTGACCGTGTGAAGCGCATGTACTTCAGGGACAGGAACCATCCCTCAATTTATATGTGGTCGTTAGGCAATGAGGCGGGCGGTCACAGGTGTCAGGATGTCTGTTATGAATATCTGCACGAGGTTGCCCCGGAGCTTCCCGTGCATTATGAGAGCGTTTATCACACCGAGGTACACGCTTACGACGTGTATTCCAGAATGTACGCAAGTCAGGCGGAAATGGACGCCATAGGCAGAGGGCTTGATCCTGAGAATAAAGGATACAACGGCAAACCGTTCTATCAATGCGAATATGCTCACGCCATGGGCGTGGGACCCGGCGGTCTTGAGGATTACTGGAAGGTCATCTATTCCTACGACAAGCTCATGGGCGGCTGTATCTGGGAATGGTGCGATCACTCCGTACTGCATGATTCCGGCAAGTACAAATACACCTACGGCGGAGATCACGGCGAGCGTAAGCACGACGGTAATTTCTGTGTTGACGGTCTTGTTTATCCTGACAGAACTCCCCATAACGGAGCATGGCAAATGAAGGCGGTCTACCGCCCTGTCCGCGCGGAATACGCCGGGGACAACAATTTCAAATTCAGGAACACAAACTATTTCCGCAGCGCTGATTATATCGGCGTAAAATGGGTGCTGCTCAAAAACGGAGTTGAGATAAAGTCAGGCAAATTCTCTCTCAGCGCTCCTCCCTGCGCGACACAGGAGGTAGATCTTAAGCTGCCCCGTATAGATAAGAACAACGAATATTTCGTGAATTTCATCTATACCGATAAGAACACCGGCGAGGAGATCGCCGCGGAGCAGATAATACTGAACGAATGTGACAGAAAGATAAAATTTGCAAAGGGAAAGATCCTGAACGCGGAGGATCTGAACGGCGTTCTCACAGTAAACTTTGACAAGGGTGCAGTCGTGTTTGACAAAGCTGCGGGAACCGTTATCAACTACAGATACAACGGCACCGAATTTATCAATAAAAATCCCGCTGAGGGCTGTAAGGGGTTTCTACCCAACATTTACCGCGCCCCCCTCGATAACGACATAATCCGAATAAATCTTATAAAGCAGGGATTTGATAAATGCAGGACAGTGCTTAAAAGCTTCTCATATGAGAGCGTCCCGGAGGCTGTACTTGTATCCGCAGGCTTTGTAATAAAGGCAAAAAGGAAAAACGTGTTTGATTTTGATATAAAATACGCCGTTCATTCAAACGGCAGTATAGATATCACATCATCGCTTAAACCATGCAAAAAGTGGCTCGGTACCCCTGACGCTGAGCTTATTCAGCTCATGCGCTTCGGTCTTAAGCTTGAAATGTCACCGGAAATGAAGAACGTGGAATATTACGGTCTGGGTGAAAAAGAAAACCTGCCGGATTTCAACGCCCACACTCTTCTCGGCATTTATAAGACCCGGGTCGACGAAATGAACGAGCCCTACATCAAGCCCCAGGACAACGGCAACAGAGGCGGCATCAGATGGCTCAAGCTCACCAACCACGACGGCGAGGGTCTGATATTCTGCAATGCCGACAGAAAGCTCAGCTTCAGCGCCCACAACTACTCTCAGAAGCTCCTGCAGAACACCCGTCATCAGGAGGATCTCCATAATGAAGGCACCACCTTCCTCAGCATAGACGGGTTTATGCGGGGCACAGGCACCGCCAGCTGCGGTCCTGACGTACTGCCCCAATACGCCATAGATTACAAAAACGGTCTGGAATTCTCCTTTACTGCAGCTCCCGTAAAATAAAACAAAAGGGTGATAAAAATGCCGATCACGCCGAAATCTCTGGATTTTCTCTTTGAAAACAGGATAAGGAACAGCAAACAGTGGTACGACGATCACAAAGATGATTATATCAAATATGTCCGCCAGCCCCTTGAGGAGCTTGTGATCTGGCTAACCCCCGCAATGATGGACATAGACGAAAGGATGATATGTGAACCCAAGGTGGGAAAATCCATTGCCCGCATCCGCCGGGACACAAGATTTTCAAAGGACAAATCCCTGTACCGGGATCACATATGGATAAGCTTTATGCGGGAGAAAAAGCTTTATAACGGTCTGCCTGCCTTTTTCTTTGAGATATCTCCCGGCGGGTTCAGCTACGGCTGCGGATATTATCAGGCGTCCTCAGAGTCCATGACAAATATGCGGGAGCTTATCCTCAGCGGCGACAAGGATTTTAAAGCCGCTCTCAAGGCATTTAAGGATCAGGATGTTTTTGAGCTGATCGGCGATACCTACAAGAAGGATCATTATCCCGACAGCAGTGCGGACGCCCGGAACTGGCTGAACAGAAAAAACATCTGCCTGTTCCATGACAGCAAAGATTTTGACCTGTTGTTTTCCGACAGGCTGTGCGACAAATTATCCCACGACTTTTCATTGATCGGACCCGTATATAAATTCATGATGAAGATATACAAAGAATGATTTTCAGGGGTGACAGTATGATCGACAAATTTTTGGAAGTTATAAAAAACAATAAGAACATTGTATTTTTCGGAGGAGCCGGCGTTTCCACCGAAAGCGGTATCCCGGATTTCAGGAGCGTTGACGGTCTGTACAGTCAAAAATATGACTATCCTCCCGAGGAGATACTCAGCCACTCTTTTTTCATCAGAAACACCGAGTATTTTTACAACTTCTACCGCAACAAGATGATATGCAAAACCGCCAAACCCAATGCCGCGCATATAAAGCTTGCAGAGCTTGAGCAGGCAGGCAAGCTCAACGCCGTTGTAACACAGAATATCGACGGTCTTCACCAGATGGCGGGAAGCAAAACCGTTTATGAGCTTCACGGTTCGGTACACAGGAATTACTGCATGAAATGCGGAAAATTTTATGACGCGGATTTTATACTCAACAGCACCGGCATCCCCCGCTGTTCCTGCGGCGGCACAGTCAAGCCCGATGTAGTTCTTTATGAGGAAGGACTTGACGATATGACCGTGCGCAAGGCAGTAGGCGCAATAGCCGGAGCTGATGTTCTCATCATTGCCGGCACAAGTCTTTCTGTCTACCCTGCCGCCGGTATGGTAAGATACTTTAACGGCTCTGAGCTGATACTCATCAACCGCGCCTCTACGCCCATAGATAATGAGGCAAGCATCGTTATCCACGAAAAGGTTGGCGAAGTGTTTTCAAAAATCGAGATTTAGGTAATTTTTCCCATACTGATTATTCCCCCGCACAATGGTAATAATTTTATTATCAATGTGTCGGGGGTATTTCTTTAATGTACTACAACAAGGTGGAAATATGTGGGGTCAATACATCAAAGTTGAAGGTACTCAATGACAGTGAGAAAAAGACGCTTTTAAAGCTTGCAAGGCAAGGCAGTAAAAGCGCACGGGAAGAACTGATAAACGGCAATTTAAGGCTGGTACTCAGCGTTATACAGCGATTCACCAACAGGGACGAAAACCTTGACGACCTGTTTCAGGTGGGCTGTATAGGGCTGATAAAAGCAATAGATAACTTTGACGTTAATCAAAACGTTAAGCTCTCCACCTACGCCGTTCCCATGATAATAGGCGAAATAAGGCGATATCTGCGGGACAATAATTCAGTCAGGGTCAGCAGATCCATGCGGGACACGGCATATCACGCCATGCAGGCAAAGGAAAGGCTCACCGATAAGTTGAAGAGAGAGCCCACGGTGGAAGAAATAGCGGAGGAACTGGGCACAAAAAAGGAAAACGTAGTGCTGGCTCTTGAATCCATTGTTGACCCGGTCTCGCTTTACGAACCGGTTTATTCAGACGGGAATGACACGATATATGTAATGGATCAGATCGGCGACAGCCATACCGATGATAACTGGATCGATGAAATAACCTTTAAGCAGTCAATAGCCGAGCTTGATCCCCGGGAAAAGCGGATACTGTATCTAAGATTTTTAAAGGGCAAAACTCAAATGGAGGTCGCCGGAGAAATAGGAATATCCCAAGCGCAGGTCTCCCGCCTGGAAAAGGGCGCAATAAAGCACATAAAAAGCAAAATATAAAACACGGCATAAAATAACGGAGCGGTGTCCCGCTCCGTGTTTGTTTATTAGCCGTGCCGTTTCCATGTATTGAAGTTGAAGAGAAGCAGTATTGGGAAGATCTCAAGCCTGCCCAAAAGCATATCAAGTGAAAGAATTATCTTTGAAAATGCTCCGTAAACAGAATAATTGCGGGAAGCGCCCACAAGCTCTATACCGGGGCCTATGTTGTTAAAACAAGCAAGAACAGCAGAAAGATTGGTTCCTGTTGTCAGACCGTCAAGAGATATCAGCAAAAAGCTTATAAGGCAGATCGAACAGTACACCGAAAGATATGCGTGGGTACCGTTTATTATTTTTTCATCTACCACACGTTCATTGACCTGAATAGCCCACACCTGTCTGGGATGTATAGCCTTTATTGTATTGCGCTTGATGCTCTTGAAAAGCAGGGATATCCTTATTACCTTCATGCCGCCTCCCGTGCTTCCCGCGCAGGCGCCGACGCACATCAGTACCAACAGTATCGACTTTGAGAACGAAGGCCAAAGGTCAAAATCACAGGTGCTGAATCCGGTGGTGGTCATTATACTGCTCACCTGGAAAGCCGCTTCGTGCAGCGCTGATCTGAAGGTGCCGTATGTCTCAGGCATACTCACATAAATATTCAAACTTATGCTGACTACGGACAAGAAAACAAGAAATATATATGCTCGAAGCTCTTCATCCTTGAAAACGGAACTGAACTTTCTCAGGATCAAAAGATAATAGATATTGAAGTTGACGCCGAAAAGCAGCATAAATACGGTGGTCACATTCTGAAGATAAGCACTGTAACCTGCCAGACTCGTGTTTTTTACTCCAAAACCGCCTGTACCCGCAGTGCCGAAAGCGGTACACATACTGTCAAATACCGGCATACCGCCCGCCAACAGGAAGCAAAAACAAAGGAAGGTCAGCGCAAAATATATTCCGTAGAGGATAAGCGCCGTATGGTGTATCTTCGGCGTAAACTTTCCCGGGCTGGGTCCGGGGCTTTCGGCTCTCAACAAATATACGTTTGAGCCTGAGTTCTTGCCTATTACGGGGATAACGGCAAGCAGGAATACCAGCATGCCCATACCGCCTATCCAGTGGGTAAAACTGCGCCAGAACAAAATACCTCTTGACAGGGATTCAACATCGCCCAATATAGAAGCTCCCGTGGTGGTAAAACCGGAAACGGTCTCAAATACCGCGTTTATGTAATTGGGTATCTGTTTACTGATAAAAAACGGAAGAGCCCCGAAAAGCGACATGACGATCCATGAGAGACCGGTGGTGACCAGACCCTCCTGAGCATAGAAGTCCTTGCGTGTGTTCTTAACAAACTTAAGCACGATAAGACCGATAGCCGCTACTAAAACGATGGTTATCATAAAGCTGTGCGCCACTTTCATGTCGCCGTCGGATATCGCGATAAACATGGACGGCAGCATCAAAACAGACTCAGCAAGCAATATCATCGCAATAATACGGGAGATAAGCTTAATGTTCATCTGAAAATCTCCTCATATCTCATATATTGAAAATATCATTCAGCTGAAGTATCGGTGTTCCTGTGGCATTGACGACTATTATCGTGTCACCCACAGTAAACGCCGAATTACCGTCCGGGATAACCGTTTTACCCTTATGGCTAATACAGGAAATAAGGATATTTTTCTTTATATTTACACTTTTAAGGGGGGTATTGGTGAAGTATGTGCCTTCATTAACTCTGAATTCCAGAGCCTCCGCCCTGCCGCCGGCTATATGGTGAAGTGTTACCGCCGCGCCGGTTTGGTTCTGCAGCGCGCGGACATACTGCACGATGCTGGCGCTGCACAGCTCCTCGGGATTGATTATGCGGTTTATGCCTATATCCTCAAGGAACCCGGTGGATTCCATTCGGTTTACCTTTGTAAACACCTGAGGCACACCTCGTGACGCGGCATAAAGGGACATGATTATATTTATCTCATCCAGACCGGTCAGGGCAACAAGGGCGTTTGTCTGAGCCAGACCTTCGCTGTCAAGCACCTCCTGGGATGAACCGTCCGCATTGATAATAGCCGCTTCCGGTATCTGGCGGGAAAGTAAGCGGCAACGCTCCTCGTCCTGCTCGATTATTTTCACCTTGATACCGGCGGAGATAAGACTCTTTGCAAGAAAATGGCTGATCCTTCCTCCGCCTATTATCATAACGTGCTTGGTCTTTTTTGTTATGATATTAAGGCTCGCCAGCAGGGTGGATAAAACGTTTGTGGGGGCCGTAACGTAAATGTGGTCGTTTTCTTTTATGGTGTCGTTACCGCCGAGTATAGCCACGTTTCCGTCACGTACCACGGCACAGATCAGCACCTTGCATTTTAAGACATCGGACAGCTTGCTGAGCTGAACCCCGCAAAGCACGGAATCGCCGGGAATAAGGAGCTCCACTATCTCTACCCTGCCCTTTGCAAAGGTCTCACGCTTAAGGAACCCGGGAAATTGCAAAAGCCGGAATATTTCCTTGGCGGCGTTGCCCTCCGGGTTTATTGTCATCGACAGACCGAAATCCTCACGCATCTCATAACACTGGTGCAGGTATTCAAGTGAACGGACACGGGCAATGGTATGTAAATTCGGATTGAGCTTACGCGCCGTAAAACAGCAAAGAAGATTTATTTCATCGGAGTTCGTGGCGGCAATAAGCAGCTCCGCCTCCTCCACCTGAGCCTCGCTCAGGGTTTTCATTGTAACACAGTTTCCCTCTATGGGGAGCACATCAAACAGCTGTGAATTGTTTTCCAACACTTCCGGATCTGAGTCAATAACTACAAGCTCGTGACCTTCCTGTGACAGTAACCTGGTAAGCGCATGACCTACCTTACCGTCACCTGCAATTATTATCTTCATAAAAAATCCTGTTTTTCCGGGAAATGACCGGTCAAAACATTCCTTTCTCAATATTCTTGAAGTATCGTATATTGAAATATATTATATTACTAAAGCCGATATTAGTCAAGTATTGACGTTTGACCTGTTCCGGTCTTATTATTTCACAAAAATAAATACCGATCAAACCGCCTTGAATAAACCGGAATGATTTATTATAATAATCTGGCAATGCGCCATATTCAGGCGTACATACCCTCCTATCCTGTGGGTACAGCAGATGATATTGCAAAGATGATAACAGATTTTATTCCCATTGCCAGAGCTGTCAAAGGAGATAAAGAGCAAAACAGCCTATGCCCTGACGGATACCTTCATGGTGTTCCATTGCGGCAACACACCTTCCTGCAAAATGTGCGCTGACAGAGCGGTGAAATATCAGCATACGAAGTATTCCGCTTTCTCGACGTACAGGACATCTCTTACAATCAACCCAAAGCCCTGCCCTACCCCACGGAAAATCCGTTTGATTGATAACGCTGTAAAAATCAGTCTGTAAAATGACATTAAAAAACCTGTGTATAAATTACAAAAACGATCACGCGATCACCTGATAGAATAAAAACAAAAAATATCCTTTTTTCGGTTGACATACGCACAACTCTTTGATAAAATATCAGGGTAATTCAATACACATGGAAGCGTATCGAAGTGGTCATAACGGGCCTGACTCGAAATCAGGTAGTCCTCACGGGCTCGTGGGTTCGAATCCCACCGCTTCCGCCAGAGCGAAAATCCTGCCGCATAGCGCGACAGGATTTTCGCTTTCAAGTTTTCAGTATTCAGTATTCATTAAACAGCGACAGGATTTTACTGCTTCATTTTTATATCAAAATCCCCTCTGTGGTAGTTGTTTCTATTCTACCATAGGGGGCATTTTTCTACTGTACATTTTTTACGGACTTGTTTATCCTGCTGAGGCGGAGATTTTTACTCAATTATCGAAAAAAATCCGGATACAGCATCAGCCCGACTGCAAATGAAAACAGATTAGCGGCTAATGATGTAAACAGCAATCTTTTTCTGCTTCCATTTATAAGCATTATATACAACCATGCTTCTGTCAAAACAACCGTCAGCTCAACAGCGATCAATAAAATCCATGATTTGAAATAATCCAAATCCCTCGTAAAAGCCGCAAACGTCAAATTTGCTGCCGGATTTGTTAAAACGTTACATAAAACACTAATAAGAACACTGTACAAACTTTTATTTATAATAGCTACAATAAAAGATTCCAGGATAATTGTAATTATCAGCGGTTTAAATATACTTAACAACATATTTAATTAATATAATCAAAAGGCATAGGACCACCTCTTGGCGCATTGGCATCACTATAAAGTAAATACAGCTGTACTCCAAGTATAATACAACTTATTACTACAGAAATTATTATAGGGATCCAGTTTGTTTTTTTATTCCGTTTTTTATTGACTGCAGCGATAATACTAATTACCGCAGCTAAAAAAAGACAATATACAACAAAAATGATTATTACTGTTATTTTACTCTCAAAAATAGGATCAATTAGCGAAATCATATCAAGCAACATTTTTATCACTTCCTTTTTTATTATTTGCGCACTTATAAAAACAAAATGCAGCCAGTAACGTCAGCACAGTTGTAATAATGGATTTTTGAAAAAAAGAATTCGGTTTAAAAAAGAAAATGGGAAACGTACCAACAAACAGACCAACCGTAGTAATACCAAACGAAAGACCAGGCATATCTTTAAACTTAGAGACCAGAATGCCGAGAGTCGGCGCCATCGTCATACTAAAAAGTGTCAGTCCGAAAAGTGACAATACTGCGTTGTTATTACCAAAAAGCAAAAACGGAATCGAAAGGCACAATGACAGAACTGAGACATTCTTTGTGCCGAAAAAATCTGACATTATTCCGCCAAAGCCTTTGCCTATACCCATAAAAATAAACATAGCGGCTTATTCTTTGGTAGTATCATTCCACCGCATGGGTATCGAATATCCGACATACGCACGTACAGCAACTGTAACAAACATCATTATAATTATGACTTTAAATGAAGCAGGTGAAGCATATGAAAAATCAGTTGCATGAAACTGATAATCGTTTTTTATCTGAATAATAATATCGCTGACCAAGGCAAGCAGCAACAAAATCAAAACAAAATATTTTGCAAAACTGAAATTGTTTAAAGCAAGGATCTGACCGAGAATAACACCGAAAGAACCTCCGCCTACAAATACACCTGCCGGTCCTATTTTATCTGACGCTGATCTGAGTGTGGCCTCGGCTCCGGAAATATGAACTACAGCATTGCCTAATGCAATCATCGTAATAAAAATCCAGTTCTGTTTTATAAATAATGAAATGCCGATCATAATCAACCCGATTATTCCAAACTTGATTTTCGGAAAACGATCGTTTATGATACCGAATATCGACTGCGGCAAAAAAGCGAGTGCGTCGTATATCAACGCGATAAGCACCCAACTGTTCATATTGAAAAATCTTAAGTAGATTTCATAAAAACACACTGTTTCGACAGCAAAATGTATAAAACAGTATCCCAATCCGATCCTGTATGCTCTGAAAATTCTATTTTTCAAACTATAATCCTCTCAATTATTAAATGCTTCAATATTATGATTTTTTAATTATAAACTTTTTGTTATAAAAAATCAATGCAAAATTATAAGCACCCATCACCTTAACTTGACACGAATAAGCATTACATAAAATGCACACCCCCTTACACAATTAAAGATAGGAAAAAGGGGTGTGCATTTGTATCAAAACAAGTCGCTGCATTCAAAAAGAACAGCAGACACCTTTCCCGGGTATCTGCTGCTTTTATTTTATGATATTTTCAGTTTAAGCCTCAATTTGTCGCTTATCATTGCTATAAATTCGCTGTTGGTGGGCTTGCCTCTTGTGTTCTGGATGGTATAACCGAAGTAGGAACTCAACACGTCCACGTCTCCCCTGTCCCAGGCTACTTCTATGGCGTGGCGGATGGCTCGCTCAACCCGGGAGGATGTGGTCTTGAAGGTCTTGGCGACGGTGGGATACAACAGCTTCGTCACGGAGTTCAACATCTCCGGATCATTGATAGAAAGGATTATGGATTCCCGCAGGTACTGATAACCCTTGATGTGAGCCGGCACTCCGATCTGATGCATGATCTCCGATACCATGACCTCAAGCTCGACCTTATCCGATCCGCCGCGGACGGG
>JAIKWV010000038.1 GCA_024684435.1 Clostridiales bacterium
ATTCTCCCATGCCTGACCGGAACAGAACAGCGGAAGTCCTGCAAGGTCTTTCGTACTGAAGCTTGTCTTTCTTGTAAGCGGATCGTCAGACGGCAGAATTATGCCCCAAACGTCAGCTTCCGGCAGAGGAAGGAAATCGTACTTATTCGGATCGGGTTCCTCTGCCAGCACGACAAAATCAAGAAGTCCCTTTTGCAGTTTATCCGCTACCTGCTCGGTGTCGCCGCTTGTGATATGATACCGCAGCTTCGGGTAGCGTTTTTTCAAAGCTTTGATCGCGTCAGCTATATATTTGATCTGATACGATTCAGCAAGTCCGAGAAAAAGCTCGCCGCCGGTGATATCGTCAAGCGAAACGAATTCCTTTTCAATCTTGTCAGCCATCGTAACAAGGTCTTCCGCGCGGTCACGAAGCAACGCTCCCTCTTCCGTCAGCGAAATTGAGAAACTGTGCCGCTCAAACAGTTTTTTGCCAAGTTCGTCTTCGAGCGCTTTAAGCGCCTTTGAAAGCGTCGGCTGTGTAACGTGAAGCGTCTCCGAAGCCCGTGTCATATTTTCTTCTCTTGCCACCGCTAAAAAATAACGCAACGTACGTATCTCCATATCTTTTTGTTATTCCTTTCTTTCATATCATGATATAAATTATAACCATTAGCATAATGCTTGTCAATGTGATATATTGAATTTGCAAGAAAAAACAGCGGAGGTCTGGCGATGAGATGAGCGACTATGAAACAGCGCTGACTACTTGTTTATCGGGAGCCGGATTTGACGGTGATACGGTGAATGAGGCAATCAGGCTATATAAAAACGGAAACAAAGACGATCTGAAACAGTATCTCAAATCAAAGCGGTGCGATTTGATCGACCGGATGCATGAAAGCCAGAGAAGAATAGACCGGTTAGATTATATGATCCGGCAAACAGAAAGAATATGAATTTGAAAGGAATTACGATCATGATGAAAACAGAACAGCTTGCACTTACAAAAGAATGGGACAAGACCTTCCCGAAAAGTGAAAAGGTTGATCAAAAGAAAGTAACCTTTGTCAATCACTTTGGGATCACGCTTGCGGCGGATATGTACGTACCGAAGACCGCGGAGGGCAAGCTGCCCGCGATCGCTGTCAGCGGTCCCTTTGGCGCATGCAAGGAGCAGTCCTCGGGACTTTACGCACAGACGATGGCGGAACGCGGTTTTCTGACAATTGCCTTCGATCCCTCCTTTACCGGTGAGTCGGGCGGTTGTCCCCGTGCGATGCATTCGCCGGATATCGACGTAGAGGATTTTCAGGCGGCGGTCGATTTCCTGTCCGTGCAGGAAAACGTCGATCCCGAACGCATCGGTATCATCGGGATATGCGGCTGGGGCGGTATGGCTTTGCAGACCGCCTGTATCGATACAAGAGTGAAAGCCACGGTGACGTCCACGATGTATGATATGTCCCGCGTGGCAGGAAACGGATACTTCGACTCCGCCGACAACGAGGAAGCGCGTCATCAGGCGCGAGCTGCCGTCAACGCGCAGAGGACGCAGGACTACAAAACCGGTGAATACTCAAGAGCGGGAGGTGTGGTCGATCCGCTGCCGGAGGACGCGCCCTACTTTGTCAAGGACTATTACGCCTATTACAAAACGCCTCGCGGCTATCATCCCCGTTCTCTGAACTCAAATGACGGCTGGACGGTGAATACAGGCACTTCGCTAATGAATACGAGGCTGTTCACTTACGCTAAGGAGATCCGCTCCGCCATACTGATGATACATGGCGACAAGGCGCATTCCTGCTATATGAGCCGCGACGCCTACGCCGATATGGTGAAGGACAGCAAGTACGCGGACAACAAGGAGTTGTATATCATTCCCGGCGCGTCGCATACTGACCTGTACGATCAGACGGGTATAATTCCCTTTGACAAAATCGAAAAATTTATGAAGGAGAATCTGAAATGAGCAAGGTATTAGTAATAACCACAAGTCTGCGCGCAAAAAGCAATTCCGATATCCTCGCCGAGCGGCTGATTGCCGGAGCGAAAGACGCCGGGCACGACGTTGAGCTGATCAGTCTTAAGGGTAGAACCGTCAAGTTTTGCATTGGTTGCCTTGCCTGTCAGAAAACGCAGAAATGCGTGCTGAAGGACGATGCCGTTGAGATCGCCGAAAAGGTCAGGAACGCCGACACGCTCGTATTCGTGACCCCGATCTATTATTACGAAATGAGCGGGCAGATGAAAACGCTGCTCGACAGGCTGAATCCGTTATATCCTTCGGACTATCGTTTCCGCAAAGTGTATATGCTGTCGGTTGCGGCGGAGGATGAAGAAACTACACCCCAAAAAGCGGTGAACGGATTGCAGGGCTGGGTGGATTGCTTTGAAAAGGCGGAACTTGCAGGCTCTCTGTTCTGCGGCGGCATTAACAATCAAGGTGAAGCGGAGCGTCACAAAGAACAGTTGGATAGAGCATATGAATTCGGAAGGGGGCTGAAATAATGGCTAAAGTAGTATCGTTTATCATGGCAATTATTACCGCACTGGTTGCTTTTATTTCCTGCGGGAAAAGACCCGGCCTCGGTGAGGGTGAAAGCACTACTGTTCCGAGTGTGTCCGTTACTGAATTTGTGAGTGAGCCGGAGAGCAAAACCGACCCTGAAGAAGAGAGCAGCAAGGAGGAACAGCCCGTGAGCAGTATCCTTACCCTTAAGATAAGCGGTCAAGAAGTACCAGTAACATGGGAAGATAATGAATCTGTTGCCGCGCTGTCGCAACTGTCGTCAGGCGGAATAACAGTAAGTATGTCCAAGTACGGCGGATTTGAGCAGGTCGGGTCTCTCGGCACATCGCTTCCGAGAAACGACAAACAAACTACAACCTCATATGGTGATATTGTTCTGTATCAAGGAAATCAAATCGTAATTTTTTACGGTTCTAATTCATGGTCATATACGCGGCTGGGTCATATAAATCTTACCCAAAACGAGATGTCAGAGCTACTTTCAAACAGCGATGTTGAAATCAATCTAAAATACGAGTAAATAACAGTTTTAATAATATTTTACATCGGCAGCAAGGTCAGAGTCGGAACTTGATTCCGGTTCTGATTTTTCTATTTCAAACAATTTAACGAAAGGTCAAAAATCGGCAAAAAATGCGTACCCTTGAGCACCTTTAGTTAAAAAGTATAAATCGCCAAAATGCAAAAACGGCTCTGCAAGGTCAAGATTCAAGACCCGCAGAGCCGTATGTTTTTAGTTATGTTTGCCCTGACGGGCAAGTGATGTTATTCGCTATGCTCATAGTGATGTATTTGCCGCAAACGGCGTTCCGCATAGCGTAACACATAGTTGAAAAAAGCATAACGAAGTGTATCGAAATTATAGTCCAAACCCGCAAAAAGTTGGTAGCGACA
This sequence comes from Clostridiales bacterium, assembly GCA_024684435.1. GTDB lineage: Bacteria > Bacillota > Clostridia > Oscillospirales > Acutalibacteraceae > JAAZFZ01. Next base: position 3,410 of record JAIKWV010000038.1, read on the forward strand.
GCGAGCCGTTGTGAGTGCGTTTACAAGCGAACAGGTGAGCCGAGCGTGACTTTTTGCGGAAGAGGAGGAGCAGCGGAATGAGCGCGAGACGGCTTTTATATGAAAAACAAAAAGCCGTCGCAAGCGATATACAGCTTGCGACGACGTGGCTGGGGTGGCCGGATTTGAACCAGCGGATGACGGAGTCAAAGTCCGTTGCCTTACCCCTTGGCTACACCCCAATATATTGCAGATGTGCAAGGGGTAAAACTCCTTGCACATCAATTTTACTAAAAATGGGGTGGATAGTCGGATTCGAACCGACGGTCTTCAGTGCCACAAACTGACGCGTTAACCAACTACGCTATACCCACCATATGGCGCGCTTGAAGGGACTCGAACCCCTGACCCACTGCTTAGAAGGCAGTTGCTCTATCCACCTGAGCTACAAGCGCAAACGAACTTTGACTTGAAGTACAAAGTTATGGAGCGGGTGATGGGAATCGAACCCACGTATCTAGCTTGGAAGGCTAGTGTTCTACCATTGAACTACACCCGCATTTGCGACGCAAATTATTCTAACACAATTCACGCCGTATTGTCAATATAAAAAATGATTTTTTATCAATAAAATATTTATTATTTTACAGCGAGCTTTATTTCGCCGTTTTCCGTGTAAATATTTATGGAAGACGGAGGTGAATCAAGGGAGCTTATGATGATACCCGCCAGCTTGTCCTCCACATTGCGTCTGAGTACGTTGCGCAGATCACGGGCGCCTCTTGTGCCGCCCTCCGCCATTTTGGCAAGCAGCTCAGGCACATCGCTGTTCCAGGACAGGGTGATGTTCTTGTCCCTCATGGGATCAACAAGCCCATCCAGCATGAGGACAGCGATCTTTTCCAGATTTTCAAGGGTAAGGTCGTTGAACACAACGATCTCATCCACACGGCCAATGAACTCGGGACGCAGGAACTCACGCAGGGCCTTCATTGCCCTTTCACGGGAGGCGTCGCTCTTGGTCTTTCCAAAGCCTACGGCTCCGTCCTTGCGCTCGCTGCCCGCGTTGGAGGTCATTATAATAATAGTATTCTCAAAGCCTACGGTCCTGCCCTGAGCGTCGGTGATCCTGCCTTCGTCAAGAATTTGCAGCAGGATGTTCATAACGTCGGGATGAGCCTTTTCTATCTCGTCAAAGAGGACCACGGAATAGGGCTTGCGGCGCACCTTTTCGGTGAGCTGTCCCGCCTCGTCGTAGCCCACATATCCGGGAGGAGAGCCGATGATGCGGGAGACGGAGTGCTTCTCCATGAACTCCGACATATCTAAGCGTATAAGGGTCTCAGGAGTTTCAAAAAGCTCATTGGCAAGGCACTTGACCGTCTCTGTTTTGCCCACGCCGGTGGGACCTACAAATATAAATGACGCGGGTCTGCGGAGGGGGCTGATCTGTACACGGCTCCTGCGGATGGCGGCTGAGATAAGATCCACCGCTTCGTCCTGACCGATGATCTTTGACTTGAGTCGCTGATCCAGATTCGCCAGCTTTCGCAGGTCGCTTTCAACTATTTTCTGCGCAGGGATGCCTGTCCACAACTGAATGACGCGGGCAAGGTCGTCCTCGGTGACATAATTGTCCTCGATCTGCGGGCGCAGCTCGTCCAACTTTGATTTTGACGCGAGTATTTCGCTTTTAAGGGTCGCCAGCTCCTCGTAGTCCGCTTCGTCCGCCTTTTCCATAAGAGCTTGTTGACGGGCCTCGTCGGCGGCAAGCTGTTTCTCCAACTTTTCCGTTTCGCCGATGGCCTTGTTTCGCAGATTCGCGGCGGTGCATGCCTCGTCCAGCAGGTCAATAGCCTTGTCCGGCAGGAAACGGTCGTTGATATATCTTTCCGAAAGCACCACGGCGCGGTTTATGAGAGAATCGCTGACCCGTACTCGGTGGTATTTTTCGTAATAATCCTTGATGGCGCTGAGTATTTTGCAGGTATCCGCGATGGAGGGCTCCTCGATCTTTACCGGCTGAAGGCGGCGTTCCAGAGCGGCGTCCTTTTCGATGTATTTTCTGTACTCAGTAAAAGTGGTGGCGCCGATTATCTGTATTTCGCCCCTTGAAAGGGAGGGCTTCAGGATGTTTGCAGCGTTCATTGAACCCTCGGCGTCGCCGGTACCCACAAGGCTGTGGACTTCGTCTATGAACAGTATGATGTTGCCCTCCGCCTTGACCTCCTCAACAAGTCCCTTGACGCGGCTTTCAAACTGACCTCTGAACTGGGTGCCTGCCACAAGGGCGGTGAGGTCAAGAAGGAATATCTCCTTGTCCATAAGCTTTGCCGGTACGTTCCCGGAGGCTATACGCAGAGCCAGCCCCTCGGCTATTGCGGTCTTGCCCACGCCGGGCTCACCGATAAGACAGGGGTTGTTCTTTGAACGCCTGCAGAGGATCTGCACGGTCCTGTATATCTCATTTTCACGCCCAACCACACGGTCGATCTTGCCGGCGCGAGCCTTGCCTGTCAGATCCGTACAGTAGGTGGATAAAAATTTGCGTTTCTTTTCGTTGGGCTTTTTCTTGTTTTTTGTCTTTGTTCCGGCGCCGGGAGCCGCTTCGCTGCCGGAATTGTCATCCGTGCCGTCGGAAACGTCGTTCTCATTGTGCATAAAGGGAAGGGTGCCGGCTCCGCCGGGCATAAAACCCATGCCGCTGCCGTTATCCATGAGAGCTTCAAACTGCTCGTTTACGTCGTCAAGCTCATCCTCGGATATACCCATGCTCTGCATGAGCTGCTTGATGGGGCCGATGTTCAGCTCCATGGCGCACTTCATGCACAGACCCTCCTGTGTGCTTTTGTCGCCCTCGACCTTTGTAATGAAGAACATGGCGGGGCGTTCTTTACATCTGCTGCATAAAACCTGCTTCATATTTCAGAAAAACTCAAGACCGGGATAAAGTCCGGTACACCTTTCATAAAGTAATTATTTTGTTTCGTTTATTGCTTTTGTTTCTTTTGTCTCTTTCCTTGCCCGCTTGACCTCTTTTATTGAGGGCGAAACATAGCTGAGCAGGGCTACGGTGGTAAATACGGCGCAGATAACGACAAGAAGCTTGACCGCCGTTTCCGGTAAAGTGAAAAGATCTCTCAATGCGCCGATCTCAGGTCCGAAGGCGACTATGACGCCCATGGAAATATAAAATGCCATTGTTGCCGCTTTGCCGTATATCTCCGCAGCAATGGGCTTGCATTTGAAAATGAAAAGCATAATGGAGCCTGCCAGAAGCATTATAAGCTCTTTTATCAGGAAATACAGGAAGACCCAGCTGAACGCCCGCATCCCTTCGCTGTCACAGCTCCTGAACGAGAACCAAAGCAGTACGGCGATGGTTATCTGAGTCAGTTTGTCGGCGATGGGATCGAGCACCTTGCCCAACTCGCTTACCTGATTGAACCGGCGGGCGATCTTACCGTCAAAAAGATCCGTAAGCCCGGAGAGGATGATAACTCCCACAGACCAGAACACATAGCCTTTCACAAACAGTACCGCAAAAACCGGCACCATGAGTATCCTCAGAAAGGAGAGAAGATTGGGAACAGTTTTCCAATTTTTAAAAAGATTGCTCAAAAGATCACATCCACATCAAATTAGTATGGAATACCGCTCTGTATATTCGCGCAGATCAGCTTGCGAACATATTCAGAAGGAAATGGCTGTCCTTCATCAACGATACTATGTAAGAGCCGTCCACAGCTTTTATCAGAGCTTCATTGCCCAGGGTGTGAGCTCCGACGTGTAAAATAACGGAAAGCATAAGGACTGCCAAAGCGCCCTTGACAAAACCGAAAACACCGCCCAGAATGGCATCGGGAGTCTTGAACAGAGAGACTTTTATAAGGTCGCCGAAACGCCTGATAAGCAGTGACAGAATAGAAAGCACAACGACAAAGATCAAAATAAACATAGCTACGCTGATTATGGAAGTGAACAGGGGATAGGCCAGTCTGTCCGAAAGCTCCTGCGCAAGGTTGGAACCGGAGCTCGGGTTGGCTTTGAAATAGCTCGCATACATATCGATGTTGACGTTAAGACTTTCCGCGCACCTTTTGGCAAATTCAGGTACGGCTGAGGTCACACGTCCGGCAAAATATATAGCGGAGATGTCCTCCATGTTTTCCGGGAGCCGCGCCTGGATCACAGATGTGACATATCTGCTTAAAAAGTTATGATAGAAAAACGCAGAAGCCGGACTGCAAAGCTCCGCCGCCGCAAGGAAGGAAATGAACCACGCGGCAACGTTGAGTATTGAGCGGACAAAACCTGATTTAATTGAGAAAAAAACAAAAACGCCTGCTATGACAAGGAAAAGTCCGTCTACAAGTATAGACATATATACCACCTTTTCTTATATGAATTTCACCCATGTTATAGTTAAATATAATTATAGCACACACCGTATGAATTTAGCAAGAAAATTTTATAATATAAAAAATAAAAAACGGACTTTTGGGTTTTATTCAATATATTTGTTGACAGGTTTAAACGATTATGATATTATATTTAAAGACAAATCACAGCAGTGATTTAACAGCTTTTGGGGAGTAGCTTGAATCCGACTCGTCAACAACCGCTTTTTATAAGCTGGCGACCGGGCCCACTGGGAAGCAAGACCTTAGGCAGACGATCGTGTCTTTGCCTAAGGTGTTTTTTTACCCGCGCTTTTTTCCGAAAGTTCAGTCAGCAGGAAAGGATGAAAAAGATGAAATTCTATCTGGAACAGATCGCCTCGGTTTTTGAGCATGTCAAAAGCTCTTTTGACGGGCTTTCATCCGAGGAAGCCGCAAAGCGCCTTGAGGCGAACGGCAAGAACAAGCTTGCGGAGGGAAAGAAAACTCCCCTCATCAAACGTCTGATCGATCAGCTTGCCGACCCGATGATAATAATACTCATCGTTGCCGCAATTATCTCCGCAGTGCTTGCCGTATTTGAGAACAAAGGATCTGTAAGCATAGGTGACTTTGCGGACGTTATTATAATAATGATAGTCGTTATCATCAACTCTGTTCTGGGCGTTATGCAGGAGAGCAAGGCGGAAAAGGCCATTGAAGCCCTGCAGGAAATGTCGGCGGCCACGTCCAAGGTCCTCCGCGACGGCAAGATAGTCACGGTAAAGAGCGAAGATCTGGTGGTAGGCGATATAGTGATATTTGAAGCGGGAGACGCTGTTCCGGCGGATTGCCGCATAATAGAATGCGCCAGCATGAAGCTGGAGGAGGCAGCCCTTACAGGCGAGTCCGTTCCCGTAAATAAGATGATAGATACCCTTGCTGGCAACGAAAAGGGCGAGGTGTCCCTTGGAGACCGTACCAATATGGTATACATGGGCAGCACCGTGGTTTACGGCAGAGGCCGCGCGGTGGTGGTTGCTACAGGTATGGATACCGAAATGGGCAAGATAGCCGACGCCATTACAAAGGCGGAGGAAGGTGATACGCCACTTCAGATAAAGCTCACTCAGCTTTCAAAGATCCTCACCGTGCTGGTTATCGGCATATGCGTATTCATCTTTGCATTCAGCCTTGTTCATCAGTACATAAAGGATCCCAGCCAGATCAATTTCGAGTTTGCGCTGGATATGTTCATGATAGCCGTAAGCCTTGCTGTGGCGGCTATTCCCGAAGGCCTGGCGGCAGTGGTCACCATCGTTCTTTCCATCGGCGTTACCAATATGTCGAAGAAGAACGCCATCATCCGCAAGCTCACAGCTGTGGAAACTCTGGGCTGTGCACAGATAATCTGTTCGGATAAGACCGGTACACTTACACAGAATAAAATGACAGTTGTTGACCATTTCGGAGACGACGAAAAGCTTATCGCCAAAGCAATGGCTCTCTGCTCGGACGCTGAGATAGACGACAGCGGCGAGGTCATAGGAGAGCCCACGGAGGCGGCGCTTGTGGTGTTTGCCGACAAGCTGGGCTTAAAGAAATCCGAGCTCAGCAAGGAGACCCCGAGAATAGGAGAGGCTCCCTTTGATTCCGGCAGAAAGATGATGTCCACCGTCCACGCGGAGAACGGCGCTTTTGTCCAGTACACAAAGGGCGCGCCGGATGAGATACTTAAAAAATGCACAGGCATGCTTGTAAACGGCAACGTGGTGCCCCTTACCGAGGAGCTTAAAGCTAAGATCATTGCGGACAACAAGAGAATGGCGGACAAGGCTCTGCGCGTGCTGGCGGCGGCTTACAAAAAGTACGATGCCAAACCCACAGACTTCGACGCGGCGGCTCTTGAAAATGACCTTGTGTTTATAGGACTTGTGGGCATGATAGATCCTGTCCGTCCCGAGGTCAAGGACGCTATCACGGAGTGCGGCAGATCGGGCATCACCCCCATCATGATAACCGGCGACCACAGGGATACGGCTGTTGCCATAGCAATGGAGCTTGGCATAATCGACGATCCGTTACAGGCTATCACCGGCGCTCAGCTGGATGAGATAAGCGACGAGGAGTTCAAAGAAAAAGTTGCTACTTACAGAGTTTATGCCCGTGTTCAGCCTGAGCATAAGACGAGAATAGTCAACGCCTGGCGTGACCGCGGCATGATCACCGCCATGACCGGCGACGGCGTAAACGACGCTCCCTCAATAAAGAGCGCGGATATCGGCGTGGGCATGGGAATCACCGGCACGGACGTTACAAAGAACGTGGCGGACATGGTGCTGGCGGACGACAACTTCGCCACCATCGTCACCGCTATTTCCGAGGGCAGAAGGATATACGACAACATCCGAAAGGCTATACAGTTCCTGCTGGGTTCCAACCTTTCCGAGGTGCTTTCCATCTTCTTTGCAACCATGTTGAGCTTTACAATCCTCAAGCCGGTACATCTGCTGTTCATAAACCTTGTGACCGACTGTTTCCCGGCTCTGGCTTTGGGACTTGAAAAGCCTGAAAAGGATATAATGGATCGCAAGCCCAGAAGTACAAAGGATGGAATTTTCTCCGGCGGCGTAGGCTTCGATATTTTCTACCAGGGTCTGCTGGTAACGATCATAACCCTTGCGGCGTTCTTTATCGGCGAATTTATGCAGAACGGCGTATGGCAGTTCACAAACATCCTTGAGGAACATTCCGCGGAAGGTATGACCATGGCGTTCCTTACCATGTCAATGTGTGAGATATTCCACTCCTTCAATATGCGCTCACAGAGAGGTTCCGTGTTCGTAATGAGCGCTCAGGGCAGCCACAACTGGTTCCTTTTCGGTTCTATGATCGCTTCCCTTGCCCTTACAACAGCCGTTATAGAGATACCTTTCCTGGCAAATGCATTCGGTTTTGCGACGATCAACTTCAAAGAGTATATAGTAGCCCTTGCGCTGGCGTTCTCAGTAATTCCCATTGTTGAAGTCGTCAAGCTCATTCAGCGCAGCGCCGCAAAGAAAAAGCAATAATATTATGACAATATAAAAAACAGGAGCCGCGGTTTTGCCGCGGCTCAGTTCTTTTTGTACTGAAAAAAATCTCGTAAAATCAAAATATATACAAATTTACTTGACACATGACAAAAAATATCATAATATTATTTTACAAAATAAAATTTTTGAAAGGATGTTTTTTATGGCATTTTGTCCCAATTGCGGCTCTCAAATCGCGGACGGTTTAATGTTTTGCCCTGCATGCGGCGCTCAGACAAACAACGCAAATCCGAACGGTAATAACCAGCAGCCTTACGGTGCACAACCTCAGAATCCTCCCTTTGGCGATCCGAATTACAACAATCCTCAGCAAGGTTATGCCCCGCCTTATGGTGCCCCTCAGTATGGTCAGCCTATGATTTATCCGTCAGAAAGGATCAGCTTTGGTCAAAGAAATCTTGCGGTCACTATTATACTTACCATTGTTACATTTGGAATATACGGCATTTACTGGTTAATAAAAATGGTCGATGAGCTTAATGAGGCATCCCGTGAGCAAAATCCCACCTCCGGTGGAATGGTGTTCCTGCTTTCCATAGTTACTTGCGGAATTTATTTGCTTATCTGGCTTTACAAGGCGGGTGAGCGCGTCAACAGAGCAAAAGGTATGCGTGGTCTTCCCACTGATTCAAACACGGGAATAATATATCTTGTGCTTTCAATATTCGGACTTTCAATAGTTTCCTATGCGCTTATACAGATCGAACTTAACAAGATCGCCGCATACCACGGATGTCCTGCGGCTTAATGAAAGCTCGATTAAAAAAAGTTTTATTTGATTCCTTGATAATTGCCGTGATCGGGGCGGCTTATGCGATTTTTGTAATTACTACAAACGTGTCGATCCCTTGTGTATTTCGTTTGATTACCGGACTGAAATGCCCGGGGTGCGGCATGACACGGATGTGCATTGCCCTGCTGCGGCTGGATTTTGTTACAGCCTTTAAGGCTAATCCTGCTGCCTTTTGCCTGATTCCCTTGATGGCGATAACTGTGGGAAGAATGATTTTTGTTTACATAAAATATGACCGCAGACGCGAAAAGATCACGCGGGCATCTGTTTATTTTATGATAGTCGTACTTGTAGCGTTTGGTGTTGTTCGCAATATTTTACATTTATAGGATAGGCGGCATCCGGATTCGCTTTATGCAGGCAAAATGTTTATACAAAATTTTATATTGTTGATCAGTGATCCCTTTTGTAACCTCAACCTGCCACAAAGGTTTAAATGGTTGAAATACAAAAGGGATTTTTTTAAATGTGCAAACAAAAACAGCGGTGCCCTCATTGGAGCACCGCTGTGAATGATTTTCTGTCAGTCTGTAATTATCTCGCCCATAACGCCGGGTACGGGGGTGGCGGCGTTGGCTTCGTCTGTGTCGATGTGCATGGCAAGAGAAAAGTTGGGGCTTACTCTGACAACAACGTCGTCAAATATGAGGGAGCGGCCGTTGCCTTCAACCTTTACCTTGACTATCTGCTTGTCCTTAAGACCGTACTTTTCCGCGTCCGCGGGGGTGGCGTGGATGTGACGCTTTGCGGCGATAACGCCCTGAGCTATTTCAACCTCGCCCTTGGGGCCTACCAATTTACAGCCGCCGCTGCCTTCGATGTCTCCGCTTTCACGCACGGGAGCAGTGACTCCGATGGAACGGGCGTCGGTAAGGGAAAGCTCCACCTGATCCGCCTTGCGCAGGGGTCCTAAGATGGATACTGCAGGGAAGCTGCTCTTTGCGCCGATGACCTGTATCCTTTCCTCACAGGCGAACTGACCGGGCTGGGAAAGATCCTTCTTGGGCGTAAGCTCGTAACCTTCGCCGAAAAGTATGTCCAGAGTTTCCCGGGTAACGTGAACGTGACGGGCTGAGGTCTCGATCAAAACTGGCTTGTTCATTTTATATACATCCTTTCATGGGGTATGCCCCTATTAATAATTTAAAGTATATTTATCTACAATTTCAAAGGGTACGTTACAGGAAAGCTCACCTGCAAGCTTGACCTTTGCCTTGACCTTTGCGTTGGTGTTGAAGTGATACTCCGAGTTTACCACCTTTCCGGTGTTCTTGTTGACGGTGCATTTTATAAATGAATTGCTGTATGTGGGGGCGAAGCTTTCGATGGAAGCGATGGATTTGAACTTATCCGTCTCGGTATACACCTCATCTGCGGTGAGTACGCTTACCACCTTGCCGTGATTGGTTTTTGAGGGATCCTTTGGCAGATCCGCAAGTGATTCGGATTTAAGTTTAATCTCTATGATATAATTGTCGCCTTTCTCAATGCAGGTAGCGCTGCTTACCGCGGAGGGCTCAAGCTTGCTTGACCAGGACTGACCCGCTACCGGGTAATTGTTGTGGTTTGCACCCTTGGCGACTGTTGTGACCTTGGGATCTTCATCAAACATGGGGACTATCCAGCCGGCGACTTTTTCTATAAATTTGCTCTCGCTGGTTATTTTGCCGATCTTGTGAGAATTTGTCGCAGTGTAACCGGGCTTGTCGACCTTGATGGCGTTGGATGCGGCGTTGAAATATTCGACTATCTCCGGGATAGTCGAGGGGATCGCCGTGACGGTGGTCTCATCTTCTTGAGTAACGGTGGGAGCGGGAACAGACTCGGAGGTTTCATCGGGAACATCGGCTTGTGTCGTCGCTTCCTGCGTCGGTGCTTCCTGTGTTGAAACATCCTGTGTCGGCGCCGCTGTGCTTTCAACTTCACTTATGATATCTGAAGTCTCCTCCGGCAGCGTGGTTTTATTTTCGTCTTTTTTCCCGCATGAGCAAAGGGCAAGAACGGTCGTCGCCAAAAGTAAGATAGCAATAAATTTTTTCATATCAGCATCTCCGTTTCAAAAATTACTGCTGTTTTATAAGCTCAAGTCCCAGATCCGTAAGCTGCTGGGTGTCTACCGCCGAGGGGCACTCGGTCATGGGTTCCGAGGCGTTCTGCACCTTGGGATAAGCCACCACGTCACGCAGGCTCTCACAGCGGAGCATCTGCATGACCAGACGGTCAAGACCGATACCCATGCCGCCGTGTGGCGGCGCGCCGTACTTGAACGCGTCGGTAAGGAAACCGAATTTCTCGTACGCTTCCTCTTCACTGAAGCCCAGCAGGGAGAATATTCTCTTTTGCAGATCAGGATTCGTGATACGGATGGAGCCCGATGAAAGCTCAATGCCGTTGAGCACCAGATCGTATGCCTTTGCCCTGACGTTTGCTTTGTCTGTTTCAAGGTAATCAAGACACTCGTCCATGGGTGAGGTGAAGGGATGGTGCATGGCGATGAACTGCTGAGTTTCCTCGTCCCAGTCAAAGAAGGGGAATTCAGTGATCCAGAGCAGGTTATATTTATCCTGAGGAACGATGCCCAGCTTGTTGGCGACCTCAATACGCAGGGAGCCCAGCACCGAAAGAACGATGGAATTTTTAGTATCGCCCACGATGAGTATAACGTCTCCGTTTTCCGCGCCTGCCGCGGCGGTGATGGCGCTCATTTCGTCCTCGGTCATAAACTTAGCGAAGGATGAAGCCACTGTGCCGTCGGGAGCTATCCTTGCCCATGCAAGTCCCTTTGCGCCTATGCCCCTGACGTACTCGGTGAGCTTGTCGATCTCTTTGCGGGTAAGGGTGTTGTAGGCGCCCTTGGCGGTGATGCCACGAACGGAGCCGCCTCCCTGAAGCGCGCCGGTGAACACGCCGAAGCCGCAGTTCCTGACCGTGTCGCTCAGATCATAAAGCTCCATGGCGTAGCGGGTGTCGGGTTTGTCCGAACCGTAACGGTTCATGGCGTCTGTGTACGTCATTCTGGGGATGGGCTCGGTTATATCGACGTCTATAGCCTCTTTGAACACGCGCTTGATGTATTTCTCGCCGATATCAAGAACATCCTCGGTGTCAACAAAGGACATCTCAAGGTCTATCTGTGTGAATTCCGGCTGACGGTCTGCGCGCAGATCCTCGTCCCTGAAACAGCGGGCTATCTGCATATAGCGGTCAAAGCCCGCCACCATTGAAAGCTGCTTGTAGAGCTGAGGCGATTGGGGCAGGGCGTAGAACGTGCCCTTATGTATACGGCTGGGAACAAGGAAATCCCTGGCGCCCTCCGGGGTGGACTTGATGAGGATGGGGGTCTCGATCTCGATAAATCCGTTTTCATCGAAAAAGTCGCGGGTGATCTTGCAGATCTTGTGGCGCATGAGTATGTTTTTCTGAAGGTCGGGACGGCGAAGGTCAAGATATCTGTACTTAAGACGGGTGAGCTCCGCGGTCTGACAGTTTTCGACTATCTCAAAGGGCGGTGTCTCGCTCTTTGAAAGCAGACGCAGCTCCTTGACCTCGATCTCAATGTCCCCTGTGGGGATGTCCTTATTCTTTGAGGAACGCTCCCTGACAATGCCTCTTGCCATAACAACATATTCGCTGCGCAGGGTAAAGGCCTTGTCGAAAATATCCTTGTCACAGCTCTCGTCAAAGGCAAGCTGAACGATACCGGTGCGGTCGCGCAGGTCAACAAAGATGAGCGCGCCCAGATCACGCTGACGTTGTACCCAGCCGGCTACCGTGACCTCTTTGCCTGTATCTGTTATGCGGAGATCTCCGCAGTAATTTGTTCTTTTCAATCCGTTCATAAAATCCAAGATGATCGCCTCTTTGATTAAATTTTAAATCCGTTTATATCTATCCCGTCAAGGGCAGTGCCTATCTCGTCCATGGACTGCCTGATGGATATGCTCATAAAATCCTCCGCCAGCGTTTCAAGGGAAGTCTCCTCCGTCTCGCCGGTGGACATTTTTTTAACAATGACCTTTCCGCTTTCAAGCTCGTTGTCGCCGATGACAACGGTGTAGCGCGCCTTCATTTTGTCCGCGAATTTCATTTGCGCCTTTACGGAGCGGCCGGAAATATCCGTCAGCGCGCTTATGCCGGAGTTCCTCATATCAAAGGCGATCTCCGCCGCCTTGAGTCCGGCGTTCTCACCCGCGGAAACGATACATATATCGCAGGCTTTCGCTTCCGGGAAATCAACGCCCTGAGCCTCCATGAGGAGAAGCAGTCTTTCGATCCCCATGCCGAAGCCCAGAGAAGGGGTCTTCGCTCCGCCCAACTCGTCCATGAGCCCGTCATAACGTCCGCCGCCGCAGACGGTACCCTGAGCGCCTATCTGCTCCGAGACGAATTCAAACACCGTGCGGGTGTAATAGTCCAGACCGCGGACGATACGGGGGTTTATCCTGTAAGTTATATTCATGGCGTCAAGATATTTTTTGACAGTCTCAAAATGCCTGGCGCAGTCCTCGCAAATGTAGTCGATGACTACAGGGGCGCCGGCGGCTATCTCCGAACACACAGGGCTCTTGCAGTCAAGTATCCTCATGGGATTACGCTCCAAACGGTCAAGGCAGGTGGGGCAGAGTTTATCCTTATGCTCCGCAAAATATTCCTTGAGCGCCTTGTGGTAATTTTTTCTGCATTCGGGACAGCCTATGGAGTTTATCTCCAGGGAAAGCCCCGTAACTCCGAGAAAGGCGAATATGCTGTCCGCAAGGGATATGATCTCGGCGTCGGCGGAGGGCTCGGCGGTGCCGAAACACTCAACGCCGAACTGGTGGAACTCACGCAGTCTGCCCGCCTGAGGTTTTTCGTACCTGTAGCAGGAGGTGAGGTAGCAGACCTTCTGAGGCAGAGGCTCGTTGAAAAGCCCATGCTCAAGAAAAGCCCGCGCCGCTCCCGCAGTCCCCTCCGGTCGGAGAGTTATGGAGCGGTCACCCTTGTCGGTGAATGTGTACATTTCCTTTTGGACAACGTCCGTAGTGTCCCCCACGGAGCGGTGGAAAAGCTCGGTGTGTTCGAACACAGGGGTGCGTATCTCCTTGTATCCGAAATTGCCGGCTATCTCCAGCATCTGATTTTCCACATATTGATTTTTATGGCTCTGGGAGGGGAGCAGATCCTGAGTTCCCTTGGGAGCCTTTGTGAGCAGCGCCATACGGGTATCTCCTTAAAACATTGAATTAAAGGCGGACAAAAATGCCCGCCGTTTTCCTGCTTAACAGGGAAAGATCACTTATGATTTTTCGGGTTTACGATGTCGCGCCAGTCAAGGTCGCCCCTCTCAAGGCTGTGAATAAGCGCCTCGGCGGTGGCAATGTTGGTGGCAATGGGGATATTGTGAACGTCGCAGAGCCTGAGTATATCCGCCTCGTTGGGTTCATCCGGCTTGCGGCTCAGAGGATCACGGAACATCAGAACAAGGTCAAGCTCATTGCAGGCGATCATGGCGGCTATCTGCTGATCTCCGCCCTGCTGACCGCTCAGAAAGCGCTGTATCTCAAGACCGGTAGCTTCGCTTATCAGCTTGCCCGTGGTTCCAGTGGCGCAAAGCGAATGCCTGCTCAGTATTCCGCAATACGCAATGCAGAACTGTGTGATGAGTTCTTTTTTTGCATCGTGGGCAATGAGAGCAATGTTCATTTTGTTGTCCTCCTTGTATGAAAAATAGAATCAACAAAGTATACGTATAACTATTGTAACAAACATAAAAAATTATTTCAAGGGTTTTTTAAATATTTTCCATATATATAAAACAGAGGGAGCTTGTAACAATCTGCACAAAAATAATTATTTTTTAAACTTCATGGAAATATCAAACGCCTGCACGGAATGGGTGAGGGCGCCCATGGAGATAATGTCCACTCCGGTGGCAGCAACCTGTGGGATGGTCTCACTTGTGATGTTGCCGGAGGCCTCAAGCAGAGCTCTGCCGTTCACAAGCTCAACAGCGGTCTTCATGTCCTCAAGGGACATATTGTCAAGCATTATTATCTCCGCGCCGCTGTCAAGAGCCTGTCTGACCTCATCAAGATCCCGGGTCTCCACCTCTATCTTTACCATGTGACCCAAATGGGCGCGGACTATTCTCACCGCGTTTTCGATACCTCCGGCGGCGTCGATGTGGTTATCCTTGAGCATGGCTCCGTCGGAGAGATTGAACCTGTGGTTTTTGCCTCCGCCGCACACCACCGCGTACTTCTGAAGGGCGCGCAGGGAGGGGAGAGTTTTGCGGGTATCGGTTATCTGAGCTTTTGTGCCCGCGGTGAGCTTTACAGCCTGAGCCGTTGCCGTGGCTATGCCGGACATATGCTGAAGTATGTTCAGCGCCGTGCGTTCACCCTTGAGCAGGAACACCGTTTTTCCGTGGAGCCGGGCGATAATGTCGCCTTTTTTTACAGGCCGTCCGTCCTCGATAAGCTTTTCCGCCGTAAAGGAAGCGTCCAGCATTTGGAATACCCTGAGAGCGATATCAATGCCGCAGAGAACGCCCTCCGCCTTTGCGACAAAATACGCGTCGTCCTCCTGATCTTCACTGAAAAGATAGTCGGTGGAAACGTCCACGTAGTTGATGTCCTCCTGAATGGCGTTCTTGATAATATTGTCAATATAAAACTGAGTAAGCATAAGACCCCTCCGTAAAATTATTCGTCAACTTCTCTGAGTATTATCGCCGCAACAGTGGCGATGCTCAGAGCCTCGCAATACTCTTTTGTCTGGGCGAATTTTCCCTGCTGGAGACGCTTTAATATCTCCTCAACGCGCCGCCTGCCGCTTCTGATAGCCGCCGGGTTGGGGATAACGAAATAGGCGTGCTGCATGATATCTCTTATCTGATCGACTATGCCCTTCGGCACAGGGGCGCCGGAGCAGTCAAGCTCCCTTTCCGCAGGCTCCACGGACGCGAAGCCCATCTGAATACACCGCTTGATATCCTCCGCTGCGTGTCTGCCGAAAACCATTGCCTCCGGCAGGGAATTGCTTGCCAATCTGTTGCCTCCGTGAAGACCGGTGTGGGCGCATTCCCCCGCGGCGTAGAGCCTGGGTATGGTGGTGCGGCTGTTGATATCCACGTCGATACCGCCCATAAGGTAGTGCTGACAGGGGAAAACGGGGATAAGATCCGTGGCTATATCCACGCCCCTTTGCAGGCAGTTTGAGGATATCCCGGGAAAACGGTTGTACAGAAATTCTTTGCCCTTGTATCTGATATCCAAATAAAATTTGTCGCTGCCCGTGCGGCGCTGTTCCAGAACTATGGAACGGGAGACCACGTCTCGCGGAGCCAGCTCAAGACGCTCGTCGTACTTGTCCATAAAGCGCTCTCTGTTGACGTTGAGCAGGTAGGCGCCCTCGCCCCGTACCGCTTCGCTTATCAGAAACTGTTCCTCACAGTCGGGGGAGTTGAACGCTGTGGGATGGAACTGTACAAAACTGAGATTTTTTATTTTTGCTCCCAGCTCATAGGCAAAGCGTATGCCGTCTCCGGTGGATATCTTCGGGTTAGTGGTGTGTTTATAAACTCTGCCTATGCCTCCCGTGGCAAGGATGACAAAGCTGCCGAAAACAAGGGAATATTCGTTGTTATAATACACTGTCGCGGAAAAGCCGCTTCGTTCTCTGGCAAGGGAACAAACAAGGCAGTTCTCCGCCAGGTCGATGTTTTTGCGTTTTTTTACGCATTCAAGGAAGGTGTCCACCATCTCCTTGCCGGTGGTGTCTTTGTGGTGTACTATGCGGCGGCGGCTGTGACCGCCCTCAAGGGTCATGAGGAGCCTGCCGTCTTTGTCCCTGTCAAGGTCAACGCCCAGATCGATCATGCGAAGCACGTCCTGAGGACCCTCGTGTATGAGAGTTTCCACGGCGCGGATGTCGTTCTTGTATCCGCCGGCTATAAGTGTGTCCTTTATGTGCAGATCGTAGCTGTCGTTCTCGTGCTCCAGCACCGCGGCAACGCCGCCCTGAGCCAGAGAACTGCCGGAAACGGTGTCCTCCATTTTTGAGATAAGCAGTATGCGGGTGTTATCGTCGAACTGCAGAGCGGCATACATTCCGGCAACGCCGCAGCCGACTATGATAACGTCATATATTTTTTCCAAAAGCGTCCTCACCGCCCTTTGCTGTTGTACTATTCGTAATTATATCATATTACCCGCAAAATTCAACAAGTTTTTATGTCAAAAGCATTGACAAAACACGCTTATTTGCTTAATATAAAGTTATTGCAATCTCTTTGGAACGGAGGAATATCCATGTACAAGGGACCTGTACCTGCGGAGGAATATTCTCAGCTCATTGCCGAGCTTGACGATATATTTTTTGCCGACGACGAAGAACCCCGACGTGACTTTATGACGCTCCTGCCCAAGCTCTACAAAAAAAAGTATGACCCCTGCGGTCATAACTATGCTCTCATTGACGAGGGCAGGATAAGAGCTTCGGTGGGGCTTTTTCCTGTAAAGTTTTCCGTTTGCGGAGAGGAGCTTCTGTGCGGCGGGATAGGCAACGTGGGCGTCAGCCGCGATTCCCGTTCAAAGGGATATATGAAGGAGGCTATGGCTGTCGCGCTTGACGCAATGAAAGCCATGGGAGCGGATTTCGGAATGCTGGGCGGTCAGCGCCAGAGGTATCAGTATTTTTCCTTTGACAACGGCGGCGTGGCTTATAAATATACAGTGAACCGCCGCAATCTTGAACACTGCTACGGCAAGGACGCAAAAAGCAGATTTATCTGTAAGCTCATTGATGAAAGCACACCGGAGCTTGCAGTGGAGGCGGACAAGCTTTTCAGGCGTCTGCCGGCGTGCCCGGTCAGAGACGGCGGTCCCGAATATCTTATCGACCTGTTCCGTTCATGGGACTGCACACCCTATGCCGTTATTGACGGGGACGAGGTCAAAGGCTTTTTCAACCTTGACCGGGACAGGCAAAACGTCTCGACATTCATGATAAAAGGTGAGACGGATATAAAGGACGTTCTGCTGGCTCTGTTTGAGACTCTCGATCCCGAAAGACCCCGCACGGGCATATCCGTTCCGGAATATGACCTCGTTCTGCGCCGGGCGCTGGAAAACGTATGCGAGGACATGGAGCTGGGGCATACGGAACATTTTACGGTTCTGAATTACGAAAAAACGATCAGAGCGTTCCTTAAGCTAAAAGCAGGTTATCATAAGCTTGTCGACGGTGAGATCCGGTATCTTATCCACGGTGAAAACGGAGACGAAATAATACTCGTCCGTGTCGCCGGAGGGAAAGTCACCGTTGAAAAAACCGGGGATAAGGCGGACGTTGAGCTTGAGCATTTAGAGGCGGTACGCTACTTCTTCAGCTTCAATTCTCCCCGGCGCGGCGGTGAGGGCGGAGCGCCGGACGCATGGTTTCCGCTGCCGGTATTCGTCTACGGATGCGACGGAGTATAACACAATAAATTTTTGATTTTAAGGAGATAAAACGATGGCATTTTTAGACCATTCCTTCAAGGACAGAAATTTAGAGAGACATATGGTTGTTGGCAGGGTAAGGAAGATAGTTTCCTTCATTGAGGAAAACTACCTTTACGGCGAAAAGGTCAAACTGGGCGGCTTCAAGTTCCGTGACGGTCAGTCCACCATAGACAAAATAAACGAGGGCGAATGGGTGGATTTCGACACGGACAATGACTACTGGGGCTACCGCGAGTGCTACTGCTGGTTCAAGCACAGCTTCACCATCCCGGAGAGCTTCGCCGGAAAGCCTGTTATCTATGAGATAAAGCCCGTTGACGACAAATGGTATGCCCGTAACGCAGGGTTTATCGTCTACTCGGACGACAAGCTTCTGCAGGGTCTGGACTGTTTCCACCACTACTTAAAACTTCTGGACTGCGCCAAGGGCGGAGAAAAGTTGAATATAAACATAAACGCCTATGCGGACGACTTTGAGTGGAAAGGCCGGCTCCGTATGACCGCCCACATCAAGACCTTGAACGAGACTGCCCGCAGGATAATGTACGACCTGTCTGTTCCCCTCAAGGTGGCGGACATCCTCAACGTTGAGAACATAGCAAGAATAAATATACTCAACGCCCTGAACGAGGCTGTCAATATGCTTGACATGACGGATGAAGAGGACGTGGAACGCTTCAACGCCTCCGCTCTGAAAGCCATCGAATATCTCGACAAAGAAATATATTCAAAGCCCAACAGCGAAATGACGGCGTCCTGTATCGGTCACACCCACATCGACGTCGCATGGCTGTGGAGACTGCGCCAGACAAGGGACAAGGCAGGCCGCTCCTTCTCAACGGTACTCAAGCTCATGGATGAATATCCGGAATATAAATTCATGTCCCCCCAGGCACAGCTTTATGACTATGTAAAGCAGGACTACCCGGAGCTGTTTGAAAAGATCAAACAGCGCGTCCGCGACGGCCGCTGGGAGGTGGAGGGCAGCATGTGGGTGGAATCCGACACCAACATCACCTCCGGCGAATCCCTTGTGCGTCAGTTCCTTGTGGGCAAGCGTTTCTTCAGACAGGAGTTCGGCGTGGACAACAAAATAATGTGGCTGCCGGACGTTTTCGGCTACTCCGCCGCCCTGCCCCAGATAATAAAAAAATCCGGTCTTGACTATTTCATGACCACAAAAATATCATGGAGCGAGTTTGACTCCATGCCCTTCGATACGTTTATGTGGAAGGGCATTGACGGAACAGAGGTTCTAACCCACTTCTCACCCACCATGGCGTATGAATATTTCCAGCGCAGGGACAACGCCAGCACCTACAACGCCAATCTCACCCCCTCCCACGTCGTGGGCGGCTGGATGAGATATTCCCAGAAGGATCTGAACAAGGAGTATCTTATCTCCTTCGGTTGGGGAGACGGCGGCGGCGGACCCACCGTTGAGATGCTTGAAGAGGGCAGAAGAATGGCAAGGGGCATAGAGGGCTGTCCCGTTGTGGAACAGAAGTTCGCCGGCGATTTCTTCAGAAAGCTTGAAAAGGATGTTAAGGACAACAAACACCTTCCAAAATGGGCAGGGGAGTTGTACCTTGAGTTCCACAGAGGCACCCTTACCTCTCAGGGCAGAAACAAGAGATACAACCGCAAGAGCGAGGTGCTCTACCATGACGTGGAGACCCTCAACCAGCTTGCGGCGGTGACAAGCGGAAGCAAATATCCCGCGGAGGACATTCTTGAGGCGTGGAAGATAATTCTGCTCAACCAGTTCCACGACATCATCCCCGGCTCTTCGATAAAAGCGGTCTATGAGGATTCCAGAGAACAGTACGAGGAGATAGGCGCCAAGGGCAGAGAGCTTGTATGCAGGGCCTTGTCGGATATCGTTTCGGATATTTCCGTTGACAAAAAATCATTCGTGGTGTTCAACACCCTTGGCATGGCTCGTGACGACATCGTTATCACCGACGTTCCGGTCAACGGGACATTCTCGGTCAGGGACAGTGACGGGAACGCGCTTCCCTCTCAGCTTACCCATGACGGCAAGCTTATATTCTTTGCAAAGGATATCCCGGCAAAGGGCTTCAAGGTCTATGAGATATCGGCTGACGGGGCGGACTGCGCAAACGGCGTTAAAGTCGAGGGCAAAAAGGTCGACAATAAGTTCTTCAATGTTGAATTCGATAAGGATATGAACATAGCCCGTCTGCTGCACAAGCAGACAGGCAGAGCGGTAGCTCCCGAGGGCGAGGTGCTCAACAGGCTGTTTGTCTATGAGGACAGACCCTTCAACCACGAGGCGTGGGATATCAAGGCGTACTACGATGAAAAGTACGAGCCCATCGACAATGTGGACAGCGTTGAAGTCATCGAAACAGGAGCTGTCCGCACCGTTATGAGAGTTGTCAGAAAATACCTTGCATCCACCATTCAGCAGGATTTCATATTCTATAACGATATCCCAAGGATAGACGTGGAATATGTTATCGACTGGAAGGAAAAGCATATGCTCCTCAAAACGGATTATCCCGTGGACGTTAACACCACAAAGGCGACCTACGATATCCAGTTCGGCAATTACGAGCGTCCCACACACGCCAACACCTCATGGGATCACGCAAAGTTTGAGGTGGCGGGTCACAAGTGGGCGGACTTAAGCGACAACAGCTTCGGTCTTTCCATCCTCAACGACTGCAAATACGGCTGGGCGATCAGGGACGGTCACATCAGACCCACCCTTCTGCGCTGCGCCACTAACCCCAACAGCGAGCAGGACAGAGAGGTACATTACTTCACATATTCCATTTATCCCCATGCGGGCAGTGTGGACACCTCAAATGTTGTGGAGGAGGGTTACTCTCTCAACTATCCTCTCTACTGCACGGTTGCCGAACCCCACGCCGGCAAGCTCTCGCAGGAGTATTCACTTGTCAGCGCAGATAAGTCAAACGTCATAATCGAGACCGTCAAGAAGGCGGAGGACAGCGACGAGACTGTTATCAGAATGTACGAGACATGGAACAGGAAAACCCCTGTAAAGCTCACCTTCGCTTTGCCGATAAAGTCCGCAAAGGAATGTAACCTTCTGGAGGAGGAAGACGTTGACCTTGCCTTTGAGGGCAGCAGCCTTGAGCTGACATTCAAACCCTTTGAGATAAAGACGATTAAAATCAGATTGTAATTATTGTTTTTAATCGAATAAGCGCTGTCGGGTCACTTAACGACTTCCGGCAGCGCTCTTTTTATTTATGATTTTTGACTATCTGAAGAGAAATATTGCTTTGAAAAATTCCGTGGTTAAAAATGCTAAATCCTCATTGCGCTCTTTTAAAAGTTCACGCCTTTCCGCGGCAGTGAAATCATTATCATTTAACATCTCTTTATACAACGCGCGTATCTCTGCTCTGCGTGTTATATAACGGGAAAGATTTTTAAATAAGCCTGCCGACTTTGCGTCATAGTGTTTTAAAGCAACTCCCAACGAATATAACGCACAGCTGCCGACATTATAATCAGAGAAGCCTATGGAGTAAGTTCTTCCGTTGCTTCCCAGATAATCCACATCTTGATCAAAGTCTTCTACGGTGACTGTTGTTGACGTACCGTCTTTAAAGTTAATCTTTATATCTACCGGGTCTTTAAGTTCATAACAGTAGTCAAAATATCTGATAAGGTTTACGTTCCCTTGCGGTTCCACAGAATCGATCATGTCATAAACGCTTATCGTGCGGTAAGGCAGCACCTTTTCAAAGTTAAGATAGCTCCATGTGACGGTGCTGTCGGTATAAAAGCCCTGGTCGAAATAAATATCCGGTTCGAGGTATGCTGTTGTATCGCTGTTTGAAAAAGTAACTTCAAAAGTCTCTCGTACATAAAGATGGCGACCGTATTCTTCCCAATCATATTCTATCAGATCATAACCTTCCATAAGATCCGTCAGAGGATTTACAGGGTTTACATCGGTCACATTTCCGAGATATTCAACGCTGATGTTTGAAAACATATCCCAGTAGTAAGACAGAACATAATACATTTTGCCCGCCGTTAATACGCAGTAACTTCCCCCGCGTGACCAATCTCCATATTCGTCTGAACCGTAGGTCCAAAGGCAAAGGGTATCTTCCCAATCTTCAGAATAGCAAACGTTGTCATTTGTATCCGCGGTAATACCGTCGAAGCAGCCGGAAAAGCTGTAAACGCCTGTCTCACGGGGAACAAATGAATAAAAAATGGCGTCATCTTCATCAGGTCCCAAATCATTTTTCCCGAGTTTAAGCTCAAAGCCGTAGTTAAAAACGATAGAATTGTCGTCTCCGAAGTAACAGGTAAGTTTGTCGGGTATATCCTCCGCAAAAACGGAACAGGGTATGACGGACAGAAGCATGATGGCGCTGAGTAAAATTGCCGTGAAACGTTTGATCCTTTTCATAAAACAACCTCCAGTTTTTTAATGTTTTGGATATTCTAAACCATAAAACTCCGTTTGTCTACCGCTTATGGGAAATATTAATCAAATCTTAAGAATTTATTTTATGGCACTAAGTTGAAGCAGGATCGGCATTTGCGGCAAAACGGGAAGAACAACGTGTCTTAAAAAAATATTTCGGATATGACATGATTTTTGATTGACAGGGCATTAAAAGTATGATAAAATACTTTAAAGGTTTTTAAGTCGGTACAGAGATGCTGACAAGATCTGTTATCCGCAGGGTATTTGCGCCCGTTGTACAGTTGCGTTATTTTTCATAATGAAAATTTACGGCGTTGTGCGCTTTTGATTTTGGATCTTGTCAGGGGGCAGGGTCTTTTTGTTTGTTCGGAGGTGCGGTCATGGCAATCGCTTTTAAAAACGCAAAGCTGTATAAGAACGGAGATCTTATTTCTGTTGACGGAAATATTTCCGATTTACCGGATATTCAGGACCTTGACCTTTCTTTTGAAAATTGTATTATTGTTCCCGGTCTCGTTGATGTACATGTGCATTTGCGGGAGCCGGGTTTTTCGTATAAGGAGACTATACTTACCGGCACAAAGGCCGCCGCCCGGGGAGGGTACGCTGCGGTGTGTTCCATGCCTAACCTTGACCCCGCGCCGGACAGCCTTGCGGGACTCAAACCTCAGCTTGAGGCTATCGAAAGGGACGCCTGCATACAGGTTCTGCCCTACGGTACCATATCAAAGGGGGAGAAGGGCGAACGGCTCTCCGACATGGAGGAGCTTGCGCCCCGGGTCATAGCCTTTTCGGATGACGGCAAAGGCGTTCAGAACAGGGAGCTTATGAAAGTCGCCATGGAAAAGGCGAAAAAGCTCGATAAAATAATCGCGGCTCACTGCGAGGATAATTCTTTGCTCAAGGGCGGATACATCCATCAGGGAGAGTACGCGAAGAAGCACGGTCACAGAGGCATCTGCGGCGAGTCCGAATGGGGACAGATAAAGAGGGATCTTGAACTGGCGGAGGAAACAGGCTGCAAATACCATGTGTGCCATATATCCTGCAAGGAGAGCGTGTGGTATATCCGTCAGGCAAAGAAGAGAGGCGTGGACGTCACCTGCGAGACCGCGCCCCACTACCTGCTGCTTGATGACGGAGACCTGCAGGAGGACGGAAGATTCAAGATGAATCCACCACTGAGAAGCTCCGCGGACAGAGAGGCGATCATTGAGGGCATAAAGGACGGCACTATCGACATGATAGCCACCGACCACGCGCCCCATTCTTTCGAGGAAAAGAGCCGCGGGCTGGAAAAGAGCCTCATGGGCGTCGTGGGCATAGAGACCGCCTTCCCGCTGCTGTATACGGGGCTGGTGAAGACCGGGATAATCACTTTGCCGGAGCTGATACGCCTCATGCACGACAACCCATGCAAACGGTTCGGTATAGACACGGGCAATGATTTTACGGCGTTCGATCTGAACAGCGAATACAAAATAGATCCGTCGGAATTTTTGTCAAAGGGAAAGAGCACCCCCTTCGAGGGCAGAAAGGTTTACGGAAAATGCCTGCTGACCGTGTCCGGCGGCAGGGTGGCTTACAAAAACTGAGGAGCACGGATGCGATGAAACAGGGAATTTTTACGCTTGAAAGCAACATACAGCTGACCGACAGCGTCTTTGAAATGAAGCTCAGAGGGGACGTTTCGGACATAACCGCCTGCGGGCAGTTCGTGAATATAAAGATAGACGGGCTTTACTTAAGACGACCCATTTCGGTCTGTGATCTGAACGGAGATATACTCACCCTTGTGTACAAAACGGTAGGGCAGGGGACGGAAAAAATGTCCGCAATGCTTCCCGGGGAAAGGCTCGACCTGCTTACGGGTCTTGGCAACGGATACGATCTTTCGGCATCCGGGGACAAGCCTCTGCTTTTAGGCGGAGGCGTTGGCGTACCGCCCATGTACCTGCTGGCAAAGGAGCTTAAGGCTCAGGGCAGAGAGGTCTCCGTGATACTGGGCTTCAATACAGGATCAGAGATATTTTATGAGAAACAGTTTAAAGATATAGGAGCGGACGTCAGGGTGACCACGGCGGACGGGAGTTACGGCACAAAGGGCTTTGTCACGGACATAATGAACGAAAAGCCCTACAGTTACTTCTATTGTTGCGGCCCCGAGCCCATGCTCAAGGCGGTTTACAAAACGTCGGAAACTTCCGGTCAGTTCAGCTTTGAGAGAAGAATGGGCTGCGGCTTCGGCGCCTGCATGGGCTGTTCCTGCAAGACCGTAACGGGCAGCAAACGTATCTGCCGGGAGGGTCCGGTACTGCGCAAGGAGGAGATATTATGGGAAGACTGAGCGTTGAGCTGTGCGGCATAGAGCTGGATAATCCCGTGATCCCCGCCTCTGGCACCTACGGCTTCGGCTATGAATTCGCGGAGTATTATGACATAAATATACTGGGCACATTTTCCTTCAAGGGGACAACAAGGGAACCCCGTTTCGGTAACCCCACGCCCCGCATCGCGGAGACACCATCAGGTATGCTCAATGCCGTGGGACTGCAAAACCCCGGAGTTGACAGGGTGATAAGCGAGGAATTGCCCAAACTAAAAAAAGTGTTCGGCAAGCCCGTTATGGCAAACGTCAGCGGGTTTTCCATTGACGAATATACGGAGGTCTGCGAAAAGCTGGACAAGGAGGAACAGGTGGGCTGGCTTGAGGTCAACATCAGCTGTCCCAACGTTCACGGAGGCGGTATGAGCTTCGGCACCGATCCGATATCGGCGGCGGAGGTCACAAGAGCTGTCAAAAGCGTAACGACCAAACCTGTCATAATGAAGCTTTCACCAAACGTTACCGATATCGCGGAGATAGCCTCCGCCTGCGAGGAGGCGGGAGCGGACGCTATAAGCCTTATAAACACCCTGCTCTCAATGCGTATCGACCTTAAGACAGGCAAGCCTCTGCTGAAAAACGTTACCGGCGGGCTTTCCGGTCCGGCTGTTTTCCCTGTTGCCCTGCGTATGGTGTATCAGGCGGCAAAGGCTGTCAGCATACCGGTGATAGGCTTAGGCGGCGTTGACAGTCCGGAGACAGTACTGGAAATGATGATGGCGGGAGCCACAGCCGTACAGGTGGGCGCGGCGAATTTAGTAGATCCGTTCATATGCAAAAAAATAATCGACGGACTGCCGGAGGTAATGGACAAATACGGCATAAAAAATATCAGAGATATAATCGGAGGAACGAGACTGTGAAAAGAGACGTAATAATCGCCTGTGATTTTCCCACGGCGGAGGACACTATCCGCTTTCTGGACAATTTTAAAGACGAAAAACCCTTTGTAAAGATCGGTATGGAGCTCTTCTACGGAGCGGGACCGGATATAGTAAGGGAGATAAAGGCGAGGGGACATAAAATATTCCTTGACCTCAAGCTCCACGACATTCCCAACACCGTCAAAAAAGCCATGTCGGTGCTGTCGGGACTTGATGTGGACATATGCAACCTCCACGCGGCGGGAGGCATAGATATGATGAAGGCGGCGGTGGAAGGTCTCACAAGAGCGGACGGGACAAGACCAATGCTCATAGCCGTGACACAGCTTACCTCCATTGACCAGACGAGACTTGAAAATGAGCTGCTCATAAACAAGCCCATAGATCAGGTGGTCATGCAGTACGCCCTCAACGCCAGACAGGCGGGTCTTGACGGAGTGGTGTGTTCGCCCCTTGAAGCGGGTAAGGTACACGAGACCTGCGGAAAGGATTTCCTTACCGTGACCCCGGGCATTCGTTTTGCCGATGGCGCGGTGGGGGATCAGCAGAGGGTGACTACCCCTGCAAAGGCGAAGGAGATAGGCTCGGACTTCATCGTCGTTGGCAGACCCATTACAGCTGCGGAGGACCCTGTTGCGGCGTATAGAAGATGTATGAGTGATTTTGCAGAATGACATATAAAGGAGAAAATTGTATGAAAAAACTGATCGCCAGAGATCTGCTCTCCATAGGAGCGGTGTTCTTCAGACCGGATGAGCCCTTCACATGGGCAAGCGGCATCAAAAGCCCGGTTTACTGCGACAACAGGCTTACCCTTACCGCCCCCAAAGTCAGAACGGATGTTGAAAACGGGTTGGCAGAACTTATCAAAGAGAATTATCCCGATGTTGAGGTGCTCATGGGCACGTCCACAGCGGGTATCGCCCACGCCGCCATCACGGCGCATATACTTGACCTGCCCATGGGTTACGTCAGGAGCGGAGCAAAGGATCACGGCAGGCAGAACCAGATAGAGGGCAAGCTTGAAAAAGGACAAAAGACAGTGGTAGTTGAGGATCTTATCTCCACCGGCGGCAGCGTTATAGAGGTGGTAAACGTACTCCGTGACGCAGGAGCTCAGGTGCTTGGCATTGTGAGCATCTTCACCTACGGTATGCAGAATGGCATCGATCGCCTTAAGGCGGCAGAGGTGAAGAACATATCCCTCACCGATTTTGACACGGTGGCTCAGACCGCCGCGGAGGAAAATTACATAAAGCCCGAGGATGTGGCGCGGCTGATAAAATTCCGCAACGATCCCTCGGATGAATCCTGGATCAAGGGAGGGAATGTATGAGACATTTGATAGACATTCAGCAGCTCTCGCAGGAGGACATTCAGCAGCTCATAGAAACGGCGATGGACATCATCGAAGACCCGGTAAAATATTCCGAGGTCTGCCGGCATAAAAAGCTCGCCACCCTTTTCTTTGAGCCTTCCACAAGAACAAGGCTCAGTTTTGAGGCGGCGATGTATGAGCTGGGCGGGGACGTGCTGGGATTTTCGGAATCCAATTCAAGCTCCGCGGCAAAGGGAGAGAGCGTTTCCGACACCGCCAGAACCGTGGGCTGTTACGCGGACATCATAGCCATGCGCCACCCCAAGGAAGGCGCGCCGTTGGTCGCGTCAAGAACTGCCGGAGTGCCGGTTATAAACGCCGGGGACGGAGGTCACAACCACCCCACACAGACCCTTGCGGATCTGCTCACCATTTACCGTGAAAAGGGTTCCTTCAACAACCTGACAATAGGCTGCTGCGGCGACCTTAAATTCGGCAGGACGGTACACTCCCTTATTTCCGCCATGTCCAGATACGATAACGTTAAATTCGTGCTTATCTCCCCAGAGGAGCTGAAAGTCCCGAAATACATCAAAACAGACGTGCTGGAGGCAAAAGGCATACCCTATATCGAATCAGTAAGCCTTGAGGAGAACATAGGCAAACTGGATATCCTCTACATGACCCGCGTTCAGAGAGAAAGATTTTTTAACGAAGCGGATTATTTGCGGCTCAAGGACAGCTACGTCCTCACCCCGGAAAAGCTTAAGGCGGCAAGGGAGGACCTTTCGGTAATGCATCCTCTGCCCAGGGTGAATGAAATTTCCGTGGCGGTGGATGACGACCCCAGAGCCTGCTACTTTAAACAGGTGCTGAACGGGAAATATATGAGAATGGCGCTGATACTGAAACTTCTGGAGGTGACGGTATGATAATAGGTCAGATCAAAGACGGCATCGTGCTGGATCATATCACCGCGGGGAAAAGCCTGGAGATATACGAGGTCCTCGGCCTTGATAAGCTTGACTGCACCATTGCCACCATACAGTATGCGGAAAGTAAAAAAATGGGCAGAAAAGACATAATAAAAATAGGTCAGGTAATAGATATAAACTTTGACGTGCTGGGTTATCTTGACCCGGGCATCACGGTGAACATCATCCGTGACGGCAAGCTGGCAAAGCGCGAACGGCTCACACTGCCGGAGCGCGTTACAGATATAATCAAATGCAAAAATCCCCGCTGTATAACTTCCGTTGAACAGGAGCTCCGACAGGAGTTCAGAC
Source organism: Clostridiales bacterium (assembly GCA_024684435.1). GTDB lineage: Bacteria > Bacillota > Clostridia > Oscillospirales > Acutalibacteraceae > JAAZFZ01. Next base: position 31,462 of record JAIKWV010000038.1, read on the forward strand.
TTGCGGACAGAGAAAGAAAAATATACCGCTGCATTTACTGCGACAGCGAGGCAAAAAAGCAGAGCTGAGGAGGAATAAACATGAAAAGAACGGACATCAAAAAAGTACTTATAATAGGCTCAGGCCCCATCGTTATCGGTCAGGCCGCGGAGTTTGATTACGCCGGCACACAGGCGTGCCTTGCCCTTAAGGAAGAGGGATACGAGGTCATCCTTGCAAACTCAAACCCGGCGACCATCATGACCGATACCAGCATAGCCGACAAGGTATATATGGAGCCCCTTACACTGGAATATGTGGCTAAGATCATCCGCTACGAGCGCCCGGACGCCATCGTGCCGGGCATAGGCGGTCAGACAGGTCTTAACCTTGCGATACAGCTGGAGAAAGAGGGCGTGCTCAAGGAGTGCGGCGTGGAGCTTTTGGGCACCAGCAGCGACAGCATTGAAAAGGCGGAGGACAGGGAGCTGTTCAAGGAGCTCTGCCAGTCCATCGGCGAGCCGGTCATCCCCTCGGAGATAACCTACAGCCTTGATGATGCGAAGGAGGCGGCAAAGCATATCGGTTACCCCGTGGTGCTGCGTCCCGCGTTTACCCTGGGCGGCACAGGCGGCGGCTTCGCCAACAACGAGGAGGAGCTTATAGATATCGGCTCAAACGCCTTCGCGCTCTCACCGGTGCATGAGGTTCTCATTGAAAAGAGCGTAAAGGGATATAAAGAGATCGAGTTTGAGGTCATGAGGGATTCCGAGGATCACGCAATAACCATCTGCGGCATGGAAAACGTGGACCCTGTGGGCGTTCACACAGGCGATTCCATAGTCGTCGCCCCCATTCTTTCCCTCAATGACAAGGATCTTAAGATGCTCAACGACAGCGCCATCAAGCTTATCCACGAGCTGAAAATAGAGGGCGGATGCAACGTTCAGTTTGCCCTAGATCCCAATTCCAGCAAGTATTACCTCATCGAGGTCAACCCCCGCGTTTCCCGTTCATCGGCTCTTGCTTCAAAGGCCAGCGGCTACCCCATCGCAAGGGTCACCGCAAAGATAGCCGTGGGTATGTCACTGAGCGAGATCGCCGTTGCCGGCGGAACGGCAGCCATCGAGCCCAGCCTTGACTATATAGTCGCAAAGTTCCCCCGCTTCCCCTTCGACAAATTCAGCTATGTGCCCAACGTTTTAGGCACCCAGATGAAGGCTACCGGCGAGGTCATGGGCATCGGCTCTACCCTTGAGGAATGCTTCCTTAAGTCGGTACGCTCCCTTGAAACAGGGGTCTGCCACTTCCGCCTGAACAAATTTGACGATATGCCCTCGGAGGAGCTGTACACCTACATTTCGGAGTTCCGTGACGATAATATATACGCCATCGCGGAGCTTATCCGCAGAGGGGAAACCATTGCGAAGATACACGACATCACCATGATAACCGAGCTTTTCCTTGAGTCCGTCAAAAAGATAACGGACATGGAAAAGACCCTTGCCGACAACGTTGACAATGCGGATACCCTCAAAGAGGCCAAGATCATGGGCTTCTCCGACAAATACATAGCCTATCTTTGGGACAAGCCGGAGATCGAGGTCTACAATAAGCGTATAGCTGAGAACATAGTTCCTCAGTTCCGCATGGTGGACACCCTGCACACCGGCAAATACATAGCCTATCTCTATTCGTCCTACACCGGGGAGAACCAGTCCCGTCTCAGCGACAAGAAAAAGATCGTTGTTCTGGGAGCGGGCCCCATCAGGATAGGTCAGGGCGTTGAGTTCGACTATTCCACCGTTCACGCGGTGCAGACCATACGCAGGGCAGGATATGAGGCAATAATCATCAACAATAATCCGGAGACGGTGTCCACGGACTACACCACCGCCGACAAGCTCTACTTTGAGCCCCTGACTCCGGAGGACGTTATGGCGATAATCAACTTTGAAAAGCCCATGGGTGTTATCGCGGCTCTGGGCGGACAGACCGCCATCAACCTTGCTCAGCCCCTTGCGGACAGAGGCGTGAAGATCATCGGCACTGACTGCGACGCCATTGAGAGGGCGGAGAACCGCCGCAGCTTTGAACATATCCTGGCGGAACTTAATATTCCTCAGCCTCAGGGCAGAGCCGTTACGAATATTGAAGAGGGCGTAAAGGCGGCGGAGGAGATCGGTTATCCCGTGCTTGTCAGACCCAGCTTCGTTCTGGGCGGCAGGGCAATGGAGATCGTCGCCAACGAGAAAATGCTCAGGCACTACCTTAAGACCGCCGTTGAGATAGATAAAGACAAGCCAGTGCTTGTGGATCATTATATTCAGGGCAAGGAAGTTGAAGTTGACGCCATCTGCGACGGCAACGACGTGTTCGTACCCGGCATTATGGAGCTTATCGAGCGCACGGGCGTACATTCCGGCGACTCCATCAGCGTATATCCCACCTTCTCGGTGTCCGACAAGGTCAAGGGTACCATCCTTCAGTACACAAAGAAGCTGGGTCTCAGGATCGGCATCGTGGGACTGTTCAACATCCAGTTCATCGTTGACCCCAACGACGACGTTTATATAATCGAGGTAAACCCCCGTTCATCAAGAACAGTGCCCTTCCTGTCAAAGGCCACGGGCTACTCCCTTGCGGACATTGCCACGGACGTGATACTCGGCAAGTCTCTCAAGGAACAGGGCATATTCACCATCTATCCGGACGAAAAGGAACGCTACTATGTAAAGGTCCCGGTGTTCTCATCCAATAAAATAAAGGGACTGGATCTGTATCTTTCACCGGAGATGAAGTCCACCGGCGAGACCATAGGCTACGACAAATCCCTCCCCAGAGCCATGTACAAGGCACTGCAGGCGTCGGGGCTCAAATTCCAGAATCACGGCACGGTGGTGGTGACCCTTGCCGACGAGGACAAGGCGGAGGCTCTGCCCATGGTACAGTGGTTCTTCAAAATGGGCTTCAACATTGCCGCTACCTCAGCCACGGCGGATTTCCTGAAAAAATACGATATCCCCGCCCGCAAGCTGGGCAAGCTCTCCGAGGGAAGCAACGAGATACTGGATTACATACGCTCCGGTCAGGTGAGCTACGTTATCAATACCCGCGCCGTGACATCGGGCATCCACTATGTGGACGGCGCCGCGATCCGCCGCTGTTGCACGGAAAACGGCGTGACCATTTTCACGTCTCTTGATACGGTAAAAATAGTTATCGAGGTGCTCAAGGAAATGACCATCTCCGTTTCCACCATAGACGCATAAGGATTTTCAATAAATCTTTTTCATCAATTCCATCGTAGGGCACGCATACATGCGTTCCGAAAAAGGCTCCCTCAGGAGGAAGGCTTATAAGTCACCGGGCGGTCGCCCGTTGATCAAAAAGGATCCGACCAAAACGACCTATACCTACCGCAAGGATACGAACCTTGACCTTTCCGGTATGGAGGCTGAACTGACCTTCACCAACGGCACAAAAGCGATCCTTGATCCTTCCGAATGCACCGTTTCCGGCTATTCCGCAAAACCTGCCGGTAAAAAGACGGTCACCGTAGAATATGAAGGACTGACAGCGCAGTTTGACGTCACGGTCAAATATTCCTTCGGTCAAATTTTGATCCGAATTTTCCTGCTGGGATTCCTTTGGTATTAAACAGCATAACGTCAAGGAGCGAGGTGTAAAAGCCCCGCTCCTTTGTTTTTATAACACATTAAAATTTTTGTCTTTTACCAACCGTAATACTCATATGTCTGTGCCAGCGCCGCCTGGTCTATCGGTTCGCCGGCAATGGCGCTGTACAGTGCGGAAACGTCCTGAGCGTTAAACCGGTCACGCTTACTGAGTTTTACGATGTTTGCGGCAAATTCAAATACCTCGTCCTCAAAGCCGTTAACAAGACCGTACTGTGCAACAGAAATATCCGCGGCGGTAACTCTGCCGTTGCCGTCCAGATCGCCGAAGATGACCACGGTGTATTCCTTTATCACTTCTCCGTGGCTGTCGTGGACGGTCAGGACCGAGCCTGTACCCACATATCTGCCGGATGTTATCACGGAAGTATATCCGTCCCGGGAGACATTGAACATCGCTTCAAAAGCTTCTATGCTCATGCCGGTATCAATACCGTAGATCTGACAGCGTTCCTCGTCAACGACTGTCTCGCTGCCCTCCGGGAGTATAAGCTCGGGAGGTTCAGTTTCCTGCTCATCATATATCAGACCGGTTTCATCAAGACGGAAAAACTTGTTGCCCTCGGCAACGGTGATGGTAAAGGGATTCGACGTATCTTTTCTGTTGGAATAAAGACGGTTAAGCATGGTAAGCTGATCGTCCGCGATCTCTTTCATAGTTGCCGGGATATTTACTCCGGCACAATTTGCCAAAAGATTATCTACCGTGGAGGAACCGTCCGCCCACATCGCCTCAACGTCCCAGGAGGTTACGCCTTCGGGGATATCCATAACCTTGTTATAACGGGCGGGTACAGCAACCATGTGCTTCATATCTTTTGAATAAATAATTCCGTCGGCGAAAGAGTAGCGGGGATTTGTGTCCTTTACCGCATAGTCGGTAATGCCTGTGTAGCAATATATAGCGATCGAAAGGTTTGTGCCCGCATTGAGATTGCCCGTGTCCGCGTACACAATATATCTATCGTCATAAAGGGGAACATACTCGATCTCATAAGTGTCCGGCAGTAGTACCGTGTGGATATTGTAGTTCCTTGAAAAGCTGAGTTCACCAAGGAAGTCTACGCCTTCCGGTATTTCGAACACACCGTTTTCAAAAGGCTTATTGCGAGGGACGGCAAGCATCTCTTTACCGTCCGCGGAGTAAAGAATACCGTCAATCGCTATGTAATTCGTGTTGCCCTCTGCCACACGGATCTCAATCAGATCATCCGTCGCAAAGTCATAAAGCGTATGTGCGTATCCGATTTTTTTGACGCCCGCGGGAACGGTAAAGCTTGTGCCCTCATACCTTGTGGCATGATTCAGAAAGCCCGCGCTCATGATCGCAAGGTTATCGGGGAGCAATATTTGCTGTGCGCGGCAGTTCTGGAAGCACCATGCGGAAGCGGACAAATTACTCAGATCCCAGTGGCTCAGGTCAATAGTCACATGAACGCTTGCGCTTAACGAATTTGCAAATTTGTTGAAAGCAAAGGACATGATCTTAAGCGAAGATGTGTTCCAGTTTTCATAACCGGTCAGTCCTGAAAGGCGGGTACATCCGCTGAACATCGCATAGATTTCAGTGACCGAACCGGTGTCAAATGAGGATAAGTCCACCGCCTTGAGTGCGCTGCAGTTATAAAACAGATAGCTGAGACTTACAACGTCGGATGTGTCAACGGCAGACAGATCAACATTCGTCAGGGCGGTGCAATCACCGAAAAGCATGCGCATAGAGTTGTTTAAAAACCGGACGCCTTCACTGATCGAGATAGATTTAAGACCGGTGTTTGCACGAAAAACCGTAGTGGTGGCAAGTACAGTGCCGTAAACCTGCCCCTGCACATCAAAACTTGCGGGAACCGTAACGGAATCCGCATCTCCGATATATTTTGTCAGGATAACCGTACCGGCTTCCTCGTCGACAGTGTGATTCCATTCCGCCAGTTCAGATCCGCCTGTCTGCGCAGAGACAGTCGGTATCAGCACAAGCATAATAAGCACCGTCAAAAACAGGGATAAGATACGCTTTTTCATATATGTTCTCCTTATTAAATAATTTCACGAGATATAATTTATATTACAATATTTTCCTCAAACAATCAAGTACAAACCGGTCTCTGTTTTTTGTTTTGTATTTTTTCAGGTTGAACCGGCAATCGGCATTTAACAATTACGGTTTATCAGGGTGATTGGATAAGAAAAGCTCAGATCCTCGGTCTTTGCAACCGGCGACCGGGGATCATTCTTTGCGGCATATTATTTTCAGCAGACATTTTTAAATATTAAAAAGCTCTTGACAAATTATATCCCATGCGATATAATATCCCCAGATAGATCGCACACGATATATTTTGAGGTAAAAAACATGAATGACACATATGCTTCTCTCAGACTAAAAAATCAGCTTTGTTTTCCGATTTACGCGGTATCCAATCTGATCACAAGAAATTATAAACCCTTACTTGATAAACTTGACCTGACTTACACACAGTACATCGTGATGATGGTGCTTTGGGAGGAAAAACAGGTCAATGAGAAGTTCCTTTGCGAAGCCTTATATCTTAAAACAAATACGTTGACCCCGCTGTTGAAAAAGCTGGAAGAAAAAGGGTACATCAAAAAGGACAAAGATAAAAGCGACGGGCGGAATCTTGTTATCACGCTGACGGAAGAAGGGGAAAAGCTTCAGGATAAGGCGTTGTGCGTTCCGGAATGCATAGCTCGGGAATTTCATCTGACTTTGGAAGAAGCGTCGGAACTGTATCGCATACTGTATAAAATACTTGATGAAGAAAAAAACAGTTAACGTCGCTGTCAGATTATTAACAAAGGCAAAGGACTTTGCCAAATCAATAATAAAAAAACAGGAGGAGAACAAAATGGCAACGGTATATGATTTCACTGTAAAAGACAGAAAAGGGAACGACATCAGCCTTTCGGATTATAAGGGAAAGGTGCTGTTGATCGTCAATACGGCTACGGGCTGCGGATTCACCCCGCACTATGAACCGCTGGAGGAGATGTACAAAGATCTGAGAGATAAGGGCTTCGAGATCCTCGATTTCCCTTCCAATCAGTTTGCCGGACAGGCACCCGGAAGCGACGATGAGATCCACGAATTCTGTACGCTGAAATTCGGAACGGAGTTTCCTCAGTTTGCCAAGATCGACGTAAACGGTGAGAATGCCGATCCGCTTTTCGCGTATCTTGCCTCCGAAAAGCCGTTTGAAGGATTCGGAAAAGGATTAAAAAACGCCGCGCTGAACAAGTTTGCTAATATGAATAACAAGAAATTCGGCGATAAGACATATATCGGATGGAACTTTACGAAATTCCTTATCGACCGCGAAGGCAAAGTGATAGCGCGTTTTGAACCGACTGAGGATATGAAAAACGTAAGAAACGCAGTTGAAAAGAAACTGGGATAAATAATTAAACGGAGTAAATACAAATGAACGATAAGACGTGACAAATTCCGGTTTGCAGAGGTGACCTGATTTGGAAAACGAAAAATCATATGTTTTTTCCGCGCCGATACACGTTGATCCGGAAAGCGGCGGAGCATACGTCGTTTTCCCTTACGATATCAGAAAAGAGTTTGGCAAGGGTCGCGTTAAGGTGCACGCGACGTTCGACGGTGTCCCGTATGACGGCAGCATCGTCAATATGGGAGTTAAAGACGAAAAAGGAGATATCTGCTATGTTATCGGCGTTCTGAAATCTATAAGGGAACAACTCGGAAAATCCGACGGCGACACCGTCGAAGTTCATATCTGTGAAAGATAATTTCAAAGGATATGCAAATATTGCCGATAGACTTGAAATATTTCTTTAAATAATTGTATGATCTCAGGAGTGATGACTATGGAAAAACAAAATGATATCGCCGTTCTGGCGGCAAACAGAGAGAAAACGATCGTCAGGGTCAGCGCAACAGGCATTGTGACGAATCTCTTTCTTGTCGCGTTCAAAGCGTTTGTAGGGTTGGTATCAAATTCTATTGCCGTGATCCTTGACGCAGTCAACAATCTGTCGGACGCCCTTTCATCGGTAATAACTATAGTCGGCGCAAAGCTCGGCGCAAAACAGCCGGACAAAAAACATCCCCTCGGCTACGGCAGGATCGAATATCTCAGCTCGATGATCGTTGCCGCGCTGGTGCTTTACGCCGGCATCACTTCACTTGTGGAATCGGTGAAGAAGATCATTCACCCTGAAACGGCTGATTACACCGCGGTTTCACTCATCATCATTTCCGTAGCGATAGTTGTAAAGCTGATACTCGGGATGTATGTGAAAAAGCAAGGCACAAAGGTCAACTCCGGCGCGCTGTCCGCCTCCGGTTCCGATGCGCTGTTTGACGCTATCCTTTCTTCTTCGGTGCTTGCGTCGGCGATCATTTTCCTCGTCTGGGGGATATCTCTTGAGGCATATGTCGGCGTTGTGATAGCAGGTTTTATTATCAAAGCGGGCATTGAAATGATGATCGAAACGGTGAACGATATCATCGGCAAGCGAACTGACAGAGAAGAACTTAAACATATAAAACAGCTTATCTGCGCAGAGCCTGAGGTGCGGGGCGCGTATGACCTGATACTGTTTAACTACGGGCCGAACAAAAACTATGCCAGCGTTCATCTCGAATTGCCCGATACTATGACCGTGGACGAGGTGGATCACATCACAAGGCAAATTCAGGCAAAGGTTTATCTTGAAACGGGAGTTATCCTCACCGGCGTCGGCGTTTATTCATATAATACGTCCGATGACGAAAGCGCAAAAATCCGCAATGCAGTTCAAAAAACGGTTATGGAGCACGACTGGGCACTACAGATGCACGGTTTTTACGTTGATACGGAAACCAAAGCCATGCGGTTTGACGTTGTTATCAGTTTTGATATTGACAGAAACGAAGCGGTGCAAATGATAACAAGAGAAATAGAACAATTATACCCGGATTACACGTTGCAGATAGTCCCCGATATTGACGCCTGAAACGATGTCGATAAATCCCGATTTGGAGGAGACAATGAAAAAGATTTTATGTTTCGGCTCATTGAATATGGATTACACTTACCGCGTTCCGCATTTCGTTTGCGCGGGCGAGACGCTTGCGGCAAGCAAGGTGCAAACGTTTTGCGGCGGCAAGGGACTGAACCAATCCATCGCTCTTGCGAAGGCAGGCGGGAACGTGTACCATGCGGGAAGTATCGGAAGCGACGGCGCGGTTCTGCTGGAAGCTTTAAAACAGGCGAATATCAATACGGAGCTTGTGACTGTTTTAAATGAGGAAAAAACCGGTCATGCGATCATCCAGAACACACCTGACGGAGAAAACTGCATTTTGCTTTTCAGCGGTGCCAATAAACAAATCACAACGGAACAGATAGATCTTGCCCTCGAACGCTTTGAAAGCGGAGATCTGCTCGTGCTGCAAAATGAGATCAACCGGATCCCGTATTTGATTCAAAAAGCAAAGGCAAAAGGAATGACCGTTGCATTCACGCCCGCGCCGGTGAATGAAGAGGTATCCGGCTATCCGCTGGAAGAAACGGATTATATCCTTCTGAATGAAACGGAGGCAAGAGCACTCACCGCAACCGAGCAAACCGATAAACTGACTGCAAACGACCTTGCCGACAAACTGAGAGAAGCGTATCCCTCTGTGCATTTCGTGTTGACGTTAGGTTCCGCAGGCGCTTTCTACATCCATAAGCAGACGCTTGTTTTTCAGTCTGCTTTTTCAGTAAAATCTGTTGACACGACCGCAGCAGGCGATACTTTTGCGGGGTATTTTCTGCAAAGTGTCACTTCCGGGCAAGCTCCGAAAGAAGCGCTGAAGATCGCCGCAAAAGCAGCAGCTATCTGCGTTACAAGGCGCGGCGCGTCCGGTTCGATACCGGATCGTGAAGAAGTGGCAAGCGCAGATATATTATGCGGAGGTACTGTTTAATGAACGATAAGTTTTATGAAATGATCTTTAAAAGGAAATCGTTTCATATATTCAGAGATCTCGGAGACGAAACGATAAGCAATGATGAGATCAATGAAATAATGAATGCCTATGAAGAATTCAATTCATTGAATCCCGAAATTAAAACGGCAATTCGGATCGTGCCTTCTGGAAAAACATCCTGCAAGCGGGGCGAAGAATATTGTATTCTTATGTTCAGTGAAAAGAAAGACGGATATTTGCAAAACATCGGTTATTTAGGCGAACAACTGGATTTATTTCTTGTTTTTAGGAACATTGGAACACTCTGGTTTGGTATTGGTAAAACAGATGAAAAACCGTTTGACGGTATGGAGTTCGTTATTATGATCGCCATACGCAAAATAAGTGATGAGAAAAAATACCGCAAAGATATGTTCAAAAGCAAAAGAAAGCCCATAAACGAGATTTGGGAAGGAGAGCAGATCCCCGGAGTTACGGATATTGTCAGGTTTGCTCCCAGCGCCTGCAATTCACAGCCTTGGTTTGTAAAGAATATTGACGGCAAATTATATGTTTACAGATATAAAAAGGAAGGCAAACGTGGGATCATGCCCGCCGACAAGGTCTCCTTTTATAACCGGATTGATATAGGTATCTTTCTTTGCTTTCTTGAAATATGTTTTGAACATAACAATATAGGATATGAGAAAAAGCTTTATTCTGACGACGGCATATATAACGCATTAACGCTGAATGCGGAATATGACCTGCGGTCAACTGTTTTGCTCCATTGAAGCTGAACTCGCACTACTAAACAGGAGGAAATTATTATGGATATCATCGTAGCTGTCATGCCCAAATTTGCAACGTTTCTGACATCGGTTCTGATTTTTATAAATTCGGTCACCGGATCTTTTACGCCCCAAATCAACACCATGAAAAATATTACAAAGATTTGTGACGGCTATTACGTCATGGACTGTGATTACGACTACGATGCTTTGGAGATCCTGGAAAAGGGTGTTGACAACACTGTTGACCTTCTTTACAGCGGCTTAAAGACCGTCTTCACTAAGAGAAGGGGCTTCGGCTGCACAACATTCAATTCCGTCACCAAAAGCGGAGACTATCTGCTTTCCAGAAACTTTGACTATATGGACTCCCCGGCGCTTCTTGTCAGGACAACTCCGAAAAACGGTTATGCAAGTCTTTCGACTGTCAGCCTTTATTTTTTGGGATATGAGCTTGACCCAGAGGGCGATTTTGCCGCAGATAATTCCGGCAGCAACATCGCGACCCTCCTCGCTCCTTTTCTCGCTCTTGACGGAATAAACGAAAAGGGCTTTGCCATCGGCGTTCTTGAGCTTGAAACCAAGCCCACATTTCAGGTCTCCCTGAAACCAAACCTTACTACAACGTCAATGATACGCGCCTGCCTCGACAATGCTGCAACAGTGGATGAAGCTGTTAAGATATTCAGATCCCACGATATGAGAGATCTGCTCTTTGATGAATGCAAGTATCATTTTCAGCTCAGCGACGCGAACGGGGAAAGCGCCATAATAGAATATTACAAAAACAAGATGCACGTTATTTATCCCGAAAAGAACAAGAATAACAGGGTAAACTATCAGGCGGCAACAAATTTCCACCTTATTGAGTGTGCGGATGACCCGGACGGAATGGGGCAGGACAGATACTTAACGGTTATGTCAAAGCTTAAAAAGACACGAGGTATATTGAGCGAAAAACAGGCAATGAACCTCCTTAAGAAGGTCTCAATGAAAGACGCCGACCTTCATGGATACATCTGCTCCACTCTTTGGAGCAACGTTTTCAACATGAGCAAAAAGACTGTATCTGTTTGCTGCTTTAACAACTATAACCGTAAATTCACTTTTTCGGTTTCAAAACCCCTGCTGGATCAGGTCAACAAGTAACGGTACCTTCAAAAACGAGCTTGTTTCACACAGAAAATCACCGGTCTTTCATAATTGAATGGTGGTGTGATATTTGATATAACAAATAATACAAATCGGTATTTGAAGGAGCTGATCATAGTGAATGAATTTAATGAATATGTTCGTGAGGTTTTTCCGCAGCCGGTGATATTGCCATAAAATCCATGATGGGCGGATATCTTGTATATCTAAATGGTAAGCTGATAGGTGACATTTGCGATAATGAACTGTATTTGAAGAGAACGCCGACATCGGACAGACTGCTTGCAGACTCCGAACTGCGTTATCCGTATGAAGGATCAAAGACACTGATGCATATATTTGATAGGTTTGAAGATACGGCGCTTGTTCTGGAACTTCTGGATGGTATGTATACTGAGCTTCCGGAAAAGAAATCCGCAAAAGCAAGATGAGAAAGACAAATCCCGGTCCGCGGAGGTAACAGTAATGGATACATTGCAAAAAAGGGGATTAAATTCAAACCAAATAAAAATGATCGCCATTCTTGCGATGACGATCGATCATGTGACCTGGCTGTTGTTTCCGGGGTGTCAAAAAATATGGTGGGTAATGCTGCTGCATATGATAGGCAGGCTGACGGCGCCTATCATGTGGTTCTTTATAGCGGAGGGTTTCCATTATACCCGAAACGTTAAAAAGTATATTGCCAGGCTGTTTATCTTTGCCGTAATATCCCATTTCGCGTACAACTTTGCCGGAGGGATACCGTTTATCCCAAACGGATTTTTTAACATGACAAGCGTGATGTGGTCCCTTGCCTGGTCGGTTGTTTTAATGGTCATTTTTACGACGGAGCGTTTGCCGCAATGGGAAAAGATCCTGATGATAATATTGATCTGTTTTATCACGTTTCCTTCGGACTGGTCAACGGTCGCGGCAATGTGCCCGGTGTTTCTGTACCTGAATCGCGGAAACTTTAAAAAGCAAGCTGTTACGATGCTTATCTGGACCGCTGTTTATGCAGCCGTGTATTTTATTTTCCTTGATAAAGCGTACGGTCTCCTTCAGATGTGTACGCTGTTGTCCTTGCCGATCTTGAAACAGTATAACGGCGAAAGAGGGAACTGGAAGGGCATGAAGTGGTTTTTCTATATCTACTACCCGGCGCATTTGTTTGTTATAGGAATAATAAGAGTACTGATAGGCAGCGGGAGCATTTTCCCGTAAGTGACCGGCGGCAGATAAATCGGACTTTGTGGAGGTGGGAATGTGAAAAGGATCATAACAATACTGCTGTGTGTAATGATGATATTATCGTCATCGGCGTGCGGAAAGAAGAACTCCGTCAAAAATACTGTGAACGGCAATATGAAAACATATTACGAAATAAATGACGGGTCTTGGATGTGTGATGATTATATATACAAATACCGCCTTGAAATCAGCGGAAGGATGCCGAGCGCGGCGGTTGACTCAACATTTGTTTATTTAAGCAACATTGAGGAGATATCCTTTGAACGGGCGTATATGGCTGCCGGAGTAAGCAGCAATACGGAGGACTATTTTCAGCCGGAAGAGGCCGTTCTGGTTGAAATGAAATAACAGACAGATCGGTATGTTAGATAAGATAATATGGCTCCCAAGGTTCACTGTATTTTACAGCAGAGCTTCGGGAGCCTTTTTATTATACAAACCGCAGGATTATATCATAACGGTCGATTGCCGTAATTGTTACAGCAGCTTTTCGATCCATTCGTTTTCTTTGAATCCTGTCAGCACAAAACCGTCGCCGACTAAAAGCGGGCGCTTGACCAGCATTCCGTCCGTTGCAAGAAGGGCAAACTGCTCGTCTTCACTCATGTCGGGCAGCTTCTTTGACAGTTCCAATTCCCGGTACTGAATGCCGCTGGTATTAAAGAACCTTTTTAACGGCAGCCCGCTCAAAGCGTAGTACTTACGAAGGGTATCCTCGTCCGGATGGTCGGTCTTGATATCAATGACGCTGTATTCAATGCCTTTATCATCCAGCCATTTCAGCGCCTTTTTGCAGGTAGTACACCTGCTGTAACAGTAAACTTTTAACATGGGATAATCCTCCTTGTGACAGTATTACTTTTTACAAATAATCACCATTGACATGTTACCACATTTTCTGATCCTCTTCAAGGAGTAAATAAGATTGATGCAGTTGGACTTTTGAAATACAACTGAATTCACCTTGCAAAAAATTCCGTTTCCTGTTTGGTATATAAAAACTCCCTTGGTGCAAAATAGTAAGGAACTATAATTTTTACAAGGAGTTTTAATTGATATGAAAGCAACCGGAATTGTCAGGAGAATCGACGACCTGGGGCGAGTGGTGATCCCCAAAGAGATCCGTCGCACAATGCGTATCAGAGAGGGTGACCCCTCCTTTACAACGTTGGAAACCGCGGAGCAGTTTTTGTCAGCTATGCTGAAACTCGGCAAGCGCCTTGGCGTATAGCTTTGTTCAGTTTTTCCAGCCCCCAAAATAGACTACATAAATTTCAAAAAGGTCAAAATCATCCGCAAATTTTTCATCACAAAAAAAGCACATTTAAAAAGTATCAAAAGGTAAAAGAGGGAGCAGTAATCAAACAGATACTGCTTCCTTTTTGCGTGTTTTATTCAGACGATTGCTGACTGGATAAAATGACAAAAATTGGGCATTGTTTATTGCCAAAACGACGCTCATACCACATTTTCCTGCGTTTATACTATTTTCTTGTTTTTACTGGAAAAGTATGCTATACTTAATTTTATTAGTTAGTATCGAGGGGGGATCACCTTATGAGCAAGTTTTTCTCCAAACTTTTAGACGAAGGTCTTTTTTCGGATTGGGCGGAAACGTTAGATTGGCTATTTGATGATTTGAAATTCTCAAAAGAACATAGAGACTGGAATGGTGGATATGTTTCTTCATATACAAAAAAAATAAAAAAGGAGCTAAACGATCCCCAAAGAGTAATTTGTGAAAGAATCAATCCCAAAAACTACCCAAACCAAAAGAAGATTAATAATAAGCTGAAAAAGCCTTATGTTATGATGAATATGAGCGAAAAAGATAGTTTTGCACGAGACTTAGTTCGCCATATTCGAAACGGTATTGCGCACGGGGAATCAAAGGTACGAATGGGTACCGGAAAAGCGGGAAAAGAACTATTTATAGAAATCATTGATTATTCAGACAAAGCGAAGAAACCCAATAACCAGACCGCATATCTTTTTATTCCGTTATCTTATATTGTCTTTTTTCAAAAAACATATTCTGAGATGAACAGATCCATTATGAATACCAAAGCAAAAGATCGCAAAGCGTCTCAAAAGCTAAAAAAAGAACGGAGAAAAGCATCATGAGAAAAAAGAGAAAACAAATATTATCCATTCTTCTTTGCATACTATTGCTCTTCGGAGCAGCGCCTGCATCGGGAATTGCGGCAATCGTCGATTGCCTGTCTCTGCGTGCAAGCGCAGCGAATTATTCCGGCACCTGCGGCGATAACCTTACATGGTCACTTGATACGGAGACCGGCGAGCTGACCATAAGCGGCACGGGGGAGATGACAGATTATGAGAATATTGGTGTTGTTCCGTGGGGTTCTTACAAAAAATATATCAAAACCATTGCCATAGACGACAGCGTGACGAGCATAGGAGATAGGGCATTCTACAACTGCAACGGGCTTACCAGTATAACCATCCCTGACAGCGTGACGAGCATAGGATTTGTTGCATTCTGCAACTGCAACGGACTTACCAGCGTAACCATCCCCGACAGTGTAACGAGCATAGGAGATAGGGCATTCTTAGCTTGCATCGGGCTTACCGACGTAACCATAGGCAACGGCGTGACGAGCATAGGAGATGGTGCATTCTATAACACCGCATATTATAACAATGAGAGCAACTGGACTGGCGGCGTTTTGTATATTGGAAAGTACTTGATCAAAGCTAAAGATTCAATCTCCGACGCGTATGTGATTAAGAACGGTACGCTGTGCATTGCTGACAATGCATTCTACGGCTGCACCGGGCTTACCAGCGTGGTCATCCCCGACAGCGTGACCAGCATCGGCAATTTTGCCTTCTACGGCTGCACGAGTCTTGCAAGCATCACGATCCCGGACAGTGTGACTAGCATCGAAGCTCATGCCTTCTCCGGCTGCACGAATCTTGCGAGCATCACGATCCCGGACAGCGTGACCAGCATAGATAATTCTGCATTCTCCGGCTGCACCGGGCTTACAAGCGTGACCATAGGCAACGGCGTGACGAGCATAGGATATTGGGCATTCTCCGGCTGCACGGGGATTGAAACGGTCTGTTATGACGGAACCGACCGGTCGGCGATCACGTTCGAAAATGACAATGCTCCACTGATGAACGCAAACTGGTATTACCACAAACACAACGAACAAACGGAGACAGAGGTGCGCGGCGCTGTTGCGCCGACCTGCAAGAGTAACGGGTATTCCGGCGATATATACTATATGCCGTGCGGCGTTTTAAAGCAAAAGGGGAAAAGCGTCAAACCCGATCCTAATGCACATAACTACCAGCAAACCAGGGTAACGTCTCCGACCTGCCAACGGGGCGGATGGACAACGCATACATGCGTATACTGCGGCGATTCGTATAACGACAGTGAAACCGACCGCATTCCGCACCAATACAATGCGGTCGCAACTGCGCCGACAGCAACAAAAGGCGGCTACACGACCTATACCTGTTCCATGTGCAGCAGGAAAGTCACCGCCCACGAAACTCCGCCGACCGGCAGCGAAGTATATACGCTCACCTACAACGCCAATGGCGGTACGGTACAGCAGCAAACAACGTATTCCAAAACGTATTCCAAAGGGATTACGATCACGAAACTGACTCCCACACGTTCCGGGTATACGTTTGTTGAATGGTACCCGACGCTGCCGACTACTATGCCCAATCGCGACCTGACCGTGTACGCGGTCTGGAAGCCGGAACACGCACACGAAACCGTCATACTTAATCAGAAAGCACCGACTTGCGGTACAGACGGACATACAGGCGCGGTCTACTGTGCGACGTGCAATGAAGTCATCGAATATGGCAGCGCGATCCCCGCAACGGGACACGCGTGGGACAAGGGTACGGTCACAACCGAAGCGACCTGTACTGCCGGCGGTGTGCGCACCTATACCTGCAAAGTTTGCAGCACGACGCGGGAAGAAACGATTCCGGCGTGGGGACACTGCTACGACAATGGAATGGTTATCGTCTATCCGACTTGTGTGGATGAGGGCGAAAAAGAATTCTGCTGCGCAGCCTGCGGCGTGACCTATACCGAACCTGTTTCTGCAAATGGGCACAGTTATAACAGCGGCAAAGTAACGACCGATCCGACCTGTACCGAAGAAGGCGTTAAAACCTTCACCTGCACGGTTTGCAGTGCAACGCGAACTGAACCGGTCGCTGCGCTCGGTCACAACTATACCTTTGCCATCGAAACACTGCCGACCTGCACGGTGGACGGTGTGATGCGCTACACCTGCACGCGCTGCGGCGATACCTACACGAAACCGATCAACGCGGCGCACAAGTACAATGCCGTCCGCACAGAACCGACCTGCACCGAAGACGGCGCAATCACCTATACCTGCACGGTCTGCGGCAACAGCTATGCCGATCCGATTGAGAAACTTGGACATACATACAAAACCGTTGTAACTGCCCCTACCTGTACGGCGAAGGGTTACACGACCTATACTTGTTCGCGCTGTAATGATACCTATAAAGCAGATGAAACAGATATGATCCCGCATAGTTACAAGGACGTTGTCACCGCGCCGACTTGCACGCAAAAGGGATATACGACCCACACCTGTACAGTCTGTGGTAATAGCTACACATCCGATGAAACAGATACTATTCCGCACAGTTATAAGGATGTTGTCACCGCGCCAACCTGTACCGAGAAGGGGTATACAACGCATACCTGCACCGTTTGCGGCTACAACTACACATCCGATGAAACAGAAATCATCCCGCACATCTACGGCGATTGGGAATGGGAGACTGAACCGACCATCAATACAGATGGTTTGTTGGTGAAAAAATGTAGTACTTGTGGAAATCGGATTGAACGTCAGGTCGAAAAGACATATCTGCAGTTTGATGTTCTGGAAGACGAAGAAACCGGGCAGGAATATGCAGTTGTTACCGGCTTGCAAGACGTATACCCGGACAAGATCATCGTTCCCGCAGAACTGGCAGGGGCGCCGGTCACGAGAATTGAGGAATATGCCTTCTTCATGGAGTCAGAGGAAGAAGACAATCCCGTGGGCTATTCATTCATCGAAGCAGAGATCCTTGCACCTATCGAAGAATTGGAGGAGGCCGCCTTCAAATACTGCACGAAGCTGCGCAGTGTGATGCTTCCGGACAGCTTAAAGGTGATTGGAGACGATGCCTTTTATTGTTGTTCTGAATTGCAGCGGATCGACTTGCCCGAACAGGTTGAAAGCATCGGGGATATGGCATTTGCATACTGTGTGAACCTGCAGCAAGTCACACTTCCGCAAGGCCTGAAATCTATTGGCTATGCTGCATTTGGTCAATGCAAGAGTATGCAGCAGATTAAACTCCCGGAATGTGTAGAATATCTCGATGAAGTGGTTTTTGCACAGTCCGGTCTGATGGAATTGACGATTCCAGCGTCACTGTCCGGCATTGAAGGTACGGCTTTTGTCGGCTGTCCAAAAATGACGGCATTTCACGTGGATACAGGCAACTCCTCTTTTATGGCGGTCGATGGTGTTTTATTTGACAAATCAGGCAAAACGCTCATAGCATTCCCTATGGGCAGAGGCGACACGGAGTATACCGTCCCGGATGGCGTGGAAACGATTGGCATGGCTGCGTTCGACTATGTGCTTGGCGATAAGGATGTTTATGATGTGGACTTCGTTCCGGCGTCTCTGCAAATGGTTTGCCTGCCGAGTTCTTTGAAGACAATCGGCGACGTGGCGTTCTACGGCGTGACGCAGATGCAGTCCATAGATATACCGGATGGAGTAACGGAAATAGGTGAAGTTGCATTTGCACAGTGCATCGGGCTTAAACGCGTGACGATCCCTGCGGGAATCCAGACAATCGGGGCATCTGCATTCGATGAGTGTGATTCTTTACAGGCGGTCTGCTATGCGGGTACTTCCACATCATGGAATCGAATTTCAATCGGTAGTTATAACAATGCGCTGAAAAATGCAAAACGTTACTACCACAGACACGATCAAGCGTCCGCAACGCTGACCGGCAAGATCGACGCAACCTGCACGTCGGATGGCTACACCGGCAGTTATACGTTCGACTGCGGCTATGTCCTCGGCACCGGCGAAGTGATTCCGGCGCTCGGCCATGCATACCGCACAGAAGTCACTGCGCCAACGTGCGAAATAAACGGCTATACGACACACATCTGTACACGTTGCGGAAGCAGTTATATGGACAATATTGTGGATGCAACCGGACATGATTATATGGTCACAAAGCACAAGGATGCGACCTGCACCGAAAGCGGCTATAATATATACAATTGCAAGCATGATACGACGCACACCTACACCGAGACGATCCCCACAAAAGGACATGATTACAAAATAGAGATCATTCCGCCGACTTGCGAGACAAAAGGCTACACGTCACACACCTGCTCTCGTTGTGGAGATAGTTTCACAACAGATGTGATTGCTGCTACCGGTCATTCCTTCAGGGCTTGGATGCAGACAAAAGCACCGACGGTCTATGAGGATGGCGAGGAACAGAAGACCTGCTCCAAGTGCGGTGCAAAAAACACACGAAGTATTCCCAAACTGCCAATGCCGGTGGTCGCCATCCACAACTTCAACGCTGACAAAACGGTGGACTACAAGACCACCATCACCTTCTCCGCGGACGTGACGAACGCCGTTTCCGGCGGAGCGGTGCATTGGTTTATTGACGGCAAGGACGCGGGCACAGGCAACACCTATACCGTGACCAAGGCGAAGAAATCCTATACTGTTCAGGTGAAGTACATAAAGGACGGCAAGACCCTCGCCGAGTCCGGTGTGGAAACCGTCAACGTTAAAACGGGCTTCTTCGCGAAACTCGCCGCCTTCTTCCGCTCCATCTTCGGCGCTCTGCCGAAAGTGGTTCAGGGCTACCTGGGCGCGGATATAGTGGAAGGATTTTTAGAAAAATAATATAAACTCATATCCATAAAAAAGGGGCTGTTGCAAACAGTCCCTTTTTTATGCGATTGCTTTTTAACAATTCATCCTCCGCAGCTTATTGCGTTTTTTCTTTTAAATGATTGAAAATTTCGCCATTTTTGAGTATTATAAAGATAAATAAATCAAAATTTGGGGAGAGTATTAATATGAGCGCATTTAAGGACTACAGCACACATATTCGGAGCACGCGGAAGGAGTTGCTTTTTGAGTATTTTCTGCCTCTGCTCGCGGAGTTTTTGATACTGGTATTATGTATTATACCTTTCAGATTGTTAAAGACGCTCGGCTCATTGGTAGAAGAACCCGCCATGGTCGGAGAAGCGCAAACTCAGCCGACGGTTGGCAGGTTGGCGTTTGGCATCATCGCGCTGGTGCTTTGGTTTGTTTTTACTTTTGTCGCGTCAAAAATGGCTGAAAAAGATAAACATTACGCATCCTCGTTTTTGGGCTTTACCGCGGGTATCCTGCTTTGGCAGTTTATCGGGGAGATCTCCTGGCACTATTCCATCGGCGGCGTGCATTTTGTTCCGTTTGAAAGCGTAACGACCTTCCCGGTCGCGTGCCTGTTCATCCTGCTGTTGATCTACGGCAAAAAGCACCACAGCTTTGATTGGGGCGTCTGGTGTATGCTTATCTCCTTCGCGTTTAACTGGATGGGGCATTATGTAATGGAAGGCACCTATCCCTTCGTCGCGTCCAGGGTGGATCAGCATACCTGGTACGTTTGCGCTTCGCTTGTTTCGGGCATTTGCGGATTGATTTACAGCATCGTTTTCCTGCTGTTCCGCGTGAGAACCAGGCGCGGCAGACTCCTCGCGTCAATGCTGACCTACATCTCCATCGGAGTTATGGCTTTTGGGTTAATGGAAGGATAACGTTGGGCGGTTAGTCGGGTTTTCTTAAAACAGACGACAATGAGATAACAGAATTGCTGTCGGCAATGAGCGAGCTTGATGGTAAGATCAAAAAGATCAAAACTGAAATCCGAGAAAAGCAACGTATGTTGGAACGTATAAAATAACTTGAACCGGAGGAAAATATGGGTCGGGAGAAAATGATAAATCAAAAACTGAAACTGCTTTACATCAGGGACTATTTGCATGATAATTCTGACGAAGAACATCCGGTTTCTGTAGCAAAGCTGATTTCATATCTTGAATCCAACAACATATTTGTTGAGAGAAAGACCATATACGATGATATCGCCAAGCTAAGGCTGTATGGTGAGGATATTGAACTGCGAAGGGGGAAATACGGCGGATATTTCTGCGCATCGAGGGATTTTGACCTGCCCGAGATCAAAATGCTTGTTGATTCCGTTCAGGTTTCAAAGTTTATAACCGAAAAGCAAAGCATGGATCTGATAAAAAAGCTTGAGCATCTGGCTAACAAATTTGACGCCGACAAGCTTCACAGGCAGGTCGTGGTGCAGAACAGGGTTAAGACGGGGCAGACCAACATTTTCAGCAACATTGATCACATCTCTCATGCCATAAACACCGATTGCACAGTACGCTTCAAATATTTTTATTACAACCTGCAGAAGAAAATTGAATACAGAAATAACGAGAACTTTTATGAAATAAGTCCTTTCTGTCTGCTTTGGGACAACGAACACTACTATATGCTCGGTTTCGATGCCGACGCAGGCAAAATGAAACATTACCGCGTTGACAGGATGAAAAGCGTATCGGCAACGGACAATCAGCGGCGGGGCAAAGAAGAGTTCGCAAAAATCGATATTTCTTCTTATCAGAAAAGAGTTTTCAATATGTATCACGGCGAAGAGAAAACCGTTGAAATACGCTTCAGCAAAGGTCTGATAAACGTTGTGCTTGACAGGTTCGGGAAAGATACGATGATAATTCCGGAAAAAGACGGGGAGCACTTCATGATCTGCGTCAAAGTCGATGTGAGCGATCAGTTTTATTCCTGGCTTCTCGGGTTTCCCGGTGAATGTGAAGTGATCTCACCCAAGGAGATCAGAGACGATCTTAGAAATATCGGCGAAACAATAGTAAAACAGTACCAATAAATAATATTTCAAACGATCCGGCAGTAAGAAAAATTGCCGGATCTAACTTTTTGAGTACAGATTTTTGGACTTGATTTATGATAAAATCTAAACAACAAATTTGAAAGGGGCAACAATTATGTGTAAACCGTTATCACTTGAAGATCTTGCAAAGCTGGATATTTTCAAGAAAAACCAAACAGAGATCACATCCAAAATCGCTTATCTTATCGGAGTCAAGGAAGAATATCTGACGCAGTTCTTTGACGATTATGAAGAAGAAGTAAAGATACTTGAAAAATCAAGCTGCTTTGTTATCAGAAATCTGAGCATACTGCGCACAAAGCTTCTCACAAACTATATGAGAACAGAGAACGCTTTCAGATATGACCTTATGAACCTTGACAGAATGGATATGTACAAAACCGAAGTCAAGGCTCTTGAAAGGTGCAAGGTCAATATCGTAAAAGCAAATTACAGAGTAAACAAATATATAGTCGATATAAATGACATTATCTCAAAAAGAATTGATGAGTGCAGAAATCTTTTCCCTGATTGGATCGAATGGAAATACATAAAGAGAATGTTCATCATGCCCAACGGCACAAAAGAAGATAAGATCATAAACGAGAGCAGCAAATTCAACGCGAACAGAGGTTTCTACCCCTTCGGCTGTTATGTGAACTGGGATCCTAAGGATGAAGGAAATGTGCTTGTAAGCGACAAAAAATTCCTTAATATACTCTATGCTCAGAATAACGACTACTTCACCGAAATAAATAAGGTCACAGATGTGAACGACAGCGTCAAATCCGGCATTTACGATTTCATAGACAGAAACAAAGTGGTCGACGTGGTTGTTGACTGTGAAAATTCAGACGCTTACAGACTTTATTCCACACTCAAGGGACTTGATGACGAGAAGATATCCAAAATAAACAAAGTGATCCTTTATGACGACATCCACACTACTCCGGCGTGGAAAATGCTTACAGAAGAGTTCAGAGGAATAATTGATTTTGAATATATTCTTGTAGAAAGACTCAACGAAGCGAAATCTCTGGTCGACCACAAGATGATTGCTGATATCTCAAAAGAGCATTACCGCGAGGAGGTCGACGCATTCATCATCGTCTCGTCGGACAGCGATTACTGGGCAATAATCAATTCGATAGAAGACGCCGATTTTCTTGTTATGGTGGAAAAAGAAAAGGTGGGCAGCAATATCAGGGAAGCCCTTGACAAAAAGGGAGTATTCTACTGCTATATCAATGATTTCTGTTCATCCAAGGCCGGACAGTTTGAGAACAAAGTTCTCGATGCGGAGCTGAAAAAACAGCTTGAGAAAGTTATCCAGCTCAACGCCAAGGATCTGCTCAGATCGGTTTATCAGGCGGCGAGGATCACCTCAGGCGAAACGGAAAAAGAGAATTACTACAATAAGCATATCAAAACCCTTAAACTGGTTATTGACGATTTGGGAAATATGAAAATTGTCTGATAAAAATAAGTACAGATTTTTGGACTTAAAATGCGATATAATTCAGATATACAAATGAGCAGGGGCTCACAAAAAGGAAATTTGAGGTGTTAATATGAAAAACGAGAAAAAAATCACCATAGGATTCGTAGATACAAGCGCCAATGACGATAAAACCGTTGTCAGTAACGTTCCTGCCCCGGCGCAGGAAAAGGAACCGGTGATCTGCATAGCAAAAATAAGATTACCCGGCGCCGGTCGTTCTCTTGACTATTACAACGATGAGTTCTATCTTGAACCCGGAGACAAGGTGTTCGTCTCTGGCAAATTCTACGGGAAGCTGGGAGTTGTCGAAAGTGTCACCACGCATTTTCGGGTCGATAAAACCAAGTATAAGAAAGTTATCGGCAAACCGGATCATCAGATCTTCGGCAAGTTCATAAACGTCGCCGACAAGATGGTCAGCTTTGATACAAACTTTGACGCAGAAAAATTCAGCGCGATCATTATTCCGCCTCCGGATCCCGAGGCCGAAACGCAGGAGGAGATCGTCTGCGGCACAGGTTGGAACATAGATTTTGACGACTTTGAGGACAGCGAGACAGTCAATCCCGACAAGCTGAGGCTTGCTCTTGACTACTGCATCGAAGGAAAAGTGATCTATCTTTCACTTAAAGACGGAAAGGGTACCGCGTTCATCCGAGGCAGTCAGATCTACAAGGTGGAATTCAACTTTGACGGCGAGACCGTATCCGACTTGTTCTGCGGCTGTCCTTTCAATGACAATTGCCTTTGCAAGCATGAACTGGCTGTTCTTATTACGCTGCGCGGACTCCTCGGTTGCTCTGAGTTTGAGGATAGGTCGGATTTCGTGGCATTCGATGAGAACTTCTTCTGGAATTATGCTGCGGGCGAGGCAAAAGAAATTGAGCTTAATGGGCAATCATAACAACTCGAAAAGATTATCAAGTTGCAGAGATCTACTTTAAAAGTGTCTGGATTGATAATATGCGGCGCCATTGAAATTGTGCCTAAAATATGTTTACAAACGTGATTTGTTAGTATAAAATTAAATCAGTATTAAAAAAAAACACACTGAAGGGAGTACCACATGATAAAACTGTTTGTAACAGGAGATATTCACATCGGCAAAAAATATGACAGCTATCCGGAAATAAAGGAGCGCCTGATTGAAAGCCGTTTCCAATGCGTGGAACGCTGCGTCAAAGAAGCAGAGCGCGAACATTGTGATTTCTTTGTCATTACCGGCGATTTGTTTGATAATGTCAGCTCGATCCGGCAGCAGGACGTGAAAAGGATAGTTGAGATCCTCTCCGGCTTCGGCGGCAGAGTTCTTGTCCTTCCCGGCAACCACGATTATTATACCGGTGAAGAAAAAGTCTGGAAAGATTTTAAGAATGCTTTGGATAAGGTTGATCACAACATTACGTTGCTCACGGAATTCAAAGCCTATTCTTTTGAAACCGGAGAAGAAACGGTCAGTTTTTATCCGGCTTTCTGTCAATCCAAACATTCAGAGACTAACAAGCTTGAATGGATCAGGCAGTCTCAGCTTGACGATTCAACTTATCACGTTGGACTTGCCCACGGATCAATTGAAGGATTGTCCCCGGATATGAAAAATGAGTATTTTAAGATGTCGGAACGAGAACTTAATAATATTCCGGTGGACGCATGGCTTATAGGTCATACGCATATCCCATATCCTTCTGATTTGCCCATGGAAAAGGATATTGCCGGATATAAGATCTTTAATGCGGGAACGCCGGAACAAACGGATCCGAGCAACAATACCTCCGGTGTGTGCTTTATTCTGACACTTGATCGTAACGCCGGTAAAACGACCGTTTCGGCTCATCAATATCAAAGCGGAGAGATCAGATTCTTTGATATTATCGCTGATGTTAAAGAAGACGGCTTGAAAGCCGCCGTAACGTCAGCTGTGCGCGATTTGCCGGAAAGCTCAGTGATACGTCTCACCGTTACCGGAACAGCGACCGGTGAAGAATACGCTGAAAAGCAAAAAATCTACGATGAGGCACTTTGTCAATTTCTGACGAATAGGGTGGAAGACGATAATTTGTCGGAACTGATCACCCCGGAACAGATACGGTCAGAATTCGCCGAGATCGGTTTTGCCGCACAACTGCTGGAAGCGCTGTCAGATCCGAAAGAGATCCAGATGATGTATGACCTTATCAAGAGATATCAGGAAAAAGGAGGCTGCTGAGATGATAATCAAAAAAGTGAAATGTGACTGCTTTGCAGGACTTCGGGATCGTGATTATACTTTTGATACTGGGCTGAATCTTGTTATCGGTGAGAATGAGTCCGGTAAGAGTACGCTCGTTGACCTCCTTTACCATTTGTTTTTTCAGAATACTGCGTATGACGGTCGCAAAGATAATTGCAAGAAGTTTCAAGATCTTTACTTTCCTATAAGTACAGGGACTAAGGGCGATTCAATCGACGGCGAAATAAGATTTGAAACAGAGGAAAGAACATATAAGCTCTCGAAAGAGTGGTTAAAGAGTAAAAACGGAGCGGAGAAAATGATGCTGCCGGATGGAACACCTATCCGTGATTCTGAAACAATTAAAAGGATTCTTGCCGACGTTCTCGGATACGGAAAAGGCGTATACGACGAGCTTATCTTTGCCTCGCAGCGCAGAAACCATACTATACTTTCCAGTTTGCTTGGAAATAAGACTTCAAATAATATAGACGAGCTTTCAAAAACGCTTACCAAAGCCGTGATGGAAACAGGCGGGATTTCAATTGAAGGAATGGAAAAAGAACTCAGAGAAACCGTTTCGTCTTATGAAGGAAGATGGGATTTTGCCACGGATATGCCGGAAGGTGGCAGAAGTCACGGAATCAACAATCCATGGAAAAGAGACGTGGGCAAAATCTTGGAGGCATATTACGAAAAGGAAAAAATCGCTAATGATCGGGATAAGGCAGAAGACGCTGAACGCGAAGTGGACAAAATCAACGACAAAATCCGCGAGGCAAAGAAAGAGCTTAACGATTTAAAGTCTTTACGCGAGCGTTTTGCGACCGTCAGAAGCTTGCTCTCGGCGCAAACCGCAAACAGGCAGCTTAAAGAAAAGGAAGAAGAATCTCTGGGTAAAATGCGGTTGGCATTAGATGATTGGCCGATTAAAATAGCACAACTGGAAAAAGCGGAAGACTTGAAAAAAGAGTTAAAATGGGCAACAATTAAAGAAAAGTATGGCAATGTAAAACCGAAGATAGACCGACAATGTGAGCTACAGAGCAAGCTTGGTGAGGGTGAAACTGTTACTGATAATGATGTGAGCGAGGCGCAGAAGTATCTTGGTGAAATACAAAGTAGTGAAGCAAAACTGCAGGGAATGAATCTTTCTGCAACGATCAGGAAACTCGGAAGTACTGAAGTTCAGGTCAAGTCATCCGTTTCCGACGAGCAGATACCTGTTGTCGGGGAAACTGTAGATATTACTGAAGCAATTAACATTATTGTTCCCGGAGTGGTTGATATTGAACTTGCGCCAAAGGGGATCGATGTAGAGACCATTTTTGGTGAATTAGAAAAAGAGAGATCCCAGCTGAAAGAGATTTTAAAACGCTTTTCGGTTGCAACTATTGAAGAACTCCGTGAAAAAAATAACGATGCAAAAGAGCTTGAATCTTTAGCAAATACCGAAATTCCTTATATTCTCGGTGATATGAGCTGGGATGATTTGAAGACCAAAGCAAATGATATCCCTGATGACACGAGAAGCGTTAATGATGTTGATCACGACATCAAAGAGCTTTGTAAAACAATGACATTGGATACTTTTATAGGTGATGTGAATGCTGTTTGTAAAGGTTACGAGAATGAATATGTTTCCATCGATAGCTTAACAGGAGCCATTAAATCAAAAGAGGAAGAAATTGATAATTTAAGAAGCAAGTTAGAAAATGCAGATAGTATTCCGAAAGAATTTGCCTCTGTCGACGATCCAGAAGATTATGAAGATCAATTAAAAGGACAAATCGATCAATTAGATGGTGAAGATGGTGTTCTTGAACAATTGCGTAGAGATCTTTCTGATGCGGAGAAAAACCTTGGAGAAAAATCCGCGGAGGAATACGCCGAAGAGTATCTGCAGGCACAAAAAGAATTCGAAAATCTAAAGGCGGAGTACGTCAAATGGAAGCATATTTTTGATGTCTTCATCAAAGTCAAAAATGACGCAAGAGGAAATCCTCTTGCGGATGTTGAAAAATATTTTCGTGAAAACCTTTCAATCCTGTCGGACGGTAATCTTGTGTTGTCCAACATTGGAGATAATTTTGGCAGTAAAATTTCGAGTGGAAACAATAGTCTGACTGCCGATATTCTATCCGACGGAACCAAAGATACCATTGAACTTGCGTTCAGACTTGCTGTTCTCAAACACCTGTTCCCGGATGGCGGATGCGTTGCTGTATTTGATGATCCTTTTACAGACATGGATCCCAAACGAACAGCACAGGCATGCAATTTGATTCAGTCGTTTGCCGAGAATAATCAGGTGATTTTTGTTTCCTGTGACGAAAAGTATCTGGACTCTATGGCAGGTAACGTGATTAGGATCTCGAGGTGATAAAAAGTATCGTTCACACAGATTTCACGAGAACATCTGGGAAAAACGCACCCTCATATTTGTACAAATCCGATTATTACCCATAACGAGGGCTTTGGGACTTTGGACAAAGAGTGTCTGAACGATGCTCTGTATGTGCTTCAGAGCGTAAAGGAAAAGAACGGAATGGTTGGAGTTATCTCCCACGTTGACGAACTTGCCGAAAACATCACCGCGAGAATAGAGACCACCAAGACGGAAGCCGGAAGCAAATGCGAAATCTTTTACGAATGAGGTGAATCCATATGAATCTCAGCAAATCAAAATACTGCCGGGGGATACAGTGCCCGAAGATGCTTTGGATGGATAAGCATATGCCCGAGAAGGCAGCGGATATGGGCAAAGAGGAGATATTTAAAACCGGCGATGAGGTCGGCGATCTGGCAATGGGATACTTCGGCAGCTTTGTCGAAGTGCCCTATGCGGACAACAAATCAGAAATGATCGCAAAGACGGCGGAGCTTATTGACTCGGGCGTTGAAAATATCTGCGAAGCGAGCTTTGGTTATAAAGGCCTTTTCTGCTCGGTGGATATCCTTCACAGGAACGGAGACGGCTGGGATATAGTTGAGGTGAAAAGCTCGACCAAGCTGCATGATATTTACCTCCACGATATGGCGTTTCAGTGCTATGTGCTTATTAAAAACGGACTGAATATCAAGGGTGTATATAACCTTCATCTGAACAGCGAATATGTCAGAAACGGCGAGCTTGATTTGAAAAAGCTCTTCACTCTTGAGGACTGCACCGAGACCGTATTTGATATGCAATGCGATCTGCCGGGCAATATCGAAGCGATCAGTGGATATGTTGACGGTGCCGGCGATACCGAACCGTATAAAGACATCTCTGTCAGCTGTGAAGACCCCTACGAATGCGCGTACAAGGGCTGGTGCGGGAGGCATTTGCCGTCGCCGTCAATATTTGATGTGTACCGCGTTTCCACAAAGAAGAAGTATGAATTCTACGACAGCGGAATTGTGAGCTTTGAGGATATTATCGAAAAGAGACCGAAGCTCAACAAAAATCAGTACCGGCAGATCGAAACGGCTTATTATCATCTCCCGGACGAGGTTGACAAGGAGAATATCCGCGCCTGCATTTCAGAATACACCTACCCGCTGTATCATCTCGATTTTGAAACCACACAGTTTGCCGTTCCGCCATATGAGGGGATGAAGCCGTTCCAGCAGATGCCTTTTCAGTATTCACTCCATGTGCAGCAGTATGCCGGAGCCGAGCCCGAACATTATGAGTTTCTCGGTAAGGAGGGAACAGACCCGAGAAGAGCCCTTGCGGAACAGCTTTGCGCCGACATACCCGACAACGTCTGCGTGCTTGCCTACAATATGGCTTTTGAAAAAGGGCGGATCAAAGAACTGGCGGAGATGTTCCCGGATCTCTCCGCTCACCTGATGAGCATACACGATAACATAGTGGATCTTATGGTGCCTTTCCAAAAGCAGTATTATTACAGCGAAAAGCTCTGCGGCTCATATTCAATAAAGTATGTGCTGCCGGCATTCTGCCCGGATGATCCCGAGCTCGATTATCACGCCCTTGAGGGTATCCATAAAGGCGATGAGGCGTCTGCCGCCTTTGCGGATCTGCCCAATCATACGCCAGACGAGATCGCTGTTATACGAAAAAATCTTCTGGCATACTGCCGACTCGACACCCTGGCAATGGTAAAAATACTGGACAAGCTAAGAGCCATTGCGGAGTAAATATAATAATTTAACTATGAAAACAATCAAATCGAAAGTAATAATTACCATATTTATAATTACTGCTATTGTCATATTGATAGGTGTGCCTGTAGGAAAAACAATGATAAGAAATTACAGAATAACCAATGAATTGACGACAATAGCGGAAGGCCGGGGGCTAAAGGATGTAAAGATCCATGTTGGCGGAAAGATACCGCCAGAAAATATATTGTATGAAGTGACTGTTGATTCTTCCAACTTAGAAGATTTGACGTTTAGTCAAATGTATTCTTTGGCGGATTCTATGTACGCGGATCATGCATTTATATCAAAATATACCTCTAACGGAAACTTTTACGAGATTTTTTCTTATACAAAATCCATTTACAAAAACGGTACTTTAATACATGATGCTTATTATAGCTCGCAAAGTCATGCCGATGCGACAAAGAACGATAAAAAAGAATCGACTACCAGCACATCAGGGAAATCCACCGACTCATATTCCTACACCCCGCACAAGTCATATTCAGACGATGACGACCAGTATGACGCAAAGGATTACGCGCATCC
This sequence comes from Clostridiales bacterium, assembly GCA_024684435.1. Lineage (GTDB taxonomy): Bacteria > Bacillota > Clostridia > Oscillospirales > Acutalibacteraceae > JAAZFZ01. The sequence continues at coordinate 61,709 of JAIKWV010000038.1, forward strand.
CGATGACTTCTACTACGACCATTACGACGACTTCTACGACTTTGAGGACGCGGAAGATTACTGGAATGAAAATTCCTGATAAAAAATAAGCGAGAGTGATTGAATCCCGCTTAAGAGCCCATGAATATTCCGGCTTGGAGTGTTCATGGGCTGTTTGGTTTATATATTGCTTACAAAATCAGTATGAATTCTGCCAACATATCAAGACCGGATAATTAGTATCTTTCTATTTGGAAAACACGGTGATGAAAGCTACAGATATGATGAGATGGAAAAAACATATAAAGGTGCGATGCGGAAAAAATTGACTATAGGAACGGAACAAGTAAGTCTTTTTAAAAAAGTTTTCAAAAACACAATAAAACGTAAAAATCCGGTCCAGCAGATCACTCTGCCGAGCCGGATTATTTCTGTAAGCACGATGTTCTTTTCAGCAGGTAGGGGCGGATCAGTTTCCACAGCATTGAGAAGCCACGGTAGATAAAATAGATGACCGCAGACAATGCGGCGGAGGCAGTGAAAACGCAGATCACCATAAGCGGTAAATAAGGCAGACGCGCGGTAATCTCAGGCACGCGCTTTGCAAGTTTCGGATAAAAGACGTCGTCGAAAATAAACGAGACGAGATATGTCCCGAAGCTGATTTTTGAGAGAAATCTGAGAACGGCATCGACGGACTTCGGCCTTTTCCTTTTTTCCCCGCATTGGAGAATAAAGGAGAAAACGAAAACGGCTGTCAATACGGTAAAGGGCGACTGCCAGTTGTTCCAGTTTCCCCAAATAAAAACGCCCGGGTGGCTGCGCCAGTAATTGAACAAAGTCGCGGAGCTGACGGTGAGCAAAGTCAATCCGGCAAGTCGAAGTCTTGAGAGCTTTATGGGATACTCCCGCAGATACGCGCCGAGATAGTAAAAGGTCACGGGATAGAAGCCGTTCCACCATTGGGGTATAAGCTTTTGGTATTGTGCGCTGAGCCGTGGCTCATTCCACCATGCGGCATCCCCGAAGCGGAATGTGTTTACGAGCATAGGCAAACTCGTCATAAACAGGAGCGTACCGATAAGAAGCAGCTTTTCATTTTTGGCTTTGAGATTCAGATAAACGAGGTTCAAAAACGGAATGAGCAAAAAGAGCCCAAGGTACATCTCAACGTACCAACCGTACTTCGCGGCGGTGAAATTCAGAATGCCGTATACGATCTGCCGGACGGAAGCGTATTGACCATTCACGCAGCGATAAATCCCGCATGCGAGTGCAGAGAAAAAATAAATGCCTAAAATGCGCCAGATTTTTTTGTAATATTCCAAACACGGCGTCTTGTTGTTCTGCAAATATCCCGTGATCATGATAAACAGCGGTACGCAGATGATGAACAGACAGCGTAGAAACAGCATTGTTACCATTTCCCAGCCAACAATAGGTTGCGAATAGAAGCCTCCATTCAGGAAAAAGTGGACGGATATCACACTCAGACAACTGAAAACACGGAGAATGTCCAAACTTACAAATCTTTTTTTAACCTCCATCAGTATGTGCTTCCCTTCGTTTTTTATTCTACTCTCATACGGAGGAATAGTCAGTCTACAAGGCAGGGCATTTCCGCAAGCTGTTCACTGACTTACCTGGTAAGATATGAGAGGAAAGATAGTACAGGCTGCGCCGGAATGAAGACAGCACCTAATGACACTAAAAAAAGACGGCGCAGTAAACTGTGTCTTATGAAGTATCTTAAGTCCTTCGCCACATCAGGGATGCATGCATTAAAAATCACGGTGATTGTCTCCAAATCACCGCGATTTTCTGGTGCCGGTGGCGGGGGTCGAACCCGCACCCTGTTGCCAGGACTGGATTTTGAGTCCAGCACGTCTGCCAATTCCATCACACCGGCGAATATTATGCGGCTGACAGTAAAACTGTTTCAGCACACCAATTGATTATACAGTATTACTTATGAAAATGCAAGTGCTAATTTTGCCTAAAGTTTGATTTTAAGGAGCAGACAGAAAAATAAGGTTACCGCCGTTTGTCAAAATTGCTTGCTGATACGTGAAAGCATATAAATATTTATCTTATTTTTCAAAAATATATTTACATTTATCTATAAATATGTATAATTAGTACATGGGAAGTCGGACTGTCAACAAAAGATGGTCTGACGTAAACATATAATTATCTCAGTATATATTTGCCCGCTGAGATCAAGTTAGGAGAGATGAGATGAAGTCTACAAGCACGAAAATAAAATGGATCTTTGCCATAGGTCAGTTGGGCTGGTCCATACTTGCCGGCATAATTTCCAACATTCTGGTCAATTTCTATCTTCCCGATCAAACGGGAAACGGAGTTATCACATTTGTGACCAGCGCGACTTTCATAGGGCTGACGGTCATAGGTCTTATCACCGCAGCGGGGCGTATCGTTGATGCCGTAACGGATCCCATGATCGCCAATATGTCAGATAAATGCAGGCACAGGCTTGGCAAGCGTATTCCCTTTATGCGCTATTCTTCAATTCCCTTTGCGGTGGTCACGGTGCTGATCTTTTTCTGCCCGGTAAGAGGAGAGTCGATTGTAAATATAATATGGCTGGCAGTTACAATGATAGCCTTCTATATTGCAATGACCGCTTACTGTACGCCTTACAACGCGCTGATACCTGTTCTGGGGGCGAATCAGAAGGACAGGATGGATATTTCCACCTACATTGCCCTGACATATATCGTCGGTACCGGCATTGCGTTTGCAAGCAAGATGATCTGGGAGGCTATCTTTAACGCAACAGGCTGGGATTATTATCTCTGCGCCAGACTAACGATCAGCGTATTTGCGCTTATTGCCCTCATCTGTCTGCTTCTTCCCGCAATGCTTATCAAAGAGAAAGACTACGACGATACCGAGCCTGTTAATGAAAACGCTTTCAGCTCCCTGAAAAAGACGTTTAAAAACAAGCAGTTCCGAATCTTTGTGATTTCCGACGTTATCTACTGGATAGGCATTACGATTTTCAACACAGGGTTCCTGTACTATGTTGAAAACCTGCTTAAGCTGGACGCGTATATGATCCTCTTCATATTTATGACGTTTATCACCTTTGTGTGCTATGTTCCGGTAAATATGCTTTCCCGTAAATTCGGCAAGAAAAAGCTTCTTGTTGTCGGATTCTTACTCTTCGCCTTTGCGTTCCTTGTTTCGGCATTCGCGGGCAAGGTGACGGCGATCCCAAATCTTGCTTACGGCTTCATAATCTGCGTGCTTGTAGGCGTTCCCCTTGCCATATTGGGCGTTATCCCTCAGGCTATCGTTGCCGATATCGCCGAGAGCGACTGTGTTGAAACAGGGGAAAATCACGACGCCATGTTCTACGCGGCAAGGACCTTTGCCTTCAAAATGGGTCAGTCCATCGCCATGATAATATTCACTTCCCTTGCAGTTATCGGTCAGTTTAAAGACCAAAGCGGTAATATACAGAACACCGGCACAGGCTATCGTATCAGTCTTGTTGTCGCATTTGCGCTCAGCGTCATAGCGGCTGTTGTCATCCGTTTCTACGATGAGAAAAAGGTGATCGGTATAATCGACAAGTCAAAAGAGAAAAATGATGAATAAATTCGTCAGCGGAGCTCTGCGGGAAATCAAATCTTCCTCCTTCGATAAATACCTGTCGAGCTGAATATTCCTGCTGATAAGAACAGACCCGGCACAGGCAAACTGTCTGCGCCGGGTTTCAGTTTTTATGTCAATGTATTTGAGGGAAAAGATAACAAAGCGTTATGAATTGCTTCCCTTAAAATAGATCCATTCCTGCGAGCTCAGATCGTTTCCGTCGGTATATTTTGAACGAATATCCATGTATTCATTTTTCGAGATCTCGGTTGATTGATCTTCTGATTCAACGAAATAATCCGGTTCATTGTCTGAAGTTCTGTATTCTACACATAACCCTTTGGTATAAGCAGCGGTTGCGCTCCCCTTTGCAAGTGAATAAAATACGGATTCTTCTGTACTGGTTTTGGAGGTTTCGATAAGGATAACTCCTTCCGGATAAAAAGTAACAGAAGGATCGTAACCGAAAATCAGTTCATCAACAGGAATCAGACGTTTGATTTCGCCGTTTTCATAACCGAACATATCCAATATTGTCCTGGGATACAATTTGCCGTCTTCATCATAATCAAGATGCGCTATTATCAGTTCCGGCATACCGTCATTGCTGATGTCATAGAAGCAGTAGGCAAGCATAATTTTATCATGGTCTTCGTCGTAGAAGTAAAAATCTCTGATAAGCGCTGAAATAATGTTTTCATACTCATCCGGATCCTGTGGATCCGCTGACTCATCTTGATTCAGGTAGTCATTATATATATCACTATAGAGCTTAATTTTTTGAGCATAGACTTTTTCGGGGGAAAAATCTTCTGATGTTTTGTTCTGATCTTCCGTAGTTTGACTGTCCTGACCGCCCGCGTTTTCTGAAACGGCGGGTTCCGAAGATTTGTTTCCATTTACAGCAGAGCGATCATCCATACTCTTATGTACGGCAAAAATGATGCCGCCTACGACAAGCAGGATTACAATAACCAGAATGACAGGGAACGCCTTCTTCTTGTTCGCGGAAGTCTTTTTGCCGGCGTCACAATAAGGACACCGTCCGTCTTCATTCAGCGGACTTTGACATTTTTCGCAAAAATTATCCATAGACAAACCTCCTGATGTTTATACAAATAATATTTAGATAAAAAGCTTTTTTATGACCGTTGAATGCAGGAACTATACTGCGCTCAACGGTCATCTGAGTTTAACCGGTCAATGCGATCATTTTTCATCGTTTGCCCACCGTGTGAAGCGGAGCATAAGCCTGAAGAACAGCCGCCTGAAAAAACGGTAAACGAAAAATGCCGCGACGCCCAGCAGGGGAGCGTACCAGAGCGGTCTGTTAAAAAACCAGAGGACTGCCAGAGCGACCAGGCTGAAAATGACGGTGCATTTGATCGCGAACGTCAAATATGCGACACTGAAAATCACTCGTCCTGTGGTCTCATATCTCTTGTCATCATTTTTATCCATAGCTTTTGCATCAACTCATGCCCAGGGATTCTCACTCTCCGGCTTACGAATATCGGAAAGCAGGAACTGCTCCCACAGGTACCATTTGCCGTCATTTGCCAGACGCAGTGAAACCTGTCTGGGACTGTCCGCGCCGCCGGAGGTCAGGAAAAGCTTTGCCATTCCCTCCTGATCAAAGGAGTAAGGATTTGACGATACCGTGACAGTGTAGAGAGATGACGGCATATAGTCGTTGCCCGGAACAGCACCGTTAAAATATGAGCGGGGAACGTAGTCTTTGTCCATGAATCTGTCCCTGATGAACTGCTTGTCAAATTCGCTCATGGGTCTGGGACCGCGGAGAAAATCAAGCATTTGCAGGGAAAGCTCCCTGTTTGCAGGATATACGCACAAGGCGGCTACGGTAAGAGCCGCGGTGTCGTAAGGGGTAGCCAAATGTGCCGAAGGCAGACTTGTAAAAGCTTCCATTGTCTCCGGTATGTCCGTAAAGGTGATACTTTCTGTTCTTTGCTCAGGTTTGGCAGAAGTGCTGTGAACTGCCGCCGTATCTTTCAGTTTATCAAAAAAGCCCACAATAGGTTTCTCCTTTAATTAAAATTTGCCGCCGCCACCGCCGTGACTCGTACCGGAGGAGGAAGTGTGCGATGATGAACCGCCGCCACCGCCGCTGCTTCCGGTATTCTTGGGTATAGCTGTCCTGGTGACCGTTGAGTACAGGAACATATCCTGCCTTCTGGTTATGTTAAGACTGCCGGGGTTGACATAATTATTGGCGGCTGCCTGGAAGCGCACGGATTTGAGCTTGCTTCTCATAACGCCTGTGACTATCAGCGCCGCGAGAAGACCTACCACAAGGGAGGTCAAGATACTTTTGCCAAACTCAAAAGGAGCCTTTCTCCCTGTTGTAGAGGTCGAAGTGCCTGAATAGCCGCTGACGTCAACGGGTTGGCCGCTTTTTGCAAGGGTGACAAAGCTGTCGCACATATCCGCATACTTTGCGAAGCCGTTATAATATTCTTCGTATTTCAGGTAAGACACCAGCCAACTGCCTATTTGCTGTATACCGTAATCGGTCAGGGCAGTCAAACCGTAACCGCAGGTGGAGATCCACCAGTCTCTGTCCTCCATGCTTACCAGAAGCAGAGCTCCGTCTCTGTTATCACCGTAACCGTAGCCGTTATAGTCATAATAGTCGTCAGCGTATTCCATGGGGGTCTTACCGTTCAGTGTGTTCGCGGTCAGTACGACAACGTCAAACTGCTGTCGGTTGCTTATCTCATCAAGCTTGGATTCAAGCTCTTCCTCTTCGGCTGCAGACAGCAGGTCTCCGTCATCTATCACACGTCTGTAGGACCTGTTCTGAGCAGTGGTAACGTCAGCGCCTTGTGTGACAAGAACGCCGCCGTTCTCAAGAATTCCAAACAATTCCTCGGTACTTATCACGTCAGGATCGTTATCCGCCGCAAAGACGGGAACCAGGGTCAGGAAACAAAAGCATACTGCAAAAAACAGTGCGAATAATCTTTTTTTCATAATTCACACCTCCGTTACAGCAGCCACAGAAGATATAAGATCCCGAATGTTGCCGCCGATATGCCGGCAGTCAATCCGAAAAGCCATCTTCTGTATGCGGATTTGTCGAGCGGGAGGTCGCCAACCAGTTTCCCTGTTTGTCCGTTCATTGCAAAGGTGTATTTATTGCCGTTCCAGGTGGTGTTGAGAAGCCAGACGGGATAGAGGGCATATTTGGCTTTGCCGTTGTTGAACGCAACGCTGGAAGCCTCGGTATTGACAGAGGTATAACCCTCGACAGTACCTGCGAAAACCTCTTCAGTGCTTCTCTTTATCCTTTCGTTGGCGCGGTTTATGCTGGCGTCGGCGTCCACATCGTATTTGTCCGCCATATATCCGGCAAGGTACGCCGTCTGAAAGTCGACAGCGTCGTTGAAGTTAAAGGGCTCAATGGATTCCATAAGGTCGTCCGCCATACGGCTGGAGCCGTCCACGGGTACCAAAGAAAAGCCCACGCTGCCGTCTCTCACGATGGAATAATAATTGGTCTGGGTGTAATTGTAGTTCGAGTCGCTCCAGGTCCTTACCTTTGTTCCGCGGTAACGTATGGAAGCATCCACGTCCGCGCTGAAAAGCCAGAAAGGAACGTACACGCCTTTTACTTCATCAATGTGGTTTTCATCCATGAAAACTTTCGGTAAAAGTCTTTTGCCCTTGTAGTGGTTGAGCAGAGCCGCCTTCGCCGCCGCCTTGTCAAGCTTAAACGGGATAATGCAATCAGGCTTCAGGTGGCCGGAAAGCTGTTCCATGATAACCACGGGGTTCCCGCAGAACGGACAGGATGTGGCGGCAGTTTCGTCGTTGCATACGATCTCTCCGCCGCAGGAGGTACAGACATAGGATCTCAATTCGTCTGTTTCTCCTTCCTGCCATTCACTTCCTGCGGTGTTGCTCCAGGACATATCGTCCGGAGCTTCTTTTTTTAATTCTTCGTCGTATTTTAAGAGGGTCTCCACTTCAAACTCAGTGTCGCAGTAGTCGCACTTCATTTTTTGAAGCGAGCTGTCAAAGGCAATTGCTCCGCCGCAGCAGGGACACTTATATTCCTGTAGTACAGCCATTATCTGAAAAACCTCCATTTAGCAGAATTAGGGTCGGGTTTATGCTCTGTCGCTGTCGGTGATGGCGTCACCGCAGTTGGGGCAGAAACGGGGAGCCGGCTGACCGGGAGCGGGGGTCCAGCCGCATTTGTCACAGCGAATACCTGCGGCCTTTTTTGCGCCGCAATTCATGCAGAAATTGCCGCTGTTTACGGTTCCGCAAGAGCAGGTCCAACCTGTTGCCGGAGCTGCCTGCTGAGGCTGAGCCTGCTGCTGAGCCTGAGCCTGCTGCTGACCCATTGCAAACAAATTCTGCGCGTTCATTCCGCCGGCGTTCATGGCCATACCCATGCCGACAAAGCCGTTCATAGCGCCGCCTTCGTTCGCTGCGGCATTTCTCATTGCGTCTGCCTGAGCGCCCACTATGGTGGCAGCCGCCATGTTGGGGTTCATCATAATGGCGTTGCGCTGTGCTGTCTTGATAAGTTCCGCATCCTCGTCCGGAAGCGTTACGGAACCTAAAGCTATGCTGACGACCTCAAGACCTCTGAGTTCACCCCATTTTGAGGAAAGAGCCGCGTTCATGGCGTCCTCAAGGTCTGTGTTGTGTGTGACTATCTGGTTGGGACGCAGCTCAAGCTCAGACAGTTTGCCGAAAGCGGGCTGCAGGGCGCTTACAAATTCGGTCTTGAGCTGGCTGTCCAGCTCATCGCGGGTATAGTCGCGCTCCACGTTTCCGCAGACGTTGGTGTAGAAGAGTATCGGGTCGGCTATCCTGTAGGAATATATTCCCGAGCAGCGGATGGAAACGTCTATATCAAGACCGATCTTTGAATCAACTACGCGGAAGGGAATGGGATTGGGAGTGCCGAATTTGTTGTCGATAAGTTCCTTGGTGTTGAAGTAATATACGCGCTGATCCTTCGCGGTATCTCCGCCGTAGGTAAAACGTCTGCCAAGGGTCTTGAAGGTGTTTATCAGGCTTTCACCGAGCTTGCCGGCGAATATGCTGGGCTCCGTTGATGTGTCATATGTAAACTCACCGGGTTCAGCACAGACCTCAACTACCTTGCCCTGCTCTACAATTATCATGCACTGTCCGTCGGCTACGGCGATCCCGGAACCGTTGGAGATGATATTATCACTGCCCTTTGTGTTTGAGGAACGTCCACCTACCTGCTTGCGTCCCTTGGTTACCATGACCTCTTTGGGCATGGCGTCACAATAAAAGAATTCTTTCCACTGATCGGCAAGTACGCCGCCAATTGCACCTGTTCCTGCTTTGATTAAACCCATAAATAAATACCCCTTTCACTTTCAATTATTTTGTTTATTTTGATTGTATAAAACAATATACAAAATAAATTATATCATATATGCGTAATATTTCAAGGATTGCGTCGAATTATCGGCTTATTGTATAAAAAAACGCCGGGCTTTTGCTGAAATGCACAAATACAAAGGGAAGAGACTGTCAAAATCCGAAGGAACGCTGAGGGCATGACCGCCAGATCTGAATAAGCAACAGGTTGCAGAAAAGTGGTGCAAACAGAGCATATTTGCTCCCAAATAAAAATATTTTTAAAAATCAGTTGACAAATACCAACCGTTATATTATAATGATTGAGCCTTGAGTAAGGGCTTACGGCGGCATAGCTCAGTTGGCTAGAGCATTCGGTTCATACCCGGAGTGTCGTTGGTTCGAATCCAACTGCCGCTACCATTTCCCTTATTCTTGCGGCCCGGTGGTCAAGCGGTTAAGACACCGCCCTTTCACGGCGGTAACACGAGTTCGATTCTCGTCCGGGTCACCAAAACGACTCATCCTAACGGGTGGGTCGTTGTTGTTTATTCAGGATCGGTTTTTTTATTTGTAGACGAGAATCGAAAAGGGCGCGAGCGAAGCGAGAGAAACAGTCCGGTGGACTGTTTAGGCGCCCGGGTGCGTGCCGTAGGCGCGGGAGCGCCGTTAAGCGGGCGATTCTCGTCCGGGTCACCAAAACGACTCATCCTAACGGGTGGGTCGTTTTTTATTTGGTTGTCAAAATCTTTTCCGCCCATATCATATTGTAATACCTGCCGAATTTATATCCGCAATGGGTGAAAAAGCCAACCTGTTTAAATCCTAAATGCTTATGGAATTCAGCGCTGTTGAAGTCAAGGTATTCGTCTGCTTCGTCGGGGACAGCTATACAGGCATAAAGATTTGTAATGCCCATTTCAGAAAGCTTATCTTCCATTTTTGTATAAAGCGTCTTACCGATACCGAGATGTGTGAAGCTGTCGCTTATATATATGGAAAGTTCCGCGCATTTTGAATAGGCGGCGCGGGGGATGAATGCGCTTGCATATGAGTACCCGACAATTTCTCCGTTTAATTGAGCAACAAGATACGGATACTTCTTTATTGTTTTTGTGATCCTTTCTTTCATTTCATCAACGTCGGGTACTTCGTATTCAAAGGAGATCGCAGTGTTTTTTACATACGGCGCGTAGATATTTCTTATTGAAGAAGCATCGCCCGGCGTTGCCTCCCGTATAATGATACTCATGGTTTCCTCCGTGATTTTAAATTAGTTAAAGTTATTATATCATAACACAAAAGTAAAGACAACGGACAGGCACGCCTTATAAAAATATGATCCTGTTACGTTAAATCGGGTTTGCACATCGTACCGTTTCATAGTATAATAGCGGTACAGTAATCTGCGATCAAAACAGTTAAGTGAGGTGCGTCTATGGCGTCAAGTAAAGAATATCTGGATTTTGTGCTGGAACAGCTCTCCGATCTGGATGGTGTGACCTACAGGGCAATGATGGGGGAGTACATTATTTACTTTCAGGGAAAAGTGATCGGCGGTATATATGACGACCGTTTTCTTGTAAAGCCCACCTCTTCGGCAAAGAGGCTCATGCCGGAGGCGCCTTATGAAATCCCTTACGAGGGCGCAAAGGAAATGCTGCTTGTGGACAATGTTGACGACAGGGAGCTTCTCACAGGACTTTTTAATGCCATGGTCGACGAGCTGCCCGCGCCTAAGAAAAAACGGTAATTATATTTTTCAGAATACGAAAAAACAATGTATTTACCCTTGACTAACCTATTGCCCGGGGTTATAATAAATTATATTTTAATTGTACTCGGGAGGTAATTTTTATGGCATGTTTTCTTGTATCAGCCGCTGAGGCTGTGGTTACCACAATAGCGGCAAAGGCTATTGAAAAGAAAGAAAAGGAGCAGCCGGAGCTGAAAATCAGCTTTGACGGAACAACGGTCGAGACCGTGTCAAAGATCCCGTTTTCAAGGAAACTCAAATGGCTGAGCCGTATGCTTTGGGGAGGCAGCGTCCTGCTCATGTTCGAGCATATCTGGCACGGCGAGGTGGTGCCCTTCTTCCCGTTCCTGACCGCCGCGGGGAATCCCGAGGACGCAGCGGAAATGCTGCATGAGATGGCGACTGTAGGCGTTTGTATGGCTTTGCTTGTCACGGCCGTGTGGCTCGGTATGGTAATAGTTTCCGCTGCTATTGAAAAACGTGCGGTGAAAGAAGCGAAAAAACTTGCATCATCCGAAAACTGACGGGAGGCCCTGTTATGACACTTTTATCTTCCGTCTTCGCCGCGGTCATATGCACCGTTATCTGGTATAAAAACGCTCCCAAAAGCGAAATGAAGGTAGGCATCCTTTGCTGGATGTACTGGGGCGCTTCACTGATGTGGCTCATTGACGCCGTCTTTGAATACGCGGAGCTGGGCGCAGAGTATTTCACTCCCGCACCCGGGGATATGCTTAACGATTTTTTCCTCGGTTTATCCGTTGTTGCGCTGGGTCTTGTAATTTGGCTCGTTATCCTGCTTGTCAAGGACCCGAAAGGCGTGATCAAAGAGGCTATTTTCAAAAAGAAAGAAAAATAATGACACGGGAGCGGGAATGCTTTTCAGGCATACCCGCTTTTTTGTAATGCAAGAGGATCGATCATGAAAACAGAGATAAAACAGATACTTGAAGGGGTACGGGACGGTACCGTCTCCGTGGAGGACGCCCTTCTTAAACTTAAAACCGAACCCTACGACGATCTGGGTTTTGCCAAGGTGGATCTTCACAGAAGCATCCGTCAGGGCGTGCCGGAGGTAGTTTACGGCGCCGGCAAAACGGTGGATCAGATACTGGGCATATTAGCTTCAATGCGCAGGAACGGTCAGGATAAGATCCTTATCACAAGACTTTCACCTGAAGCGGCGGCGGAGATAAATAAAACCGTTTCCGTTACATATTTTGAAAACGCAGGGATCGCAACCGTGGGAGAAATGCCGGAACCGGACGGGATCGGCACAATAGTTGTCGCCACCGGCGGCACCAGCGATATTCCCGTTGCGGAGGAGGCGGCGCTGACGGCGGAGTTTTTCGGCAACAAGATCACCCGCCTTTATGATGTGGGCGTTGCGGGACTGCACAGACTGCTTTCCAACAAGGAAGATATCATGAACGCCTCGGTCATTATCGCCGTGGCGGGTATGGAGGGAGCCCTTGCCAGCGTTGTGGGAGGACTTGCGGACTGCCCTGTGATAGCCGTTCCCACCTCCGTGGGGTACGGAGCGTCCTTCGGTGGGCTTTCCGCCCTGCTTTCAATGCTCAACTCCTGCGCCTCCGGCGTGTCGGTGGTCAATATTGACAACGGTTTCGGAGCCGGTTATCTTGCAAGTATGATAAATCATATGGAGGCAAAACAATGAAAACGCTTTATCTTGATCTGGGAATGGGCGCCGCGGGGGATATGCTCACGGCGGCTTTGCTTGAGCTTTTGCCTGAACAGGATAAGTTTATCGAAAGGCTCAACGGTATCGGGATCCCCGGTGTGCGTGTGGAGCGGGAACCCTCTGTCAAATGCGGTATTACCGGCACTCACATAAAAGTAACGGTGAATGGCGAAGAGGAGGGGGAACACCACCATCATCACGAAGATGGGCATCATCACCACCATCATCACAGCAGTATGGCGGATATAGAGCGCCTTGTAAATAGTCACCTGGATCTGCCTGCAAATATAAAAAAGGATATTTTGTCGGTTTACAGGCTCATAGCGGAGGCGGAGAGCCGCGCCCACGGAGTGGAGGTCACTGATATCCATTTTCACGAGGTGGGTACAATGGACGCCCTTGCTGACATCAGCGCGGTGTGTATGCTTATGAACGAGCTTTCACCGGATGAGATAGTTGCGTCTCCCGTACACGTCGGATGCGGTCAGGTGCAGTGCGCCCACGGTATCCTGCCGGTACCTGCACCCGCTACAGCGTACATCCTTCAGGGTATCCCCACTTATGGTGGAGAAATAAAAGGAGAACTGTGTACTCCTACGGGAGCGGCGCTACTCAGACATTTCGTTTCCCGTTTCGGAGAAATGCCGGTTATCGCCGTTGAAAAGATCGGTTACGGCATGGGTAAAAAAGATTTTCCCGCGGCAAACTGCCTGAGAACCATGCTCGGAGAGACACAGAATACGTCACATGAGATCGTGGAGCTGTCCTTCAATGTGGACGATATGACGGCGGAGGAGATAGGCTTTGCGATGGAAATGCTTTTTGCCGCCGGGGCGAACGAGGTATTTACAGTCCCCGTGGGGATGAAAAAGAACCGTCCCGGGACAATGATATGCGTTCTATGCGAAAAGAATATCAGGGATGAGATCGTAAAAACGGTGTTCCGTCACACCTCAACTCTGGGTATCAGAGAAAATGTGATGAAACGTCATGTGCTTGAACGTAAGATCGAGACCCTTGAAACGGAATACGGCCCTGTCAGACGGAAAATATCCGGGATCGGCGACACGGGGAAATCTAAGCTTGAGTATGAGGACGCGGCGCGTATCGCCAGAGAAAAGGGGATAAGCCTGCGTGAAGCCGTAAAGCTGATAGAGGGCTGAGCCGGTTATAAAAAGCAAAAGGAACAGTTAAAATGAGCGAACTCATTGAAAAGAAGAAAAAACTTGAAAATATATTTTCCGACCTTGGCAGCGCGGCGGTGGCTTTCTCCGCCGGCGTGGATTCCACTTTTTTGCTGAAAACCGCCCATGATGTTTTAGGAGACAGGGCAGTCGCGGTGACCGCGGTCACAGGCTCGTTCCCCGAAAGGGAGCTTGAGGAGGCAAGAACTTTTTGCAAAAAGGAAAATATAACTCTGCTGACGGTGGACGTTGATATATTTTCGGTAAAAGGCTTTTGCGAAAATCCGCCGGACAGATGTTACATATGCAAAAAGGCTGTTTTCAGTCGGCTTAAGGATATCGCCGCGGAACAGGGCATTGCCAACGTCGCCGAGGGCTCGAATGTTGACGATATGAAGGATTACCGTCCGGGTATGAAGGCGGTTGCCGAGCTGGGAGTAATAAGCCCACTTAGGGAGGCGGGGCTTACAAAGAACGACGTCCGCGCCCTTTCAAAAGAAATGGGGCTTAAAACATGGGACAAGCCCTCGTTTGCCTGCCTTGCCACAAGGATAGCTTACGGAGAACAGATAACGCGGGAAAAACTGTCCATGATCGAACGGGGAGAGGGAAAGCTCTCCGGACTGGGATTCAGGCAATACAGGGTCAGGGTGCACGGGGATTCCGCCCGTATAGAGCTGTTGCCGGAGGACATCGAAAAAATAGTCGATCCGGCTGTGCGCGGTGGTGTTGCGGAGTTTTTTCACAGCCTGGGCTTTAAACACGTGTCGGTGGATCTTGACGGTTACCGTACCGGGAGCATGAACGCGGCGCTGCAGGAAGACAGGCTATGAAATTTGACATATTTTCACAAATTGATTTTGGTAAGCTTTACTATTGACATTTTTCTGATATAATGGTACTCTATAATAGAATTTATATGAATTTGATCTTGGAGGCGTGTTTTTATGAAAAAACTTATATCCGTTCTTCTTTGTATGATAATGTTGTTCAGCGTAGTTGCTGTGGGTTCCACTTCCGCCTTTGCGGCTCAGAAGCAGACCGTGGCAAGCTCGGCGGTTCCCATGGCACACAACCCCGGCAATACAGAGGATGAGAGAACAGGATTTTCAAAGTTTATCCGCAATATAGCAAATCTTCTTGCAGAGATATTTACGCAGTCAATTGCTGTTTTGCTGAACATGATGGGCTTTGACATCGGAGATTTCCTCAATTAAAAAATTTTTTAAAAAAGATATTGACAAGCGGCATTGTATCTGATACAATACATGGGCAAAGTAAAGCAGAACAGATTGTTCTCACCTACGAGGTTTTGTCCGTCGCGGGTCAATACATTAAGATCAGACACTTCAAGTGCCTGTTTGTGTTGATTTCAGAGCGGACAGAATCATCTGTCCGCTTTAATTTTTATTGGAGGTGCTTTAGTATCAGTATTAAAGAATTGCAAATCAATGACGGTATTTCCGATAAGGAAATAAGAGTTGTGGGAGACAACGGCGAACAGCTCGGTATAATGTCCACCGAGGAAGCGCTGAAAATTGCCGAGGAAAAGAACCTTGATCTGGTTAAAATTGCTCCTCAGGCGAAGCCCCCCGTGTGCAAAATTATGGATTACGGCAAATATCGTTTTGAACAGGCAAAGCGTGAAAAAGAGGCAAAGAAAAACCAGCACGTTATGGAGATCAAAGAAATCCGCCTGACTCTCAATATTGACACCCATGACTTTAATACAAAGGTCGGCCATGCGCTCAAGTTCCTTAAACAGGGCAATAAGATCAAAGTATCGATCCGTTTCCGCGGTCGTGAAATGACCCACCCGGATCTGGGCTTGAACACCATGAACAACTTTGCTCAGGCTGTTGCCGAGCTTGGAAACGTGGAGAAGGCAGCAAAGCTTGAAGGCCGCCAGATGCTTATGTTTATAACACCGAAACCCGCAAAATAATAAGGAGGAATAAATTATGCCTAAGATCAAAACACACAGCGGAGCGAAGAAACGCTTTAAATTGTCAAAGAACGGTAAGCCCATCCGCGGTCATGCTTACAAGTCTCACATTTTGAATAAGAAGAGCACGAAGCGTAAAAGGAACCTGCGTAAGACTGTCGTTGCCGACGTTACCAACCAGAGGCAGATCAAGCGTCTTATTCCCTACAAATAATCCTTTTTCCGCAAACAGGCGGAGCGCAGAACGCGTAACTTCTTTATTTTCAGAACAATACATCAAATTCAGAAACTTGGAGGTATATCAAACATGGCTCGTGTTAAAGGCGCGATGATGACTCGCAAAAGAAGAAATAAAGTAATGAAGCTCGCAAAGGGCTACTACGGCTCAAAGGGCAACCTGTTCAAGACTGCAAAGCAGGCAGTTATGAAGTCCGGCAACTACGCTTACATCGGACGTAAGCAGAAGAAGCGCGATTTCCGTAAGCTTTGGATCACCCGTATCTCAGCGGCTGCCAAGCTTAACGGCATGAACTATTCAACATTCATCAACGGTCTTAAGAAGGCTGACATCACCCTCAACCGTAAGATGCTCTCCGAGATCGCCATCGCCGATCCCGCGGCTTTCACAGCACTTACCGAGAAGGCAAAGGCAGCATTGAAGTAATAAACTTCAATTAAGGTCAAAACACAAAACGATGATAATACCCACAGATGTTGCCGGAAGTGTTTTCCAGAGATCTGTGGGTAATTGATTTTACAAAGAGTAACTTGTATGGAAAAAATATCTTCACCCTCAAACGGAAAAATCAAATACGCGGTCAAGATCGCTTCAAGCGCAAAGGCTCGCAGAGAGTCCGGGCTGTTCATGCTTGAGGGGGCAAGGCTCTGTGAAGAAGGCGTCAGGTGCGGGCTGGGCATCGTTTCCTTGTTTATTACCCCAAGGGCGCTTGAACTTTACGGCGACAGACTTGCCGGAGCGCTTGAAACGGCGGAGGAAAGCTTTGAGATAACACCGGATATAGCAAATAAAATTTCAGACACAGTGGCTCCTCAGGGCGTATTCTGCATTTGCAGACAGCCGGAAAATAAATTCTCCGTGGACTTGAACGGCAAATATCTTGCGCTGGAGAATTTACAGGATCCGTCGAATTTAGGCGCCGTGAGCCGTACAGCCGAGGCGCTGGGCGTTTCCGGTCTCATAATCAGCGGCGGCTGTGATATCTTTAACCCCAAGGCTCAGCGATCAGGTATGGGTTCCCTTCTAAGGCTGCCTGTTATCGGTACTGACGATCTGCCCGGTCTTATCAGGGAACTGAGAGCCGGGGATATGCTCACCGTCGCCTCAGTACCCGATCAGAACGCGGCGCCTGTCACGGAGATAAGCTTTGACAGGGGCACGGTGTGCGTCGTGGGCAACGAGGGCAACGGGTTGACCGATGCGGTGATAAACGCCTGTGAGCTGCGGGGAACTATACCTATGAAGGGCAATGTGGAATCCCTGAACGCGGCGACGGCGGCGTCAATACTGATGTGGGAGATGACACGGTAATGGATTATCTTATAGCTACGCACAACATGAAAAAGAGAGAGGAGTTGCAGCGGATACTGGCTCCTTTAGGCATAAGAGTACTGCTGGCGGAGGAAGCCGGCGTTGAGCTGACCGATGTTGAGGAAACGGGTCAGACCTTTGAGGAAAACGCATTTCTCAAGGCGGAGAGCGGATGCAGAGAGAGCGGCATGCCCTGCCTGGCGGACGATTCCGGGCTGTGTGTGGACGCCCTTGACGGCGCCCCGGGAGTTTACTCCGCAAGGTACGCCGGAGAGCACGGCAATGATGAAAAAAACATTCAGGTGCTGTTGAAGGCGCTTGAAAAAGTGCCGGAGGGAAAACGTACCGCCCGGTTCGTCAGCGTTGCCTGCTGTGTTTACCCGAACGGTGAAAAGATCGCCGTGCGGGGTGAGTGCGAGGGCAAAATAGGTTTTGACCAAAAGGGTACGGGCGGCTTCGGTTACGACCCTGTATTCATACCGGAAGGAATGGGCGGCAGGACAATGGCGGAGCTTACAGCGGAGGAGAAGGATTCCATCAGCCACAGGGGAAAGGCAGTAAAGGCTCTGGCAAATGCCATTGAGAGCAGAGAGGATTAATTTATGACAAGTAAGGAAAGAGCAGAGTTAAGAAAACAGGCGAACACCCTTGAACCGCTGTTCCAGGTAGGGAAAAGCGGAGCCACCGCCGGGGTCGTTGCGCAGACGCTGGAGGCGTTCAATACCCGTGAGCTGGTAAAGCTCAAGGTGCTTCTTGAAAGCGCTCCGGAAACTCCCAGAGAGACGGCGGAAAAGCTTGCCGAGGCGACGGGATCACAGGTCGTTCAGGTCATAGGCGGAAGCATAATCCTGTACAAGGAAAATCCGGACCTGAACAACGAAAAGCCGAAAAAGAAGCCGGCTAAAAAAGTGAAGCCAAATGTTAAGAAGCGGGTCAAGCCCGGCGGACTGAGCGCCACAAGCAGAGCCGCAGCAAAACGCAAGGCGATACACAGGGCCAAGGTGGAAGAAAGACGCAATTAAGCGGGAAAGGTACGACCCTTTTCCCTTGACAACGACAATGAGTTTAGTATATTATGATATCTGCCGATGAAAAGAGGTGACTGATGTGAACAGTAAGGACGAAAAGCAGGTCGTGGCGACCAACAAAAAAGCCTACCATGATTATTTTGTGCTGGAGCAGATGGAGGCGGGGATCGAGCTGTGCGGGACGGAGGTAAAATCCATCCGAGCCGGCAAGGTGAACCTCAAGGATTCCTGGTGCAATATAGTGGACGGCGAGATCTTTGTCAACGGTATGCACATCAGCCACTATGACCACGGCAATATATTCAACCGTGATCCCTTGCGTGTCCGCCGTCTGCTGATGCATAAGCGGGAGATAAACAGGCTTTTCGGTACGGTCAAGCAGCAGGGACTGGCGCTGATACCGTTGTCGATCTATTTTGTCAACGGCAGAGCAAAATTAGAGGTTGGGCTCTGCAAGGGCAAAAAGCTCTATGACAAGCGCGAAACAGCCGCCCGCAAGGACGCGGAGAGAAACATCGAAAGAGCTATCAAAGAAAGAGATTAAATACGGGGATGAAAGGATTTCGACGGGGATTTTGAACCGGGATAAGCGAGTAGCGGCGCGGAACCGCTATAAAAGCCGTAGTTTATAAAATAAACGACAACGAAACAGTTTTACAAGCTGCTTAATTAAAGCAGCCGTCTTTACCGGGAGTACTGCGGCCCGGATAAAGGCGTCGATCAGCAGTGAACGTGCACGGACGACCGCCTTGTAGTCCGTCATGAATAACAGGGCTACCGTAGCGCAAAGCCTGCCTTTTGGCGTTGCGTGAAGGGAATTTCAAATAAAAGGCTACACTCGTAGAAAGTCCCGCGGAGAGATTTTCGGACGCGGTTTCGATTACCGCCATCTCCACCAAGCTTTAAGGGGTCTGCTTTTGCAGACCCCTTAAGCTTTTATGATTTGTGCGGGAATCGAAACCGCATAGTCCATGCCGAGCGGTTTGCCGCAGGCAGAGCGAGGCGGACAATAAAAACGAAGGTTTGCGAAGCAAACGAACGGAGCGTAGCTTCGATTACCGTCATCTCCACCAAGCTTAAGGGGTCTGCTTTTGCAGACCCCTTAAGCTTTTATGATTTGTGCGGTAATCGAAACCGCATAGTCCATTTTACGAAACGTAAACATATCATTGAAATGATAATTTTAATTTATCTATTTCATTATGTTGACTTTTAGCTCAAAGTGTTGTATCGTATTTTAAAGGTAATAATATATATGTCTTTTAAAGGATTTTTAAAAAGAGGAGTGATGATATGAGCAAGGTCGACAAGCGAAAGGCCGCCCTCATCAACGCTGTTTATGCGATATTTATTTTAGGCGCGCTGTACCTGTTCCTTAAGTATGCGTTTTGGCTGTTCTTCCCGTTTATTTTCGGATTCTTTGTGGCGGCTATCCTGCAAAAACCGATAAATTTCACCGTAAAAAAGACCCGCGTCAAGAAGGGGATCGTCTCTGTATTTTTTGTTATCGTTTTCTTTGCGGTCATCGGATGCCTGATGTCGCTGATAGGTATGCGAATAATCGAAGAGTTCAAAAATTTCTGGAATATCCTGAGAGGCTGGATAACGGACTGGTCGAGTATTGTCGACAGCATCCGTGAACGTCTGCTCGTGCTTGCCGACAAACTGCCCGAAAGCATGTCAGCCAGCGCGAAGGAGTGGCTAAATTCAAATCTCGGAGGAGTAATAGAGGCGGGCACGCAGGCGGAATCGGCAAAGTCTTCCGCAAATGCGGCGGCAGGTCTGCTTTCAAAGATAGATATTTCGATCCTTAAAACGCCAATAAACGGCGTTATCTCAACGGCAAAGCAGATACCGAGCATATTGGTCGCCACTATTATCAGCATTATTTCATGTTTCTTTATGACCTCCGGTTATGACGACATGGTGAAGTTTATAAAGCGTCAGCTTCCCATCGGAAAGCGCAAAGCTCTCACATCAGCGAAGGAAATATTTTTCTTTTCTCTTTCAAAGATGGCAAAGTCGTACTCTCTGATCATCTTGATCACGTTTTCCGAAATGGCTATCGGTCTTAACGTGCTTAAACTGATAGGTGTATATAAGTTCGATTATATTATTGTTATTTCGTTTGTCACGGCGTTGATAGATATTTTCCCCGTACTCGGTACCGGCACCATACTCATTCCGTGGAGCATTTATTCGTTTATAATGGGCAACACAGGCATGGGTATCGGTATATTGGTGATCTACGCCGTGATATCCGTGATCCGTCAGATAATCGAACCCAAACTCGTGGCGTCAAACCTGGGTCTGCCTCCGATAGCCACGATCATGAGTATGTATATCGGCATTCAGCTTTTCGGCTTTATAGGCTTGTTTATAATGCCCATACTTCTTACGCTCATAAAGCTCCTTAACGATGACGGCATCATAAATATCTGGAAGACCGAGAAGCAGGAAAATGCGGAGCTCGCCGCTCTTGATGAGGACGAGGAAGACGGGGAAGAAGATACAGAAGAAGCTGAAGAAAAAACAAAGGAAGAAACCAAAGAAAAAGACAAAGGGAAATCGAAAAAAATCAAGGTTTAAAAAGAGTTTTGCATATGAAACAGTGCGATTTGATAGTTGTGGGCGGAGGCGCCTCCGGGCTGGCGGCTGCCATTGAGGCGGGTCGTCGCGGACTTACGGTGACCCTGCTTGAAAGACTGCCCCGGGTGGGCAAAAAGATACTTGTTACCGGCAACGGCAGATGCAATATCTCAAACACGGCTTTTAAAGATCATAATTACCGCAACGCCGGCTTTGCCCGGGATGTCCTTGAAAAATTTGATCTGCGCAGTACGGTGGATTTCTTTGAATCCATAGGCTTGATGCTTACCGATGACGGGGAGGGCAGGCTCTACCCCATGAGCAACACCGCCGCCGGAGTGCTTGACCTTTTGCGGCTGGAATGTGAACTTTTGGGAGTAAACACTGTCTGTGACTGTAAGGTGACGGACATCCGGCAAAGCGACGGAGGCTTTACGGTAAACGGCGAATACCGCAGTAAAGCGGTGATCGTCGCCGCCGGAGGCTGCGCCTCACCGGTGCATGGCTCGGACGGCAGCGGCTTTGAACTGCTTAAAAAGCTGGGACACAGAATTACTCCCGTGGTACCGTCTCTTGTGCAGTTGATAGCTGATGAGAGCGTGACAAAACAGCTCAAGGGACTGCGCTGTTCCGCGAAAATTTCCCTGAAAGCAGGGAACAGGACCCTTGCGTCCTCCCGCGGGGAGATACTTTTCACCGATTACGGAATTTCCGGTATCGCGGCAATGGAGGTAAGCGGCAAGGCGGCGGAGCTGTTTTACGGCGAACTTGAGGCAAGCTGTACGGCTGTTCTTGATCTTGCTCCCGAACTTTCCGGGGATGATATCCGCCGCTTTATTGCAAACCGTGTCAAGTTCTCACCGGAAAGCGAGCTTGAGATGCTCCTTGTTGGTATCCTGCCAAAGGGCATTGCCCGGTGTGTCTGCAAGAAAGCCTGCGGACTGCCCCTTAACAGCAGGATATCGGATTTGAAAAATGAAGATATAAAGACCATATCGGAGCGGGTCAAAAACTTTGAACTGCCACTGAAGGGCACAAAAGGTTTCTCTCAGGCTCAGGTGAGCAGGGGAGGCGCCGATGTGGGTCAGTTTGACCGGAATACTCTCGAATCTCTTATAGTCAAAAATTTATATGCCTGCGGAGAGGTGCTGGACGTTGACGGCGGCTGCGGCGGATTCAATCTGCAATGGGCCTGGTCGTCGGGAAGAGCCTGCGCCTGTGCCGCGGCGGAAAAGATAAAAAACAAGGATTGATTATGCTTAAGATCACCGAATTGAAAATACCTCTGGAACCGGAACAGGATGCTCTGTTGTTGGGCGCCGCGGCAAAAACGTTAAGGTGCCCCAAGCGTCTTATCCGTTCTCTAAGGGTCACAAAGCAGGCTGTTGACAGCCGGAATAAGGACAACATATTCTTTGTCTATAACGTTGAGGCGGACTTAGGGGAGGACGAGGAAGCGGTTCTGCAAAAATGCTCCTCACCCTATGTCAGTCAGGCGGTGGAGTTCAGATACGAGCCTCCGGAGGTCAGGCGTACAAGCACCCTGAGACCTGTGGTGGTGGGTTTCGGACCCGCCGGCTTTTTTGCCGCCCTTACCCTGGCACGGGCGGGGTTAAAGCCCCTTGTGCTTGAGCGCGGCAACGACGTGGATACCCGCACCGCCGACGTGAAAAACTTTTGGACCACCCGCCTACTTGATCCGAATTCAAATGTGCAGTTCGGCGAAGGGGGAGCGGGCACATTCTCCGACGGAAAGCTGACCACGGGCATCAAGGACAGCCTTTGCCGCAAGGTCTTTCTGGAGCTTGCCGCCCATGGCGCCCCGGAGGAGATATTGTACTCCGCAAAGCCACATATAGGCACGGATAAGCTGGGCAGCGTTGTGAAAAATATCCGGGAGGAGATCGTCTCTTTAGGCGGCGAGGTGCTTTTTGGCTGTAAGCTGACGGATATAATCGTCACCAACGGCGTTGTTTACGGAGTGTCATATATGGACTCAAAGGGCAATGTCAATGATATAGAGGCGGACGCCCTCATACTTGCCATCGGTCACTCCGCCAGGGATACGGTGGAGATGCTTTACGGCAAGGGCATAAATATGATGCAGAAGCCCTTTTCCGCCGGGGCGAGGATCGAACATCCCAGAGAGCTTATCGACAGGGCTCAGTACGGCAAATTCGCCGGGCATCCCATGCTCAGCGCCGCGGACTATAAATTGTCCTGTCACCCGGAACACGGCAGGGGGGCGTACACTTTCTGTATGTGTCCGGGAGGCACCGTGGTTGCCGCCGCCTCCGAGGAGGGCGGCGTGGTGGTCAACGGTATGAGCGAATGGGCGAGAGACGGGGAAAATTCCAACTCCGCTCTACTTGTGGGTATTGAGCCGGAAAAATTTCCCAGCGAGCACGTGCTTGCCGGGATGTATATGCAGCGGGAAATTGAGCAAACTGCATTCAGGCTGGGTGGCGGCGATTACACCTCGCCGGGTCAGCTCGTGGGGGATTTTCTCAACGATACGCCGTCAACCAAGCTGGGTTCGGTCAGTCCAAGCTGTCCTACGGGGGTGGCGATGGGCGACATCCGCCGGGTCTTACCCAAGGCGGTAACCGATATAATGGCTCAGGCCATAGTAAAAATGGACAGGCAGCTGAAGGGCTTTGCATTGCAGGATGCCGTACTCACCGCGCCGGAGACCCGCAGCTCCTCACCGGTACGCATACTCCGTGACGAATTCTATCAGGCGAACGTCAGGGGACTTTATCCCTGCGGGGAGGGCGCCGGATACGCGGGGGGCATCGTGTCTGCCGGAGTGGACGGCATACGCTGCGCCTTTGCCGTTATGGAGGACGAAACATAAATTTTATGAGGTGAGAACTTTTGGTAAAAATCGTTCTCTATGGGGACAGATCGGATACTTCGCTTACATTACCGCTTTGCCGTTGTCTTGAACGGCAGGGCGGTGTTTTGTATTACGGCGGCGGTCATCTTGCCGAATATTGCTGTGCCGCGCCGAATTTTACGGTATTTGAGACGGACACCATCAGCGGCTGTGACGGGGACAACACTGTGGTGATCTTCAAATCGGCGTTCAACCAGCCTCCGGACATATGGGGGAGAGAGGGTATCCTCGCCGTGTGCGAGAACGAAAACAGGCGAGCCGTAGATTTTTTATCTTCCCGGAACGTGAATATGCTGACCTGCTCCGCCGGAGGCAGAGGCGCCCTGACTATCTCAAGCATAGGGGACAGCGGTGCGGTGATAAACCTGTCCAGGTGCCTCACCACCTTCACAGGCAGGTACGTCATGCCCGGTGAAGTGACAATAAAAACAGCGCCGATCCCAAACGCCTACGCTCTGTTAGCCGTCTGCTCGGTGCTGCTTGTGTCGGATAAGATAAATGAATAATTATAAAAAATCAAGGCTGCCGCAGACATTAAGAATGCGGCAGCCGGATTACTAATTTTTTACTAATTATAAATTTTTAATACCATATCCAGCCGAAGAGAAATATTTTAATAAGTATTTGCCCAAATGTAAGTTTTACGGTTACGGTACAGGTATCTGTGACGGTATTGCCATAATTGTCTGTTACTTTGACTGTTATGGTTACCGTACCTTTTTTCAATCCTTGTATGTTGCCATTTTCGTCTACAGAGACGATTGTAGAATTGGAGGACGAGTAGCTTACGGTATATTTCGCTCCAGGATCGGAGAAAATGTCAGGTGTGATTTTGTTTGACTTTTTGTAAGTGAGCTTAATGTCGTTGATTTTTACACTCTTGACCGTTGGATTGAGTTTAGGGATAACTTCGGTTTTGAGTATTTCGCCGCAGGCGGTACAGCAAAGATCTCTTGTACCGGTATCCGTCAGTGTGGGCTGTTTTGTTACGACCCATTTGCCGGAGTCGTGACCGAGAGGAGAAATCGTCTCGGTGTAGCTGTCGCCGCAGGCGCACATATAGGTGCGCAAACCCGATTCGGTGCAGGTTGCCTTATCGGTAACCTTTGAGGTGTATGAATGGGTGTGACAGTTGTAATGAATTTCGGCGTTGGTTAAAGCTATGTTGCCGCCGATAAGAAAAGCATTATCATGGCTGTGGTCGATATAAATGCTCTTCCATTTTGATTGAGAGAGCGCGTAATATACATGTTGAAGATTTGAGCATTGCGTGAATGCACCAGTACTCACACTAGTCAAGCCGTATCCTATAGTAATGCTTGATAGACTGGTACATAAAATGAATGCGTATGAGCCTATGCTGGTAACGCTGTCGGGAATTTTTATGCTTTTAAGTCTTTCGCAATTACTGAACGCCATAGAACCTATGGTGGTCACACTGTTACCAATAGTGACGCTTGTCAGTCTGCTACAGCTAGCAAAGGCTTGAATACCTATGCTGGTCACGTTGTCACCTATTATTATGCTGAAGATATAAGATCTGTATGAATACCATGGAACAAGATCAAGATATTCATAGTCGTACATAGCTCCAGTACCGCTGATAGTCAAAGTGTAGGTAGAAGTATTCAGCGACCACTGTAGATTATCTCCGCAATATCCTGAATAGCCTGCCGCGGAGGTTTTTATGCCCAAATCCGGAGCAATGAATGCTGGGATAACACCCATCAGCATGATTGCCAACAGTAATGCTGATATGACCTTTTGAATAGTTTTTTTCATAAAATCATCCTTTTCTTATTTGTTGGTAGTATTTTATCCTACTTTATACGAAATGTCAATATAGAATAGTATAAAATGATATAATAAACAAAAAATGAAAAGGGAGGAAATGCGTTGAAGCCTCTTAAAGAAAAGGTCAGCATTACGCTGGATACCGACGTTGTGGCGAAGGTCAAAGAGCTTGCAGAACGGGATGATCGTTCCTTTTCCCAGTTTGTGAATAAAATAATAAAGGATTACCTTAAGAACGTTGATACAGAATGAGTTTTTGATAAAAATATCGCTGCCGTACCAAAATTCAGGTACGGCAGCTTTTTGGATATATGCTTTTACTTATTTCTTGAACAGTCCCGCTATTTTATCAAACAGCGTTTTGAAAAGTTTTATAAGCAAATTGGCGGGGCTGAGGACTTTGCCCTTGATGTCGTTTGTGCCCCAGACGCGGTAGGCGGTGTAGCCTTTATCCTTATCCCTGCTGATCTTATATAACTGCATGGCGGTGGTGCCGTCATCGTTATTTATCTTGATAACAAGATTGCCCGCAAGCAGGGCGGAATACGGAATATTCAGCACAAAGCCGTCCATTGTGTAATTCCTGACGGGAATGCCGTTGATGGCAACGCTGTCCACCTCTGTGAATCTGCCCAGGTCGATGCGCAAGTCTTTGGAATCGTCCTTTTCAGGCAGCTGCGCGAGGATCTGCCTGACGATATAGTCGTAGCCGTTCTGACCGGGATGGGTGCTGATAAGGGAGTCTTTTTTGAAGTCACCCAATACGGACCAATCGTTCTCAGCCGCAAGGGTCTCTGTGTTGGCAATGTCCGCATAGATAACGCCGTATTTTTTCTCCCACTCCTTGTAGCGCTTGTTCATGCTGTCGGTTATGGCGGAGAAGAGGGAACCCAGGGGGAACACGGTGTCGTCTGTAAGGGTGAGCTGATTTACCACATTGAAGGAACCCACCATGACTATAGTAGCGTCCGGGTTGAGTTCGATTATTTTCTCAAGCAGTACGGTGTAATGTGTCTCCCAGTAATCGTAGCCGAATTTCATCTCTTTAACAGCGGTTTCCAGTAGCGCCTTAATGGAGTCAAGGCTGCTCAGATCAAACTTGAGACCGTCCTTGAGCATACCGCCGTTGCTGACGATGCGGTAGGCGCGGTAGAAAATATCGCACATACCAAGCTGTACAGTGATAAGATCGGCGTTTTTGATGAGCTCAATGATGTTGCCGCACTGACCGTCTTCGCCCTCAACGTAAACGTGACCCTGACGAACGCCGTCAAATGAGCCCTCGTAGCCGAAATACCGGAGCATATCCTTGTAGTAGGCGTAGTTGAGCTTTTCGTCCTTGAAGCCGTCGTCCACGCCCATAAGGTCAAGCATCATGGCGACCGTCATGCCGGGATAGCAGCAGGGCCAGAAGGTGGCGTCCCGATCCGCCATGTCGTCGGGCATGGTACAGCCCACAGCCTGAGCTATCTGTGTGGGGATGGCTCCCTGCACATTGCGCATGGAAAACAGTTCGTACTGACCGTATTCGTTCTTGTCTCTGTCAAGGTAGAAGCCCTCGGCGCCGCATCCACGGGAGAGAGAATCGCCTATGGCAAGGTAGCCGCCCTCTTTACCGTACTGTTTTACAGTGTCCTTTGTAGCGGCAAAGGCGGGTGCGGACAAAGCGAATGTCATCAGCACAACAAGAATTACCGAAACAAGCTTTTTGAATGTGTTTTTCATGATAAATCCTCCCATAAAATCAATGTGTGATCCTGCTTAAAAAGAATTCCTTTTTTTCGGGGGTGTCCAGTGAATGAACGGGTTTTATCTGTGCGGCTGAGGCGCCTGCGTCAACGCAACGCTGTGCCCAAGCGGCGTGTGTGCCAGGCTGCTGCTTGAGCACCGTCAGTCTGCCGATAAACGATTTTTTGCGCTGGCTTTCGTAGCGCTTATTGCATTTGCCCATATATCCTTCTATTTCGTCAATGAAAGCGTCCGTATCAACGGGAAGATCGTTTTCCGTAACGAAGGCGTAGCGGTTGGGAACAACGCTTTCATCCTGATAGAACAGCCAGTTGTCAAACCTTATGCCGTGAGCCTTTTCAAACATCTCCACGCAGCAACGGGCGTCCTCTCCGCTGAATTTTTCTCCGGCGACGTTGAAGAGCTGACCCTTGCGGCGCACGAAGGAGATCATGGGACACTTGTTCCTGAACCCTTTGACTTCTATAACGTCCTTGAGACGGTAGCGGTAAAGCCCCGCCGAGGTGGTGATGAGTATCTCGTATTTTTCTCCCGCTTTTATCTGATCCAGTGTAAGCACCGTTTCGTTTTCGTCACCCGCGGGGATAAATTCATAAAAACAGCTGTCGGTGAGGAGCTGCATATCCGTGCTCTCAAGTTCAGCAACTGCGGCGACAAGCCCCTCTGAGGCGCCGTATATTGAAAAGTCAAAGGGTACGCCCTTTGAAAATGAGCGCACATATTCCGCCGCAGATTTGAAGGAGGCGTTGCCGATACTGCATATGACGGTGAGGTTCGGCCAGATGCGCTTAAAGATGGTCTCATCAAAGCCCTGCTCAAACTGTTTGCGCAGGTATTCGCCCCGCTCCGGCATGGGTCTTATGTGCCGGAGAAGCTCGGCGCGCAGCTCGGGCTTGATGTCCACACCCTCGTTGATGGTGCCGTTTGTGATATCGTCAACTATCATCCGCCAGTTCTTTTGCAGATAGGCGATCTGGCTGACGTTTATTGTGAAGAACACAGAGAATATAAATGAAACGTCCTCATCAGCAAGGGCGAAGCGGTATATGTTATATACATAATCCCCGTCGTGCATATCAAATAGTTCTCTGGTGGGCACAGTGAGGATGTAGGGATAGAACCTGCCGTATTCCCGGGCGCCTATCTCCGCTATGTTGCTGCAGGGCATACCGTTCGGCAGAGTCTCGTTGGTGGCGGGGGAGAGGAATACGCCCCTGCCGGGCTTGTAATGTTTGCCCTGTTTTTTCAGTTCCCTTGCCCCCAGCGCCAGCGCTCTGGTCCAGGTGTATTTAACGTACGCCTTGAGGGAGGCGGCGGTCGCCGGGATGTATTTTGGCACCCCGGATGAACCGGATGTGCGGGAGAAACCTAAAACATCGGAGCCGGTGAGCACATTCTTTTCACCGTTTTTGACACGCCCGATAAGCTCTGAGTAATCCTCATAAGTTGAGGGCGGGACGAATTTGCGAAAATCCTCAATACAGCGGATCTCATCAAAGTGATGGGCTCTGCCGAATTCTGTGTCCCGGTTGGCACGTATTATTTTTTTAAGCAGTTTTTCGTTTTCTTCAAAGGGTGCCGCGGAGGCTTTTTCAAGATGCCGAAGGCTCATGTTGCCCTTCAACACCATGATCCTCATGGCGGCGCCGGTAAGTAATTTGTTAAACATAATATTCACCTTTAATGCAATTATAGCATAAAAAGAGAAAAAATACAACCGAGTAACGGGAGAAGGTTTAATGTGAGAATTATTTTGACGATTTTTGTTGAATTATCGGTCTCTGTTTGATATAATAATTGCGTAAAAACAACCCGAAGGAGAGAGCATATATGAAAATAATGAGCTTCAATCTGCTCTGCGGCGGCAAGGATCAGCGGGACTGGCAGGCGCGCAGGGGAATGGTGCTGGACACCATACGCAAAGCCGACCCGGATACATTGGGCGTGCAGGAGGCGCATTACGGCTGGATACAGACCCTGTGCGAGGGTCTGCCGGAATACGACTATGTCGGAGTGGGGCGCGACGACGGCAGGACCGAGGGCGAATTTTCCGCCGTCTACTACAAAAAAGACAAATTCAGCCTGCTGGACTCCGGTACTTTCTGGCTCAGCGAGACCCCGGATGTCCCGGGTGTCAAGGGCTGGGACGCGGCGTGCGTCAGGGTTTGTTCCTATGCAAAGCTTGAGGAAAAAGCCACCGGCAAGCGGTTCGTTCATTTCAATACGCATCTTGATCACAGAGGACTTGTGGCAATGCAGAAGGGCGCGGAGCTGGTCACCGCGAAAGCAGAGGAGATCTGCCCTGATCTTCCCGCGTTTTTTACCGGAGATTTTAACGTGACTCCGGATTCCGATCCCTACCGCACGGTGATAGAGGCGGGCTTTGCCGACACCCGTGACGCGGCGAAAGAGAGCGACGGGGGCGAGACCTTCCACATGGAGGTCTTCGTTTCCGAGGAGGCGAAAAAATATTTTTCCGTGATAGATTACTGCTTCGTAAAGGGCAATGTGACCGTCAATTCCTACCGCATAATCAGGGACGTTTATCCGGGAGGGCTTTACCCATCGGATCATTTCCCCGTGTTGGTGGACGCGGATTTTTGATATCGGCAAATTTTTTTACAGCCGTTGAGAAACATAAGTACAGTAAAAAAGCCTTCCTTTTTCAGGAAGGCTTTTTGCTGTGTCCTTTGAAAAGGGAGGGCGTGAGGGCTACCCCTCCACTACAGGCGAGTAATCAATTTTTGGCGCAACTCACGTAGGGCATGCATACATGCATGCCGCCGTAAAGTCAGCTTTCCGCATTGAAATGTTCCGTCCGTCAATCCAGCTCAAACTGACCGGTGTACAAGCTATAATATTTGCCCTTTTGCTCAAGCAGGGATTCGTGGTCGCCACGCTCGATTATCTCTCCGTTTTCCAGTACCATTATGGCGTTTGCATTGCGGATGGTGGAGAGACGGTGGGCGATGACGAACACCGTTCTGCCCTCCATGAGTTTATCCATACCCTTTTCGATGAGCTTCTCCGTGCGGGTATCAATGGAGCTGGTGGCCTCGTCAAGAATGAGCACCGGCGGGTCGGCGATGGCGGCTCTGGAGATAGCCAGAAGCTGGCGCTGACCCTGACTGAGATTGGTGCCGTCCCCGGTGAGCTCCGTGTCGTAGCCCTGGGGCAGGTGTGAGATAAATGAATGGGCGCTTGCAAGCTTTGCCGTGTTCACTATCTCCTCGTCTGTGGCGTCCAATTTGCCGTAGGCGATGTTTTCCTTGACAGTACCGGTGAACAGGTGTGTGTCCTGGAGAACCATTGCAAGGGAGCGGCGCAGGTCGTCCTTCTTTATCTTTTTGATGTTGATCCCGTCATAGGTTATCTTGCCCTCGTCAACGTCGTAGAAACGGTTGATAAGGTTGGTTATTGTCGTCTTGCCCGCGCCGGTGGAGCCGACAAAGGCTATTTTCTGACCGGGTTTAGCGTACAGGGTTATATTCTTAAGTACGGGCACGCCCTCTTCATAACCGAAGGTGACATTCTCGAACCGCACATCGCCCTTAAGCTCCGTGTAGGTGATGGTGCCGTCCTGATGCGGGTGCTTCCACGCCCATCTGCCGGTGTGTTCCGGGGTCTCCTCGATCTCGCCCTTATCGTTTATGCGGATGTTCACAAGGGTGACGTATCCGTTATCCACCTCCGGCTCGCTGTCGATTATCTCAAATATCCTCTCTGCGCCGGCAAGGGCGGATATGATGGAATTGAACTGCTGGGACACCTGGGTTATGGGCAGGGAGAACTGCCTGCTGTACTGAAGAAAAGCGGCAAGGGTGCCTATGTCCATGGTGCTGATGCCCTTGATTATCATTACAGCGCCAAGCATGGCGGTGGCGGCATAGTTGAAGTAGGAGATGTTGCCCATTATGGGCATGAGGATGCTGGCGTAGGTGTGGGCGTTTGTGGAAGCCTTGCGGATGTTGTCGTTGAGCTTGTCAAAATCCGCGTTCACTTCGTCCTCGTGGCAGAAGACCTTTATGACCTTCTGACCCTCGATCATCTCTTCGTTAAAGCCGTTTATCGCGCCAACAGCTTCCTGCTGTTTGCGGAAATAGGTGGCGCTCTTTCCGCCGATCTTTTTGATGACCGCAAGCATTATGAACAGCATGACGATTATCAGCAGTGTGAGCCAGCGGCTGAGTATGAGCATCATCACAAAGGTGCTCACTACGGTTATCAGTGAAGATATCACCTGAACGATGCTTTGACTTATCGCCTCGCGCAGGGTGTCCGTATCGTTTGTAAAGCGGCTCATAAGCTCGCCGTGGGTGTGGGTGTCGAAAAATCTGATGGGCAGATCTTGCATCTTTTCAAACAGATCCTTGCGGACAAGGTTAAGTGTGGTCTGGGAAATGTTCAGCATTATCCGCTGATAGCCGTACTGTGAGGCGACGCCTATGGCGTAGATCACGGCGATGCCCGCCAGCGCTTTCGCAAGGGGCAGGAAATCCGCCCCGGTCGGGTCGCTGCCGATGAGAGGAACGATGTAATTATTTATAAGTGGCTTGATGAAATATGTGCCCAGGACCGTTGCAAGGGAGCCTGTGAGAACAAGCAGGACCACCAGAAGCAGATTCCATTTGCTTTTGCCTAAATAGGAAGCTATCCTGAGGAGAGTCTTTTTGACGTCTTTGGGCTTTTGCCGCACCTTCATGCCGCGGCCCATATCGCCTTTTGCCATTACTCAACACTCCCTTCCAGCTGTGAATTGTAAATTTCACTGTATATTTCATTCCTGCCGATAAGCTCGGTATGAGTGCCTATATCGTTTATTTTGCCGTCGTCTATGATTATGATCCTGTCGGCGTGTTCTATGGAGCTTATCCTCTGGGCGATAATAATGGTGGTGATATCTCCCAGTTCGTTTTTAAAGCCTTCTCTTATCTTAGCGTCCGTATGGGTGTCAACGGCGCTGGTGCTGTCGTCCAGGATGATTATCTTCGGCTTTTTCAGCAGGGCGCGGGCGATGCACAGACGCTGTTTCTGACCGCCGGAGACGTTGACGCCGCCCTGACCTAAATCTGTTTTGTAACCGTCAGGGAAGCTCATAACAAAGTCGTGCGCCTGAGCGATCTTGCAGGCGTTTATGATCTCCTCCTCGGTGGCGTTTGGGTTGCCCCAGCGTAGATTATCCTCAATAGTCCCGGAGAACAGGACGTTCTTTTGCAGAACCATGGACACCGCGTCACGGAGGTTTCTGATGGTGTAGTCCTTTACGTTTCTGCCGCCCACGGTAAGCTCACCGCCGGTAACGTCGTAGAGCCTCGGGATAAGATGCACAAGGGTGGTTTTCGCCGAACCGGTGCCGCCGATAATGCCTATGGTTTCGCCTGATTTTATTGATATGTTTATATTATCAAGCACGCTGTTCTGGGAGTCTTTGTTGTACTTGAAGCTGACGTTTTTGAATTCAATGCTGCCGTCCTTTACCTTGACAGGTTCGCCGGTTTTCTCATCTACCGCGGTGCCGTCGGCTATGTCCGGCACTTCGTCGAGGATCTCTATAACTCTTCGTGCCGTTGATCTCGCTATAACGGCTCCCACAAAGACCATGGAGACCATCATCAGGGACATGAGTATCTGAGAAATGTAGCTTATAAAACTGGTGAGTTCACCCACGGTCATGGTGCCGTGAGCGACGAAACGTCCGCCGAACCACATGACGGCCAGTATGCAGGAGTACATTGTTATGGACATCGTGGGCATACTGAGGATGACCATTTTTTCGGCAAAGATGGATGCATTTTTCAGATCGTCGTTGGACGCCCTGAATTTTTCCTTTTCGTGGCGGGCGCGGACAAAGGTCTTAACGACCCTGATGGCGATAAGATTTTCCTGTACCGAGGCGTTGAATTTGTCGTATTTCTTGAACATGGCCTCAAACCGGGGATATGCCTTTGACGCAAAGAATACCAATGCTCCGGCAAGGACAGGCACCGCCGCCAGGAAGATCAGTGACAGACGGGCATTTATGCTCACGGCGTAGGATGTGGCGGTTATCAGCATCATGGGTGAACGCACGCATATACGTATGACCATCATGTAGGCGAGCTGTAAGAACTGTATGTCCGTTGAAAGACGTGTGATTATCGAAGGGGTGCTGAATTTGTCGATGTTGGCAAAGGAGAAGGACTGAACTTTTTTGAATACCGCCGCCCTTATCTCACAGCCGAAGCTTATTCCCGCAACCGCGGCGAACCTTGCGGCAAGGGCTCCGAACAGCAGGGAAGCAAGAGCCATGAGCAGCATCATCAGTCCCTGACGGATAACGTACTGCGTATCTTTTTCAGCTATGCCGATGTCGATTATTTTTGACACAAGGAAGGGCAGACGCGCCTCAAGCAAAACTTCGCCCAGGATCATCAACGGACAAAGGATCGCAAATTTAGCGTCACGTTTGGCAAATTTTGCAAGCTTTTTTATCAATGCTTTCATTCCTTTCCTGCTTACAGCAATCAGTTATAAATGTAAAAAAACGCCAAAGCGTTTTCGCAAAAAATCCGTATCATATGTGGATATTATAATATACTTATTAAATCGGTTTGTCAAGGAGAACGGCATAAAAAACAGGGGCGTGCAGCTGAACTCCGCACGTCCCTGAGCATCTGTTTTTTATCAGTCTTTGCTTTCAAAGAAGGTCTTGAAGGCCTTGTACGCCATGTACACGTCCAGCTTTGAGACCACCTCAAAGGGAGCGTGCATGGAGAGTACCGGAACGCCCACGTCCACCACGTCAACATTCAGCTCCGCGATGAACTTCGCAACGGTACCGCCGCCGCCGCCGTCCACCTTGCCAAGCTCTCCCATCTGCCAGACAACGTTGTTGTCATCAAAGATCCTGCGAACCTTCGCGACAAATTCCGCACTGGCGTCCGATGTGCCGCCCTTGCCACCCGCGCCGGTATATTTTGTGACAACTATACCGTTGTTCAAGTATGCGGCGTTAAACTTTTCAATGACGGTGGGGAAAGTTGGGTCAAAGCCCGCGTTTACGTCAGCGGAAAGACACTCTGTCTTTGAGAGAACGTCTCTGCCATCAAGACCCTGACCCGCCGCTATGTCATAAATGAAATACTTGAGGTATGAGGATTTAAGACCGGTGTTGCCTTCACTGCCGATCTCCTCCTTGTCCGTGAGTACGCACACCCCTGTGTATTCAGGCTCCGCGCAGTCCAATATTGCCATAGCAGATGGGTAAGCACAGACGCGGTCATCTTGACCGTAGCCGCCTATCATGCTCCTGTCAAGCCCGATGTCAGATGCCGGATAGGCGGGCACCAGCTCAAGCTCTGCGGAAAGGAAGTCCGCTTCAGTCATGCCGTATTTCTCGTTGAGTATGCGCAGAATATTGAGCTTGACCAGATCTCCGCCCTCGTCGCTTTTAATGGGACGGCTGCCGATGAGCATATTGAGCTCCTCTCCGGAAATGGCCTCCGCGAGAGTTTTTTTCATCTGTTCTCCCGCAAGGTGGGGAAGCAGGTCTGTTATAACAAAACGTGGATCATCGGGTTTTTCGCCGATGGACACCTTGACGGTCTCACCGTTTTTAAGTATAACTACGCCGTGCATGGCAAGGGGCATAACTGTCCACTGGTATTTCTTTATACCGCCGTAATAATGCGTCTTGAGCAGAGCCAGCTTGTTGTCCTCATACAGTGGGTTGGGCTTGAGGTCAAGCCTGGGGGAATCAATATGAGCGGCGGTAAGACGCACTCCCTCGGCAAGGCTCTTTTTGCCGAACACGGCGAGGATTATCGCTTTGCCGCGGTTGAATAAATATACTTTATCCCCGGCGCTGTAGTTTTTGCCTTTTTCATAAGGCGCAAAACCCTTCCGCTCCGCGATAAATTTGAAATACTCCGCCGCCTCACGTTCTGTTTTGCAGTCGTTAAGGAAAGCCTTGTAGCCCTCGCAGAAGCTGTCCGCCGTGTTGAGCTCTTCACTTTCAAGCTTTTCGGCGGCGTTCACGGGTTTGTAACAGAGCTTTTCTTTAAGCTGTTCTGCATAGTTTTTTTCGTTTTTCATGGTAGATCGTCCTTTCATATATATAAATTGATTTTACACGGTTGTTCCGGCTGCTTCGGGTTTATAGATTTTCCTGTAAACATCGACAGCCTTTTCTATTTTATGCACGTAATATGCAGTATCATTATATGGGATCGAGGAGAGCGTTTTGCCGTCGGGGGAGACATCTTTATCCTTGAGCCATTGCTTTACCTTGTTCATCCCGGCATGGTAGGCGGCAAGGGCAGTGTCGGTGTCTTCAAATTCCTCCAGCAAAATGTGCAGAAAGTATGTGCCGTACCTTATGGCGGTATCTTCCTCAAACAGCGCGTCTTCCGAAAGCTTCTCCTTGAACTTCGTCTGAAGCCAGCTGAAGGTCTCCGGGGTTATCTGCATAAGACCCATGGCGTTTGCCGAGGACACAGCGTATCTGTTGAAGCCGCTTTCGGTATTTATCACCGCTAAAATAAGCTCAGGCTCAACGTCATACATGGCGCTGTATTTTTCCACAGTCTCTTGATATTTGATGGGGTACATATATCTGCGAACGGTAAAGCGAATAGTATAGTAGGTCGCGCCTAAAATAATTATTACCAGCAGCGTCGCCCATAATCGGCTAAGACAGCCATTTTTTCTTCTGGGATTTGATATAGCTTGTCAACTCCTTCATCTGGTCTTTGAGTTTAAGGGACGGGTAGTTGCGTATGATCATATCCGAGTTTTCAATGTAATATTTTTCGTCCTTCTGAGCGTTCATTCTTTCCATTGCCTGTTCAGCGGTGATGCCGTCGCGTTTTATTATCCGCTCAATACGGACCTCCGGGGGAGCGATCACGGACACCACGATGTCGCAGTAATTTTTAAGCTCGCTCTCCAGAAGCAGAGCCGCGTCGATAACCGCGACGGAAGCTCCGTCCTTTGCCGCGGAGTTTATATACTCAAGCGTTTTTTTCGTTATTGCGGGGTGGGTCACGGAATTGAGCTTATTGCGGCTTTCCTCATCGGCAAAGCCGCGGGCGGCCATGAGCCTGCGGTCAAGGGAACCGTCGGGGTTTATTATATCCTCTCCGAAATATTCGGAAAGCTTTTTGAGAACGGGAGAACCTTTTTCGACTATTTCTCTGGCGACAATGTCGCAGTCAACGATAAAGCATCCCAGTTTTTCAAGCTCTTTTGTAACGGTGCTTTTTCCGGCGCCGGTCTGCCCGGTAAGCCCGATAACGGTAATTGGTAAATCCATTAAGATCAAACCTCTATGATATCAAATGCCGCCGCCCGGAGCAGACGGTTATATACTGCAAGACCCATGCCCGACATGGCGGGAGAACGGGCGTAAACGGTGTCCGCGCCCAGATCGTCCAGCTCACGCAGAGCGTTAAAAAGCCTGTGCGCCTGTTCCCGTGAGGAGCCTGCGTGGCCGTAGGTCAGGGCGGGGATATTCAATAATT
Organism: Clostridiales bacterium; assembly: GCA_024684435.1. Classification (GTDB taxonomy): domain Bacteria; phylum Bacillota; class Clostridia; order Oscillospirales; family Acutalibacteraceae; genus JAAZFZ01. The sequence continues at coordinate 98,380 of JAIKWV010000038.1, forward strand.
TTTCCTCTCCGTCAAAGCAGAGGGCAAATTTGTTTTCTCCCTTGGCGGATTCAACGTATTTTTTATAGTTTTCAAAATTCCCATGTACGATATAGACCTTGGCTTTTGGGGAGTAGTGTTTATATTTCATCCCGGGGGAGGCTGCGACTTCGTCTTTTTTTAGCTCGGAAAGCACCGCGGGGTCGATGTCCACCTTGCCGATGACCTCCGAAAGATCCTCCGGGGATATTCCGCCGGGACGGAGTATGCGGGGAGTTTTGCACGCAAGGGAGATAACAGTGGATTCCACACCCACGTCACAGTCGCCGCCGTTGAGTATGGCGTCAATTTTGCCGTTCATGTCCCGGATAACGTGCTGAGCTGTGGTGGGGCTGGGAAGCCCGGATGAATTTGCGGAGGGAGCGGCAACAGGTACGCCGCTGAGCTCGATAAGCCTCCTTGCCGCCGAGTGGGAGGGCATACGCACCGCCACGGTGTCAAGCCCCGCAGTGACCTCCCGGGGAACGATGTCCGATTTGGGCAGTATCATTGTCAGGGGACCCGGCCAGAATGCCTCTGCCAGTTTGAGAGCCGTTTCCGGTACCTCCGCTGCAAGCTCATAAAGCTCGTCTATATTTGCAATGTGAACTATAAGGGGGTTGTCCTGGGGTCTGCCCTTCGCCTTGAAAATGCCTGCCACCGCTTCACTGTCAAGGGCGTTGGCGGCAAGACCGTAAACGGTTTCGGTGGGCATACCCACAAGTCCGCCTCTTTTTATTATATCCGCGCAGATCTTTATCGCGTCCTCCGTAGCGGAATCAAAAATCAGAGTTTTCATAAATTATAAATCAGCCTTCAGTTTCTCAGCCGTATCGGCGGTAATAAGAGCGTCTATTATTTCGTCAAGATCGCCGTTGAGGATAGCCTCTATTTTGTACAGGGTCAGCCCGATCCTGTGGTCGCTTACCCGCCCCTGAGGGTAGTTATATGTGCGTATGCGTTCGCTTCGGTCACCGGTGCCCACCTGGGATTTGCGCTCACCGGCGATCTCGTTGGCCTGCTTTTCGCGCTCTGCCTCAAGTATGCGGGAGCGGAGTATTTTCATCGCCTTATCTTTGTTTTTATATTGACTGCGCTCATCCTGACACTCAACGACAGTGCCTGTGGGGATATGAGTTATGCGGATGGCGGACTCGGTCTTGTTGATGTGCTGACCGCCGGCGCCGCTGGAACGGTAGGTGTCAATTTGCAGATCGGCGGGGTTTATCTCCACGTCAACCTCCTGAGCCTCAGGAAGAACGGCCACGGTCACGGTGGAGGTGTGTATCCTTCCCTGACTTTCGGTCTCCGGTACTCGCTGGACACGGTGGACGCCGCTCTCAAACTTGAATCTTGAGTACGCCCCCTCGCCGATTATCATGAAGCTTATCTCTTTATACCCGCCAAGCTCGGTGGGGTTTTCGCTCAGTATCTCGGATTTCCAGCCCTTTGTTTCGGCGTACATGGAATACATTCTGAAAAGAGAGTTTGCGAACAGAGCCGCTTCCTCTCCACCGGCGCCGCCGCGTATTTCAACAATAACGTTCCTGTCGTCGTTAGGGTCGCGGGGCAACAACAGGATCTTAAGCTCGCCGTTTATCCGCTCAAGGTCGGAACGGGCGGTCTCCATCTCCTCAACGACCATTTCTTTAAAGTCCTTGTCCAGACCGCCGTTGTCGATAAGCTCCTTTGCCTCGTCGAAATCGCTCTGAGCCTTTTTGTATTCCCGGTATTTTTCAACTATGGGCGTCAGGTGCTTCAATTCCTGCATGAGCTTTCGGTACTGTTCCATGTCCGAAACCACGTCGGAGTCGCAGAGCTTCGCGTTTATAGATTCAAATTTTTCTTCAACACTTTTAAGCTTTTCAAGCATACGATTTGTTCCGATACCTGGGGTATCGCTGCCTTTCGTTAATTTTAGCGGAACGGAAGCCGCGTCAGTTTTCAGCGCTGCCGGCGGGGATTATCCCCTTGATATTTTTCTCCAGCTTTACCCGGGGCGCCATGAGCTCCCTGCCGCATTTTTCGCACCTGATACGGAAATCCATCCCCACACGCAGCACGGTGAAACGGTTGCCGCCGCAGGGGTGATCCTTTTTCATTATCAGCTTGTCGCCCACGTTTACGTTCAAATCAACGCCTCCGTAAATATCATGTGTCAAACGGATGATAAATGTACAAAACAGGATACAGGTGAAATCATTTACACTAAATTATATCATAAACAGCGGCAAATGTATACCCTTCCGCTTAATTTTAAAAGCATATCGCAGGAAAAATTTCCATATAAATTTACAAAATGTATTTTGAAAGGAACGGGATTTTAATTGACAAAATTTCAACCCGAGGGACAGCTTATAAAAACCGCCGAAAACCGACACAGACTTTCATCCTTAGCGGGCATAAGGGATGCCATGAGCAGGGGGCTGACAGTGGAGGGGAGGGCTGTAAGGTGTGACGGCGAGCACAATCTTCATGTTGACCTTGAATGTATGCAGGGCATTCTTCCAAGAGAGGAGGGCGCCATCGGTATCGACGACGGCTCTGTGCGGGATATTGCGCTCATCTCCCGCGTAAACAAACCGGTGTCCTGCGTGATAACGGATATCAGAACGGGGGAGGACGGAGAGCCTTATGCTGTTTTGAGCAGGAAAAAGGTGCAGGAAAGCTGTATGACCGAGTTTGTTTCACAGCTTTTGCCCGGAGACGTTATCGACGCCCGAGTGTGTCACATGGAAAACTTCGGGGTTTTTCTGGATATAGGAGCAGGCATAAACGCCCTGCTGCCCATTGACAGCATATCCGTCTCCCGCATACCCCACCCCAACGTGCGCTTCGTTACGGGACAGCAGGTAAAGGTGGTGGTCAAAAACAGGGACGATTTAGGCAGGATAATACTCTCCCACAAGGAGCTGATGGGTACATGGGAGCAAAACGCGGAGCAGTTCAAGGTGGGGGAGACCGTGCCGGGAATAGTCCGTTCCGTGGAAAAATACGGCGTATTTATCGAGCTCACCCCGAACCTTGCGGGACTTGCGGAGATAACCGATACCGTCAAGGCGGGGGATAACGCCTGTGTCTACATAAAAAACATCCTGCCCGAAAGGATGAAGATAAAACTGATAATCGTCGATTCCTTCTGCGCCTCCTATCCGGCGGTACCGCTGAAATATTATACCACCGCAAGCCACATCGACCGGTGGGTATATTCCCCGGAATGCTGTGAAAGGACAGTGGAGAGCGTGTTTGAATAAATAAAACAGCCGGGGCGACAGTTTTGTCTCCTCGGCTGTTTGTGGTATTTGGGTGTTAGGGAACAATTCCAAATAATTATTTTTAACTCGGATTTTTGTTTTTATTAACTAAAAAATTTTACTAATGATTTTCCTAAAACATTGCCCGGAGAAATCAAAGAACTTATATTTGCAACAATTTCGGTAATATTTACGGTTGCCTCAATCAACGATTTCCCGATTTCTCTATCAACGAATTTTGTTTCATCCTTATTAGCTTCTTTTAATCGTTTTTTTATCTCTTTGACAATTTCGTTTCTTTTTGTTTCTTCTTCCAATGAAACTACCAAATCAATAAAGTATTCTGCACGGATCTGCAAAATTTTTTTATTAAGTTGTACTTCGATGTAAGCGCCTTTTTCCTCGATATAGTTTTGAATTTCAATAAAAAGGTTCGGGTCAGGAATATTCAGCATAATTTTTTTGGTTGCCTGATCAAATCTTGCGTTTTCAAGCAAAGAGGCAAGCGCTTTTTGCCAATCAAATTCAATCGGGTAAGCCAACTGTGATTTGATTTTCAGATTTCTGACCCTCTGCTGTGTTATTCCTAATATTTTACTTAATTGATAGTCAGAACATTTATTAAAATCAATAATTCCGTCTTGACTGCTGTTTTCTGAAACTATTTTTTTGAGAATAATATTAAACATCAAAAGTTCAAAATCCGCTTTTGACATTTGACCAAAATTACATTTGTAAAAACGTCTAGCTAATTTATCAAAGGCCTCTATTTTTTCATCAGGAGTAAAATCAACATTTTCCATTTTATAATCCCTCTGCGCAAAAAGACGTTACATCTTTGAAAGAATATCTTTTCTTATATTTGCAAATTCTTCGTCTGAAATAAGTCCGGAGTCTTTCATTTTAACCAGCTCCTGCAACTTATCGGATACTGAATCTGATTTTTCGGGAATCGCTGCCGGAGCAGCATTAACATTTCGGAATTCCCTTATTTCATAAATTTTATCCATAGCCGCAGAAACCACTTCTTCAGCATTTTGAACAAAGCTAATTTTTATAGTACCTGACGCCGAGTTTATGCCAATCGTTTTGCCTGAACGGAATTTATCAATTAACGATGAAATAATTGTTAAACTGTCAACTTTTTCAATAGGCATTTCAAGGCTCTTTTTCCAAATAAAACTATTGTAAGAACCGTAAACTCGTGAATTTGAAACAATTAAAGACGTATTTCTGCACTGAATCATTTGTATTTTCTTACTTGTAAAATAAATCAAAAACGGCAGCAAAATAACTCCCAATAATATTGCAAACAATATAATAAAAAATTCAGAATCAAACCAAGATTCTCCTGTTTCAATATGTTTCACATAAAAAGGATCAATAAAACCAAGCCTAATAATTGTTTCGTCATCGCCAAAATAACTCGAATGATAGTAACCTGAATCAAGTGAAAAGCCTGCTATCATCGTTATAAATATAGGAATATAATATATAACCAAATATAACTTTAGCTTTTTTGAAAACACTTTCCTTATGTCTGCCTTGGCTAAGATTTGTTCTTGTTTTTCCATTTCATAACCTCCGTTAATTTGTTGTGCGTAACATATTGTTACATTTATAGCGTAACATTTTGTTACCATAAAGTCAATAATATTTTTGATTTATGGTAAGGAAATGTAATAATGAAAAAGCAAGGACTTATCGGATTGAAAAAAATAAGACAACAAAAAGGTTATAATCAATTAAAGGTCGCCATGGATCTTTCTATAAGCCGGGAAAGTGTTTCCTATTACGAAAACGGGAAACGCTCACCGGATATTCAGATGCTGTTGTTGCTTTCCGATTATTTTAATGTTTCTATTGATTATTTGATTAGGGGAGAAGAGTTCAAAAAGCGTTAATTCCTGACGAATCCCTGTAGGGGAGGGCTTCCACGCCCTCCCCTTGAATTTTGCCCTGCGCAGGGATTAACCGTCAAATCAGCGAAGGTAAAAGCGTTGCACCCTTGCCTTCCCCTCAGAGGGGAAGGTGCCGAACAACGTGAGGCGGATGAGGTGTCAATCTTAAAGTCACATATTTCTTTCGGCTTTTCACCTCCACAGTCTCGCCATGCTCGACAGCTCCTCCTCAAGGAGAAGCCAAGGTTGGAGGGCTCCGCCCACACCCATTGTATGAGGGTCGCCGAGGTCGTCAGCCCCTACAGTGTTGGTTATCAGCCTCCCTTTACACAAGGGAGCCTTTCTCCTGTATGCATACATGCGTTCCGAAAATAGCCTTCCTCCCTGAGGAAGGTGGCGCCGCCGTAGGCGGTGACGGAAGGAGTAAAAACTCCCTCAGTCACTCACTTTGTTCGTGCCAGCTCCCTCAATGAGGGAGCCTTTACGGCAGGCGGCACGCATGTATGCGTGCCTTACGATGGTCAAGCGCAATGTTTATTCCGTGGTGTTTGAGCGCCGATCCGACAACGTAGGGAACGGATACATCCGTTCCGAGAACTAAAATTTATCGCCGCGGATAAATGGTATGAAAAGGCAAGATAACAAAAACGGAGCCGTTCCCAACGGAACAGCTCCTGAATTTTTAAGACAATTATTTGATCTTGTAAGTCCAGCCGAAGGTGTCTTCGATCTTGCCCCACTGGATGCCAGTAAGGGTGTCGTAAAGTCTCTGGCTGATGGGGCCGATCTTGCCGCCGTTGATGGGCATGATCTTGTCGCCGTACTTGAGCTCGCCTACGGGGGAGATGACCGCCGCCGTGCCGCTGCCGAATGCCTCGTCCAGCTTGCCCGCGTCTGACGCGGCGATAAGCTCGTCCACAGCAAGCTTCCTCTCGGAAACCTTAAGACCCCAGGAACGGAGAATGTCGATGCAGGACATTCTTGTGATGCCGCCCAGGATGCTGCCCTCAAGTGAGGGGGTGACGACCTCGCCGTCAATGACAAAGAAGATGTTCATCGCGCCGACTTCTTCAACATACTTGCGCTCAACGCCGTCCAGCCACAGAACCTGTGCATAGCCCTCTTTGTCTGCCTCTGCCTGAGCCTTAAGGGAAGCGGCGTAGTTGCCGCCTGTCTTTGTGAAGCCCATGCCGCCTCTGACAGCGCGGACGTATTTCTGCTCAACGTAGATCTTAACAGGGTTAAGTCCCTCGGGATAGTAAGCACCAACGGGGGAGAGGATGATGCAGAAGATGAGATGCTTTGCGGGATGTACGCCAACGTGGGGATCCACCGCGAAAATGAAGGGACGGATGTACAGGGATGTTCCGTCCGCTGTGGGGATCCAGTCCTCGTCCACAAGAACGAGCTGCTTCATTGCCTCAATGGCGAATTTTTCGTCGATAAGGGGAATGCAGAGACGCTCGTTGGAGCGGTTGAGCCTTGCCATGTTCTGATCCGGACGGAACATGAGGATGCCGCCGTCCTTTGTACGGTAGGCCTTAAGTCCCTCAAAAACCTCCTGCGCATAGTGCAGGCACATTGAAGCGGGATCAAGGGGAATGGGAGCATAGGGGACTATCCTCGGGTCATGCCAGCCCTGACCTTCGTCGTAGTTCATGAGAAACATATGGTCTGTGTAGTAGTTGCCGAAACCCAGCTTGCTCTGATCGGTGGGCTTCTGCTTGGGAGTGGTGGTTCTGGTGATGCTGATTTCCATGATTGTCAACCCTTTCTGATATATAGAAAATAAACTGACCATATACAAATATTTATTGCATACCGTTAAATCAATTATATTCTTGCAAATGCCGAAAATCAATGTCAATATTCCAAAAAAATAGTTGAATAAGCGGCGATTATTTTATACAGTATAGAGCCGTTATCCGGGAATTTCGCTGATGACCTCGAATTTCTGACCCCGCATCCATATTGATGGGGTTATTCTGACAGTATATCCGCAGCCGTTTGGGGTGAGCCATTCGCTCATGGGGAGCTGGGGCAACCCGTATGCGGAGAGCAGCAGCATTATTACGCCGCCGTGGGTGACTATGGCAGCGTTTGTGGTGCCGGTCTTCATAAGACCCTCCACGATTTTTTCAAAGCAGGAGCATACTCTGTAGGCGAACGCCTCGTTGCTCTCCCCGAACGGAGGCGCCACACCCTTTTCACCCGCAAGCCATGAGGGGAAAACAGGGTGTTTTTCAAGCTCCTGAGCGCTGAAGCCCTCAAATTCACCGAAGTTGCATTCGATAAGATCCGGGATAATTATGGGCTTTAGATCGGGATAGATCTGTTCCGCGGTCTTTGTGCAGCGCTTGAGAGGACTGGAAAAAACGGTTGAAGTCCGGGGATATTCATATTCCCGGGCAAGCTCGTCAAGCTGCTTTAAACCCTCTTCGCTCAGCTCCGCATCAATATGACCGATATACTTTCCCTGAACATTTTCGGTGGTTAGACCGTTGCGTATAAAATGGATATAGTATGATTTCAAATTATCACACCTCTGCACATGAATATAAAATATGTGAAAAATGCCGAAAAAGCAATGGAATATTTGGCAAAATAATCAATATACAAATTGTATTATTCCCGCTATAATGAATAACGTGCAGTATAAATATGCCTAAAAACCTTGAAAAATCAAGGTTTTGTGGATACGTGAAATACAAAACACATTATGTTGTGATTACCTGTTTTTTAAAAATAATTTTTCATGCGTAACGGAAAGAGGAAGTCAAAATGGATAGCTCCTTCGCGCAAAGATTGTCCGCCCTGAGAAAAGAACGTAAAATGAGCCAAAAGGAAACAGCTGCCGCGTTAGGCATATCTCAGGCGCTGCTTTCACATTATGAAAAAGGCATAAGAGAATGCGGTCTGGGCTTTGTGATAAAAGCCTCGGAGTTTTACGGCGTTACCTGCGATTATTTGCTGGGCAGGAACATGAGCAGGCACGGCTACACGGATCTTTTGAATTTTGATGAGCCCTTAGCGGACGACAGCATGGCGTCTCTTATGACCTGCTACCGCGCCTCCGCCGCAATGCGTGAAAGGATAGACCCTGAAGACGAAGAGCTTTCCCAAAAGCTGATCTCAATATATGAGCTGGGTATCTACCTCGGTCTCAACTCCTGTGTGCGTTCGGGCAAGATCCCCGCATCATGGCTGTGCGGTTCACATAGGTACACGAACAACGCTTATCTTAAATTCGCCAGCGGTCTGCTCAGGGAGCTTTTCAATGAGGGAAAGGTGACCGTTGACAACAGTGAGGAGAAGATCCCGGAGTGCGTTGAAACGGTAATAAAGCATGCCGAGCAGCTCATTGATGAAAAGATCGCCAAAGTATCGGCGGAAAAAACCGAATAGCTCAGAAATTGATAGTATATTCCTTGCCGTCATTCAGCCGAATGGCGGCGATTTTATTGTCCGGGATAAGATTTACGCATATGTGATTGTTCTCTTTGTAGAACAGGCTCTTTTCACTGTGCCCCAGATCAGCGACAGGGGTGTGAGCGGTGACAAGGACCTTGTCCGCAAAATAGACCTTTGAATAATCCGCGGGTTCAAATATGATCTGATCGAAGGAATAGTCGTCCATATCCTTGTCGGGAGAAAAATCCTTGATACCGGCGTGTACCATCACGTAGTTTACGCCGTCCACCGTCGTTTCCTCATATATTGAAAACTCGGAGAGATAGTCGATTATATCCTCACGGTCAAATTCGTCAAGCTGTAAAAACTGCTTGAGAGTGATGTTGCCGCCCATGGACATCCATTCGTCAAACATCTCCTCCTCCGAGGGGCTGAGATATTTCATAACATCCCCGTCGGCGGGCATATCCATGAACTTTGAAAGCATTTTATAGGCGAAGTAATCATGTTCGCCAAGGATAGGATATACGTTGGCACGGCAGGCAAGATCCTGGAGGAGCTTTATGGGCTGAGGGCCTATGTCCGCCACGTCACCGAGAAGGTACAGGTTGTCTGTTCCCTTAAGATTGATCTTGTCCATGAGTTTGATGAATGCTTCGTACTGACCGTAAAGACTGGATATCAGGTAAGTCACAAAATCACTCCCATACTGCGGTTAAGCAAAATTATTTTTTAAGATCGTCCAGGGTCATACCGTAGGACGGAATAAAGTTTTCAAGGAAATAGTCTGCCTCGGGCATATCCATTTTTCTGATATACTCAAGCGTGGACTTTTCAGCGGCGCAGAATTCCGTATTGCCGGATTTGCGCTCGTCTATGCATTTGATAAGAGCGCTTATCTTGTCCGCCGCCTTTACGAACCGCCATAAGGGCAGATCGGAGTCTGCGTGAACAAAAAGCGGCGTATAGCTGTCCTGAAGCTCCTCGGGAAGCATTGAGATCAGGGCGCTGCACGCATTTTCCTCCACCGCCTTGTATGCTTGACGAAGGCTGTCGTTGTCGTATTTGACCGGTGTGGGCAAATCTCCGGTAAGGCTTTCCGGAGCGTCGTGGAAAAGCCCCAGCACCGCGGCGCGTTCAGGATCAAGGGAACCGCCGAATTTACTGTTGTGAAGAGTTACCAGAGCATGAGCTATCACGCTGACCTCAAAGCTGTGTTCACAGAGATTTTCACTGTGAGCGTTGCGCATCAAGGCCCAGCGGTTGATATATTTCATGCGGGAGATCATTGCAAAAAATCCGTTCATTTAAACATTCCTCAGTCGATATACAAATCGGTCACTCCGTCAAGGGCAAGCACGGAGTCGCGGATAAGATCCACGGTGCCGTCTGTGCTTGAATAGACGGAGGCCTTGAGAACAAGATTGCCAGTGTGTTTGAATTTGGCAACGGTATTGTCGGAGTAGAGTATCTCAAGAGCTGCCAGAGATCCGCCGCATTTGCGTATGATATCTCCCAAACTTGCGGAGACTTTAGTGACGTCCTCCACCTGTATGTACAGAGATTTTGCCGATGCGCCCACCTTGATTATCCGCTTAAGGGCGTTGAGGGTGACATAGATCACTATAGTGGCAACAAAGGCGCCCTCGTAAAAGCCCAGACCTACGGCAAGACCGATACAGCTTGTCGCCCAAAGGCTTGCCGCTGTGGTAAGTCCTTTGACGCTGAAACCCTCGCGGAGAATGGTGCCGGCGCCCAGAAAGCCTATGCCGCTGATGACCTGTGCGCCAAGACGCGCCGGGTCAAGGTTTGTGCGCCCCTCATATATTTCAAACATGAATACGGAGGTGCTCATTACAAGTGCGGAACCCACTGCGACAAGTATATGCGTCCTGAAACCTGCGGGACGGTGAGAGTGTTCTCTCTCAAATCCGATAATTCCGCCTAATATTGCCGCGATGAAAAGGCGGAGCAGAGATGTCACCGTCCAGTGAAAAAACGGATTGTGCCAAAGGGAATAAAAGAACTCCTTCATTTAAAACACACCTTTCGATAAATTGTTTGCTTTTATTCTTTATTTTTTTTGAAAACAAAAATTTTGCTGAAAATATAATTGAGTATTATTACGATCACGCTGACTATGATCTTTGCAAATAAACCTTCAACGCCTAAAATAGTTTGTCTGAGACCTGCTTTCATAAGCAGAGGCAGACCGGCTATTTCCAGTATGCCGGTGAGAACACGGGAACCAACAAACAGCCCGATCTTTTTGATCTCCTCCGGCACGGTCTTACTGTGATCCTTAAAAACAAAGAGCTTGTTTGTAACGTAGGCGAAGGCAACGGCAGCTATCCAGGCTATGGTATTTGAAACATTGATGTTCAGATGCAGAAATTTTACCAGTACGCTGTACGTTACCCAGTTTACCGCCGTGGTGGCGCCTCCGATTATGATGTAACGGATTATCTCTCCGTATTTTTCTAAAAGATTTTTGATTTTTTCGACCATTTAATAAGACCCTTTTTGCTTTATTTTATCAATGGGAGCAATTCTTCTCCGGTGGATATTGCCGAGTCGATAAACGACGGTATGACTTCATTGAGCTTTTCACGGTATTTATCTTCGTTTTTCATAAGATCCTTAAAGGCGAGGGTCAGCTCGGATTTGTCCGTTATATTCTGAATGGGAACCACAAGTCCGTCCTCGGTGCCGAACAGATCCCGCGCAATGCCCTGGGACTTTACGCTGTAGCCGATCACAAGGGTAGGCACAAGGGATGAATAGGCGGCTATGGTAGCGTGAGTGCGGGCGCCCACAAAAAGCCTGCATCGGGCAATGTAACCCTTGATCTGCTCGGCGTTCATTTTGCGGGCGTCAATGAGGATCACTCTGCCGGTGTCCCTGTACTTTTCGCAGATCGTTGACATAAGCTCATAGTCGTCGTTTTCAGGCTGCATAACGTGGGGGATAAGAGCTATAGCACTGTCTGTACTTTCAATGATATATTCGATCAGATCACAAATTGAGGCAACGCCTATTCCCCGGGTCTTATCGGTTTCATATTTTGAAATGAGGGGGCTTATGTTGATGCCCACGGTATTGCCCTCGATAAATCCATCCGGAAGGGGAAGGAACTGAGCGTTCAGTGAAAACGCGGGATCACGATGCAGATGAAGCTTGTTCACATCTACAAAATTTGAAAGGGTTTCAAGGGTGATGCTTTCCCTTGGGATTATCAGATCGTAGCCTTTAAGGTCCTTTATCTTGCCGGGATTCAAATCGCTTTCACCCACTGAACAGCCCCACAGTACGGTGGGCTTGCCCCTTTCCCGTATGCGGCGGTTCAGGGCGGAATATCTTTCGCTTTTGCCGTAGCAATAAACGTCGCCGCCCACGGAAATATAAAAATCGCTATCTAAGATAGCTGTGTTTTCAAAGAATCTGTAAAAGTACAGCTCATCTGCCTTTTCTCTTGAAAAAACGGAATAAAACCTGAACTTGAGAGCTTCTGAAAAGTTTAACTTTTTACCATAGGTGTTGGAAGCCAGCTGACCGCTTATGGTGTCGAATACGTCTCTTAAAAGTTTTATATCTGTGTCGAAGTCATCAGTGAAAAGACATATTTTGTTCTCCGGCATAACGTTGCGGAGAATAGCGGCAGTGGAGCGCACAATAGCCTCGCAGCCGCGATTCAGACTGCCGCTATGCATATATAGAGCTATGTTTTTCATTGCATCAAAAATCCTTTCGCATTTGCGGGTTGGAAAAACATGTATGACTATTATAAATTATATAATATCATATGAACGCTTAACCGTCAACTTACAAAACAAAAAGATTTGGATAATTTCAATGAACAAATTGCACTTTTAGTATTGTAACTGCGGGAGTTTTAAGGTATAATAAACTGTAATACTTTTAATTAAATGAAAGGTGGCAGGCGGAAATTTCCCGCAAAAACAGCCGAAGCCTTATGTCAAAAGCAAGAAATAAAAAGAAAAACCCCGGCGGCAGATCTGCTGCAGGGAACATAAACGCCAAAAGAGTTGCCCCGTCGGTCAGAAAGCGTGTGCTCATAGACGACGGGGACGACGTGTTTTCCTTCGGCGGAATGTTCGATGAGGTCTTTGATATTTCCGACGAGGATGAAAACGACGATTTTGATGTTGCGCGGCTCCATGAAAGCACCTTGCAAAGCAAAGGTATCCGCCGCGGCGACACCATATCGGTGAGACCGGTGGAGACAAAATCGGTCTTCGGGATGATCTACATATTCATATATGCTTTGGGCTTGCAGAGTATGCGATACACCAGGCACTTTACACATCTGCTGGGTAAAAAGCTCAGATATCCTCTGAGGGTAATGGGCGTATTGCTCAGGGGAGCCTGGCTTGCCGTGGACAGGCTGTACTTCAAGTCTCTCCACACCATAGTTTCCGAGCTTGCGCTGTTCAAGCTTGAGATAAAGGCGGCAAACGAGAACATCAGAAGCAACGTCAAAAAAACGCCCGCGTCGCTGGCAAAGGTATTGACCCGTTATATCAGAAATACATTTTCCGTTCATGGGCAGATGTTCAGGATCATAACCAACACACTTTTGCCCATCGTTATGATTGCGATATTGGTAATGACCGTTGGACATTGGGCAAATACCACGATGGCGATCCATATAACTTATAACGGAAACAGTCTTGGATATGTATCGGATGAATCCGTATATCTTGACGCTTTGAGTCTTGCCAAGGCAAGACTTCACATAGACGCTCAGGATTCTACCGCGCCGGAATTCTCCACGCCTGTGTATGAGATGGTCAAGGTTAACCCGAATCAGCTCTCAGATCCCGCGGCGGTATGCGACAGGATAATCGACAATACCGAGGGTAATTACACCAACGCCTGCGGTATTTATATTGACGGAGAGTTTATCTGCGCCATCAAAAACGAAACCGACGCCATCAGCGTATTCAACGGACTGCTCGCCAAGTACGACCTGCCGGAGGAGGACGAAAACGCGATGATAGGCTTTGTGGAGGATATAGAGTACATACAGGGCCTTTATCAGGACGATACAGATTCCGGCGGTCAGATAATGTGGGATGCCAATAAACTCACAAAAAAGATATCGGGGACCAAGACAGACGCAAAGTATTATATTGCCGAGGAGAACGATAGCCTCAGCAAGATAGCAAGGAAAAATGATATGCTTCTGTCCGAGCTTAAGGCGCTTAATCCCGATGCGGGCAGACACGTCCATCCGGGGGACAAGTTCCTCATAGCAAACGAGGTCAGCTATCTTCAGGTAAAAGTGGTAAAAACCGAGATACGCACGGAACCCGTCAATTACGGTACTGTACGTACCGCAAACGCTAATATGTACAGGGGTACGGAAAATGTGATACGTCAGGGCAGAGACGGAACAGATCGCATAACCGAGCTTGTGACCTATGTGGACGGCGTAAAGGTGTCCACGGAGCAGGTCTCAAAGGTGCGTATTTCCAACCCGGTGGATGAAAAAGTGGAATACGGTACGAAATCCGTTTCCGGCAATTCCTCCTCCAAAGGTGGTTCAGATAAATATTCGATCTCCGTTTCAAAATCCGGTTGGGTATGGCCTGCACCGGGCTGCAGGACTGTAAGTTCCGGTTTCGGAAACAGAGGAAGCGGTTTCCATAAGGGCGTTGATCTTACCACAAGCGGCGCGAAGGGCAAACCGGTAGTTGCGGCAAAGTCCGGCAAGGTTGACACAGTTCTCATCAACCATTCCGCCTACGGCAACTGCGTCATCATCGACCACGGCAACGGCGTAAAAACGAGGTACGCTCATATGCTAAGTAATTCCGTAACCGTGCGCACCGGGCAGAAGGTCTCTGCCGGTCAGCAGATAGGCAAGGTGGGCAGTACGGGCAACTCCACAGGACCTCACCTGCATTTTGAGATAATAATAAACGGTAATTACACGAACCCGTTGAATTACATTAAATAAAAATAACAGGCAAATAAAAAACAGCAATCGGACGATCGCCCGGTTGCTGTTTTTGCAGTTTTAATTTATATCACAGGTTTTCTTTATACCAGTCTATGGCGGCGTTTATGCCTCTTTCAAAATCCCATTCGGGGTCGTATCCCAGCAGGCGTCTGGCCTTGCCGATGTCCGCGTTGCTGTGTTTTATGTCGCCTTTTCGTTCGGGTCCGAAAACAGGCTCCACGGAAAGACCCAGCGCCCCGGTTAGCATATAATAAATATCTATCAGATACTCTCTGCCTCCGCAGGCAATGTTGAACGCCTCTCCGGAAGCTTCATCCGGCGCAAGGCACGCCTTTAAATTTGCCTCAATGACGTTTTCTATATATGTGAAGTCACGGCTTTGCTTACCGTCTCCGTTTATCACCGGAGTTTCGCCGCTTATAAGCTGTTTGATGAACTTCGGTATAACAGCCGCATAGGCTCCATAGGGGTCCTGCCTGCGCCCGAAAACGTTAAAATAACGAAGACCTATTGTTTTGAGACCGTAGTGAATGGCGTATTGCTTTGCCCATTCTTCGTCCGCCCGTTTGGTAAGGGCGTAGGGGGATAAAAGATTGCCTTCTCTGCCTTCGGTTTTTGGGAGATTCGGTTCATCGCCGTAAACAGATGAGCTTGAGGCGTAGACAAAGGTCTTTACGCCGTTCTGCCTTGCCGCTTCCAGCATATTGACCGCACCCTGAATGTTGTTCGCACAGTAGAAAAGCGGCATCTCAATGGAGCGGGGAACACTGCCCCACGCCGCCTGATTCAGCACATAATCGACGCCCTCACAGGCTTTCATGCAGGTGTCCAGATCCTTGATATCACCTTTTATGAACTGATACCGGCCATTGTCTGAAAACGGTTCTACGTTGGAAATTTTGCCGGTGGACAGGTCATCAAGACAACGGACGCGGTACCCCATATCAAGTATTGCCTCACAGAGATTTGATCCTATGAACCCGGCTCCGCCCGTAACGAGAAATAATGTATCCTCCGGGAATTTCAAGCTTTTGTAATTCATGTTTACAGTCTCCAGTATCTGTATCCCAGTTCTTTGAATTTATTCTTGTCTCGTATGCCCTTAACGTCGATTATTATGCATTTTGATGTGTCGCTGTTCCCGAACATTTTCATCAGCTGCCCGTCGCTCAGCTCACGGAACATACTGTGAGCCACCGCGATTATCAAACAGTCAAGGTTGCGGAAATCTTCAATAGGAAGCAGGTCGATGCCGTAGTACCGCTTGGTGTCAGCAACATCTGCCACAGGGTCGCATACAAGGGGATTTATGCCGTATTCGTTAAGCTCATTGATTATTGTGTAGACTTTTGAATTTCTAACATCCGGGCAATCCTCTTTAAAGGTTATGCCAAGTATGCCCACCTTTGCGTCCTTTATGCTTTTATCCGCGGCTATAAGTTGTTTTGCCGCCTGTTCTGCGATGTATTTGCCCATGCCGTCGTTTATGCGCCGCCCGGATAAAACCACCTGACTGTGGTACCCGAACTGCTCTGCGCGGTAGGTCAGGTAGTAGGGGTCTATGCCTATGCAGTGACCGCCCACAAGACCGGGACGGAAGGGGAGAAAGTTCCATTTTGTACCGGCAGCCTCCAGCACCTCAAGGGTGTCTATACCCATCTTATTGAAAATGATCGAAAGCTCGTTCATAAAAGCGATGTTTATGTCCCGCTGACTGTTTTCTATGACCTTAGCCGCCTCGGCGACCTGAATGGAGGATGCCCTGTGTACTCCCGCCTCAACGACTATGCTGTACACTTTTGCGATCTCATCAAGGGATTCATCGTCAATACCTGAAACTATTTTCTTTATGTTGGTAAGTCTGTGGATCCTGTCGCCGGGATTTATACGCTCGGGGGAGTAGCCTATCTTGAAATCTTTTCCGCAGATCAGACCGGACTCCCTTTCAAGTATCGGCAGACAGATCTCCTCTGTTACTCCGGGATAAACCGTTGACTCAAAAACCACAAAGGTGCCCCGTCTGAGATTTCTGCCCACCATTTGTGAGGAGCTGATGATAGAGGAAAAATTGGGTGTGGTGTCGTCGTTTATGGGGGTGGGGACAGCTACTATGATAAAGCATGCCTCTTTGAGTTTTTTTTCATCGGCAGTCCATTCTACAGAGCAACTCTTTATTGCTTCGTCTCCCACCTCATTGGTAGGGTCTTTACCGTCAAGGTAGGCGTTGATCTTTTCTTTATTTATATCAAATCCGATAACTTTGACATGCTTTGAAAACTCCACAGCGATGGGCATACCTACATAACCAAGCCCGACAACGGCCAGCTTTTCTTTGCCCGAAATAAGATCTTCATAAATTGACATGGATTGTACCTTCTTTTTGCCGATTTGATTCCAAAATAACAATACAAATATTATATATTATAATAGCCGAAATATCCTGAAGTGTCAAGAGCGGGGCTTTCATTTTTGCGGGCGCCGATTTGACATATATGACTTAATGGCTTGATAATTTTTATTTCAGAGTGTATAATTAACTTATCAATGCAATGAGAGGTTGTTAAATATGAAATTAGGCATAGTGGGTTTGCCGAACGTGGGCAAAAGCACGCTTTTCAACGCGATCACCAACGCGGGCGCCCAATCCGCGAATTATGCGTTTTGCACAATAGAACCCAATGTAGGCGTGGTAAGCGTACCGGACGAGCGGCTGGACAAGCTGGCGGAGATGTATTCGCCGGAAAAGATCACCCCGGCGGTGATAGAATTTGTTGACATTGCAGGTCTTGTAAAAGGCGCTTCCAAGGGCGAGGGCCTGGGCAACAAGTTCCTGTCCCATATCAGAGAGGTGGATGCGATCATCCATGTGGTACGTTGCTTTGAGGATGACGATATAATACATGTGGAGGGCAGTATAGACCCCGCCAGAGACATAGAGACAATAAACCTTGAGCTTATCCTGTCCGATGTGGAGCTGATAGACCGCCGCATCGAGAGAGACACAAAGGCTCTCAAAGGCGACAAATCCATAGCCGGAGAGATAGAATTCTTCAAGAGGGTCAAAGAGGCGCTGGACAACGGCGTCTGCGCAAGAAGCATCGAACGAACTCCGGATGAGGACGAGATGCTTTCCACCGTGGCGCTGCTCACGTCAAAGCCGGTGATATACGCCTGCAACATGAGCGAGGACGACTTTGCAAACGGTATAGAGACCAACGAAGGATACAAGGCTGTCTGCAAAATAGCCGAGGCTGAGGGGGCGGAGGTACTGCCAATATGCGCGGAGCTTGAGGCGGAGATATCCTCATTGCCGAAAGAGGAAAAGGAGATGTTCCTTTCCGACCTGGGCATTGAAAAGGGCGGACTTGATCTGCTTATCCAGCGCAGCTATAACCTGTTGGGACTTATATCTTACCTGACCGCCGGCGCTCCCGAGGTAAGGGCATGGACCATCAAAAAGGGCACAAAGGCTCCCCAGGCGGCGGGCAAAATACACTCGGACTTTGAAAGGGGCTTTATCCGCGCTGAGGTCATCGCCTACAAGGATCTTATTGCCAACGGCTCAATGGCGGCGGCAAAGGAAAAGGGACTTGTCCGCAGCGAGGGCAAGGAATACGTCATGCAGGACGGCGATGTTGTTCTGTTCAGGTTCAACGTATAATATCTTATTTTGATTTGCAAGCTTAATAATTAAACCCACTTGACACCTTCAGTTCCTGAAAAAGTCATGTGGGTTGTTTTTTGTCTTGTTCAGCTTAAAGCTGTTCTTTTATTTTTTCGATTATCTCTTTGTACTCATCGTCGCTGAGAATGACCGGCGGTTGAGGATTCATCTCAAATGTGGTGCCGAAATTCACACCGCCTTTGTATTTGGGAACGATGTGACAATGCAGATGTCTGCCGTTGTCGTTGTACATTCCCAGATTTATTTTGTCTGGGGAGAAGGCCTTTGAAACAGCGAGAGCGGCGGTACGCATATCCAAAGCAAAAGCCGCTGCCGTTTTTTCGTCGAGATCATGGAACTCGTTTATGTGTTCCTTTGCCGCCACGATAACACGACCCTTTGCCGCCTGATTTTTAAAGAGATAAAGCTCCGAGACCTCAAGGTCACAGATATAGATCATTATTTCTTTTTGCGCGTCGTTTTTGGCGCAGTACATACACTCTGACATATTAACACTCCGTTCCGCTGACAACAGCCGATATTTTAGAACAGTATAGCACACAGGGAGATACATTACAAGAAAAAATCGGCAGCCCGATATGAGCTGCCGAAAATTTTTAAAGTTAAATATCAAGGACGTAGATCCTTACGTCTCTGTGTCCCCAATCGTTGCACTGGCTCTCGCTGTTCATAAACAGATCAACAGTGCAGGATTTCTTTTTGACGAATCCGCCGGTATCCGCGGCTATCGCGTAACCGTAGACCCTCTGACCGTTGCCGGAGACTACCCACAGCTTGCTTCCGTAGGGGATCTGCTTGGGATCCACCGCGATGTATCCGGGTCTGGGTGTAACGCCGGTGGCTGTTGTTGTGTCGCCGGTATAAGCCTTGGCTGTACCTCTGATGCATTTCTTGTAATTCTTTGGTACTCCGTCCTCGTCAAATTCAAGCTCATCGGGTATTTTGAGCTCGGATATCATACCGCTGTGGGACGATGCCACCTCTGCTTCAGAGAGCCTGGGCTTCTTCACGGAGGGAGCGGCTGTTCCCTTGACCAAAACTACCTCGTTGACCGCATCTTTTATTACAGTCCTCTTTATGACCTCTGAGCTTACAAGCTCGCCGTTGACATACTTGTCTTTGTAAACCACTTCAGCGCTGCCGTTTTCGCCTTCACGCTGTACCTTCGTCTCCTGATCGCCCAGAGTGAAGGATTCCTCGGTAACGGTTTTGAATTCGATGGACTCGGTTTCCGTACGGTCCATGTAATTGAGCTTTGATACGGTTATTTCCATTCCTATCTCTGCGGGAGTATCAAGAGCAGGCTCTACGATGTCATCCTCGTCATAAGATATATTGTTCGCCGCCAGAACGTCTGCAACGGTGCCTTCCACTGTGGTGCAGCGGGTGATCTCATCACCGCAGGCGATCTTGATGTTGGGCTCACGTTCAATGCAGATCGTCATATCGGGGGAAAGCTTTGTGTCCGGAGAGGCGTCAATGCGATCTGACTCGCCGATGTCGATCTTATTTTCATCCAGAAGATCCTGTACGGTGCCCTGGGTCTCATATACGGATTCAACGCCGTCATCGTAAACGCTGACCGTGACGGTGTCATAGAGCTTGATAACGCTGTCCTGACCTGCCTTGAAGTTGGACAGATCCACATAGCCGTAATCATCGGGATTTATGCCCTCGTTCATAAGGATCTCCTCAGGTGAGGAATAGGCTGTTTTACAGTTGATGGTCTGTTCGCCGAATATTATCGTTACTGTATTTGCCTGTGTTGAAACAACGGCGACAGTTGTAATTACGGCGGCGACGACCGCTAACGTAATACAAAAAATCAGTGCCTTTCTTTTGTTCTTCTTGATATAATTCAAAACTTGATCTCCTTAAATAATGTCATATTTACCGGGGCGGATATGTATTTTACCCCGAAAACTGAGAGTAGAATGATTATATTGGTAACAGCACTATTTGTCAAATGAAGATCAAGGCAAAAAATTGGATAATTTATACAACTTAAAATTGAATATAATTCTAAATCAGAAATATAACACCTGTTCTCTGATTTTAAAACAGTCTATTTTTGTGCAAAATCCAAAAAATTACAAATGGTTACAAAGCAGTTACAGGTTTGTCATACAAATACGGGCAAAAAACAGGCAATTCAAATCCCTGAAAAATGGATGTTCATGAAGCCTTTACAGGGATCCGGAGCGTTTGACCGGTGTATATGATGTCGGGATTTTTTATACCGTTGGCTTTTACAAGAGCGGAAACTGTAGTTTTGTATTTTTTAGCGATACGGGTAAGGGTATCGCCCTTCTTTACGGTGTAGTAAATGTATTTTTTCCCTGTGGCTTTGTTTATAATATTGCCGGGGAAGCCTCTGAAAATACCCGGATGGAACACATCCATGTCAACGTTTCCGTTTATACCGTTGACCTTGCCGGTGTCGGTGTACTGCCAGCCCGCCCAGTTTTTCCAGTTTATATCCGAGGAAGGGTATTTTACACCGTACTGAGCTATCCAAAGCGGATATTTGGTAAGACTGCCGCCGAAACTTTCTTTGGCGTTAAAAGCGTCGCTGTATATGACAAGATCCCTGTGACCAAAGCTTTTAAGCGTATTGAGAAATTTTGCGGATATTGTCGAAATATCTCCGACGCTGAGTCCCGACAGGTCTTCAAAATCCATTGCAAGCCTGCAATCGTATACTTTGTCAGATATAAGCCCGGCAAAAAAGGCTGCCTGATTTGCCGCCTGAGCGGCAGATCTTGCGGTCACATAGTGGTAAAAGCCTATCTTAAGTCCCGCGGAAACTGCTCCGGAATAGTTTTTGTCAAGATATGGGTCACGGTGAGCCGAGCCGGCTCCCGCGCGGATGTAAACTATATCCACACCGTCGTTCTTTACGGCGTCGAAATCTATTGTTTCCTGCCATTCGCTTACGTCTATTCCTTTGAATTCAGTCAAATAATATCACCTCCGTTTACATATTATGACAAAAAATTTTATCGTGTGAATCGGCGATAAACAATTTTTTATGAATATGTAGTATATAAATGTAATATATTATATCTGGAGCCACAACATATACCGATTTTAAAAAAATTCGGTATTTTCTTATTTAATATTGACAACTTAAATATCATATGCGAAAATAAAATACACTATTTTTTGGAGGCGCTTATGAAAAAGAATGTAGTTGCGATATTTGCAATATTGCTTGCGCTTTCGGCAGTTTTAAATATCTATCAGTATTTCGGCAACACGGGCAAGAGCGCTAAAAGATCGTTGGATCCAAACCTTATAAATTCCTGTAAGCTTGAGATAATGGGTACAGCTGAAAAGACAAGTGGAGATATTCTGTGGACTGTTTGCGATGTGAACAAGGACGGACAATATGACATTTTGCTTATTGCCGTTGATAACGACACAGCGGTGTATAAGCTGAACAGCAAGGACGCCGTAAAGATCACCGATATATCAGGTCACGACTTTTGCCGCTGCTTCAACGATCCCATGGTGCTGTCCTCCATGATAAAAAGCGAGAATGAGAGCAAACTCCTGGTATATGAATTTACAAAGGATTTTTCCTCGGTAAAGGTCAGGGAAGAATATGCGACGACAGCGGATGCCTATACCTTGAACGGTAACAGTATAGACAAGGCGACTTATGAAACCGCAGAGAGTAAATATTTTGACAAGTCAAACGCGATACTTCAGATACCCCGTACGGATAACTGGTATCTGGACGCTTGCTTCAATGAGGCGTTCCAGTAATATATAAGGATTAATAATCCGCAGACAGCGAAAATTTTTGCCGTTTGCGGATTCGTTTTTTAAATAAACATTGATTATATGATTTTTTATGGTATAATTTACTTAATGAAAATAAAAAAGGAGAGTTAACGTATGAAAACAGCGAAAAAATTTGTTGCAGTTTTACTCAGCGCCATTTTTATTATTGGTATGCTTCCCTGTTCCGTTTTCGCTGACAGTATACCCGAAGAGCTTATATGTGAGTATTATTTTGGCAATTCAGAAACTTACAAATATTGCGGCGCGCTGTCTGTGGGCGAAAACACTTCCTTTGACGTTAAAGAAAATACAGCTTACTTTTTTATATTCGTACCAGAACAAACAGGTGTTTATTGCTTTGACGGCAACATAAACGGTATTACAGGGGACACAAATGATGACCGTTGCAGTGCCGAGGAGTTTGAAGATCGCCTTACCCTCTATACAAAAGGGCGTGAAAATTATGCGGATTACAGCTACCTGACACAAGGCAAGACATATTTTGTGCTGGTAGATTTCTTTGAGGGTGTCAGCATTTCTTATGAGGGTACGGTAAAAGATGTCAATCCCACCATCCCTCTTGTTGACCTTGTGAGGAATTGGGATACGTCCGTAGTCGACGGCGGATTTGAATTCGGTCTGGCATTGGATGTGGAAATGACAATAAAGTTTTCAAACAATAAGACCGTATACGGATGGGGATTCTACTTCGGTCAGAACGAATATACCGAAAACAATGTTACCTGGAAGCATCTGGGATTTGAAAAGACATTCAGATACAACATCATAAATATCGAGGATATGATCTCCTCGATCGATGTTAAGAACAGAGTAGATTTTGTCAGATATTTTGACGACAAGATCGAGTTTAAAAATCCTGTGACCGTGGTTATAAATTTCAGCGACGGCACGTCCACTGAGGTTACAATAGAGGATTACGATTATTATTATGAATTCCCCGGGATCAACGGCAGATATTACAACATTTATCTGGATATAGACGATGAAGGCGAATTGGCGGCATGGGTAGCCGGTCATGCTTTCGGAAGCATTGATTATACAATGAAGCGCGTCGGATTCTTCAAGGATCTTGCCTATTATATCCTGTGCAGATCATCAGTACGCGTATTTTACACCGAGCTGATGAAGAGTGCAAACTTCAAGACAAAGGTACAGCTCTTACTTGACAGCTTCAGGGAAATAGGAGATATAAGAATAACTTACCTGAAGTCACTGTTCAAAAGATAAAAGATAATGATCAGGATCGGGCATCCTTCGGAACAACACCGGAGGATGTCTTTTTGTATCGGGAAATGTATTGAAAAAACCTGCCGGCTGTGATAAAATATTTTGGTACAAACATTGACGGCAAGGAGGAATTTTGCCATGGGAAAGCAATCGTTTTTACCTGTTACGGAAAAGGGATACAATGTGATAATTGCCGACGAATATATTTCCGCTTTGCAGGAAGAATATTCCAAAATAAGGGAGTGGGGCATCTCCCTTGCTAAAAAGCTTGAGGAGCAGGATGCGGTCATAGAAAAGCTCAGGGAGGAAAACAGGCGGTTAGCCGAGCAGAATAACGCCATTTATGACGGCGGCAGATCAATTGCCCGGAAGCTTGGCGCTTCGGATGAAGTTCAGGAGGGAGAGTTCGATCCGGAAAAGCTGAAAGAGCTGATAGATGAAATTATCAGCAGCGCCGATCAGATCAGAAACGAAGCAAATATTTATGCCGGCAAGACAATAGAAAAAGCTCAAAGAACCGCTGAGGGTATTGAAACAGAGTGTAAAAAGAGTATCAGTGAGCTGAGCGCCGTTCTTGCGAAAATGCAAAAGGACATTGCGCTGTATTCAGACAACGATTGAGCGGAGGCATATTATGAAAACGGCAATAGCCACAGTAAGAATAGGCATAAACAAGACTATACTGAAGATAAAGACCCTGCTTTACAAAATCAGCAAGGGCAAACTCTGCAAAGGGCTGTTCCTGATGACGGTCAATACCCCGGAGCTGACTACAGACGTTAAGATCCTTTCAGAGAACGGGGAAGAGGTCAATATAGCCAAAACGGACAGTCAGGGCAATATAAAAAATGAGGGCTTCAGGATACTTACAACAACGGATCTGCATCTTAAAGATACTCCGGAACTCAGGCGCAAGACGGTTCAGATGCTTGTCAGCCAGGCGGAGAGGGTAAAGCCGGATCTGATAATACTGACCGGAGATATCATACTCTCCAAATATCAGCCCCTTGACTGCGAACAGTTTGCGCAGGTCATGGAAAAGCTGGGCATATACTGGACCGTAGTTTTCGGCAATCACGAGGGCGCAGATGAAAAGGGTATGTTCAAGTACCTTATGCTTGAAACGGTACGCAGACACCCCCACTGCCTTGTGCGTTTCGGGAAAAAGGAGCTTTTCGGTTACGGCAATCACCGCATAAATATATTCAACGGCAAGGATTCCCTTTTGCAGACCTTATATCTGTTCGATTCCGGCAGGGATCTGAGAGACGAATACCGCAAGGAATACGGAGTGCCGGAAAGCGCAAAGGGGTATGATTTCCTTAAAACAAACCAGATAGATTGGTACAAAGCTTCGGTTGAAGACATAAAGAAAAAATACGGCGACGTTAGATCCATGATGTATATGCATATCCCCCTTGTTGAGTACGGCGAGGCGATAGAACTCAACGAAAAGGGAGAATATGAATTCACCGACAAATGCAGGTATATTTACGGCGCCGCCTATGAGTCCGTGGGCAGCTCGGAGTTCAACTCCGGTATGTTTGACGCCATACTTGAATGCGGCAGTACTCAGGCGATATTCAGCGGACACGACCATATAAACGATTTCTGCGTGGAGTACAAGGGCATTTACCTGGTTTACAGTCAGTACGACGGATACGAGACCTACACCATGGGCAGCAACTTCTCCTGGGACGAAAAGGACTGGCCTCAGGGCGTTACGGTGACAGATATAAAGCCCGACGGTTCTCTTGAAATATCCCGAAGGTTCAACAGTGAATTATTATAATATTAATATAAAAAGACGGAGCTGTGAGTTTTTCGGTAGTGTCCCGAATTTTGTGTAAAGTCCAAACGCCGGTATAAAACAGGGCAAAAAAATATATTACAGGGAGGGCGGCTAGACCGGCCTCCCTTATCAACAGTATAAGCGGAAACCGGAACGCAAGTCAAGGGCGGCGGC
>JAIKWV010000039.1 GCA_024684435.1 Clostridiales bacterium
AGGACATGCCTCAGGGCGGAAGACAGAACGGCGGCTTCCCGAATGAGAATTCGGAGAATAACGGAGAAATGCCTACGCCGCCCGAAATGAATGAAGGAACGGTTCCCGCAATGCCGGACAACGGTATCGGTGAAACGCCACAATTCCCGGACGAAAACGGCGGCTTTGCAAGACCCGGCTTCAACGTCAACGGCGAAATGCCGTCAACTCCTGACATGAACGGTGAAATGCCCGAACTGCCGGACGGAGAGTTTCCTCCACAAATGCAGGAGAATGAAAACGGTGAAGCTGCCCCTCAGACGCCCGGAAACGGAGAAGCACCTGAACGCCCGGCGAAAAGCGGCGAGGCTTCCGTGACCGCAGAAGAACAGGAAGCAACGGCAGAGACAGCTCAAAGCGCAAACTGGTTCATGTCGATCATCTACGCGATCCGCGATTTTTTCAGATCCTTATTCGGAAAAAAAGCAATCATTAACTAATCTAATCTGCAGATACAACTGCCCCCGCCTTAAAAAGCGGGGGCAGTTAACTAAAAAAGTGCGTGCAGTTATTAAAAATCGTATCATATAATAATTCGGCGGTGGGAGAGATCTCGCCACTGTGCGTTATGTGATTCCTTTTGTGAGCGGCATCACTTCATCGTAACTGATCGCGCCGTTTCATCGCCTCGTCCACGCCTTCGTCCTTCGCCATTTGTTTCACCAGCTGAAAAAGCATTTCTTCCGCCTGCTCGTCCACCTCGCGCAGATACTGTTTCAAAGTGTTATTCATACACATTACATTGACTACCGTAGGCTTGTTTTCTTTCAGGTACCGGTAGTGCC
The DNA here is from genome assembly GCA_024684435.1 of Clostridiales bacterium. Taxonomy (GTDB): domain Bacteria; phylum Bacillota; class Clostridia; order Oscillospirales; family Acutalibacteraceae; genus JAAZFZ01. Next base: position 825 of record JAIKWV010000039.1, read on the forward strand.
TCTGCCCCCAAACCCCGACTTGTCCGATCCAACTGTCCTTCATTTTGAAACCTCCATAACCTTGATTTTTTTCGTCGGTGCGTCGATGATCTTGATCAGCAGTTCGTTCACGACCTCCACGCATCCGTCCTCGTCGATGACTTGCTTGCGGTATTCGTTGATCCCCTTGACCAGCGCCCGCCATTCAAAGTCGTCCAGTACAATGTGCCTCTTGGGCTGCTTTATATATTTCACGGCGTCCCTGCCTCCTTTTACCCACATTGTATCGCAGAGCGGCGGAAAAGACGAATGTGCGGAACGTTTTTATAAATAGAAAAATACCGGGACTACATTGCTGTAATCTCGGTATTTTCTTGCCTTAACCGCGCTAATTCAGTTGTTTTTGACCGTTTTCAAAATTACTGCCTTATCACGGTCGGGCTTTCGTGCCCCGTCTGTTTTTTCAGAAAACTTTTGAAAAAAGATTTTACCTTCAATCCGCTTTCAATCTTCGCCCGTAAAATATGGATCAGCAAGATGGATCAGAAAGCAAAGAACAGGAGGTGAGATATCCGTGACGGACGTTAAACAAACAATAGAAACAATATTCTTTGCTATGGGTACGGTTTGCCGCATAACGGTTTTTGATGAGGCGGACAGAGCGGCGGCGGAGCAAGCGAGGCGGCGCGTCTCAGAACTGCACGATATATTGAGCGCGTACGATGAATCAAGCGAAATATCGGCAGTCAATCGAAATGCCGGCAAAGGCTTTACGGCTGTTTCAAAAGAAACATATGTTTTGATCCGCCGTTCGATTTTTTTCTCCGAGGCAACAGGCGGACTGTTCGATATAACCTCTACGCCGCTGTCCCTACTCTGGAAGGAGTCGATAAAAAACGGGATCCTGCCGGACGAAACGGCGGTAAAAAATGCGAAGGCGCTCGTGAATTACAGAGATATCGTTTTTGAAAATAACGCGGTAATGCTACGCATACCGGGGCAAAAAACAGATCTCGGCGCTGTGGCAAAGGGATATGTCGCAGATGAGGTCAGAAGGATGTTGACCGAAAACGGCGTAAACGACGCGATCATCAATCTCGGCGGCACTGTGATCGTAATGGGCAAACCGCACACCGTCGGTATTCAAGATCCGTTTAAAAAGACTGGTACACCCTTCGCCTCGGTGGAACTTCATAATAAATCCGTGGTATCGTCAGGCGCGTACGAACAGGGGTTTAAAAAGAACGGCAGAATTTATCATCATATTGTCGATCCGGCAACAGGATATCCCTCCAATTCCGACATTGTCGGTGTTACGCTGATCGGTGACGAAGCAGAAACGCTGGACGCGATTTGCACATCCGCCATGCTGATGAGCGGGGAACAAGCGGGAATATTTTTGAAGCGATATCCGGTGGAAGCGGTGATCATAAAAAAGGACGGCAGTGTTTACGTTACGGACGCGATGAAAAACAAACTGAAATGGAGGCATAATAATGAATAACGTCAATGAATATAAAGCCGAAAAGGTACAGAAAAAGATTTCCAATGTAGCTGCAATCCGCACGTTGATCCAGCTGTTTTCATTTATCCTGATTCCCGGGCTCTTCATCACGATCTTTTCCGGTATGAAGGAGATCTGGCAATCAACCGTCACCGGTACTTTTGTCTTAGACGATCAGATAGGGAATATCCTGCTGACAGTGGGAATGCTTGTGATAACATTCATCTGGGGCCGCTTCTTCTGCGGATTTATCTGTTCCTTCGGAGCTATGCAGGATCTTTTGTGGCTCGGTGGAAAGCATATACCGGCACACCCGAGGATCTCAGAAAAAGCGGACTGCGTGCTGAAATATTTCAAATACGCCGTGCTGGCGTTTGTTGTGATCGGAATATGGACGTTAGGGGTCGGCTCGGACTCGGTGTGGAGCCCCTGGACAGTGTTTGGAATGTACGCGAGCCCTTGGAAAGGATTGCCGACGGAAGCGGTATTCCTGTCGGTGGGCGGACTGCTCCTTCTGATTACCGTGATCGGATCGGTTTTTGTCGAGCGGTTCTTCTGCAAATATCTCTGTCCTCTCGGAGCGATCTTCACGCTGGTGTCCCGATTCCGTATCTTTAAGTTAAAAAGAAAAGTATCAAGCTGCAGCGGACAGTGCCGTCTGTGCACAAGGAAATGCTCCATGTTAATCCCGTTGTATAAACACGAAAAGGTCGAATCGGGGGAGTGCATCGACTGTATGAAATGCACGGCGGTGTGTCCGGCGGAAAACATCAGAGCGGATCCGCTGTCCGCAATTTCCGGCACCGTTGCGGCGGTTGCGATTGCGGGGATGTCTTTCGCGGGCACATTGAACACTTCAACCGAAAGCGCGATTGAAGTTTCATACGGATACGCACAAATTGAAAACGCAGATGAAACAAATAATACGGTTGATTCAAAATACGACGACGGAACGTACACCGGCACGGCGTCCGGCTATCGGGGTCAGATAAGCGTCAGCGTAACGGTCAGCGGAGGGAGCATTACCGATATTACAGTCACTTCTGCTAAAGATGATCAGCAGTTTCTTTCCCAAGCAAAGGACGGCGTTATTCCCACAATTATTTCTCAACAAAGTACCGATGTCAATACCGTGAGCGGCGCGACGTTCAGCAGCAGAGGCATAATAAACGCGGTCAAAAACGCGCTCGAAAATCAGCTCATCACAACAGATGAATCTGCAAACGGCAGCGAATCGGAATATGTCCGGGATGATATGACCGAAACCGAACCCTTTACAACAAAGCCGCAGGAGCAGACAGACAATTTCGACGATGATGAGAAAAAGGCGGGACTCACAAACCTTGCCGACGGAGTATATACCGGAACCGGAACAGGGTTCCGCGGGACAACCGCCGTATCGGTGACCATCAAAGACGGCAGAATAGAAAATATAACTGTCACTTCCTATCAGGATGACCGACAGTATTTCTCCCGCGCCGAAAGCGGCGTTATCAACGCGATCATCAGCTCACAGAGCGTCAACGTATCCGCCGTCAGCGGCGCCACCTTCAGCAGTAATTCCATTATCGAAGCCGTGGCGGACGCTATCGGAGAGGATTTCACCAATCCGAACAGCTCCATGAGCAGATGGCATGGGCACAAACACTGAGCAAAATAATGAACAGGAAAGGTGTAAAAAACTGAATCCTTCAATCTAATTTCAATCTACACGGGTAAAATAAAAGTTATAAAAATGAGAACAGTAATTATTGCAAGCGTTGAAAGGCGAGTGGTTCCTATGAATAATAAAGTTTACAGACCGGTACGATGCGACATACACGCTGAAAAACGGTACACAAATTATTCAGAGCATGACCCGGCTTTGTTCCATCGTTAGAGTCATTCTGAATTCCTTTGGGCTGTTGTTTTAAAGCATATTCAAAAGCTTGATTTTATTAACTTAAAATGGGAGAGGATTAAAAATGTTAAAAAAACGAATTTTGCAGATTCTTTCGATCGTTCTGTCTGTTTTTCTGCTGATACCCGGTTCAATTCCGGTGTTTGCCGTCGAACTTGCGGAGGAAAGCGCGATTCTGACTTTTTCGGATGGTGCGATAGCGGAAACCAAAGCGGGGAGCGGCTATTCCATTGAAGGAACTGCCCTGACCATAATCGCGGCAGGAACTTACCGCTTGTGTGGCAGCTGTGCGGAGGGCAGCATAATCGTCAGCAAGGAACTGACAGACGTGACCTTGATTCTTGATAACCTTACGCTCGCGTCCTCTTTAACAGCGCCCATTGTGGTCAAAAAATCGACGACCGCTTCCATCCATCTGGAAGGGACGTCGACCTTGACAGACAACGAAAATCCGGATGATGAAACGTCATCGGATGTTACGGTTGCCGAAGCGTTTGAAGGCGCGGTGATCAAAGTCAAAAGCGGCTCCACTGTAACCTTCTGCGGTAACGGTAACCTGAACGTCGTCGCCAACGCGAAAAACGGCATAAAGGGCGGAGTCACCGCTGCGCTCATTTTTAATCAATCGGGAACGATCACCGTTACCGGCAGCGGCAAATACTACGGCGGCACGAATTCGGGTGCCGCGGTAAATAACGGTATTGCCTGTGACGGCAGTATTGTATTCAATCAGGGCGGATATGTTATCAAAGCCGCGAATGACGGCATTAAGAGTACGCCGGATGCCACCGATGCGGCTGAGGGCACTACGATAGACACCGATTCCGCGGGAGCGATTACCATAAACGGCGGCACCTTTGATATAGATGTTGACGCAGACGGTATCCAGGCGGATACGGCGCTGACGATAAACGGCGGCACCTTTGACATTCAGACGTGGAAGGGCTACAGCGTGTGGAACGATACGCTTGCCGAAACATACAGCTGCAAGGGTCTGAAGGCGGGCGGCGACAGAGCTGAAGAAGCGGAGCTGGAGCCGACCATTACGGTTACAGGCGGCACCTTTACGCTGAACACCGGGGACGACGCGGTTCATTCCGACGCATATGTTACCGTGACCGGCGGGGTGTTCACGATTTACACGGGTGATGACGGTATGCACGCGGACACCTCTCTGATCCTCGGCGAGGAAGGCGGACTTGAACGTGATCCCGATATTACCGTAAATAGCTCGTATGAAGGACTTGAGGGTGGTACGGTGTATATTTATTCCGGACGTTATTCCGTTACGGCAAGTGACGACGGCGTGAACGCGGCGGGCGGCAGCAGCAACGGTTCCGATCCGGGTGGTGGAGGAGATCCCTTCAACCCGGGCGGTGGAGGACCCGGCGGTCATGGCGGTTGGAACTCCGGCGGAAGCTCATCTTCAACAAGTGATTACAATATTTATATTTACGGCGGAGATCTGTATGTGAACTGCGACGGCGACGGACTGGACTCCAACGGCGGATTGTATCTGTATGGCGGTCATCAGGCAGTGTTCAGCATGAAATCCGGCGGCGATAATTCCGCGCTGGATGCCGACGGTACGGTTCTTGTTGACGGCGCAACGGTGTTCACCTCCGGAACCAAAGGCATGGACGGCACGGCGCAGAGCAGTTGGTTCGGAAGCAATCAGAAGTATTCCGCGTCAACAACAAGTTATACTTCCGGCAAAATCATAAACGCCAAAGCGGGCAGCAACGGGAGCGTGATACTTAGCTACGCTCTCCCGAAAAACGTAAACTATACCATGGCTTCCTGGCCGACCTCCGTATCAAGCAGCGCACCGACTCTTGCGACCGCGTCAAGCGTGACGGCGTGTAAAGGCGGCTCCCGGAGCCACAGCTGGGATACAGGTGTAGTCACCACAGCTGCAACCGCGACTTCCACAGGCGTTATGACATATACCTGCGCTGCCTGCGGTCAGACAGAAACGCGTACGATCCCGATGCTTGTCCAGCTTGATGCGTGCGATCATTCGGTGGAAGCGGAAACAACGCCCGACGAAGGCTTTACGGTCACATTTGCCGGGGACAGCGGCGTTAGCTCGATTATTGTATATGAAACTCAGGATTACACCGGGGCAAGCGCATCGGTTTCCGCTGTCGGTACGACCGTTTCCCGCGACAGCGCTTCCGGTGATCCGGATTCTACCGGAAACGGTCAGGTGAATTTCACAATAGTACCTGCTGACGGATATACGATCGCGGACATTACTATCACCGGAAGCTATAAAAACCTGAAAGGGTCGGCTGACACAGGCAAGGCAAACACCTACCGTGTCACAAAGGTTGGCAGCAATCTGACAATCACCGTAACAACAGTGGCGTGCGAGCACGGTATAATTGCGGACGGAACATCGCCTGTGTGGACGTGGAGCGCTGATTATAAAACAGCCACATTGAACTACACCTGTGCGGCGTGTGGTGAAAATATTGTAGTTGCAGGCGCGGTTACAAGCGTTCTGACCGATGCATCGACAATCACATTTACCGCATTCGCTATTATCAACGGTGTCAGTTACACAGACTCCAGGACAGCGTCGCCGTACACAGCGACATTCTCCGGTGATGAAGGTGTGGCGTCTGTATTGGTATATTATACGCAGGACTATACGATAGCCGATGAAGAAAACGTCTCTGCCGCAGTTGCCCGCGACGGCGATTCCGGATACCCTGTAATCACCGGAGACGGTCAGGTGAATTTCACCATTGTACTTGCGGAGGGTTACACTCTCAGTGGTGTTACCGCCACAGCGGGCACATATAAAAATATCAAAGGACCCGCCGATACCGGCGTTGACAACACTTATCGGATCACTAAAATCTCTGCCGACACCACCATAACCGTCACCACAGAGAAGATTTCGTCTCCGGAGCTTATTCTTCCGGAGGACAGTGAAATTTATATCGACGAGACCCGCGGTTACATATACGGCATATCTGCGGGGATGAGGATAGATGATTTTGAGACGATGTTCAGTGTTTCGCAGGACGGTTATGTAGAAGTGGCCGCAACAGGCAGATACATAGGTACCGGCTCGCTGCTTATAGTTCACGACAGCCACGGGGAAGTGATAGCGGAGTACACCGTGATCATCTTCGGTGACCTGGACGGCAACGGCAGGGTCACTGCTCCGGATATTTCAATCGCGCAGCAGGGTCTTGTTGACGGCTTTGAGGACGAAATATTTGAATTCGCCGCAAATATAGTAAAGCTGAGCAAACGCGACCGCTTCAACGCTCAGGACGTTTCCGCATTGTACAGCGCACTTATCGATGAACCCATAGATCAGGCAGCCATGGCACAAATCTATGAGTACAACGAGTGGTAAAACAATAACCAAGCCGAGGGGAGTGAATCCTCTCGGCTTTAGTTATACCTTGCTGCTTTAGTGTTTAAACGGAGTCCAGAATTATACACCGATTGTCTACAAAACAGGATTTTCTCACACCGCATTTGTCCATTTTTATGTGTGCATTTTACACAAAAGCCATAGGTGTCTCGCACACGATGACACCCATCTCGCACACGTTTTCCCCATTTTGCACACGTTTATTTTTCTTTCAACAACCAAAACTCATCGGACTTCGGTCTGTATGTCGCGGAAAAGGATATATACTCCGCGCCCGCTTACGATCAGGAGTTTGTGTCTGTACCGGGCAGGAACGGCGACGTGATTATCGACAACGGCAGATACAAGAATGTGGATGTTTCGTACACCTGCTATTGCAAAGGTTTGTCCGCGAATATAGGTAATATCAAGCTGTGGCTGTGTCAGCCGGGCTATTTCAAGCTGACGGACAGCTAGGCTATTCAGTATCGAAGCCCAATATTTGGCGCTTTCATTCTCTCCGACCCACATACCGAGAACGTCCTTTCTGCCATCCAGATTGATTCCGATCGCGATATAAACGGCCTTTTTAACGATCTGCCCTTCGCTGCGCACGTGGTAGTGGATCGCGTCCAAAAACACTACCGCATAAACGACCTCCAATGGTCGTTGCTGCCATTCCTTCGCAATGGGAAGGATTTTGTCTGTGATCCGGCTGACCGTCGTATCGGAGACCTCTATGCCGTAGATATCCCGGATGTGAGCCTCGGTGTCGCCGGTGGTCATGCTCTTGGCATACATCGACAAGATCTTTTCTTCGATGTCCTGACTAACGCTGGTCTGGTTCTTCTTCAGAAGCTGAGGCTCAAACTCGCCATTGCGGTCACGGGGAACAGAAACGTCAACGTCGCCAAAGCTGGTGGCAGCGTCTTGCTGCTGTGTCCGTTTCGACTATTGTCCGTGTCCTTGTTTTTGTAGTCGTATTTGCTGTAGCCGAGTTCATCTTCAAGTTCAGCGTCCAGCCCGTTCTCCATGAATTCCGCAATGGTTTCCTTGAAGAGATCCTGAATGTCCGCCATGCTGCTGATGTTGCTCTCTTGCAGGAGTTCCCGGATCTTTGCTCGGCGTGCCTGCTCCTCAGGACTTCTGTTCTTTCTGCTGCTCATAATTAAACCTCCAATTTGGTGCTCTTATTTTACACCATTTTGGAGGTTTACACAAATTTTGGGATGGTATCGTTATATGAAAATACGTTTTGTTGAATGGAATCTGTCATTTTAGTAAATCTTGTTAGAAACGCTAAAACAGGTTATAAGCTGACCTTGTTTCTCAGCCTGACTTTTATCTTGTTGATGCGCTTGATTTTCTGCGCTGTCGTGCGTTCAAAGTCATCTTTACGCACCGTGAAAGAACGGATGCGCTTAAAGGACGGTACTTTTGCATTGATGCGTTCGATCGCACGCCGGATCAGACCGTTCACTTCTTCATCTGTGGGCGTTTTGCCCATTTGGCGCATAATCTCTTCAATATCCGGCAAGATCTGCGCATGGATCTCAATCTCACCCCTATGGTTTTCAATGCCTTCGACAAGGCTGGAATGAATACAATCCTCGCCGTCAAGGTGATATTCCAGTTCTTCAGGGTAGATGTTCTTGCCGTTTGACGTGACGATCACATTCTTGCTGCGGCCGCAGACATGGTAATGACCTTTTCTGTCGATACTGACCAGATCGCCCGTATGCAGGAAACCGTCGCTGTCAATGACCTCGGCGGTTGCTTCCGGGTTGTTGTAGTAGCCGAGCATGACCATGCCGCCCTTGACGCACAGTTCGCCGATGCCGTTTTCGTCCTGATTGATCAGTTCCGTTTCCACGCCGGGCAGCGGCTCGCCGATGGAATCCGTTGTGCGCAGTCTATCGTGATTGATGATCGCCAGAGGCGCACATTCGGTCAGACCGTAGCCGTAGATGATCTGGATGCCGAAAGCATTAAAATCATCCAGCACCTTCGGCTTAATGGCAGCACCACCGCAGATGATCATACGCATGTGGCCGCCGAAGGTGTCCTGAATCTCCTTGAAGATGATCTTGCTCAGATCAAGACCGAGTTTGTTCCCGATCTTGGAAAGTTTGAGACCGAACTTGAATTTCACTTCACCGAAACGCCGCTCTTTGATTTTTTTCAGAATACGCTTATGTACCGTCTCCAGCACGAGCGGAACGGCGACGAATATGGTCGGATTGAATTCCTTCATATTCCGAAGTACATACTTGAACCCTTCACAGAACGTTACCTTTGCGCCGCAGTACGGGGCGAAGAATAGGATGATAGAGCTTTCAAAGGTGTGGTGCAAGGGCAGCAGAGAAATGCCGCAGTCTTCGGGATAGATTTTGAGGACGCCCATAGCTGCCTTGACCTCAAAGATGAAGTTTCGCTGGCAAAGCATGACGCCCTTTGACGTGCCTGTGGTGCCCGATGTGAAGAGCAGGACGCACATTTCTTCCGGATCGTCGTCAATCGTTTCCCACAGCCGCTTGCCCTGCGCGGTCAGTTCTCTTCCGCGGTCATGCAGCGCAGTAAAGGACAGAATGCCGTGTTCGTTTTCGCTCTCTTCAAGCGGATCATAGCAGTAGACGGGGATGTCGCCCAGACGGTCAAAGTTGATCTTATCAATATGTTTTTTGTCCACAAACAGCATGCTGCATCCGGCGGCTTCAATGATGCCGTGGATGTCCTCAGTCATCAGCTCTTTGTCGATGGGCACGACGCAGTTGCCCGAACAGATCCCCGTCATATACGTCAAAACATATTTGTATCTGTTGTCCGAAATGATGCCGATTTTTTGACGGTAAACACCCATGTCGAGCAGAGCGCTGCACAGTGCGTTTAGCTGCTCCATGTACTCTGTATATGTCAATTCATAATGAATGTTGCCCTTTTTAACTTCAAAGGCAGGCCGATCTGCGAAAAGTGCAAGACTCTGATTCAACATTTCGCGGATGGTATGAAAGTCTCTGACGCTGTAAAACGGTTCCATGATAATAGTTTCCTCTCAATGTTGGAAATAATTCAAATCTCAAAATTCGGTTGATTGGCACGCAGGGTTCATCAATGCAGGATGCAATACTTGAAGATTGCGTCAAGCCGATCTATTCCTCTGTTCCGATATTGCCGAACAACCGAATCAGCAGGTCTGCCATCTTTTCGACCGTGGCATCATCAGCACCGTATGCTTTTCTTTTAACAGAACAGACATAACCTGATCATTATTATACTGGACACTGTGTTGAGATGTCAACAAACAGTTTGCTTTTTTTGCTGTTGTATAGACACTTCCGTTCATTTTGTCCGAATTGATTGCTTTTTATTACACCGAAAACGGGTGCAACCGGGAAAACGCACACGGTCAAACACGGCGACACGCTGTGGAAGATCTCCAAGCAGTACCTCGTCAAAGGCAGCCGATACACCGAGATAGTGAAGCTGAACGGCCTGAAGAGTAACGTCCTCAAGACCGGGCAGGTGCTGAAGATACCGGAAAAGTAAATACGGACATAGTTATGCCCTCTGGGTCAAGCACTGTATATGCGGTGTTTGGCTCAGAGGGCGGTTTTTGTTTACGATTTCGATTGCTTTTGGGGAATGAACACGGTGACGACG
>JAIKWV010000002.1 GCA_024684435.1 Clostridiales bacterium
GAAATTGAAACTGCTTCTTATGATGAAATAAGGCGGATTCAAAATGAAAAAATCGTAAAACAGGTACGCTATGTTTATGACAATGTGCCGTATTATCGCAATCTTATGGAGAAAAAGGGGGTTACTCCCGACGACGTCAGAAGTGTTGACGATATCAGGAAGCTCCCGTTTCTCTCAAAAGACGATCTGAGGGAAGCATATCCCTACGGGCTGCTCGGCACAGACCTGAAAAACATCGTACGTATCCAGTCCACGTCCGGCACAACGGGCAAAAGAGTGGTGGCTTTTTACACTCAGCACGATATCGATTTGTGGGAAGAATGCTGCGCCAGAGCCATTGTTGCTGTCGGGGGTACAGATGAGGACGTGTGTCAGGTTTGCTACGGCTACGGTCTGTTCACCGGAGGTCCGGGGCTGAACGGCGGTTCACATAAAGTAGGATGTATGACGCTGCCGATGTCTTCGGGCAATACCGACAGGCAGATTCAGTTTATGATGGATCTGGGGGCAACGATTCTCTGCTGCACGCCGTCCTATGCCGCATATATCGGCGAGTCGCTTGCGGAAAAGGGGTATAAGCCTGAGGATAACAAGCTGAAAGCCGGCATTTTCGGTGCAGAGCCGTGGACGGAAGAAATGCGTCAAAGCATCGAAAAATCACTGGGAATCAAAGCGTATGATATATACGGGCTTACGGAAACCTCGGGGCCGGGCGTAGCATTCGAATGTGAAGAGCAGACCGGTATGCATATTAATGAGGACCATTTTTACGCCGAAATCATTGACCCGGAAACAGGCGAGGTGCTGCCGGAAGGGGCAAAGGGCGAACTTGTTTTCACGTCTCTTGACAAAGAAGGATTTCCGCTTCTTCGTTACAGAACCAAGGATATATGTATACTGTCACGCAAAAAATGCTCCTGCGGAAGGACTCATGTCAAAATGTCAAAGCCGCTCGGCAGAAGCGATGATATGATGATAATCCGGGGTGTCAACGTATTCCCGAGTCAGATCGAGACTGTTCTTCTTAAGGAAGGCTACACACCCAATTACCAGATCGTCGTTGACCGTGTAAACAACACCGACACTTTTGATATCATTGTTGAATGCGCGCCCGGGATGTTCTCCGATAAGATTTCGGAGATGCAGATCCACGAGAAAAATCTTAACGCCGCAATGCGCTCCATGCTCGGTATAGGGCCGAAAATCCACCTTGTTGCACCGAAATCCATTGAGCGATCCGAGGGCAAAGCGGTCAGAGTCATAGATAAACGCAAATTGCATTAAGGAGGACTGAAAATGGCTATCACTCAATTATCGGCTTTTCTTGAAAATACGCCCGGCACCCTTTGCAGAACCGTTGCCGCAATTACCGATGCAGGCGTAAATATCCGCGCGTTAAGTGTTGCCGACACAATGGATTTCGGAATCTTAAGACTTATCGTTTCGGATATTGAGAAGACAAAATCCGCCGTCAGCGGCGATACGGTTATTAAAGAGACGCCCGTAATAGCCGTGAAAATGACAGACAAGGCAGGCGCTCTGGGCGGTATATTGAACGTTCTCAGCTCGGAGGATATCAACATTGAATATGTTTACGCCTTCACAGGCGCGGTTGCCGGCAACGCTTACGTCGTGTTCAGAGTGGATGACATCGGACATGCTGAAGAAATACTTGCCGGAAACGGCATAAAAACTCTTTGCGACGAAGATATAATAAACTTTTTAGGATAGGAGAGAAAACAAATGTCAGACGAAAAAAAGATACCCTACAAGATCTACCTTGCCGAAGAAGAGATGCCCAAAGCCTGGTATAACGTCCGGGCAGATATGAAAAACAAACCTGCGCCTCTTCTTAACCCCGCCACACACCAGCCGATGACAGCCGAGGAGCTGAGCGGAGTATTTTGCTCGGACCTTGTTGCCCAGGAGCTTGATAATGATACCGCTTTTATCGAAATCCCCCGTGAAATAAGAGATTTCTATAAAATGTACCGTCCCTCGCCTCTTGTCAGGGCTTATTGCCTTGAAGAAAAGCTGCAAAGCCCCGCAAAGATTTACTACAAATTCGAGGGCAACAACACAAGCGGCAGCCACAAGCTCAACTCTGCCATAGCGCAGGCTTATTATGCAAAGAAGCAGGGCCTGAAGGGCGTTACGACCGAGACCGGAGCGGGTCAGTGGGGCACGGCGCTTTCAATGGCCTGCGCATATCTGGGACTTGACTGTAAAGTTTATATGGTCAAAGTATCTTATGAGCAGAAGCCGTTCAGACGCGAGGTGATGAACGTTTACGGCGCTTCCGTAACGCCTTCTCCCTCGATGAATACCGAGATCGGCAAAAAGATAAATGCGGAGCATCCCGGCACCACCGGTTCGCTCGGCTGCGCGATCAGCGAGGCGGTCGAAGACGCCGTTACGCACGAGGGTTACAGATACGTTCTCGGCTCTGTGCTCAATCAGGTTTTGCTCCACCAGTCGGTGATAGGTCTTGAAACAAAAATCGCGCTTGACAAATACGGCATTAAACCCGATA
>JAIKWV010000029.1 GCA_024684435.1 Clostridiales bacterium
GATACCCATCGCGTTGATCGGGTATGTCGCCTTATCGGTGGACAGGCACACGACGCGCTTGACGTTGCAGTCGATCGCCGCGTGCAGCATATTGTCGGTGCCCTCGACATTGGTGCGAACGGCTTCCATCGGGAAGAACTCGCAGGAAGGCACCTGCTTTAACGCCGCCGCATGGAAGACATAGTCAACGCCCCACATCGCGTCCTTGATGGACTGTGCGTTACGGACGTCGCCGATAAAGAACTTGACCTTTTTCGCAAATTCCGGCATACGCGCCTGCAGATCATGCCGCATATCGTCCTGCTTCTTCTCATCGCGGGAAAAGATACGGATCTCGCCGATATCGCTGGTCAAAAAATGCTTTAAGACGGTGTTGCCGAACGAGCCGGTTCCGCCTGTGATCATCAATGTTGCACCGTTATATACACTCATATTAGTCCGCCTTTCCGAATCGTCCTGCGATCGAGGCGCAAAACGATCCTTTCAGATAATGATACTTAACCTTATACAGTATAATACTTTCCTCCCCCCTTGTCAATTCTTTTCGACCGCTCAGAAAACGACAAAAAGCGCTCTGGCCGAAGTCAGAGCGCTTGTGGTTTTAATTGGTATACCTGTTTACCTGCAACGATTACTTATTGCTGATCGCAGCCTGAGCAGCGGCGAGGCGGGCGATCGGAACGCGGAACGGTGAGCAGGATACATAGTTCAGACCGATCTTATGGCAGAACTCAACGGAGGTCGGATCGCCGCCGTGCTCGCCGCAGATACCGATATGGAGGTTCGGATTGACGGGCTTGCCAAGCTTGATCGCCATATCCATCAGCTTGCCGACGCCTGTCTGGTCGAGCTTAGCGAACGGATCGTTCTCAAAGATCTTAGCATCATAGTAAGCATCAAGGAACTTGCCGGCATCGTCACGGCTGAAGCCGAAGGGCATCTGGGTCAGGTCGTTGGTGCCGAAGCAGAAGAAGTCAGCTTCCTTAGCGATCTCGTCGGCGGTCAGAGCAGCACGCGGGATCTCGATCATGGTACCTACCTCGTACTTGAGGTCAGCGCCTGCAGCGGCGATCTCAGCGTCGGCGGTTTCTACGACAAACTTCTTGACGTACTTGAGCTCCTTGATATCGCCGACCAGCGGGATCATGATCTCGGGAACGATGTTCCAGTCGGGATGAGCCTTCTTGACGTTGAGAGCGGCACGGATAACAGCCTTTGTCTGCATCTTTGCGATCTCGGGATAGGTAACCGCAAGACGGCAGCCTCTGTGACCCATCATGGGATTGAACTCATGGAGGGAAGCGATGAGAGCCTTGATGTCATCAACTGACTTGCCCTGTGCGTTTGCAAGCTTGATTATATCTTCTTCCTCTGTGGGAACGAACTCGTGGAGAGGAGGATCAAGGAATCTGATGGTTACGGGGTTGCCTTCAAGAGCCTCATAGAGTTTCTCGAAGTCGCCCTGCTGATAGGGAAGGATCTTGTCAAGAGCAGCTTCTCTCTCCTCGACTGTATCTGCGCAGATCATCTCGCGGAAAGCGGCGATCCTGTCAGCCTCGAAGAACATATGCTCTGTACGGCAGAGGCCGATACCCTCTGCGCCAAGCTCGCGGGCCTTCTTTGCGTCCGCGGGTGTGTCGGCGTTCGTCCTGACCTTAAGGGTCCTGTACTTATCGGCAAGGGACATGATCCTGCCGAAGGTGCCGGCTATCTGAGCGTCCACTGTGGGGATAAGTCCCTTGTAGATGCAGCCTGTTGAACCGTCGATGGAGATCTCGTCGCCCTCATTGAAGAGCTCGCCTGCAAGGGTGAACTTCTTGTTTTCTTCGTCCATGTTGATGTCGCCGCAGCCGGAGACACAGCACTTGCCCATGCCGCGGGCAACAACTGCCGCGTGGGAGGTCATGCCGCCGCGAACGGTAAGGATACCCTGAGCGGCCTTCATGCCGGTGATATCCTCGGGAGAGGTCTCAAGACGGACAAGGACAACCTTTTCGCCTCTTGCGTTCCAGGCGTCAGCGTCGTCAGCTGTGAAGACTACCTTGCCGCAGGCAGCGCCGGGAGAAGCGCCAAGACCCTTGCCGAGAGGAGTAGCGGCCTTGAGTGCCTTCGCGTCAAACTGGGGGTGAAGGAGGGTGTCAAGGTTTCTGGGGTCGATCATCATGACGGCCTCTTCCTCTGTCTTATGACCCTCGTCTATAAGGTCACATGCGATCTGGAGAGCAGCGGGAGCCGTTCTCTTGCCGTTACGGCACTGGAGCATATAGAGCTTCTTGTTCTCAACTGTGAACTCCATATCCTGCATATCGTGATAGTGGTTTTCAAGGATCTCACAGACCTTGATGAACTCTGCGTATGCCTCGGGGAATTCCTGCTCCATCTGAGCAATGGGCATGGGAGTTCTTACGCCGGCAACAACGTCTTCGCCCTGAGCGTTCTTAAGGAACTCGCCCATAAGCTTCTTCTCGCCTGTAGCGGGGTCACGGGTGAAGGCAACGCCTGTGCCTGACTCGTTGTTAAGGTTACCGAATACCATGGGCATAACGTTAACGGCGGTACCCCATGAGTAGGGGATATCGTTGTCTCTTCTGTAAACGTTTGCTCTGGGGTTGTCCCATGAACGGAAAACAGCCTCGATAGCAAGCTTGAGCTGCTGTACCGGGTCAGCGGGGAAATCTTCGCCCAGCTGGTTCTTGTACTCTGCCTTGAACTGTGTTGCCAGCTCCTTAAGGTCAGCGGCGGTAAGGTCAACGTCGAACTTAACGCCTTTTTCTTCCTTCATCTTGTCGATGAGCTGCTCAAAATATTTCTTGCCGACTTCCATAACGACGTCGGAAAACATCTGGATAAATCTTCTGTATGAGTCATATACGAAACGCTCGAAAGAGGGATCGGGATTGCCTGCGATCATAGCGTTTACAACTTCGTCATTAAGACCGAGGTTGAGGATAGTGTCCATCATTCCGGGCATAGATGCGCGGGCACCTGAACGTACGGATACAAGAAGAGGATTCTTGAGGTCGCCGAACTTTTTGCCGTTCTTCTCCTCCATCTTCCTGACGCCTTCCATAGCCTGAGCCATGATCTCGTCGTTGATCTTTCTGCCGTCCTCATAGTACTGAGTGCAGGCCTCTGTAGTGATAGTGAAACCGTAGGGAACGGGAAGACCGATCTCCGTCATTTCAGCAAGGTTAGCGCCCTTGCCGCCCAGCAGGTTACGCATGGACATGTTGCCTTCGTCGAACATGTAGACCCATTTGTTTGCCATTTGTAATTCCTCCAATAATTTTATTTAACTAATATTGATACCTGATTATCCAAGCCTGAAATATTATATCAAATATATATTTAAAATTCCATACATTTTTGGTATAAATTCATCATGTTTTAAATTATGATTTTGTACAGTATGCAAAATAATTCCATAATAAATTGCGGGCGGTCCTGGTGATCGTCCTTCCTCCCTCTTTTTGTGTGACTCACCTTGCTCCGGCACACATGCAGCATTGACTACATTCCCGTACATTTCACCCACACCCGATAGGGGGGGAGGGCTTCCACTCCCTCCTGTTTTTTATAATGATATTCGCCTGCGGCGAAACATTGAAGAAGGGCTCCGCCCTTACCCATTATATGAGGGTCGCCGAGTCGTCGACCCCTACAGGGCTTTGTTCAACAATTCCGCATTGAGTTACGGGCGGTCAACCCGCCCATGCGGAGTGCGGGTAATTTTGCGTTCCGAATTCATAATTCCGCATTAAATCAGGCCGTCTGCCTTTCGACAGACGACCCGATGAAATGTTTTCTTTGTTTAACTTACGGCGCGGTGTAGCTCTGAGGCGCACCGTAGATCACCTGCTGACCCTGAGCGCCGCTGATTATTACATAAGGACGTACATAGAACGTTCTGCCCGACGTCCAGTTGGTGATCGTAAGGGAGTATACGCCGTTTGCCGCGGTTGAGGTGGAAGTCGCTTTCTTGACCCCGGTTCCGCCGATCACAAACGCATCTTCGTCAGCGCCGGTTGCAGCGTTGGCGGTGCAGACGAAGCCTACTGCGTTGACATCGTAAGCGTCGGATATCGACCATCCCTCATACACCGTAAGGGCATTTTCGGAGGTGTTCTGAACAGCTTTGACTATATTGCACGCCGCCTGGATCCTCGGTGTATTGTCGCCGTAAACAGCTGTAAGGGTCACGTCACAGACAGCATAGAACCTGTATATGGGATAGTAGCTGACTATCTGACCGTCGCTGTTTTTCCAGTACGAGAAGTTCTCATGCGTTGAGGAAACTATGACCAGATCCTCGTTTCTGTATGTACCGGAACCTGAAGCGCCCGTGTTGGTGACGGTCACTGTGTAGGTGGTCTCCTCGCTTACGGTGTCTCTGTTATAAAGCGCGTAAACAATAACATTATCTCTGGAATTGGTCACATCCGAGATATCCATGCTCCACCTGCTGAAGGTGTAACCGGGGATCGGTGTAGGCGTGGGAGGAACGATCGCTTCGCCTATCGTATATTCGCCTGAAAGGAGTACGTTGCCTGCGTTGCTGAGGAAGGCTACGAAATGGGTATTCTCGTTATCTGTGATAAAGAACTCTGCGCGGAGATCTGTGCCGGGGCAGACGTCAAAGGTGTACTCGTTCTCAAAGGATACAACACGATTCGTTTCCGTATTAACCCAGTAAATGAACTCGGCATCATCACTTTCGTCTGCTGTAACGGTCATCTCTTCGCCGGTGTAAGCGGTGACAGACCGTGTGCCGTATAAATTCTGACCGTTGCAGTCTACATGACCGCCGCCGCTGGAGGAAACGATCACGGGGCAGGACTGGGTCACAGGCGCCGGATGTGAGCAGAGCTGGAAATTGACGCTGTTCTCTGCCGCGTATGTGGCTACGTAGCAGTTAGGCGTATCGGAACAGATGTAGAATCCGGCAGGATTTCCGCCAAACGCCTCATCACCGATCGCTACCACAGAAGCAGGAACATGAACATATTCAAGGCTTCTGCAGAAGTAAAATGCCTGCCTGCCTATAACGGTCGCGCCGTCACATATAGTCACGCTTTTAAGTCTGTCACAGTTTGCAAATGCAAGCTCTCTCATAGATGTTACGGTGCCGGGGATAATGACGTTTTCGATAATATCGCATTCTTCAAAAGCACCCGTAGCGATATGCGTTACGCTGCTGGGGATAATGAAGGAAGTGCGTTCACTGAACAGGGGATACTGTATCAGTTCTGTTTTGGCTTTATTGTACAGCACGCCGTCCTCACTGCTGTAGAAGTCATTATTGGGGTTGACCGTGAATCCCGTATTAGTTCTGTTTACATTAAAAGCGACGTAACCTATGTCCATTACATTGGCTCCAATGTATACACTGTTAATATACGAGCAGTTAAAAAAAGCACAGGTACCAATTGTACGAACGCTGTTCGGGATCACCAGATCAATCATATCGTGGGCGTTGAATGCGTGAAATGCGTATGCACCGATCTCATCCACACTGTTGGGGATCTCCGGGAAACTGTGAAGGCTTCCGCAGCCCATAAAAGCAGATTCATCTATGGTGATAACCGTGTTGGGAATAGTGAAGGATGTGCGGGAATTACCTATCGGATAAGCAATAAGAGTGGTTTTGTACTTATCATAGAGCACGCCGTCCTCACTGCTGTAGTTCGGATTATCCTCATCAACATTGATCGTCGCAAGTCTTGAACAAGAGCAGAATGCCGTTTTGCCGATGGACAGTATATTTTCAGGTATATCTACGCTCGTAAGTCTTGAACATGCGGTGAACGCGGCATAGCCAATGCTTGTAAGGTTGGTTCCGAAGGTAACAGACGGTATGGAACTACACCCGTCAAAGGCATGGGACGCGATGGATACCAGACTGTTGGGAAGGGACACGCTTGTGATGGCGGAGCATTCATAAAAAGCGTATCTGCCGATAGTTGTCACGTTTTCGGAAACGACGACGCTCTGTATCTCCTCCCGCAACGGATACCAGGGAGCCGGAATGCTCTCTGCGGAATTGAACGTATATACGTCTCCGTAATTTGTCATAGCGCCCGTACCGCTGATGGTCAACTCGCCTGTTTCATCATCAAATGACCATGTAACGTTTGTGCCACAGGCGCCGGAGGTGGCGGGTGCGGGCTGGGCAAGCCTCAAAGCCGGGACGACGCCGAGGATAAGATTTGTTGGATATGTGTTATAGTCAGTCATATCATTGTTGCCGTGGCGTATGTCGCCGCTGGTGTTTATCGCACAGGGGTCAGAGGAGTGATGCGCTGTGCGCAGCCACGATCCGTAATTATCGTAAAGTCCCTGGCTTTCAGCATAATCCGTAGCGCTGAACTGCCTTGCCGTATCCTGTGTGGAGATGGAAGCAAAACCATATTCCGTGTTCACTGCTTCCGAAGTGGAAAGGCAGAACACATTATCGGTAGTCTCCGCAAAATAATAGTCTTGATTTGTATAGTATGAAAAATCTACAGGATCATTTTCCAATACTGTTGAAAGTATCTTTGCCTGCTGTTCTGAACTGAACGCGGTATTATAAAAATCATCATTCAGCCAGGCGCGCAGATCGCTGTTCGACCAATCGGAAGCATAATGAGTGCTGTTTCTCAGATTCCAGTCCTCTAAAGAATCGTATCCAAAATATTCGTATTCCGACGCGCCGAAATCAGCAATACATTTGAACGCCTGAGTGTCGATCATATTCGTACACATTATGAGACCCTCTGAGGCGTCAAGCACTTTCCACTGCAGCGGCTCGTACTTGAAATAGTAAACGTTGTTTACGTAGTAACCGTTATCGTCCTGATAGCTGTCCTCAGCATTTGACCATGCATATCCGCCTATAAGACCGGTTCTGTAATAGCTGAAGGTCACGGCACGGTACTTCTCGCCGTTTAGCGTTATGTCAGCATAGCGCATATAATCTGAGATCTGAAGCTGGGTAGTTTCCTCATAGTTGGGGTCATTATAATCAGGCTCCGGGAAAAGGAAGTAGTCATAGGACACCCAATTTTTCTGCGCCGCGTCCAGAGCCGCTAAAACAGCGCTGTCCGTCACCTTGCTCTGGGGATAGGAACCGAAGTTGATAACGGTACCCGTCGCCTCAGTGCCGGTGAATGTGCTGTCGTTGGAACCCACACCGTCAGACGGCAAAGCGAAAACTGTCATGGGCAGCACTGAAAACAGCATTGCCAACGAGAGCAGGATCGCCAATGTTCGTTTAAAGTTTTTCTTCATTTTTTCTCCTCCTTAGGATCATTTTTTATCTCAATTACCGCAGGGCGGTAAATTTGATAACAAGGTAAATTCAATGCGGAATTGCCCTCTCCGTCACCGCTTACGCGGCGCCACCTCTCCCAATGGGAGAGGCAAGAATGGAAAAAATTGACGTAGGGGCTTACAACCCGGCAGCTCTCAAAAATCACAATACATATCTTGTAGAGGCGGGTTTCCATGCCCGCCCATGCGTACTGTTTGATTTTGCTGATGGGAGAACGTGGAAGCCCTCCCCTACAAGGTGTGGGTGAAATGTCCGGGAATGTATGTAAGGCGCCCTCCGCGTTCCATTTTGACGAGCGCGGGCTTTCGGCATAGGGTCGCCGGGGTCGTCGACCCCTACAATGATTTCCCTGCTTAGGGCACGCATACATGCGTACCGCCATACTTACATACCGTTTCTCCCGGCACACACCCGGTAAATATAAACAAAAAAGTCAAAAGGTACAGATATACCTTTTGACTGTGCTATACATAAAATGTGCAGAAATACCGCGGACGGTAAGCATCCGCTGTGTATGGATGTATGTATGTATGTATGTATGTATGTATGTATGTATGTACAGATTGTCGCGCACTTCATTTTGTTTGTCAACCCCAATCTATAAAATATTATAGTATTATTATCATTTTTTGTCAATGATCGCTTGATAAATTTGTAATATATTACAAACGGCATAATATTATTATTGCAAAATTCACAATATATCCCGGTATTGATTTTATTCGGATATGATGTTATAATTTCCAAGTCAATAATAACTTCAATTTCGGGGTGCGTAATGCTTGGTATTTTAAGCGACATGATGTCCTACAAATTTCTCATATACGCGGTGGTCGTGGGTTCACTGATCTCCCTGTGCGCCTCACTGCTGGGGGTCAGCCTGGTGCTCAAGCGGTACTCCATGATCGGCGACGGGCTTTCCCACGTGGGCTTCGGTGCAATGGCAATAGCTACGGCGCTGCACACCGCGCCGCTGACCGTTGCGGTGCCTGTTGTGCTTGCCGCCGCCTTTCTGCTGCTTCGCATCAGCGACAACAGTAAAATAAAAGGCGATTCCGCAATCGCGCTGATCTCCACCGGCGCTCTGGCTGTGGGCGTTGTCACGGTGTCCCTTATGGGCACAAACATTGATCTGTCAAGCTATATGTTCGGCAGCATCCTTGCCGTGGGCAAAAACGACATGTATGTCAGCGTTGTGCTTTCGGTGATCGTCGCGGTGTTTTTTGCGGTGCTTTACAACAATATTTTTGCCGTGACCTTCGACGAAAATTTTGCCCGGGCAACAGGCATAAACGCGGGGCTGTACAATATGCTGATCTCCCTGCTGACAGCGGTGACCATAGTGCTTGGCATGAGGCTCATGGGCGCGCTGCTGATCTCCAGCCTGATAATCTTCCCTCCCCTTTCGTCAATGCGGGTCTTCAAAAGTTTCCGCAGCGTGGTGATCTCCTCCGCGGCGGTCTCAATTATATGCTTCTTGGTGGGCATGGTGTTTTCCTACGCCCTCTCCACCCCGGCAGGCGCCAGCATAGTCTGCGTAAACATCGTTGTGTTCGCTGTGTTCGCCCTGGCGGGAAAGATCAAAAGCGCGGGGTTAAAAAAGGCATTATAAAAACCTGAATAAAACTGATAACCGGGCTGTCGTTTTAAATGACAGCCCGGTCGTTTGTTAATTATGTAATTTATTTCGCGTAATCTGTGGCTCTGCTCTCCCTTATCATGTTGACCTTGATCTGGCCGGGATATTCGAGCTCCTCTTCGATCTTCTTGGCGATATCTCTCGCCATAAGTACCATTTTATCGTCCGAAACCGCTTCGGGCTTGACCATTATACGGATCTCGCGACCCGCCTGTATGGCGAAGGAACGGTCAACGCCTTCAAACGAAGTGGCGATCTCTTCAAGCTTTTCAAGACGCTTGATGTAGTTCTGGATATTTTCGCGGCGTGCGCCGGGACGGGCGGCTGAAATAGCGTCCGCCGCCTGAACAAGGCAGGCTGTGATGGTCTTTGCCTCAACGTCGCCGTGATGTGCCTGAATGGCGTGGAGGACTTGCTCGTTTTCCTTGTATTTCTTAGCGAATTCGTAACCCAACGCAACGTGGGAACCGTCAAATTCATGATCCAGCGCCTTGCCGATATCATGCAGCAGACCCGCTCTCTTTGCAAGTTTTGGATCAGTTCCAAGTTCTGATGCCATAAGACCTGCTATATACGAAACCTCAAGAGAGTGATTGAGAACGTTCTGACCGTAGCTTGTACGGTACTTAAGTCTGCCAAGCAGCTTGACTATCTCGGGATGGATACCGTTCACGCCGGCCTCTATAAGGGCATGCTCGCCGGTCTGCTTGATGGTGGCCTCAACCTCTTTCTTTGACTTTTCAAACATCTCCTCAATGCGGGCGGGATGTATGCGGCCGTCAACGATGAGCTTTTCAAGCGTCAGCCTCGCCACCTCGCGGCGAACCGGGTCAAAGCTGGAAACCGTGATGGTCTCCGGTGTGTCGTCGATTATAAGATCGACGCCTGTGATCTGTTCGAGGGTGCGGATGTTTCTGCCCTCTCTGCCGATTATTCTGCCCTTCATCTCATCGTTGGGCAGGTCAACGACGGAAACTGTCGCCTCAGCGGAATGATCCGCCGCGCAGCGCTGTATGGCGGTGGCGATGATCTCCCTCGCCAGGTTGTCCGCCTCTTCACGGGTCCTCTGCTCTGTTTCCATGATCTTGAGTGCCTTCTCGTGAGTAAGCTCGCTTTCAAGGCTCTTGAGCAGGTAATCCCTTGCCTGATCCTTTGTGTAGCCTGATATTCTTTCAAGCATTTCAAACTGACTTCTCTTGATCTGTTCTACTTCCGCCAGACGGTCTTCGGCGTTTTTGATCTTTTCCGAAAGGACTTCGTCTTTCTTTTCCAGATTATCTGACTTCTTGTCAAGGGCTTCTTCCTTTTGGATCAGACGTTTTTCCTGGTTCTGAACTTCTTTACGTCTTTCACGCAGCTCACGTTCCATCTCTGTGCGCTGCTTGTGGATCTCGTCCTTAGCTTCTAAGATAGCTGCTTTCTTTTTGGTCTCTGCCTGGGTCATTGCTTCGTCAAGGATGCGCGCCGCTTCTTTATTTGCGGAGCCTATCTTTGCCTGCGCCGCCTTTGCACGGTACTTCTGAGCCAGAATAAAGATCACGCTGGTGGCCAGCACGCTGACTACAACAGCTATCAGTATCTTTAACCAATCTTCCAAAGATAACTTTACCTCCTATTACAAATTTTTCAAAGTAAGATATAGGAATAAAATTCCTGATTGCAAGTGAATGACAGCAGAAGAGCTTGGACTCAACACTATCCTGTATATTGTATATCTATTTTTAATTTATGTCAAGTGTTTTTCTTATTTTTTAGTATATATATGCATTATGTAAGCGCTGCATACACAAAATATAGAGTTCGGGGCGCAAAAACGCGGCAGGAAAACCTGCCGCGTCGTGTGTTATTTAAGCTTTATTCCCATGAATTTCAAGAGCTTTGCGGTGATCTTGTAAATGTAATATCCTATCCTTACAAATATCGCCTTGAAGGAAAACGCGCCTTCATTTTTCGCGATACCGGGAGCAATTTTTTCCGCTCCCGAGTCAGTGTCTATTGTCAGTACGTCGTCCAGAAGCATATCCGAGGTGTACAGGAAGCTCTGGGTCCTGCTGTTGGGAAGAGGATATTTTTCCTTCTCCTGAATGTAATTCACCGTGACCTTCAATGCAGTCAGATCCTTTGAGGGAACAAAACCGCGCACCGTTGCCGTCATGCTCTCCCCGGGAGCAAGGACCTTGTCCGAGGAATAGCCGAAGGTAAGCTCCGCTCCTGTGCAGAATATGCCGTCCACGGTTATGCTGTATTTCTTGGAAAGATTCTTTACGGTAAGCTCCGTGGAGTACTTGGTAAGATAACCCTCCGCGCAGTTGCTGAAGGAACAGTAAACTCCCCTGCAGCGGTTCTGAGAGGTCAGAAACTGAGGATACTCCGGCGAAGCGTGAACGTCCTTAATATCGTCTGTAAGAAGAAGGGCGATGAGCAGGTCGGTCGTCTTCTTTTCAGAGAAACCGAGGCCGTGATACATCTCGCTGACGTACCATGTATTTTCCGGCAAATACCCCACGGCGGCATCCACCGTTCCGTCTGCAGACAGGTGGTAATGAGAATCGGCGCCGCAGTCAGTCTTTTTATAACCGGGGCCAAGAGTCGTGCCAAGCTTTGCCACCTTAGCGCCTGTTGTGGAGGAAAGGTCGATAACTCCGTCTGAGCTCGTACCGTTGCCCACAGCAAGATCGGAACCGTAACCGGCGACTATTGAAATATCAACGCCTTCTGATCTGAGCCTGTTGAAGGTCTGTTTGATATTCGCGGCGACCTCAAAGTGATATCTGTCGCTCTTCTCGATGATAGCGTCGTGCTTGCCGTCGTTGAGAAACTTATCCCGCAGATCGGCATAGTACTCAAGGGGAACAAGATCCCAGACGCTGCCGTAATTTATGAACAGATCAATAAGGAAATGGTTCAGAAATTCATATATGAACGTGTCAAGGAATGCGGGATTGGCGATATCCGTGATGGCTGAATATTCCATCTCGGTGTTCGAATAAGCCTGATACAGCTCAAGCAGATCAGACCAGGCGATGGAGAATTTCTCACCTGAAAGGAGCTGGGAAACTATAGAGCTGCCGTTGAGAGCGGGAGAATGGAGAACAACGTTGTTCACCTTTGAGCCGCCGTATATGGACAGGTAACTTGAAACCACCTGACCGCCGTAGCTGACGCCCATGAGGTTTATCTTTCCCGCTCCGGTTTTTGCAAGTACTTCGTCGATATAATCGTTGAGAACTTTTGCGTTGTCTATCTGGCCGTAACGCCAGTCAAGGGTACAGCAGTATACGTTCTTATCCCCTGCCGCGGCGCCCAGATTGACAAGAGAGTCATGGTCGGGAAGATAGCCTATCTTCTTGAGGCTGTCCAGTCTGGTATCCTCTACAGAATGGGGGTAAAGCTCTACGTCGTACTTTGACGTTCCGTCATCGTTCATCCTGAGCTCCTCGATGACCTCGTTCACATAGGGCTCAAGCTTGTTGAACAGGGGGTCATATATGCCCACTGTCGCAGCGCCCGCGTCGGCGATTATACCGGGAAGCTCGCTCTTGACCGCGGCTATGACCTTTTCCGCAACGTCCTGCTTCCACACGCGTTTTTCATTCGGTGTGCCTCTGTTGACCCACATACGTGAGCTGGTATAACCCGCCACAAACACCACGGGTACCTTGTCTTCCTGTGCTGTGGCGATACTCATAACAGATAATGAGATAGCCAAAACAAGGAACAGAGATACTATTTTTTTCATAGCTTTCATATCATCTCACCTGTTCTTAATTATTTGCTATTGGTTATCAAGAATGTCATTGTATTGGTAAACTCTGACATAATCCACAAGGAACTCCGCCGGTATTGCGCCGGGATCGTTGGCGGTGATGAGACCCGACCAGCCGGTGTAAGGCTTGCCGTCCACTCCGTCCACCTCAACGGTGAGCTTGACGTACTCCGGCACCTCGGAAACTCCTCCGAATCTGCTGAACCCGGTCTTCTGACCGTTCACATAGAAAGTGTAGCCCTTCTCGTTCCACTCCATACCGTAGGTGTTGTATTCTTTGTAGGGGTTATTGGCTTTTGCCACGGTAACGTTTTTATATCTGTGACCCAGGTCATACCCGCCGTAGTGAAGATTCGATGTGACAAGTCCGTTTTCAAGCCCTCTGTTCCCCCTGTACCACATGGGAGATTCAAAGATGTCTATCTCAGTGCCCTGTTTGCCGGGAACGTAGTCCATTATAGTGGGAGAGAAAAGCCAGAAAGCAGACCAGATACCCTCCGCGGCGGGCAGTATGCATCGGCACTCAAAATAGCCGTACTTCTGCATAAAGGTATATTTCGTGTGGACGTTGCCGGTGTAGTAACCGGGGCCGAATGCGCCGTTCTGTTTATATTCTGTGCGAATAACAAGATTGCCGTCACGCACGAACGCCTGAGATGAATGCCAGTAACCGCCCTTTCTGACATTGCTGTGGCTGTCCCATACGCTTCTGTCAAGTTTATCCCCGTTAAACTCGTCTGAAAATGTTAAGGTAAACTTTGACATATCCACGGTTTTCTTTTTGCTGGAATTCCACGGGATCCGAAAGATAACAATAAAGCGATGAACCACGTCAATGAGCTTATTTATGAATTTATCAAATGACGTCTGGGCGTCCTCGGACAATTCAAGAGTAAATCCGTCCTCCCTGGGAGACGGGTCGCGGACTGCCGCGGCAGGCGTGGTACAGATCACGCTGAAACAAAGGATCAACGCAATAAATGAAACGATAATTTTTCTCATAACAGTAATTCCTTTTTATTGAGCTGCCGAATCTTTATACTGATAGGCTCTGACGTAATCCACCACAAAATCCGCGGGCAGTGCGCCGGGATCGTTGGCGGTAATTATGCCTGACCAGCCGTGGGAAGGATGTCCTCCGGCGCCGTCGATCTCAATGGATAAAAGCATGTACTCCGGCACCTTTGAAACGCCGCCGAATTTACTGCGTCCTGTCTCTTTACCGTTTATGTAGAAAATATAACCGTTCTCGTTCCACTCCACCCCGTAGGTGTTGTACTCCTTGTAGGGGTTGTTTACCTTTGTTATGGCGACGTTGTGATACCTGTGACCCAACTCATATCCGCCGTAATGAAGGTTGCTGGTCACAAGGTTGTTTTCAAGTCCTCTTTCTCCGCGGTACCAAAGAGGGGATTCAAAGACATCTATCTCAGTCCCTTCTGTTCCCGGGACAAAATCATCAATATTCTCGGATGAAAGCCAAAAAGATGACCAAAGACCCTGAGCTGCAGGCAGTATGCATCGGCACTCAAAGTAACCGTATTTCTGTAAATAACCTTTTCTCGTATCTATTCTGTCGCAGTAATATCCGGGGCCGTACTTGCCGTCCGCCTTATATTCCGCGCGGATGTGAAGATTGCCGTCATACACGGTAGCCTGATTGCTGTCCCAGTAACCGCCTTTTCTTTCGCCCTGCCGGTAATGGTTCCAAACCTTTTTATTTAAAGAATTGCCGTTAAACTCGTCCGCGAACACAAGTTCGAATTTGGACAAATCAATGGTGTTATTTGTCTTTTTTTGCCACGGATACCTTATTATCATCAGGAAGCGGTGAACCATATCTATCAGCTGATTGACAAGCTTGTCCGTAAAAAGTTCTAACTTTTCTGAAGAATCAGAATCCTGAGCAACAGTCTCCCTTTTAGCGGATACAGTATTCACCGCCGGTGTGGCGCAAAGTATCGCAAAGCAAAGCAGCAGAGAAATGACCGCCATTATCTTTCGTTTCATTTTTAAAACCCCTTTGATATTTATGCTGTTATCATCTGACGGCGGAAGCTATCCTGTCCGGATAGTCGGTCATCAGTACGTCCGCACCGCCAAGTGTAAGCGCCTTTGCGTCGTTCACGTTATCTATCGTCCAATACTGAACGGAAATGCCGTACTTGTGAGCGTACTCAATAAATTCCGTCTTGCCCAGATTGCCGATGTACATTACGTCTTTAGTTTCGTAATACGGCACCTGAAGCGCCATGAATTTGATGTCTCCATCTTTTATTTCCTCGTTCCGTGTAAAGCGACCGTAGAAATCAACTATCTCAAAAGGATTGGCGGAACGCATGATCTTGCCGGAATAGTGTTTATCAATATAATTTGTAACGTCATTCCAGAAGCTGCCTACGATAACTCTGTCGGTAAGATCGTACTTGACAAGGAGCTCATATATGCCGTCAACCATGCTGGGTGCCCAGGGGAACGGATATTTTACCTCAACGGTGTATGAATACCTGCCCGGAGCAACGCTTTCAACGTAATCGAAAACTTCCTCAAGCTTGGCTATCCTGATGTCGTCGGGAATATCGTCGCCGCGCAGACCCTTATACTCTCCACTCTTGAAGGTCTCGCCCATGTTGAGCTCGTGTATCTCATCATAGGTCTTGGAGAACACCGTAACTTTTTCTTTGCCGAAATGCTCGACCGCATCGGTTTTATCGTCAAGATACAGGCTGTGATAAAGAACAAGCACTCCGTCCTTGGTCATCTCAACGTCCATTTCCAGCATATCCGTATTGCCGTTGTCCGACTCTATGCATTTTTTAATGGACATCATGGTATTTTCCGGCGCCACGCCCTTACCTGTACGGTGAGCTGAGATCAAAGGCTGACCGTAATCCGGCAGGAAATAATTGCCGGTATCCTTGTTTTTGAGCGTAGGCTCAGTGATCACAGGACGTTCCATAGGATACAGACACATTATGCCTGCAATAATAAAAAGCACAGCGCGGTAAATCGCCTGTTTGCATACAAGTAAAAATCTCATAATACACACTCCTCAAAAAGAATTTTTAACGAAAATTTACCGATTATAAGAATTATATCACAATCCAACATCTATATCAATGTAAAAATAAATAAAATATCATAATTTTTTTAACAACTTATTTTTATTGACCCGGCAGTTTAATTTTATCACGGTCAAAATATTTTTTCCACGGTAATTACTGGATAAAAATAAAAACAGGGGTCAGTGACCCCCGCTGCATTTACTTGAAAAGCTTTCGCATTTTGAGCAAAACTCTTTTTTCGATCCTTGAAACATACGACCGGGAAATGTTCAGCATCCTCGCCACCTCCGCCTGGGTATAAGGCCTGGTATTGTACAGCCCGTATCTTTTGACGATTATCTGTTTTTCCCTTTCGTCCTTCATGTTTTCAACAAATTTATATATCGCCTCGGTCTTTATCTTGCGGTCTATGTCATCCGCCATGGTATCCTCTGTAGCTATCACGTCAAGGAGCGTAAGAGGATTGCCCTCGCTGTCCACGTCGATGGGTTCGCTGACGGAAATGTCATGCGCTGATTTTTTACGGCTTCTGAACTGCATAAGTATCTCGTTTTCGATACATCTTGCGGCGTAGGTGGCAAGGCGGGTGCCGTGCCCCGCATTGAAGGTGTTCACCGCCTTGATGAGACCCACCGTCCCGACAGAAATCAGATCGTCCTGATCCTCACAGGCTGAATAGTACTTTTTTATAACGTGTACCACCAGCCGCAGATTATGTTCGATAAGCTCGCTTTTTGCCGTCATATCCCCTTCCCTGAACCGTTCAAGGCACCTGCGTTCCTCCGCGGCGCTCAAGGGCGGAGGGAAGGAACTGCTGCCGGAAAGATGCAGCGCAAGGAACAGAAAGTTCGCCGCAAGGGCGTCGATCAAAGCCATTATCATAAAACGTACCTCCCACCATAATACTATGGCGGGAGGTATTTTTATATCCCTGCTCCGTTACGCTTCGGTAACGATAAATTTTTCCTCATCTAGAGAACAGATATACTTTTTGCCTGCCTGTATCTTGCCTTCAAGCATCTCCTCCGCTATCATGTCCTCTATTTGTGACTGTATGGCTCTTCTCAGAGGACGTGCGCCGTATACCGGATCGAAGCCCGCGTCGGCTATTTTCGCTATAGCTTCCTCGGTGAAGCTCATATCTATCTCCATGGTGTTCAGGCGGTCTTTAAGTGACTCCAGCATCCTGCCGGCGATCTCCCTTATATCGTCCTTAGTGAGCTGATGGAAAACGATGATATCGTCCACCCTGTTCAGGAATTCCGGACGGAAGGCTCTCTTGAGCTCGCCCATGACCGCTTCCTGTATCTTCTCGTGGCTCATCACGCCGTCCTTGTTCTCATCGGAGAATCCCACGCTGCCGCTCTGCTTTGTGATAAGGCTCGCGCCAATATTGGAGGTCATGATGATTATGCAGTTCTTGCAGTCAACCTTTCTGCCCTGAGCGTCCGTGATGATGCCGTCGTCAAGTATTTGCAGAAGTATATTGAACACATCGGGATGAGCCTTTTCTATCTCATCGAAAAGCAGTACGGAATAGGGTCTGCGCCTTATCTTTTCCGTAAGCTGACCGCCCTCGTCATATCCCACATATCCGGGAGGCGAACCAACCAGACGGGACACGGTGTGCTTTTCCATATACTCGGACATATCCAGACGTATCATTGCGTTTTCGTCGCCGAACAGGGACTCCGCAAGGGTCTTGCACAGCTCTGTCTTGCCCACGCCCGTGGGGCCAAGGAAGATGAACGAACCTATGGGGCGCTTATGATCCTTCAGGCCTACTCTGCCCCTGCGGATGGCCTTTGCCACCGCTCTGACAGCCTCGTCCTGACCCACTATCCTCTTGTGGAGCTCGTTTTCCATGTTGATGAGCCTTTCGCTCTCCTCCTGGGTGAGCTGTTCTGTGGGTATGCCCGTCCATGAGGAAACGATGTGGGCTATCTCCTCGGGAGTTACCTCCTCGTTGTTTCTTCTGCTTTCGTTCTTCCAGTTGTTGCGAAGCTCCTCAAGCTTTGCCGTGAGCTGCTGCTCCTCGTCACGAAGCTTTGTGGCGCGCTCGTAGTCCTCCGCGTTTACGGCCTCCGCCTTTTCGTCCTTAACGGAACGGATCTTATCCTCCATCTCCTTAAGGTTGTCGGGAGCGGTGAACGCCCTGAGTCTGACCCTTGAAGCCGCCTCATCCACAAGGTCTATCGCCTTGTCGGGCAGGAACCTGTCGCCGATATATCTGGCGGACATTTTTACCGCGGCGATTATGGCGTCGTCGGTGATCTTCACCTTGTGATGGGCTTCGTATTTATCTCTGATACCCTTGAGTATCTCAATGGCCTCGTCCTCGCTGGGCTCGCCCACCGTAACGGGCTGGAAACGTCTCTCAAG
Source organism: Clostridiales bacterium (assembly GCA_024684435.1). Taxonomy (GTDB): domain Bacteria; phylum Bacillota; class Clostridia; order Oscillospirales; family Acutalibacteraceae; genus JAAZFZ01. The sequence continues at coordinate 18,165 of JAIKWV010000029.1, forward strand.
AGCCGCGTCCTTCTCGATATGTTTGCGGTACTCGTCCAGTGTGGTGGCGCCGATGACCTGCATCTCGCCCCTTGCAAGCGAAGGCTTGAGGATGTTTGCGGCGTCGGTGGCGCCCTCCGCTGAGCCCGCACCTATGATGGTGTGGATCTCATCAATGAACAGCACGATATTGCCCGCCTTTATTACCTCGTCTATGGCGGATTTTATGCGCTCCTCAAAGTCTCCTCTGTATTTTGTACCCGCGACCATACCTGTAAGGTCAAGGGAAACTATCCTCTTGTCCCTGAGAAGCTCCGGCACCTCGCCTGAGGCGATCTTAAGGGCAAGTCCCTCCGCTATGGCGGTTTTGCCAACGCCGGGTTCGCCTATGAGACAGGGGTTGTTCTTGGTGCGTCTGCTGAGGATCTGAATTACCCTTTCGATCTCCTTCTGTCTGCCAACCACCGGATCGATCTCGTTGTTCTTTGCCATCTCGGTAAGGTCTCTGCCGAACTGGTCAAGGGTGGGCGTGTTGGAATTGCTCTTTTTCGCAGTGCCGGCGCTCTTGCCCGTGCCTTGTGAATTGAGGGTCTTGGTAAGCTCGGAGAGCAGGTCGGACACCGACACGTTGAGCTGCGCCATCATGCGTACCGCGGCGCAGTCGCTCTCTCTGATAAGAGCGATAAGTATATGCTCCGTGCCGTAGTAAGTGTAACCCATCGCTCTCGCCTGCTGCATGGCTGTACCGATTATGTGTTTGCATCTGGGCGTAAAATCGTTGGGGGTCAGAACCGTGGGCATACCTATGCCCACGGTTGTTTTAAGCATATCTTCGATCTTTTCCGCGGACAGTCCCTTTGCCGTCAGCGCAGTGTAGGCTATTCCCCCCTCTTCTTTGAGCAGTCCTATAAGGAAATGCTCGCTGCCTACATAGCCGTGCCCTAAGTTTTCCGCGCTTTCAATTGCGTAATTCAGGGCGGCGTTGGCCTTCTCCGTAAAACCTGTAAACTCATACATAACTATCTCTCCCTTCTTTTATGCGACCGCAGATCAAATCAATTTTCATATTCTGATCTTATCAGCGGTTACCTGAATTTACCTTTACTAAATTTACAAATTTACTGCGGTCTTATTGCTTCTCTTACAAGCTCCGCTCTCAGCACGTCTCTCTGTCTCGCGTCAAGGGTCTCGCCCCTGTTGGCGTTGATGGTAGCGGGCTGCATATTGACAATAAGTTCGTTTATTTTTTCGATATCTATCGGGATGAGCTCATTCGCAGCTCCCATTCTTATCAGGGAAATAAGCTCAAAGAATTCGTCGCTGCTCAGAAGTCTCGCGCTACTCAGCACGCCGTAAGCCCTGTATATCTTATCCGCAAATTCCGGATTTTTAACAAGCTCTGCGGCAAGCTGACGCTCCTGAGAAACTATCTGAAGGGTTATGGCTCTGAGGTTATCTATAGCCGCCTTTTCGGTTATGCCCAGGGTTATCTGATTGCTCAGCTGATATATGTCGCCCCTGGGGCCTGTGCCCTCGCCGTAGGCTCCCCTGATGGTAAGCCCCAGCTTTGAGACCGTGGCGGACAGCTGTGACAGCTTGCCCGTTCTGGTAAGCGCCGGCAGATGGAGCATGACCGACGCCCTCATGGCCGTACCTAAATTTGTGGGACACTGGGTAAGATAACCCAACCGCTCGTCAAAGGCATAGTTAAGTCTGCTGTCAAGGAATGTGTCGATCTTATCCGCCAGCTCATACGCCTCTAAGGGAGCAAGTCCCGGTTTCATGACCTGAAGCCTGATGTGATCCTCCTCGCAGAGCATTATGCTTACCCCTTCATCCTTTGATATGAGAAGCATTCTGCCCTGGGCAGGGCCTGTGAATTCTGGGCTTATAAGGTGCTTTTCCGCCAGAGAAACGATCTGCACGGAGCTCAGGTCTTCCAGCTTGACCGCCATAAGGTCAAAGGGATTTTCCTTGCCTATGAGCACATTTTTCACAAGCTCGCTGACCTTCTCCTTTCCCTTTGCATCAAGATGTCCCGGGAAGGGGTATTCGTCTATGTTTCTCGCTAACCTTATTCTGGTGCTCAATACAACGTCGCCAAGGTCGCCTTTATCAATATACCATTTACTCATTGCCCTTCACCTCGCTTTCCAATGCCTTTATTTCGTCACGAAGCTTTGCCGCCTGTTCGTAATCTTCCTTTTTGACCGCCTCCGCGATCAGGGATCTCAGCGCGGCTATTTTCGCCTTCTTCTCCGACTGCTCATCCTTGGGCTTTATTTTGTCCTTCGGGGGTGTCGCCGATTTGCCGCTGTACTGTACCTTGCCGTGGATCCTTTGAAGTATGGGTTGAAGCTTGTCAAAGAAAGTCCTGTAGCAATCAGCACAGCCCAGCTTGCCCTCTTTTACGATATCGTTGAATGAGCTGCCGCATTTCCCGCATCTTTTTACCGCGGTCAATGCTCCGCTGCCGCCGAAACCGTCTCCGAGGAATCCGCCGAAGAAGTCTCCCAGATTGAAATTAAAGCCGGAGAACATATCGTTATAGCCCAGCTGATTTGCACACTCCGAGCAAAGATGGCTCTCCGTAGTCTCTCCGTTTACAATACGCTTGATGTGAGTTGTCGCATCTCTTTTTCCGCAATTCTGACATAACATAAATATCACCTGTCCTTCTTTATTATCTTGTGGATGCAATTAACATTTTTTTAAAGAGTACCGCCCTCATGGCGTCCCGCTGATTCGGGGGAAGCACCTTGAGGCAGCTGTCGGTGAGTACCGCCAGCATGAGCTTTGCCGTGACCTCGTCGATGAGCTTCTGATACGCCAGGTTCAGTATGTGCGCCCGGCAGGTGCGCTCGTCTATGCTGTCGCCGATGGTGTTGACCACGTGCATCAGCATGGCGCCCTTGTCCATATTCACTCGGCTGATACGTATGTATCCGCCGCCGCCCCTTCTGCTTTCGACTATATATCCCTGCTCCGGGGTAAATCTGGAGGATATAACGTAATTTATCTGGCTGGGCACACAGCCAAGGCTCTGCGCCAGCTCGTTGCGCTGGATCTCCGTGCAGCCGTCACGGTCAAGCATCTCCAATATTATTTTCGCTATATCGTTACTTAAGTTCATGCTTTTACCATTCCCTTCCGCATAACCGCCGTTCATTGTTACCCGATCAGCGATTATCGTTTGTTTTAGACTTTGACTTTCTTTGACCTTGCGATTACTATTATAGCATTTCTGACTTTTCTGTCAAAGGTCAGTAAAGGTCAAATTCTATCGTTTTAGATATTCTACATTAAAATATCCGCCGATATCTCATTTTTTCTGATTTTTTCTTGATTTTTCTCGATCATCCTCATTTTTGTCCTTCACATTATTTTTTGACCTTTGCACTCTGTCCCTGTGGGAATTTGACCTTTGTTCATATCTTGAGTCAAAGGGATACAACTCACTCGCCAGTTCGATATCGTCCGATTTTCTGTCATACACCGCTGTCGCCTCCCCTCGTCATGAACTTATTTTATGCCTGTTTTTTCCGCGCTATTCAGAAAACTGTAACCCGCGGGGGAAAATCTCATATTATGTGAATGTAAGTACGAAAGGAGGTTATACCATGTGCGGATGCAACAATAATTTCATTATAATTCTCTTACTCTTACTCTGCTGCGGCGACAGCCTTTGCGGTCGCGGCAATGATTGCGGCTGCGGATGCGGCTGCAACGGCTGACGTGAATAATTAAATTTGTTTATCAGGTTTCGCCGAAAGGAGGAAATATCATGGATTGCATTTGCAATAACAGCCTGCTTATAATCCTTCTGCTTCTGCTCTCCGGCAATACCAACGGCTGCGGTTGTACCGGTTGCTGCGGCAGAAGATAAGCTCCGACAAACGGCTGCGGTTGTTGATCGGATATTTCATTAATAGAAAAGATCATAAAAGAGCCGCGGGGATCTGTCCCGCGGCTCAAATTCTGCGTCAAAAATCATAGATATAGAAAATTTTTCATATTTAAGTGGTAATATCGATCAATATATGGTATACTATGAAAATGTGAAGTTATTTTTTATGGAGTGGTGTTTAATTGAATATCTCAATAAACAACATCAATATCAACTATCGCTCCGAGGGAGCGGGAGACACGGTGGTGCTGCTTCACGGCTGGGGCTCGAATATAAAGCTGTTTGACGGCATATTCGACCTCATGTCCGGCAAGTACAATGTGGTCGCCCTCGATATGCCCGGCTTCGGTCTCAGCGAAGAGCCGAAGGAACCATGGGGCGTGGACGAGTACGTTGACTTCGTTATTGAATTTCTCAAGGCGCTCGGTATAAAAAAGGCTTCATTTCTGGGTCACTCCTTCGGCGGCAGAGTCATCATAAAACTTGTGAACAGAACAGACCTGCCCTTTGAGATCGACAAGCTGGTGCTGGTGGACAGCGCCGGGGTCAAGCCGAAAAAGAGCTTTAAGCAAAAGGTAAAGCTCCGCATCTACAAAATGTCAAAGGGCGTGCTGAATTTTGCGCCGGTCAAGAAGCTTTTCCCCGACGCTCTTGAAAATCTCCGAAGGAAGAACGGTTCCGCCGACTACAACAGCGCCTCCCCTCTCATGCGGCAATGCCTTGTAAAGGTGGTCAATGAGGATCTGACCCATCTTATGCCCTCCATAAAACAGCCCGTTCTGCTGATCTGGGGCAGCAACGATACCGCCACTCCCCTGTCGGACGCACAGCTCATGGAAAAGCTTATGCCGGAGGCGGGTCTCGCGGTGATCGAAGGAGTGGGACACTACTCATTCATCGAAAATCAAATCGTTTTCAACAACATTATGAAATCATATTTCAAGATTGATTAAGGAGATCTTATGGACATAATCTCAACTGTTGTACTGCTGTGCGGGTCGATAATAAGCACCTGCTTTATCACCCTCAGCTTTATGCACATGTTCCAGCTTAATTCCTACAAGCCCAAGGTACAGCTTGCCTGGTGCCGTAAAAACTCCCGCAGGTTCGCGCCGTTTATTATTGACGCCGCTGCCTGCGCCGCGGCAATTCTGATAAACAGCAACACGGGTATATTTATCCTTGCCGGGGCTTTTATTCTCACAGGTCTGTTTTTCCTGCCAAACAAGAAAGCCAAAAAGCCCCTGGTCATTACCGCCCGCGTAAAGAGGATGCTGGTCTCGGCGTGTCTTCTGTACGCCGTTGTTTCTGTTATCGCGCTGCTTTTCCTGCTTAAAGAAGGAACGCTTGTCAACGTGCGGATCCTGACAATTATATATTTCATCCTGCACATCATTTCACCCTTCGGCGTGCTTATCGCCAACTTTGTAAACAAGCCCATTGAAAAAGCCATAAACCAACACTATATAAATGACGCCAAGCGCATACTTGCCCAGTGTGACCGGCTGACGGTCATCGGCGTCACCGGCAGTTACGGCAAAACAAGCGTAAAATTTTATCTCAATACCCTGCTTAGGGCTAAGTACAACGTCCTTGTGACGCCGGAAAGTTACAACACTCCCATGGGCGTTGTTAAAACCGTCAGAGGCTCCTTAAAGTCCACCCACGACATATTCGTCTGTGAAATGGGCGCGAAAAATGTAGGCGACATAAAGGAGCTGTGCGACATCGTCCACCCTGTCCACGGCGTGATCACCTCGGTGGGACCTCAGCATCTTGAAAGCTTCCGTACCTTGGACAACGTTATAAAGACAAAATTCGAGCTTGCGGACAGTCTGCCCGGGGAGGGTATGCTGTTCCTCAACGGCGACGATGAAAACATAAAAACTCAGCTTGACCGCCGGGCAAACGTGACCTACGGATTGGGAGAAAATAACGACTATTCCGCGTTTGACCTGTCAGTCAGCGAAAAGGGCACGTCCTTCTCTGTCAAAGCCCCCGACGGCGAAACGGAGACCTTCACCACAAAACTCATCGGCAGACACAATGTAATAAATATACTGGGCGCCATAGCTGTTTCCAACAAAATGGGGATAAGTCTCCACGACCTTAAGCCCCAGGTGCGCAAACTTGAAAACGTGCCCCACAGGCTTCAGCTCATAGACCGTGGGGAAACGCTGATAATAGACGACGCCTACAATTCAAATCCCAACGGAAGCCGGGTCGCTCTGGAGACCCTTGCCCTGTTCAACGGCAAAAAGATACTTGTCACCCCAGGCATGATAGAACTGGGTGACAAGGAGGACGAGTATAACAGAGAATTCGGCAGAAACGCCTCGGCGGTCTGCGACTACGTTGTGCTTGTGGGAGAAAAACAGACAAAGAGCATACATGCCGGTCTCAAGGACAGGGATTATCCCGACGACAAGATATACGTCGCCCGGGATCTGAACGACGCCCTTGCGAAGGTCCGCGCCCTGCAATATGAGGAAAAGAAGATAATATTGCTGGAAAACGACCTGCCCGACAATTATTGATTTATAAAGTATCAGGAAACGGAGAGGATTCACAATGAAGATCAAGCTTGCGGTCATGTTCGGCGGAAAAAGCGTGGAGCACGAGATATCCATAATCTCCGCCATTCAGGCGATGGGGTATCTTAACAAAGAAAAATATGAAGTAATACCAATATATATAACGAAAAGCAACGAAATGTATGTAGGTGAAAACATAGGAAAGATCGAAGCCTACAAGGACATAAAAGGCTTGCTTTCCTCCAGTCAGCGGGTCACCCTCGTTTATGATAACGGCAGGGTCAATATAATCCCTTACCCCTCAAAGCTGTTCTCAAAGGCTCCGCTGAATACCGTTGACGTCGCTTTTCCCGTCGTACACGGCACCAACGTGGAGGACGGCACCCTTCAGGGTTATTTAAAGATGCTCAATCTGCCCTATGTGGGCTGTGACGTGCTGTCCTCGGCGGTTGGTATGGATAAGTATGTTATGAAGACCGTGCTTAAGGACAATGATATCCCCGTACTGGACTGCCGCTGTTTCAGCGCCGCGCAATATAACGATTCTCCGGAAAATATAATTGAGATTATAGAAGGCGCTTTTGAATATCCCGTTATAGTAAAGCCAATCAATCTGGGTTCAAGCATAGGCATCAGCAAGGCTGACAGCAGAAAAGAACTGAGCGACGCCCTTGATCTCGCCTTTGAATTTGCGGGAAAGATCCTTGTGGAGCCCGCTATCAGTAATCTCCGTGAGATAAACTGCTCCGTGCTGGGGAACAGCGACAAGGCGGAGGCCTCCGAATGTGAGGAACCGGTGAACACGGATAAGATCCTCAGCTATGAGGACAAATACATCAACAACGCAAAGGGCTCAAGCAAAGGCATGGCAAGCGTCAAGAGGAAGATCCCCGCGGAGCTTTCCCCCGAAATGCGGGAGGAGATACGCTCTCTGGCGGTCAAGGCCTTCAAGGTACTGGGCTGCGGCGGAGTATCAAGGATCGATTTTATGATAGACGCGGACACAAACAAGGTCTGGCTCAATGAGATCAATACGATCCCCGGATCCCTCTCCTTCTATCTGTGGGAACCTGTGGGCGTTAAATACACGGAGTTGCTGGATCGCATGATAGACCTTGCCCTTGAGAGACAGAGGAAGGATGAGGATATCACTTACTCCTTTGACACCAATGTGCTCTCCGGCGTGAAGCTGGGCGGTACAAAGGGTAAACTTAAGGTCTGAAAAAGCTGTAAACTTAAAAGCTTTAAGCTTTGATTTTTCGGAAAATCGACATTATTTTTGTAAGTGTTTTTCACTTTACACGATGTGTTTTTCATTTAAAATCATCTGTTTTTTAATAATGATTTACAATATTTAGGTTTTGTCAACTGCCCGGGTCTCCACATATTGTGGAAAGCCGGGTTTGATTTTAATTTTTGATATTTTTGTAATTTTGTAAAGCGATCTTACTTACAACTCCGGAATTATATTGTCGTTTTATAATTATAAATCAGAATTATATTGCTTTCAAATTTAATAAAAATTGCTTTTTTGCTCTTTTAATTTTGACAAAAACGGCTTTTTGTTTATATTTCGGAAACGTCTCTTAAAATGAATATTTCGGTGAATATGCAGTATTTGATTTGTAAAGATTTTTAGTTTACCTTTGTGGAAAACTCTGTGGAAATTGTGAAAAACTTGATATTTCAAGCTTTAAAAATCAAATTTGAAAAGTATTTTTACTTGACAAATTCTGACTTTTCCACAGTAAAGCAGGAATTCAAGGTAAAATATTCATTTTTTCCCGACCATCACATTGCGAGCAAAAAATAAACCGCCCGAAAGAAATCAGGCGGTTCGGATGATATTCCCAGGATCCGATTATTCTGCGTTCTGGCTGGGAGCTAAAAACGCAACAACAGCGTCAAAGATGCTCATTATTGTGTTGGTCGTCTCCTCATCAGCATTGGCCAGCTCAAGTATCTTGAGGATCAGTGCGCGGATCTTGTCTACCATTTTATTATTCCCCTTTCAAACAAAATAGATATAAGTGCGACTGCGCTTTTACAGCCATATTAAATCACAAAGCCGGGTGATTGTCAATATATTGCGGTAACAGCGTAACCGTCCATAACGGTATGAATTACACCACTTTTATAAAAAGAAGAATGAGCCGCCTGAAAATCAAGCGGCTCAATGCTCTTAAATATCAATCAGATTATTTCTCTTCTTTTGAACCTAAGAACTCAGCAATAGCATCAAAGATGCTGTTAACAGTAGCAACTGTCTCCTCATCAGCATTAACGAGCTCAAGGATCTTGAGAACGAGTGCACGTACCTTCTCTAACATTTCATTGTCCTCCCTTCAAACAAAAATGATATAATCAGTACGAAAGTACTATTACGAGTATATTAAACCATAAAAATGCTCATTTGTCAAGATTTAGGCGAAATTTTTTGAAAATAGAAATAAATCAAAGCTTCGACACAAAGTTCTGGACCCTTTGAGCCGCCTCTTTAAGGTGTTCTATTGAATAGCAGTAGGATGCGCGCACATGACCCTCTCCGCTTTCGCCGAAGGCGCTGCCCGGTATCAGGGCAACTCTTTCCGCCATTAGCAGCTGTTTGCAGAATTCATCCGAGGACATTCCGAACTTCTTGATAGACGGGAAGGCGTAGAAGGCTCCCTCCGGCTCAAAGCAGTCCATTCCGATCTCACGGAACCTGTCCACTATGAACCTGCGGCGAAGGTCGTATTCGTTGCGCATCTTCTTTATATCCTCGTCTCCGTTTTTAAGCGCCTCTATTGCGGCATACTGGGACGTGGTGGGCGCGCACATTATTGCAAACTGGTGTATTTTTGTGATCTGCAGCAATACGGGAGCCGGACCGCAGGCGTAGCCAAGACGCCAGCCGGTCATGGAATAGGTCTTTGAAAAGCCCCCGGCGATAACGGTTCGCTCCTTCATTCCTTCGAGCTCGGCTATGGATACGTGCTTCCTGTCGCCGAAGGTAAGCTCCGCATACACCTCATCTGAAAGCACCATTACATTCGTATCGCGCAAAACGGCGGCTATCCCTTCCAGATCCTCCCTGCGCATAACAGCGCCTGTGGGATTGCAGGGGAAAGGAAATATAAGCAGCTTGGTTTTGTCGGTTATCTTTTCTTTTAAAGCCTCCGGGGTGAGCTTGAAATTGTCCTCCGCCCTTGTCTTAAGTGAAACAGGTATGCCTCCGGCAAGCCTTGTTATAGGTTCATAGCAGACAAAGCTGGGCTCAACTATAAGCACCTCGTCCCCGGGCTGTACCAAAGCTCTTATCGCCGCGTCAATGGCCTCGCTGCCGCCAACGGTCACAAGTATTTCCTCCATGGGATCATATGTAAGCCTGTACTTGCGCTCCATAAAACGAGCCAGTTCTTCTCTGAGCTCCTTGCGTCCGCGGTTAGACGTATATTTTGTATGGCCGTTTTCAAGGGAATGTACGCCCGCTGAACAAATATGCCACGGCGTAGCAAAATCCGGCTCGCCCACACCCAGGGAAATAACGTTATCCATTTCCTCCACGATATCAAAATACTTTCTGATACCGGAAGGCTTTATGTCCTTGACAGTGGGATTTAAAATTTTATCATAGTTAATCAAAACGACATCTTCTCCCTGTCATCCGATATATTTCCGCAAAGGTCGACGTTGAGCTCCTTATATCTCTTGAGCACAAAGTGAGTAGCCGTTGATATTACTTCCTTCATGGGCGCCAGCTCCTTTGCAACGAACATGGCGACCTCCTGGAAAGTATGTCCCGTAACGATGGCGCAAAGATCATATCCTCCGGACATGAGATACACGGTCTCCACCTCGTCATACTTCATTACCTTGCGGGCTATACTCTCAAACCCGTCCGAGGGCTGAGGCGTAACTCTCAGCTCGATAAGCGCGGAGACATACGCGTCGTCAAAACGGCTCCAATCCACAAGGGTGGTATATTTTCTTATTATGCCCTGACCCTCAAGATCAGCTATACGGCTGTCCACCTCTTCCTTCTTAACGCCCAGCATCCTTGCGATATCTTCGTTTGTGTACTTGGCGTTGTCTGACAGCAGACTTAAGATCTTCTTATCTGTACTCATGTTCCAACACTCCCTTAAGCTTTTTTGCTTTTGTAAAAGTATCCCAGTGTATTCTTAGATATTAGCATAATTATTTTAATAAGTCAATTTGTATTTTTTTCGCGTATGTGCTATACTTATATAAATATCATTTTGAGAGGTGTTTTTCTATGAGAGCTGTTTTGACCGTAGTGGGCAAGGACACCGTGGGTATACTTGCATGTATTTCCGTAGCCTGCGCAAAAAGGAACGTAAATATCAGCGATGTTTCTCAGACTATCCTGCAGGATCTGTTCTGCATGATAATGATGTGCGACATATCCCGTATTACGGTTCCCTTTGACAGATTTGTTGATGAGATGTCCGAGTTGGGCAAGGAAAAGGGACTGTCCATACACGTTATGCATGAGGATATCTTCAACGCCATGCACACAATATGATTTGAAGGGACTGACCTTAATATGTATAATACCCGGGATATACTTGAAACCATTACAATGATACAGGATGAAAATCTGGACATCCGTACCGTGACCATGGGTATATCACTGCTCAGCTGTATAGACAGCGACATAGACGTAGCCTGCAAAAAGGTCTATGATAAAATAGTTACAATGGCAAGCAACCTTGTTCCCGTATGTGAACAGATCGAAAAGGAGCTGGGCATCCCCATAATCAACAAAAGGATAGCCGTCACCCCCATCGCCATGCTCGCCTCCGCCTGTCAGACTCATAAGATAGTTAAATTCGCCCTCACTCTCGAAAAAGCCGCGGCGGCTGTGGGCGTAAACTACATAGGCGGCTATTCCGCCCTTGTGCAGAAAGGCTTTGCCTACGGCGACTACGCTCTTATTGAAAGCATACCCGAGGCGCTCTCCTTAACAGAACACGTTTGCGCATCGGTGAACATAGGCTCCACAAAGGCCGGCATAAACATGGACGCCGTAGCCATGATGGGCAAGATCATCAAAAAGGCGGCTCAGGCAACGGCGGATAAAAACTGCATGGGCGCGGCAAAAATAGTCGTCCTGTGCAACGCTCCGGAGGACAACCCCTTTATGGCTGGTGCATTCCACGGCGTGGGTGAACCGGACTGCGTGATCAACGTGGGTGTATCCGGCCCCGGCGTCGTACGCGCCGCCATAGCTAAATCAGAAGGACTGGACATAACCGGCATAGCGGATCTCATAAAACGCACCGCTTTCAAGATAACCAGAATGGGTCAGCTTGTCGCCCGGGAAGCTTCAAAACGTCTGGGCGTCCCCTTCGGCATTGTTGACCTCTCCCTTGCACCGACCCCCGCGGTGGGCGACTCGGTGGCGCATATACTTGAGGAGATGGGGCTTGAGGTCTGCGGCGCCTGCGGCACCACCGCCGCCCTCGCCATGCTAAACGACGCGGTCAAGAAGGGCGGAGTTATGGCGTCATCCCATGTAGGCGGACTTTCCGGCGCGTTCATACCGGTGTCCGAGGACGCGGGAATGATAGCCGCGGCAAAGTGCGGCGCCCTTTCCATCGAAAAGCTTGAGGCAATGACCGCGGTATGCTCCGTGGGACTTGATATGATAAACATCCCCGGCGACACTCCTGACGAGGTGATCTCCGCCATTATCGCGGATGAAGCCGCCATCGGAATGGTAAACTCAAAGACCACAGCCGTAAGGGTAATCCCGGCTATAGGTAAAAAGGTCGGGGAAGAGCTTTCCTTCGGCGGTCTGTTTGGCAGTGCTCCTGTAATGAAGGTGAGCACCGCCTCTCCGAAGAAATTCATACAGCGCGGAGGAAGGATACCCGCTCCCCTTCAGAGCCTGAAAAACTGAGCGGAAAATATTTCCTTGCTTTGGGGTTTGACAAATTATATTTATAAGTGTATATTATAATCATAAAAAATAAATTGTTCAAAACGGAGGTAATACCATGGCCAAAAGAAGAACGATCAAATTTTTTGCAGTCATCCTTACGCTTGTTTTAGCGGCGGTCCCCCTGCTTTCCTGCATAGCGTCGGCAGAGCAGAGCTATCCGACTCCCATTATCTGTGTACCGGGAGTTTACACCGCCAACATTTATGCCGGTCTCGGCACGGAAAACGAAAGGCTTGCGTTCCCGCCCACACAGGAGGCTATCGATGAGTGCGTAAACGGCTTGCCCCAGACTGTATTCAAGTTAGCGCAGAATGCCGATTGGAAGGGACTCAGCGACGCCGTTTCCCCCATAATCTGCAAGCTCTTTGAGGACTTTGCCTGCGACGCGGACGGTTCTCCAAAGGAAGGCACGGGAATAAAATGGTCCTATCCTTCCATCAAGAAAAAGGACGGCGTTCGTTCATCTTACACTTTCTACTATGACTGGCGTCTGGATCTTATGGAAATAGCCGAAGATCTGAACGATTTTGTGAATTACGTCTGCGAAGGCATGGGCTGTGACAAGGTCATATTCGACGTTCACAGCATGGGCGGTTCCCTTCTTTCAGCCTATATCTCCCTGTACGGTTACGATAAGATCGAAAAGGTCGTCCTCAATTCAACGGCTATTTTCGGCACCTCTGTTGCGGGCGATCCGTTCTCAAAGAAGATCAAATTCTCCCCTGTAGCTATTGCAAGATATGTTGACGAAGTAATATCCGGCACAGACGACCAGAGCGAATTTATAAAAGCCACCGTTGAGCTTCTCGCAAAAGCGGGTATACTTGATTATGTTGGCAGCTTTGGCGATGTGCTCATTGAGAACCTTATGGATTACGTCTACGAGGACGCTCTTATGGAAACCTTCGGCACAATGCCCAGCCTGTGGGCTCTCATCCCGGCGTCACAGTATGATGATGCTCTTGATATCATGGTGACCGATGAAACGAGCCCTGTGCTTGTCGAAAGGATCATGAACTTCAAGACACACGTTACAGATCATGCGGAAGAAATAGTCAGAGGCTTCGATCAGAACAACATTCCCTTCATCGTGGTCGTCAGATACAATTATCAGCTTCCTCCCGTTATAGAGAAGTGGGAAAATAACAGCGACGGTGTTATCGACGCAAAGTACACAAGCTTCGGAGCCACCTGCGCTCCCCTTGGTGAAAAGCTCAGCGACGAATACCTCGCAGCGGCGAATGCCAAATATATATCCCCCGATAAATCCGTAGACGCTTCCACCTGTATGTTCCCGGAGCGCACATGGTTCGTAAAGGATCTCCAGCACTCATCAGAGAAAGGAAACAGGTTCTTCAATCAGTTTTATGCGAAATTCTACAACTCAGACGAGCAGATCACTGTGGACACCTTTGAAGAATACCCCCAGTTCCTTAAACTGAATGCGGACGGTGAAGTCGTTCCCGAAGAAATGGAGAACATTCCCAATCCCACCTCATGGCTCCAGACTATAATCAGATTCTTTAAAGCCGCTTACGCAATACTTATGAAATGGCTTGCAAAATACGCGGGCGTGAACTGAATAAAGTTTTCGGCGGCAGATATCGGATCTCCGGTATCTGCCGCCGTTATTTTTTTATAAAGCTTTTTTATTTGTTCTTTATTTTTTTCTTGTCCTTATCCGCGGCGCCCAGATCTGTAAGCAGAAAGGCTGCCGTCCAAACTGCTATCGCCGTAAATATCACATTATTCAATGTTGCCGCTGTACTCAACTGTATAATATCTATGCCGGTAAACATTGAAGCAAGCAACCCGAAAATTCCGCCGCCTATAATATCAGAAACGGAAATCGTTCCGTCTACAAGCGGTCCTGCGAAGCCACGGTTAAAAGCTATCATCGCCGCTATATTCAGCAAAAGACCGCATCCGCACAGGATAAGGGTGGTTTTCTGCATGGGCTTTATCACGTTTATCACAAAGATCGCAAGACAAACAAGCACCGCTAAAGCCAAAAGCACACCGCTTGCTATGCCGTAGGGAATTATCGGTTTAAGAGCCTCGTTCACACCCTTTCCCGACATATTGCTGATAAGGTCGTGGAGCATTCCGTCCTTACTCAACAGATCTTCCACTATCGAAAAATCAGCCTCACCTTTCCCGCTTTTCATTTTCAATATTGATAGCTTCACCTCAACGCCGTTTTTACTCATGGTATATACAAGACGTATCAGCGCCTTGTACAGCATATTCGGAACTATGCAAAGCGCCAGCAAAGCCGCTCCTATTCTGTAAACTATCTTCATAACGTCATCTCCTGAAGCGCTTATTTATCACCAAGACGAATTGAGTGCAACGGTACGGTTGAATACAAGCTTATCCGGGGTACTGTCCTTATCCACGCAGAAATATCCCTGACGCATGAACTGGAAAACGTCTCCCGGCTTCAGATCGTTAAGTCCGCCGTCAAGCACACAGCCGTCAAGCACAACGAGAGACTGAGGATTTATGGATTCCTCCAGATTATCCGAGGGATTTTCCACATTGAACAATCTGTCGTAAAGCCTGACCTCCGCCGTTACGCAATTTGCGGCGGATACCCAGTGAAGGGTGCCCTTTACCTTTCTGCCGTCGGGAGCGTTGCCTCCCCTGCTTTCCGGGTCATAGGTGCAGTGCAGGCAGGTCACCTCTCCGTTTTCATCGGTCTCATAACCTTCACATTTCACAAGATAAGCGCCCTTGAGCCTTACCTCATTGCCGGGATACAGACGGAAGTATTTCTTCACCGGCTCTATCATAAAGTCCTCGCGCTCAACGTAGATCTCGCGGGAGAAAGTCACTGCCCTTGTGCCCTGTTCCGGCTTGTTGGGGTTGATCTCAACATCCAGCAGCTCAGTTTCACCCTCGGGATAATTGTCGATTATCACCTTAAGAGGATCAAGCACAGCCATTGCTCTGTCCGCGTTTGTGTTGAGGTTATCCCTTACGCAGGCCTCTAAAAGACCGTAGTCCACCACGCTGTAAGCCTTGGACACACCTATTCTGTCAATGAAATCGCGGATCGCCTCCGCCGGATATCCCCTGCGGCGCATACCGCAGAGAGTCACCATTCTGGGGTCATCCCAGCCGCTGACCGCTCCGCTCTGAACAAGGTCAAGGCACTTGCGCTTGCTGGTCACACAGTAATTGAGGTTGAGCCTGGCAAACTCTATCTGACGGGGAGGCTCCTCAAAGCCTATCTCCTGAATAAACCAATTGTACAGAGGTCTGTGGTTTTCAAATTCAAGGGAGCAAAGGGAATATGTAACTCCCTCCGCCGCGTCTGAAAGAGGATGGGCAAAATCGTACATGGGATATACGCACCACTTGTCCCCTGTCTGATGGTGGGAAACGTGGGCTATCCTGTAAATTACCGGGTCGCGCATATTGAGGTTGGGGGAAGCCATGTCTATTTTTGCCCTCAGGACCTTTTCGCCGTTTGCAAACTCGCCCTTGGTCATTCTGGCAAATAAATCAAGATTTTCCTCCACCGAACGATCGCGGTAGGGGCTGTCCTTACCCGGTTCTGTGAGGGTGCCTCTGTACTCTCTGATCTCATCCGGTGAAAGGTCGCAGACATACGCCTTGCCCTTCTTTATGAGCTTTATGGCGCACTCATAGATAAAATCGAAATAGCTTGAGGCGTACAGGCACTTGTTCCACTTGAAGCCCAGCCACTCTATATCCTCTTTTATCGCGTCAACGTACTCCACGTCCTCTTTTGAGGGGTTGGTATCGTCCAGACGAAGGTTGCAAAGCCCGTTATATTTTTCCGCGGTGGAAAAATCTATGCAGATGGCCTTTGCGTGACCTATGTGCAAATAGCCGTTTGGTTCCGGAGGGAAACGGGTCTGTATCCTGTTGTTGACGCCGTTTGCCAGATCCTCATCAATGAAATCGTAAATAAAATTTGATGAAGCAACAATATTTTCTTCCATTGCTGTTGTTCCTTTCTGTCAGTTGTTCCTGTAATATTCCAAAGCGTCGTTTAATCTTGCTTCAACTTTTTCTTCACCCAGCAGTCTGATTATGGAATGCAGATCAGGCGTGTTCACACGGGAGGTTATCGCCACTCTGACAACTGTTGACAGGTCTCCGATATGACCTTTGAACTTGTCGGGATCATTTTTGTATTCCTTCACATTCGCTGCGTAGCCCAACAGAGGACAAATCTCCTTCATCTTTGCGAACCAGGTATCCTTGTCGTCCTCAAAGTTGAACACCTTTATGTACTCCTCAAGTATCGCCGCGGCGTCTTTGTTTGATATCTTCTCCGGCAGTACATAATTATTTTTATAAATTTCATCGAAGAAATATTCAACGTAACCCCGCACCTCGCTCCACTTTGCTATATCCTTACGGGGCTTTGCTGTGCCTCTGTCTATGCTGAAAATAGCTGTTGCATATTCTCTGTTTTCGGTGAAGAGCTTGTAAAGCTCCGGGTCATAGCTCTCAGCCCATCTGACAGCGTTTTCGCAGACCTCGTCGGCAGTCATAAGAGAGATAACGTTCTTGCTCACGTCGGTAAGCTTAACTAAATCAAACAGCGCGCCGCTGGGGCTCATTTTCTTGAGATTGAAGGGGAAATCCGCCTGGGGAGCCCGGGGATTAGCCTTGCGCCAATCCTCAAAGTTTGAGTTTATAAGAGTCAGCAGGTACTCTATGACGCTCTCCTTCGGGAAACCCTGTTCGGTAAAGAAACTCACCGCAGCTTCCGGGTCCTTGCGCTTGGAAAGCTTGCGCTTGTTGCCGTCCTCTTCCTTCATTATGGGAGACACATGGGCATACTTCGGCACCCTGAAGCCGCAGGCCTTGAACAGAGCAATGTGCAGAGGCACGGAGGCTATCCATTCGTCACTGCGTATAACGTGGGTGGTACGCATGAAGTGGTCGTCCACTGCGTGGGCAAAATGGTAGGTGGGTATGCCGTCTGTCTTGAGAAGCACCACGTCCATGTTGTTCTCCGGCATCTCTATCTTGCCCTTTATCATGTCGTCAAAGGTTATGCGGTGACTGCCGTCTCCGCGGGCGCGCAGACGGAGCACAAAAGGCTCTCCCGCTTCTATTCTGCGTTTCTGCTCCTCAAAGCTCAGGTCGCGGCATTTCGCCCATTCGCCGTAATAGCCCTTGTTTACGTTCTGCTCCTCCTGACGGGCGCGTAGCTCGTTAAGGTCATCCTCTGAGCAGAAGCAGGGATAGGCGCTGCCCTCCTGCACAAGCCGCTTGGCTATTGCCTGATATATGGTCTTTCTGTGGCTCTGCTGGTAGGGACCGTAGGCTCCGCTCTCTTTATTAAAGCCGATAACGCCCTCGTCGATCTCCACGCCGAAGTCCGTAAGACCCTTTATTATTTCGGAAACTCCGTCCTCGATCTCACGCTTTTTGTCGGTGTCCTCAATGCGGAGCAGGAATGTGCCCCCCGTGGACTTGGCGGTAAGCTTGTTTACAAGGGCGGTAAAAAGTCCCCCTATGTGAAGGAAACCTGTGGGGCTGGGGGCAAAACGGGTCACTCTCGCGCCCTCGGGAAGATCCCTGGGAGGAAAGTCGATTTCGCACTGTTCCGGTGTAAGGGTAATGTCCGGGAATATAAGCTCTGCGAGCATCTCAAATTCGTTCAAAGATAACACCTCGAAGTCAATAATATCCAGTTTACCTTATATTATTGCAGAAAAAGCCTCCGATAACAAGTAGAAAATAAAGAAATGCTTTAAAAATTTACAGGTGAAATTTTATTTTTTTTATATATATTTACATAATAATATTCTTTTTGATATAACCTATTGCAAATTGGCAGTATTTATTATACAATTAGAAACGGTCTAAAAGTTTGAATACTCTAACTATGAAAGGATCTGTTAATCATGAATGTACTCAACAAAAAATCAGTAGAAGATATCGACGTCAGCGGTAAAAAAGTTCTCGTCCGCTGTGACTTCAACGTGCCCCTTGACGGTGGAAAGATCACCAGCGACAAGCGTATCGTCGCTTCCCTCCCCACCATCAAGTATCTCATTGATAAGGGCGCAAAAGTTATTCTCTGCTCACATTTAGGCAGACCCAAGGGTGAATTTAAACCCGAGTTTTCATTAGCTCCCGTTGCTGTCCGCCTTTCCGAGCTTCTGGGCAAGGAAGTCAAGATGGCAAAGGACGTTGTTGGCGAAAGCGCGCAGGCGCTTGCCGCAGAGCTTAAAGACGGCGACGTTATGCTCATAGAGAACGTAAGGTTCCACGCTGAGGAAACCAAGAACGATCCCGAGTTTTCAAAGAAGCTGGCAGCTCTTGCCGAAATATTTGTGAACGACGCCTTCGGTTCAGCTCACAGAGCCCACTGCTCCACCACAGGTGTTGCGGATTACCTTCCCGCTGTCTGCGGTTACCTTATCCAGAAAGAGATCACCTTCATGGGCGGCGCCCTTGAAGATCCCAAGCGTCCCCTTGTCGCCATCCTCGGCGGTGCAAAAGTATCTGATAAGATCGGCGTTATCAATAATCTGCTTGATAAAGTTGATACGCTCATCGTCGGCGGCGGCATGGCTTACACCTTCTTTGCCGCTCAGGGCAAGAAGATAGGCAAATCTCTCTGCGAAGAGGACAAGTTTGAACTCGCTCTTGATATGATCAAAAAAGCTAAGGAAAAGGGCGTTAAGTTCCTCCTTCCCGTTGACACTGTTTGCGGTAAAGAATTCGCCGCTGATACAGAGCCCAAGGTATGCAGCACAGGCAACATCGAAGACGGCTGGATGGGTCTTGATATAGGACCGGAGACAGCAAAGATATTTGCAGATGCCATCAAGGGCAGCGGCACGGTCATCTGGAACGGACCCATGGGCGTTTCAGAGTGGGAAAACTTTGCAAAGGGCACCATCGCAGTGGCTACGGCGGTTGCGGAAAGCGGCGCTATCTCCATCATCGGCGGCGGCGATTCAGCTGCGGCTGTTCAGAAGCTCGGCTTTGCCGACAAGATGTCCCACATCTCCACCGGCGGCGGCGCTTCACTTGAATTCCTTGAGGGCAAGGAGCTTCCCGGCATCGCGGCTCTCAATGAGAAATAATTGATTTATCAACAAACAAAGTGCGGGCGGGTAACTCCGCCCGTATGAAATATGACTTGAAGAAAGGTAAGTGTATTATTATGAACAAAGAACTCCGTAAGGCAGTTATTGCCGGAAACTGGAAAATGAACAAAACTCCCGATGAGACAAAGGCTCTTATCGAGGCTATCAAGCCCCTTGTGGCAAAAGCGGACTGCGACGTGGTCGTCTGCGTCCCCTACATTGATTTATTCGCGGCTCTTGAGGCAACTAAGGGTTCCAACATAAAGGTCGGCGCTGAGAACTGCCATTGGGCGGAAAAAGGCGCCTTCACAGGCGAAGTCTCCGCTGAGATGCTCAAGGCTATCGGCGTACCCTATGTTATCATCGGTCACAGCGAGCGCCGCACATATTTCGGCGACACGGACGAGACAGTGGCAAAACGCACCCGCGCCGCCATCGACGCAGGTCTTACGGTCATACTCTGCGTAGGCGAGTATCTTGAGCAGAGACAACTGGGCATAACCATGGAGGTCGTGCGCACACAGGTCAAGATCGCCCTTAAGGACATCAAAAAGGAAGAGCTTGACAATATCATAATCGCCTATGAGCCCGTATGGGCTATCGGCACAGGTCTCACCGCTACGGCGGAGCAGGCAAACGAGGTCAACAAGGCTATCCGTGAACTTATCTGCGAGCTTTACGGTCAGGATGCGGCTGACAAGATGGTAGTACAGTACGGCGGTTCCATGAACGCGGGCAACGCGGCGGAGCTTCTGGCTCAGCCCGACGTTGACGGCGGCCTTATCGGCGGCGCTTCTCTCAAGGCTCCCGACTTTGCGGCTATAGTTGAAGCTGCTTCGAAATGATCTCAAGAAAAGGATGATTCCGGCAATGAAAAAACCTGTATTTTTATGTATAATGGACGGCTTCGGCAGAAACGATTCCGATTACGGCAACGCGATAAAAGCCGCCAATACCCCCAATTTGGACAGGCTGATGGCTGAAAACCCCACCACTTATATCGGCGCCTCCGGCATGGACGTAGGTCTTCCCGACGGTCAGATGGGCAACAGCGAGGTGGGTCACACCAACATAGGCGCTGGACGTATCGTTTATCAGGAGCTTACAAGAATATCGAAGTCCATCTCAGACGGAGATTTCTTTGAGAACAAGGCGTTTATGGCGGCGGTTGAGAACTGTAAAAAGAACGATTCCGCTCTTCACCTTATGGGTCTGCTCTCAGACGGCGGAGTCCACAGCCACAACACCCATCTGTACGCTCTCCTTGAGCTGGCAAAAAGGAATGGTATAGAAAAGGTCTTCATCCATTGCCTTATGGACGGCAGAGACGTGCCTCCCACCTCCGGTAAGGATTATGTTGAAGAGCTTTTCAATAAGACAAAAGAGATAGGCGTGGGCACGATAGCCACCATCATGGGCAGATACTACGCCATGGACAGAGAAAAGAAATTTGACCGTGTGGAGAAGGCGTACAACGCCATTGTCAAGAACGAAGGCATTAAGTTTGAATGCGGCAAGAAACTGCTTGAGGAATCCTACGCAAACGACGTTACGGACGAATTCATCGTCCCCTCCGTCTCTGTGGATGCGGAGCCTCTCAAGAGCGGCGACAGCTTTATTTTCTTCAATTTCCGTCCCGACAGAGCCCGGGAGATCACCCGTTCCCTTGTGGACGAGGATTTTGACGGTTTCAAGCGTGACGGTATGCTTGATCTGTATTACGTGTGCATGACCCAGTATGACGCCACAATGCCCAACGTGGACATTGCCTTCCGTCCCCAGTCTCTGGACAAACCCCTTGGCGAGATCATAAGCAGCAGGGGTCTTAAGCAGCTCCGTATCGCTGAGTACACCAAGTACGCCCACGTAACATTTTTCCTCAACGGCGGCACCGAAACGGTGTACCCCGGCGAGGACAGGATACTTATTGATTCCCCCAACGTCCCCACATACGATATGCAGCCGGAAATGAGCGCGTATGAGGTCACGGACACTGTTGTGGAAAAGATCAACGCGGGCACTTACGACGCTATCATGCTCAACTTTGCCAACTGTGACATGGTGGGTCACACCGGTATATTTGACGCCGCTGTAAAGGCGGTGGAGGCAGTTGACACCTGCGTCGGCAGGGTATGCGACGCCGTTATGAAAGCCGGCGGGGTGATGATGATAACCGCCGATCACGGCAACGCGGATAAAATGTACGAGGATGACGGTTCACCCTTCACGGCTCACACAACAAACCCCGTACCTTTCATGGTCGTGGGTTACCCCTGTGAATTGAGAGAGGGCGGCAGGCTCTGTGACATTGCTCCCACAATGCTTCAGATAATGGGCATTGAACAGCCCGTTGAAATGACAGGTGTAAGTCTTATAAAAAAATAAAAATCAAACATTCAAGCCCGGTCGTTCTCTTGGGCGGCCGGGCTTAATATTAAAGGCTGTGTTGTTTTGAAAAAAAAAAGTACTGTATTTTTGGTGCAGGCGGCAATGATAGCCGCCATGTACGCCGCTCTTACATATGCGGTCGCCCCTATAGCCTACGGTGAAGTCCAGTTCAGGATCTCCGAGGCTCTAACTATATTGCCGATATTTACCCCGGCGGCCATTCCCGGGCTTATCGTGGGTTGTCTGATCGCAAATATCGGCAGCCCAATGATGGTCATTGATATGATCTTCGGCACCCTGGCAACTGTTCTGGCGGCTTTTTCCACCAGGGCTTTGAGAAATGTATGTATAAAAGGCGTACCCTTCCTCGCTCCCCTGCCCCCGATAATTTTCAATGCCCTTATCGTCGGCGCGGAGATAACGTGTTTTACCCCTGAAGGTATTTTTGATTTTTCAAGCTTTAAAATCGCAGTATTTATCCCTTTGGCTTTAAGCGTGGGGCTGGGCGAGCTGGTAGTTTGTTACGGTCTCGGTCTTCCCCTCTCCGTTGTTATAAAGAAAACAAATCTTTTTAAGCTCAGCGAACCTAAAAACTGAGCGCGCATATTTTAAATCCCTGTTGCTACATAGGAGGAACAAACAAATGAAAAAAGTCGGTATAATAATGGGCAGCATCAGCGACCTTAAGGCTGTTCAGCCCGCTATAGATCTGCTCAAGGAACTTGGCATCGAGTTTGAGGCTCACGTTTACTCAGCGCACCGCACACCTCTGCAGGCCGCTGACTTTTCAAGGAACGCCCGTCAGAACGGGTTTGGCGCCATCATAGCCGCCGCGGGAAAAGCGGCGCACCTTGCGGGTGCCATCGCCGCCTCCACCACCCTGCCGGTGATCGGTATCCCCGTCAAGTCCTCAACCCTGGACGGACTGGACGCCCTGCTGTCCACAGTACAGATGCCTTCGGGCATCCCGGTGGCGACGGTCGCCATTGACGGCACGTACAACGCCGCCATGCTTGCGGCTCAGATCATCGCAGTAGAGGACGAAAAGCTTGCCGTCAAGCTGGCGGAAATGCGCGCGGCAATGCAGGACTCCGTCCTTGAAAAGGACAGGGAATTACAGCAGCAGTTATAATAAATCCGAGGTGTATTCATAATGTCAATTACCAAAAGTTGTTTCGGTACAATGCCTGACGGCAGACAGGTGGATAAATATACGATCAGGAATTCCTCCGGAGCTTATGTTGAGATAATCACCTACGGCGCCACACTTCAGTCGGTATATGTGCCCGACAGATCCGGCAGGATCTCCGACGTGCTTATCGGCTTTGATGACCTTGAGGGGCATCTTAAATATTCCGATTATCAGGGCATGACCGTGGGCAGATGCGCAAACAGGATAGCCAACGGCAGATTCACCATAGACGGTGTGGAATATAATGTGGTCAAAAATGTTGACGGAAAGCTTTGCCTCCACGGAAACGGCGAATTTTCCCACGCTGTATGGGATGCGGAGATAAGAGGAGACAACTCTGTGGCGCTCACATATTTCAGCGCCGACGGTACTTTCGGCTTTCCCGGCAACGTTAACGCTCAGGTCATATACACCTTTACCGATGACAACACCGTTTTGATAAACTTCTCGGCAACATCGGACAAAAAAACCTTCATCAACCTGACAAATCACGCCTATTTCAACCTGCGTGGAGACAGTCAGGGAGATATATTAGGTCATGTGCTTAAAATAAACGCCGGACGCTTCACTGTAACGGACAGCGACAGCATACCCACCGGTGAATTGAGATCCGTCAAGGGCACCCCCTTTGATTTTACGGCTCCCAAAGCCATCGGCAGGGATATCGGCGCGGACTACGATCAGCTCATAATGTGCAAGGGCTATGACCACAATTTCTGCCTTGATGAGCATGACGCCAACGAACCCGTCATATTTGTCACCGAGCCGGAAAGCGGGAGGACCATGGAGGTCTTTACGAACCTGCCCGGCGTACAGCTCTACTGCGGAAACTTTCTTGACAACATTCCCGGCAAGGGCGGCACGGTTATGAACAAGCACTCGGGCTTCTGCCTTGAGACGCAGTTTTATCCCGACTCCCCGAACCATCCGGATTTTCCGCAATTCATATTGGAACCCAACGTAATGTTCACTACTTCCACATCTTTCAGATTTTCCGTTATTTGATAACCCGACTTTAACTTGACCTTGTGAGGTGAGATATATGGAGCTTAACGGTGCGCAAATTGTGCTTGAAGTCCTGCGGGAATACTCGGTGGATACCGTTTTCGGGTACCCGGGCAACGCTGTGCTTGACATTTATGACGCTCTTTGCGATTATCCCGATATACGGCACATCATGACTGCCCATGAGCAGGGCGCCGCCCACGCCGCAGACGGTTACGCCAGATCCTCCGGCAAGACCGGAGTGGTCATAGCCACCTCCGGACCCGGCGCCACAAATCTGGTGACCGGCATTGCAACAGCATATATGGACTCCTCTCCCCTTGTCGCCATAACCGGCAACGTGTGCAAATCCATGCTGGGTCATGACGGCTTTCAGGAGGTCGACATTTACGGGATCACTCTGCCCATAACCAAGCACAGCTTCATCGTTTCAAGCGTTGAGACCCTCGCCGACAATTTGCGCGACGCTTTTCGTATCGCCTCCAGCGGACGAAAAGGGCCCGTTTTAGTGGACATTCCCATGGATATACTCTGCGCGTTCACAGACTTTGAACACAAAACGCCTGCTCAGCCGGACCCGGATCCGGAGATATGCGCAGAGGATATACAAGCGGCAGTACAGATGATAGAAGCCGCGCAAAAGCCCCTGCTGTTCATTGGCGGAGGCGTTGTTTCCTCCGGCGCGGAGGCGGAGCTTATGGCTCTGGCGCAAAAGGCGGATATCCCGGTGGTAAGCTCTCTTATGGGCTTGAGCGCCATTCCCTATGTTCACCCTCTGTTTTTAGGCATGGCGGGAAAATTCGGTCATGAGGCGGCAAATTTTGCCCTTAAAGAATGTGATCTGCTGATCGCAACTGGCACAAGATTTTCCGATCGATCCGCAGACCCTGACTCCGACTTTGCCGAAAAAGCCAAAATCATTCACATAGACATAGATTCAGCGGAAATGGACAAAAACATCCCCTCTCAGCTCCATATAAGATCCGATATAAGATCAGCCCTGGCGCGCATTGAACAAAGTCTGCCGGATATTCACGGCAGAGAATGGGCTTACACTGTCAACGGGATAAAGAACAGCCATGCTTCGGAGGCTCCCGAAAACGCCATGCCCCGTGAGATAATAAATGAAATATACAACTCCGTGGGCAGTAACGGAATAATCGTCACTGACGTAGGGCAACATCAGATGTGGACCGCAAAATATTATCCATTTGTCACGCCGCGCAGCTTTCTGACAAGCGGCGGTCTGGGTACCATGGGCTTCGGCTTAGGCGCCGCCATAGGGGCAAAGATCGCTTTCCCGGACAGACCCGTTGTGCTGGTGACCGGTGACGGAAGCTTCCACATGAACTGCGGCGAGCTTGCCACCGTAAAGAAATATGACCTGCCCATAAAGATCGTTATCATGAACAACACCGTTCTGGGAATGGTTCGTCAGATGCAATGGTTCAAGTACGGCAGATTTTCAATGACCGAGCCTGAGTGGGAAACGGATTTTTTAAGTCTTGTCCGCTCTTACGGCATCGACGCGCTGAAGATAAAAAAGAGTTCGCAGATAAAACGGCGCATATCCCTTGCGCTCAAAGCAAAAGGTCCGGTAGTCGTGGACTGCAAAATTCCTTCAAACGCAATAGTTACATCAAACTGAAAATAACAAAAACCTGCACGGCTGATACGTACAGGTTTTTAATAATTTATAGTAGGATGATACCATGATATATTCGCCCTTTTATTCGGAAAAATTTGAATGTCTCGCGGGGAACTGCCCCGACACCTGCTGCGCCCGGTGGGAAATAATCATAGACGACGATACAGCATCATTTTATTCCGGACTAAACACCAAACTTGGAGAAAAAATAAAAAAGTTCTCCGATACCGATGAGGACGGCAACCGTTACTTTAAGCTTCACAATAACCGCTGTCCCTTTCTAGATGAAGACAATTTGTGTGAAATACGCCTTTGTCTGGGGGTTGAACACACCGCAGATGTATGCCGTCAGCATCCGTGGTTCATAGAGGAATATGAGGGCTTTACGGAAAAGGCCCTTAGCCTCTCATGCCCTGCCGCCTGCGAGATCATTTTTTCTTCCACCGCGGCGGGAGCTTACCCGGAAGTGACCGACATAAGCGACGACAAGGTGCTGAACATTCTCACGGATCAACGCAATAAGCTGTTTGCGGGATTTGATGAAAACGCCTCCGTAAGACAAAACATAAACACGCTGTTTTCCGTCGCCGAGAATGCTCAAAACCGGATAGACGAAGCTGAACCCTTCGGTACAATGTGCGGCTTTGCTCCACCCGACATTCAAGCGTTATGCTCCTTCACGGATCACCTTCTGAATGACTGTGAAATACTTACCGAAAAGTGGAAAAAGCTGCTCGCATACTGCCTGTCAAAAACACCTGATAAATATTTTGAAAATTACATTGCTGAAAATTCCCTTCTTATCAACAGGGCTCTGGCATATTTTATTTACAGGTATTTTCTAAAAGCGGTCAATGAGCCGGACTGCGGAGCATACGCAAGGCTTATTGCCCTGAGCGCGCTTACTCCCCCGCTCATCGCCTTTTTGAACGGTGAGGCTCCTGATGAGACCTTCCGCCTGTTTTCAAAAGAAATTGAACATGACCCTGAAAATCTCGATCTTATCCTCGATTTCATTATGCAATGCGAAACTTAAAATATGTAAACAATAACGGATGCCGTCGGCGAACCTTTTCGTTTTCGGCATCCGTTTCTTTTATTTAATTTTCGTTCTCAGCAGGCTTATACTGCGCGGCGTTTTCATAGAGGAAGGACACAACATCGTTCTGCATTATCATTCTCATCAATCTGCCGGAACCGATCCTGTTCTCAATGGTTTTAGCGTCCACGCCGTAACTGCCGGCATATGACTCAGCCATGGTATTGTAACGCTCATCGTCGATAACGATATTTTCAGCCTTGGCGATAGCGAAGACCACCAGCTCCGTCTTTATCGTTTCCTCCGCCTGCTTCCTGAGTTCTTTGTCAAACTGTTCTCTGGTGCTGCCTGAGCTTTCAAGATACTCATCAAGATCCATGGACTGATTTTCCGCCTGTTCGGTATATGTCTTCACCGCAAGCTCAATGAAGCTTTCTATTTCATCGGTAGGATATGCGATTATCGTCGCGTTTTCAACGGCTTTGTCAAGAACGGCGTTCTTGTTCTGGTTGATCCTTTCGTTCTTCATATATCCCTTGAGATAACTTTTCAACTGAAGGACAGTCTGGTAAGAACCTGACGTCATTTCTTCGACCAGCTCATCGGTAATTTCATTGGGAATTTTTTCGGCGATATAATTTATCTTTACTTTAAACGTCACAGCTTTGCCTGAAAGATCCGGGCTGTTTGTATAATTCTCCGGAAAATGGAGATCGAGGGATACCGTACTGCCCACAGTTTTGCCTACAAGTCCTGACTCAAAACCGTCTATGAATGAGCCGGAACCGATCTGGAGATCAGCACCCTGCGCCGTGCCTCCGTCGAACTGTTTTCCGTCCATATAGCCCTCATAGTCGATATTTACCCAGTCGCCGTCTTCCACCGTATTTTTGTTCAGCTTCTTCTCCGTACAGTATTCGTTTTTTATAAGCATCTCGTCGATTTGCTTCTGAACATCGTCATCTGTGACCGTTTCATCCACAAAATCAACGTCAAGACCTTTGTACTCTCCGAGCTTTACATATGGGGTAAGGTCATAATCGTACTGGGGTTCCGGCTTTTCCCTCTCGGCGTCTGAAGTCCCTTCAGCGGTTGTAGCTTCTGTGCCGCCTGAAGTTTCTCCGTTACCTGTAGTTTTTGCGTCCGTATTTTTACCGCAGGAGGAAAATACCAGGACAGATATAAGTGATAAGATCAACGCAACAATTTTTTTCATAAAGCACCTCTAAATCATCAATCTCTTCTCAGCGCCTCTATAGGCAGCATGAGAGCCGCTTTTCGGGCAGGATAAATACCAAAGAATATTCCTATGGCGCTTGAAAATCCTATCGCCAGAGCGACTGTGGAAAAATGAAGCTTTATCGGGATATCAAGATAGGCGGAAATTGCCGTGGCTCCGAAAACACCGAACAGCAAGCCCATCACACCTCCGATCATACATAGTATGATCGATTCGGTCAAGAACTGATAAAGTATAACCGAAGTCTTGGCTCCCAGCGATTTTCTGATACCGATCTCCCTTGTTCGCTCCGTGACAGACACAAGCATGATATTCATCACGCCCACTCCGCCGACCACAAGAGAAATGCCGCTGACACCTGCTATAAACGTAGTCATCAGCCTTATAACGGTATCCAACAGATTTATATACATTGCCATGTTGGTAACGCTATACGCCTTTTTGCCGTAGTTTCCGTGACGTGCGTAAAGTGTATTGACAGCCGCATTGCCCGCTGTGTCAAGCAAGTCGTTTGAAACTGCGGTGAGGTATACCATCTCATAGTACCCCTCGCTGTCCATCATAATATCCGTAAGGGTGCTGGGCAGCAAAAGCGCGCTCATTGTCTGTTCGTTTCCGTTCATGAAGTTTTGGGACATTTCCATCATGGCATCTGTATCCATGGTGGATCCTTCCGCGTCCGATACTCCGATTATTTTGATCTTTGAAGTTCTTCCGTTCATGGAAAACTCTATATATTTGCCCACACAGTCTTCATAGCCGAACAGAAGCAGGGCGCTCATTGTGGGTATGACCCCCACCTCTCTGGCGCTTTCGTATTCATCCTGAGTAAAGAACCTGCCGTATTTGATCTTGGTCGCCATGACATACTGAAGATCCGGGGTGCCGGACATGGCAAATACCACGCCTGTCTTCCCATTCGCCTCGGCATTTCCCACACCCACCACTATGGGTGAAATATATTCCACCGACTCAAGAGACTTTATCGCGGCTATATCGTCCTTGCTGATGTACTCGCTTGCGGACACGGACGCCGTGTTCACCGTGATGCTCACGGTGTTGGAGCCGAGATCGTTTATCATGTCTATAATATACTCACGGGCGCCGTCACCCACGGTGATTATCATTATGACCGAAGATACGCCTATTATTATACCAAGTACCGTCAGTATAGAACGCATGAGATTCGTCTTTATGCTGTATCTTGCGATTTTTATATTTTCCCAAAAATTCAAGGCAACACCACCCTTACTCAAAATTACAGGGTCTGTTTATTATTTTTCGTCGAAGGCTGCAACTATTTTTTCCCCGTCCTTAAGCGTAAGGGACGGGCTTTTTACTATAACATCTCCCTCTTTACAACCGGAGATTATCTGATACTGAGTACCGCTGAATATGCCTGTCTCCACCTCTGTCTTTTTAACTGTTTTTGTGCCCTTGTCATAGAGATAAACATAGGTAGCGTCATTGCTGTACTGCAGCGCCTCAATGGGAACAACGATAACATCTTTCTCATTTTCCGTCTCTATTTCAATATCAACATCAAAGCCTATTATGACGCTTTCGTCGGGATTCAGTATTGATATCTTCGCCTCCACGCCGCTGTTTGAGCCGCCTGCGGAGCTGATGATCGAGCTTATATTTATGCCGCCGCTCTCCGTAGCGACGGGACTTATGTAGGTCACTACGCCGTCATAGGTCTTGCCGTTGGAGGATGTGACTTTGACCTTCTGATCCATGGATACTTTGAATACATCGTATTTATCGAGAGTAAAGCTCGCCGTGAACGGGTAATATTCAACTATCATTCCGTAATATGACTGATTGAACAGATCCGACAGCATACCCAAAAGGTCTATATTGGTGGTGCCCCCTGAGATCAGTGCGGACAGATCAATATTAGCCCCCTTCTGCGCCGTTTCATCGGGAGTAAAAACGCTGCCTGCGGTCATATTTACCTCTCTTACTATTCCGTCATACTCAGCTGTCCAGCCTTTTTCCAGCATATCCATTGCGGATTTTATGCTTGTATACTCAGCCTCCGCGGATTCCGCAAGCTTCTGATACACCGTTGAAAGGGTCTCTGCGGACTGTGTTTCAAGAACTGTCTTTTCAAGCTGGAGCTGCATAAGCCTCATTTCATTTGAGGACGCTCCGCTTATACCCAGCATTGATGACAGATCGACCGAACCGGTGAGCATTCCCCCAAGCAATGAATTTGACTGGGATCTGCCGCCGTTCAGAAGAGCCGCTATCCATTCGCCGACTTTGGTTTTGTACTTCTTTGTTTGCTCCTGCTTTTCCTCCTCTGACTTCGTTTCGCCGGAGGATTTTTCCAGCTCCGCTATCTCCTTGTTTATTTCATCAAGTTTTGCAGTGGCGGACTTGGAATTTTTCAGGTATTCCCTGTACGCTTTTTCCGCATTGTCGTAAGCGTTCTTCTTCTGAGTCACAACACTGCGGATGGATGATACGTCAAAAGTGGCAAGCACATCACCCTTTTTAAAGGTATCGCCGACGCGGAAGTTCACCTGTTCCACCTTGGTATCCTTGAGTATCTCAAACTTTCCCTGATTGCCGGATTCCACCTTGCCCGTCAGGCTCAGCGTTTGGGTGATATCTCCCTTCCCCACCGTTGTTACCGTGACGGCGCTTTGGGGGTCGGGTCTCAAGACCCGGTAGGCGATAAAAGCAATTATACCCGCAAGCACTACCAGTAAAACGCTGACAGTTATTTTCTTTTTTGTGCTCCACTTTCCGATCTTATTCATAATGATATCTCCTGAACGAGGATTTTAAAATTATAATTTAGAATAAATTATAATTTAGTTATTATAGTATAGCATAACTTGCGGCTGATTGCAGTAATTATTACAAATGTTTAATAAATTATTTTTCGGAGGAAATGACAAATGAGATCGATAATCAGGATATTTCTGCCCATTTTGCTTATATTCGCCCTGTTTTCCGCCTGCACAAAAGAAAAGCAGATCGATATCTTCATACTGCTCAGCAGGTTCAACAGCTTCTCAAAATCGCTGAGTGCTGATGAAACCGCAGTCTATCTTTCGCCGGGCGAGGAAGCGAAATATTCGGTCCCCGTTACCGTGGACGACGCCGACCGCGGTCTGCTAACAGCTTATCCCAACGAACATGGCAGCATAAAATCAGTCAGTATTACCGCGAAAAATAACGAAGATAACACAACGGCAATGCAAGCTCTTATCTGCGCCTTCACCGGCATGGACGAGGTCAATGCATACGAGGTGATAAAAGAGCTTACGGAGCCTCCCGTTGAGGGAAAAATACGGTATACGCAAACGGTCAGTTACCGTTTTGCATATACCGTAAATGAACCGGGGCATTATTTTTCCGTTGAAGACAAAAAGTATATTTCAGACGAAAACGCCGAATTTACTTTGCGTCAGACAACTTCTTCGATATCCTCTCAATAAGCTCCTGCCTGCCCAGAACGCAGTTAAGGCTCTGCTTGTCGGCGGGAATTACTCTGGCGACCTTGCCACCCACATATGACACCGCCACGGTGCAGTTTTTATCGCACTCTGTACAGGTGATCTTTTCCGGCTTTTCCTTTACGGGAACCTGCTTTGCCAGCAATGAACGCTCCTGAAGAGCTCCCGTGGGACAGAGCTGTACGCAAAGACCGCAGGCGTTGCAGTTCGTCTTGTCAAGCGGCAGGGCAAACGCGGGACTTACCACCGTTTTGAAGCCTCTGCCCACAAGACCTATTGCAGTAATGTTCATGACCTCGCTGCAGGCACGCACGCAAAGACCGCACAGAATGCACTTGTTCACGTCACGCTCTATAAAATCGTTTTTGTTGACGTAGCCAGTCTTCTTCTCCCCCGCAAAACGGGCAGGGTCAATATCATAGTTGTTGGCAAGCTTTATGAGCTTGCAGTCGTAGTAGTCATGACAGCCGCAGCCCAGGCAGCGGTGAGCCTCTCTCTGAGCCTCTTCCTCGGTGTAGCCGCGGACCACTTCGTCAAAGTTATGTTTCCTCTCCTCAGGTGAAAGCTGCGACATCTTAACACGGCTCACCTCGGAAACATTCGGAAAGCTCTCACGGGTAACGACACGCTCGGAATAATACGGCTCTTTATAGCAGATGTCAACGCCGTTGAGATATGCGTCCACGGCAATGGCGGCCTTCTTTGCGTGACCGATCGCCGATATCGCTATGCCCGCGCCTCTGTTGATGACGTCGCCTATTGCGAACACACCCTCCTGCGAGGTGACAAAGCTGTTTTCGTCCGCTGAGATCGTACCTTTTTTAGTAAGATCAAGTCCGTCGATACCGGTGAGATCTGAGCCCTGACCGATGGCCATTATAACGCTGTCCAGCTCAATGCTCTCAAACTTACCCTCAACGGGGACGGGACTGCGTCTGCCGCTGGCGTCCGGCTCTCCCAACTCCATTATCTGAAGCTTGACACCGTTTACTCTGCCGTTCTCTCCCGTAAATTCAACGGGGTTGGTGAGGAACTTGTAGATAACGCCCTCTTCCTCAGCCTCTTTTATTTCGATATCCTCAGCGGGCATTTCGTTGCGGGTTCTTCTGTAGATAACATAGACCTTCTTTGCGCCCAAACGCACAGCGGTACGGCAGGCATCCATCGCCGTATTGCCTCCTCCGCAAACCGCTACCATGTCGCCTATCTCGGGCTTTTCGCCCAGAATAACGTTGCGCAGGAAATCTATACCGCCGAAAACGCCTTCCTGCTCCTCGCCCTTGACGCGCATTTTCATGCTCTTCCATGCTCCTACGGCAACTATCACCGCGTCGTTTTCTTTCCTGATCTGCTCAAAGCTTATGCTCTCTCCGATCCTGACGTTATTGATAAGCTCCACGCCCATGTTTTCGATGAGAGCTACTTCCTTGTCCAGTATATTTTTCGGCAGTCTGTACTGAGGGATGCCGTAACGAAGCATACCGCCCATCTGAGGCATTTTATCGTAGACCTTTACAGAATGTCCCTTTCTTCTCAGGAAATAAGCCGCGGAAAGTCCGCCGGGGCCGCCGCCGATTATTGCTACCCGCTTGCCTGTATCCTCCGCGATTTCGGGGATGTAGGTATCCCCTGCCAGGTCTTTATCCGCGGCAAAGAATTTGAGCTGCGCTATGGAGATGGGCTCCTCGATTATATGTCTGCGACACTCCTTTTCACAGGGGTGAGGACAGATCCTGCCTATTGACGCAGGCAGCGGCAAGGCCTCTTTGATGACCTCAACAGCCTTTTTGTACTCCCCGTTGGCTATAAGTCCCACATAACCCTGACAGTCCGTGTTTGCAGGACAAGCCTTTGTGCAGGGAGCCTTGCAGTCGCCGTCATGGTCGGACATAATAAGCTCAAGAGCGATCTTTCTCGCCCTGACTACTCTGGGAGACATGGTGTTGATGACCATACCGTCTCCCGCGACTGTTGAGCAGGCGCGCATGAGTTTTGGCATATTCTCCCCTTCAACAAGGCAGAGACCGCAGGCGCCGTAAGCCTTGACGTACTCGCTGTGACAGAGAGTGGGGATCTCTATACCGTTAGCCCTCGCGGCGTCAAGTATAGTCGTGCCCTTCTTTACGGATATGTCCTTACCGTCGATCTTTAAGTTGATAATATTCTCCGACATTGTAATCCTTCCTTTCACTCTCAATCATTCGCACACAACAGCGGAGAACTTACAAACAGCTTTACAGTTACCGCACTTGATACATTTTTCCGTGTCTATCTTATGGGGCTGTTTGACGGTACCCTCAATGGCGCTCACGGGACATTTCTTTGCGCACAGGGTACAGCCGCGGCACTTCTCCGGGTCTATGGAGTAGCTGATAAGATCCACGCACTCCCCGGCGGGGCACTTTTTATCGTCAATATGAGCCTCATACTCGTTTCTGAAATATTTTATTGTGGTGAGCACCGGGTTGGGAGCGGTCTGACCTAAGCCGCAGAGAGCGCCGTCCTTGATGCTGACGCAAAGCTCCTCCAACAGCTCAATATCTCCCTGCTTACCCTCGCCCCTGCATATCCTGTCAAGTATCTCCATCATTCGCTTGGTGCCTATGCGGCAATGCACACATTTCCCGCAGGATTCCTTGGTGGTGAAATCCAGGAAAAATCGTGCCATGCCAACCATACAGGTACTCTCATCCATGACCACCATGCCGCCGGAACCCATAATGGCGCCCGTGGCGGAAAGTGACTTGTAATCAATGACCGTATCTATCAGCGCCGCGGGGATACAACCGCCTGAAGGGCCGCCCAGCTGGACCGCCTTAAAGGCTTTATCGCTCCTCATTCCGCCGCCGATGTCAAATATTACGTCTCGCAGAGTCTTGCCCATGGGGATTTCGACAAGACCGCCCCTCTTTACCTTGCCGGTAAGGGCGAACACCTTGGTACCCTTGCCGTTGTCGTTGCCCATGGCGGCAAAGGCCTCGCCGCCGTTTGTGATTATCCACGCAACGTTTGCGAAGGTCTCAACATTGTTTATGTTTGAAGGCTCGTTCCAGTAACCCGACTGAGCCGGGAAGGGAGGCTTAAGCCTGGGCATACCTCTCTGACCCTCAAGGGATTCGATAAGCGCAGTCTCCTCGCCGCACACAAAGGCTCCCGCGCCTGCCTTGATACGCATTTCGCAGGAAAAGCCCTTGCCCAGGATATTCTGACCCAGGTATCCCTTTTCCTTTGCCTGCGCTATGGCGTTTGTAAGCCTTTCTATTGCCAGAGGATACTCTGCTCTGACGTACACGACCGCTTCCTTTGCGCCGATGGCATAGGCGCCTATGAGCATACCCTCAATAAGATTGTGGGGGTCGCTCTCGATGACCGCTCTGTCCATAAAAGCGCCGGGGTCGCCCTCGTCGGCGTTGCAGATGATATATTTTGTATCGCTGACGCTCTGTCTTGCGGCGTTCCATTTGAACCATGTGGGGAAACCCGCTCCGCCTCTGCCGGCAAGTCCCGAGGTCTTGATGATATCAATTACCTGCTCCGGGGTCATATCAAGAGCCTTGTCTATGGCGGAATATCCGCCCCGGGCGATGTACTCGTCTATGTTCTCCGGGTTTATTATGCCGCAGTTGCGCAGAGCTATTCTTGTCTGCTTTGTGAGAAACTCACTGTCCTCCGGGGATATCTCAAGGGATTTTACAGCCTCCTCGTCCCCTTCTTTAACGTACTTCGCGATTTTTTCCGCGTCAGCCTCTCCCACTTTGACAAGCCTTTTGAGCTGACCGTCGTCGCCGTAAATATCAACTATCGGTTCAAGAAAGCACATTCCTATGCAACCGGTCTTTGTAAGCACCGAGCCCAGACCCTGCTCCGCAAGAGCCGCGTAGACCTTTCCGGCGCCGGCAGCTATTCCGCAGCTGCCCTGTCCTACTGCTATCTTCATATCTATCACCACTTATTCCTTGTTTTTAAGTTCTCTCAATATCTGCTTTGCCTTGTCCGGGGTCAAATTGCCATAGGTGTCTCCGTTTATCATCATCACCGGAGAAAGACTGCAGCAACCCAGGCAGGCAACGTTCTTTATGCTGAAAAGTCCGTCGTCTGTGGTCTGACCGTCCTCGATGCCCAATTCCTCTTTGATGGCGGCGGCAATGCGCTCCGAGCCGTTGACGTGGCAGGCGGTACCCTGACACAGCATGATGAGATACTTGCCCACGGGCTTGAATCTGAACTGGGTGTAAAAAGTAGCCACACCCATGACCTTTGCCACAGGGATATCCGTCTGCTCGGCAATGTGTACTATAACATCCGCCGGAAGGTAACCGTAAATTTCCTGAGCATGCTGAAGGATCGTAATGAGACTGCCCTTCACCGATCTGTACTCATTGAGCACATCAGCTAAAAGGGTCAGATCGCTTTTATTTTCACAGCAACACGACATTTGATTTTCCCTCTTTCTGTATCGTCTTAAATTATTATAAACAAAATATACTTTTCTAATTATTATACTGTATCGGCAAGCTGTTTTCAAGATGTATTTTCAGGCAGTTTGCAAGTTTGCAAAAGTAATAAAAAGACCTTATCAACAGCGCCGTTAATTAGGTCATTTTAAAGAAAATATATTATTTTCATAAAAAGGCGTTGACAAATCCGGTTTTACGGAGTATAATCACACACGATAAAAGGCAATGGGGTCTTTTGTTTACGGGCAAGCTATGTTCAATTATAATAATTGATAATTGATTGGGGCAATGACGTCTTGCAGGGGTCATTGTCTTTTTGTTTTTAAACAGCCTTTTGCCAAAAATTATAAGAGGAGTTTTTGTTATGTTGAAAAATGCTTACGCGAAAAAAGTGTACGACGATGTAGTGGCTAAGAACGGCAACGAGAAGGAATTCCTTCAGGCTGTTTACGAGGTCCTTTCCACCCTTGAGCCTGTCATCGAGAGCAACCCCGCGATCGAAAAGAACGGTATTCTTGAGCGCATCGTTGAGCCCGAAAGAGTTATCATGTTCAGAGTGTCATGGCTTGACGACAACAACAAGGTTCAGGTAAACAGAGGCTTCAGAGTTCAGTTCAACTCCGCTATCGGACCCTACAAGGGCGGCCTTCGTCTTCATCCCTCGGTAAACCTTTCAGTTATCAAGTTCCTTGGTTTTGAGCAGATCTTCAAGAACAGCCTTACCAGCCTTCCCATGGGCGGCGGCAAGGGCGGCTCAGACTTTGACCCCAAGGGCAAGTCAGACGCTGAGATCATGAGATTCTGCCAGAGCTTCATGACAGAGCTTTCAAAGCACATCGGCGCTGATACAGACGTTCCCGCAGGCGACATCGGCGTAGGCGCACGCGAGATCGGCTTTATGTTCGGTCAGTACAAGCGTCTGAGAAACGAGTTCACAGGCGTTCTCACCGGCAAGGGTCTCTCCTTCGGCGGTTCTCTCGCCCGTAAAGAGGCTACAGGCTACGGTCTCTGCTATCTCGCGGAAGAGATGCTCAACTGCATGAAGAACGATTCCTTCAAGGGCAAGAAGGTGGCTATCTCCGGTTCCGGCAACGTGGCTATCTACGCGGCTGAGAAGGCAACAACTTTAGGCGGCAAGGTCATCACCATGTCAGACTCCTCAGGTTATGTTTACGATCCCAACGGCATCGATCTCGACATTGTTAAGGACATCAAGGAAGTCAAGCGCGGCAGGATCAAAGAGTACGCCGACAGAGTTGCAAGCGCCGAGTACCACGAGGGCTGCAAGGGCGTATGGACCGTTCCCTGCGACATCGCTCTCCCCTGCGCCACCCAGAACGAGCTTGACGGCGAATCCGCAAAGGCTCTTATCGCAAACGGCGTTATAGCTGTTGCCGAAGGCGCGAACATGCCCTCCACTCCCGAGGCTGTTGAGGCGTTCCAGAGCGCCGGCGTTCTGTTTGCTCCCGCAAAGGCTGCAAACGCAGGCGGCGTTTCCGTTTCCGGTCTTGAGATGAGCCAGAATTCAATGCGCTACTCCTGGACCTTTGAAGAGGTTGACGAGAAGCTCAAGAACATCATGAAGAATATCTTCCACAACATCTACAACGCGGCTGAGAAGTACGGCGTTAAGGGCGACCTCGTTGCAGGCGCGAACATCGCCGGCTTTGAGAAGGTCTGCGACGCTATGATCGCACAGGGCGTTGCTTATTAAGATTTAACATAATACAGAAAATCAGCGCGGAGGGCAACCTTCCGCGCTGTTTTCGCGAGACCATCCCAAAATTTGTGTAAACCTCCAAAATGGTGTAAAATAGGAGCACCAAATTGGAGGTTTAATTATGAGCAGCAGAAAGAACAGAAGTCCTGAGGAGCAGGCACGCCGAGCAAAGATTCGTGAACTCCTGCAG
>JAIKWV010000034.1 GCA_024684435.1 Clostridiales bacterium
AATCCCATTTTGAATGCCTCCCTTTATTTTGTAGTTTGTGCAGTTGGCAGACCGCACGTCTATTCTATAAAGGGATTATTTTTTATTCAACTATTTAATTCTTACCGAACCACGCGTCTAACGCGTGGTTTTCAGATACAAGAAAGGGAGCAGTACCGGTTTGGTCACTGCTCCCTCTTTTAAATTTTTTAATATTGCTTTTTTGTGTGCTTGTCTTTGTACATATTCCTATCCGCGTGACGCGCCACATCATTAACGGAAGAGTCCGACTGCGGGTCATATTCCGCCATTCCGATGGCCACGCTGACCTTTTCCCATTCGTTTTCTGCGGAGGAACATATTTCCTCTTTTTTCTTTTCAAACTGATCGAGAAGCGATACTCTGTTTTGATAATCCTCGTTCTGCAGAATAACGGCGAATTCATCTCCTCCGATCCTGAATACGGGACTGTACTTGTACAAACGGCAGATCAGCCGGCTTGCCGCGCGGATGTATTCGTCACCTTTATCATGTCCGTACTTATCGTTGATGGATTTCAGATCGTCACAGTCCAGTATAACGACCGCGAACTCAAGCTGTTCACCGTTATCCATACGATCCTGAAGGTTATGGATATATTCGTCAAAGCCGCCCTTGTTCTTCACAGACGTGAGCGCATCAACAAAAACACGCTTGCTGAGATCATCGACCTTGTGATGGCTTTCCTCGACTTCTTTTTTTGCCCTTATCATTCGCCGCTGCGTAAAGATCACAGTCAACAGCGCAATTATCACAACGATAACCGTAATGTCTACCGCCGGATTTTCTATTATAAAATCGAGCAGAGTGGACTTTGCTTCCTCGGCGGAGTAATAACTCAGCGCCGCATTGATGTTCGTACTGCTGACGATCTTAGTCGTCCTGGTGAGGATGGAATACAGTTCCTTGCTGCCCTCGTGCACCGCTATGTAGTAATCCACATTTTCTCCTGTGGACAGGACGGTCAGGTTCCACCTTTCGCTTTTCCTGCTCAGATTGTTGCGCTGATAGTTGCTGATCAGTACACAGTCAACTTTTCCGTCAGATACGGCTTTCAGACAGGAATCCATATCCGAATATTCCTCATATTTCCAGCTTGGGAAATGATCCATCATGACCGCGCCGTAATTCGGGTCTTCCTTTTCAACGGCGGCGGTTATCTGTTCCTCCTGGAAAAACGTATGCTGATCCGACTTGCGGACAACGGCGCAAATCTCTGTGGTCATCATCGACGGAGTCATAATAAGGCCTAAAGTTTCACCGTCGGATGTGCTGAGATTGGACGGGAACATACAGTCCACTTCGCCGTTTTTGAGTGCCTTTACAGCCGCGTCCACAGAAGGATAAGCAACAGGCTCAAATTCAAGCTCCGCGTTTTCAAAACAGGTGGAGGCCTCCTCCAGATAATCTTTCAACGCGCCTTTAAGCTTTCCTGTTTTCTCCTCCGCGTCGCAGAACGACAGATGATCGTCCTGATAACCGACCCGGATCTTGCCGTGTTCGGAAAGCCAAGCCTTCTCTTCGGCGCTCAGGAAAAGATTCGCGCCGGCTGTGCTGACGTATTTGCTGTACATTTCCTGATTATAGTAAGGGTTTTCATCCTGAATACGGCTCAGCGCGGCGTTCAGTCCCTCCAGCAGATCGGGACGGTTTTTGCTTATTGCGAAATAAAAATTCGATGAGCCGATCTTGATAACCGGCACGGCAACGTCGGCTCCGCCGTATGCGTCCAGTGTGATATAGCCGTCAAGCTCGCCCCTCTGCAGCATTTGCATCGACTCCGCCTCCGGGCAGGTCAGTTCAACCATCTCCGTCCGGATACCGTTTGCCTTTTCCCACTTATGTAACAGTTCGGTCATAACGCTGCCTTTATTCAAGCCGACTTTTTTGCCGTTAAAATAGGCGTAATTGCCCGTTTTGTACTCCGTGTTGGTCGGAGATATGAAAAGGTAATATTCCTCCGCTCCCATAGGGAGAGAAGGATACAGTATAAGCTCCGCTCGTTCTTCCGTATAGGAAACATCGCTCATCATGTCGATCTTACCGTCGATCAGCATTTGCAGCAGTTCCGTCCAGCTGCCGGTCACATACTCATAGTTCCAGCCTGTATAGGAGGATATCTTTTTCTGGTATTCATAGGCGTAACCGGAACGTCTCCCGAACTGATCCGTCATATTAAAAGGAGATTCGTACCACCCGACACGGATGGTTTGTTCCGTTTCCGCCGCAAGTGGAGCGATAGGCGAAATAAAGACGCATACCATGACGAAGCACAGCAAAACCGCGGCAAACCGTCTGGTATGATAAAATACCGTTTTCAACATTCTCATAATACCCCAAACTTATTTATAAAATATCATTATAAATAATATCATAATAAACATTTTTTGTAAAGCAAATAGCAAAAATAAAGGCGTGGCGCTTGAATCTGAGAGCCGCACCTTTTTGTTCCGTGCCTTTTTTAACCGTTGACCGCAGCATTCCTGACAGACTGTTCGCCGGAATACAGAAAGACCCATTCCCTGAACGTTTTACAGCGCGGGAACTTCGCTATCAGGGAGCCGCGGTCCTGCCAACGGTTGCCGCTTATCATCAGATTTTCGCAGTACGCGCCGAAACGCAGCGCATTCTTTGCTTTGTCGGCTTTTACTGTGTTGTCTTCAAAACGCAAACCGTTCGCATTGGAAGCGTTCACCAGCCTGCCCGGAAACGCCGTGAACGTGTTTCCGACGATATCTATGTTTTCAAAAACGTACCTTTCAGCCGACCTGCCGTTCAGATTGGTGGACAGCGTGATGACTTCGCTGTTTTCTCCGACTACGCACTGCTCGAATGTATTGCCTCTGATCTCCAGCGTGTTGACCCCTGTCCCCTCCTGCCAGAGCGAGGGTATGATATCCACGACGATCTTGATCGCCTGCATCTGGGTCTTGTAAAACCGGTTGTTTTCACACAGCCCGCAGGAGGACTGAAGCAAAAATCCCCTCGCCCGGTTCTCGTGGATATAATTGTTCCGGATCACATAACCGCTGCTGTCCGTTTCAGTGTTAAGGGCGATATACCCCTTGCCGATCACTTGGGAAACATCTCGGTCAAACCGCACCTTTTTGAGTGAGCCTGAGGTGTCCGCGCCGACAATAACGGCGGAAAAGTCGGGGATATCCTGAAACGCCGCATCCTTGAAGCGCAGTATGTCTCCGACTGAAAGCTTGAAGGCGGAGGCGAACATCCGCACTGTATCGCCTTCAACAGAGTCGATATATCCCAGACCGTCATGCACATTCAAAGCGTCGTCTCCCTGACGGCTGATGTCGCAGCCTTCCACACGGAAGCGCCCGCCTGTATTGACAATATGTATCGCGTCCGCGGCGGTGGAGACATGGGCACCGGTGGTATCCCGCGGGTCAACGCCGACAGTGGTGTCAATGATCTGAAAATGGGAGGCTCCAACGCCGAATACAAAGAAGCAGCCTGTACCGCCGTAGATCTTCATGCCGCTGTATGTGACGTGGGTACTGTTTTCCGTATAGATGCCTTCTCCGTCATAAACGTAATGGCGCAGGATATATGTTTCGCCGTCGGCAAAGCTGTCCATACAGCCGCTGTGAGTCACGCGAAGCACGTTGGGCGACACTTTTGCAACGTTTATTATCGGCTGTTCCAGGCTGTAAAAGTAGACCTCTTTTTCACTGCCGGGGGCGCCGAATGTCAGCGACTGCGGATCGCACTGCGTTGCAGCTCTAAACACCATGGACTCGTCCACGTCTGTCTTTTCAAAGAAACAGAGATCCAGAGTGTGCGTACCCGGATCCGCGTTCCGCACAACGGCGACGTCGTCGATGGGATCGTTGGCGCGGTCGTAGTCGATGGCAAGTCCGTGGATCTCAAGCCCCTCGCAGTTCCTCACGTGGAGCATCCGCCCGGGACTGCAGAAGATAAACTTCGCTCCCTCGCCCTCAATATATACGTTTTTCAGCCCCTGCATGATGATCTGATAGGTTTGTGTGAACCTGTAGACGCCCGGGACTATCACAAGTTTTGTATCGGGATGGGACCGGCAGTAGTCGATCGCCGCCATAAACTGCCGCGTGTTGTCCCGCTCGGTCTCATTCATGCCGAAGGAATCCGTACTCACCGCCGTCAGCGCGTCGCTTTTCGGCCTCAGAATGTAAAAATTGCTCTCCGCGGCGCCGTGGATGCTGTCAAATGTCTGAAAGGCGGAACACACCGGCTCATCCTCTGTCAGGGTTACACGCACGGGAACAGCCGGCGGCGGGCTGACGCTCGCGAGCAGCATTGCCACAGGCAGCAAAATTACGGATAACAAACGTTGCAGCATTTTTTACTCTCCTTTTTCCGACGGATCGCAGGATCAGCGGTTTGTCGTTCTCTTTTGTTTATTGTACCATATCCAGTTCTTTATGTAAATCAAAGATCCCGGCTGTTCCGCAAAGGGAACGGTCGGGAGTGTCGTCAGTACGCTGACGGAGATCGGAAAGTCAAAGCAGTTTATTGTTCCTGATGATATTGAGCATTATATCCGCTATCCTGGGATCAAATTGCAGTCCTTTGTTCTTTTCGATCTCTTCGATGATCTTCTCTTTTGACAGCTTTTGGCGATATACTCTGTTCGTGTTCATAGCGTCAAAGGAATCGGCTACGCAAATCATGCGGGCGATCAGCGGGATATCCTCGCCGGATCTGCCTTCCGGATATCCTTTTCCGTCGTATCTTTCATGGTGGTACAAAGCGCCTTCTCCCGCGTTATGCAGGCTCTTGAAGCTGCTCAGTATCTCCCCACCAAGTACAGTGTGGGACT
Source organism: Clostridiales bacterium (assembly GCA_024684435.1). Classification (GTDB taxonomy): domain Bacteria; phylum Bacillota; class Clostridia; order Oscillospirales; family Acutalibacteraceae; genus JAAZFZ01. The sequence goes on from JAIKWV010000034.1 coordinate 4,838, forward strand.
TGATTATCTCAAACTCTTCGTCGGTCAGCCTGCCGGGCTTTCCGAGAATACTGTCCGGTACTCCGATCTTTCCGCAGTCATGGAGCAGGGCGACATAGTAGATGCGGTCAAGCTCTTCTCCGCTGTACCCCATTTCCTGAGCTATCTGTTTGGTGTAAATGGCGACACGCTTTGAATGACCGTTTGTATAAGGGTCTTTCGCGTCGATAAAGCCGGTGAACGTTTCTATGGATTCATTGATGATCTCATTGTCCCGTTCATGTCTTGCCTGATACTTTTTGATCTGCGCGGAGGTGATCACAAAAATAACAAGGGCGATCAGCCAGATCACTAAAGCACCCACGGATATCCAGAACAGAGGTTCGCTTGTCACAACTCTGTGGAACGTGTAATTGAGCTCCAGGGAAGAGCCTTCTATGTTCTCTCCGATAGCCGTGTAAAGGATGATGCCCGGCGTGGAGGCTTCATGGGGTTCTATGGGCATTTCCATGGCATTCATGGTTGAGCTGGGATAATAATTCAGGTAATCCCCGGCTTTCATGGCAATAAGAGAATCTCCGTCCACGGTCACTATCTGAAGGGAATGGTTATTCGGGTCAAACTCCCGCAAATCGGGGACAGTATCCGTCAGCTCGCCGTCCGACGTTTTCTGGTGGATCTCAAGAGCGCCGTTCCATGCCGACGCCAAAAATACGTCCCGGCTGAAGGTGAGCTTGAAAACAAAGTCCGAAACCTCGTCTCCGGTGTTGTTTGTAACGGTGAAATCGTATGTATACGCCTGATAATTGTTCTCGGTAAGTCCCTCGTTGTTGAAATCGAAGATCTTGCCCCAGGTACTGCTTCTGGCAGCGGCGGATACAAATACGTCAAGGTCGTCCTTGCCGCCGCCTTCTGAGAACAGCTCCTGCCCCGCGAAAACAGCGGAATGCTTCTTGCTGTTGTATGCTCTCGTTTTCAGGACGCTGGCCGCGAATACAGCCGCGACTGCCAACAAAACGGCAAGGAAAATAATAAATGCTTTCTTTGATTTTTTAGCTGTTGTCATAGTGGATACCTTCTCTGTACGGGTCAAAATTTTTCTGTTACTTATTATATCATATATTTATATAAACGCAACAGTTAAGTGATCATCCGAAGCCTGAATTTTTTAATTATCCTCTTCTGATCTCATGTTCCCTGAGTACCCTGCGAAACACGGCCTCGCAAAGGCATAAAAAGCGGCCGCACCGAACAGTGACGCTCGCTGCAGCCGCCGAATTTTGTTCCGTATCCGGATGATTCGCTGTCATTTATCTTTTATTCCGCTGTCACGATATCTTTTATCTCTCCCGGGGTGTTGACGATATATTCTGCGCCGGAATTTTCCAGTTCCTCACGGGTGCCGTAGCCGTAAAGCACGCCGACGCATTCAAGCCCCGCCTCATGCGCTCCCTGCACGTCATAGAACCTGTCTCCCGCCATGAGCACACGGCTGCGGGGCAGACCCATATTGTCCGCGGCGCGGCCTATTATCTCCTTCTTGCTTGAGCCTGTATTGCCCTCCGCAACGCCAACGATAGTATCGAACTGTTCCATCATGCCCAGGTGTTCGATGATCTTCAAGGTGAATTTTTCCGGCTTCGCGGTGGCTATGCCCACCTTTACGCCCCGGGCGTTGAGATCACTGATAAGCTCCTCTATGCCGTCGTAAACGCTGAGAAGTTTATAGGCGCCGGCGCCGTATATCTTCCTGTATGCGGCTACCGCCTCTTTCGCCTCATCCTCGGAAAATCCGCACTCTCTCTGAAAGCTCGCATACAGAGGCGGACCGATGAAGGTGCGCATCGCCGCCTCGTCAAGCAGCGGTCTGTTCATCTCTTTGAGAGCCTCATTTATGCAGTAAAATATTCCCTCGCCGGTGTCGGCAAAGGTGCCGTCAAAATCCAGCAGTATTCCGTCAAATTTTTTCATATCATTGTTTTCCTTCTTCGTGAACTTGACTGTACATCATGTTGCACCCCAGTTGTCAAAAACTCGGGATTTTACACCATGTCTACTTTTCACAAGACAGGATTCTGAATTCCGAGAAAGTCGCAGAATCAAGACTTGAATACCTCCATTTTGATCAAAAATCATCTCAAAACCAGTAATCGTGTGCAATGCACCCCCATAAGCTCAAAAATGCACCCCACGGCATAAATGGGGTGCATTTTCTGTCAAGGTGGGGTGCATTGACGAATAAATAAACATCCACCGGCCAAGCCGGTGGTTTTTCTTTGACGGGCATAGCCCTCTGTTCTTCGCAGACGCGTTAACGCGTAATACGGTCTGCCAGCCGCGTAGGATTGTTACTTGCCGCCCGTAAACGGGCCTTTGTCACC
>JAIKWV010000004.1 GCA_024684435.1 Clostridiales bacterium
CTGCAGGAGTTCACGAATCTTTGCTCGGCGTGCCTGCTCCTCAGGACTTCTGTTCTTTCTGCTGCTCATAATTAAACCTCCAATTTGGTGCTCCTATTTTACACCATTTTGGAGGTTTACACAAATTTTGGGATGGTCTCAGTTTTTCGCAGCTCCGTGTTTCTTATATTATTTGCTTTTGACTTTGTTTTTCTTTTTTGCCTTGCCGGGATCTTTTTCATCCTCCGATTTGTGTGCCGAAGCGGGGGACAACCCCTTCTTTCTTAACTCTTCAGCCTCTTCTTCCTTGCGTATCTTGATGTATTTTATGTTAAGCAGTATCAGCGCTGTGCTTACGATTATTCCTAACAAAGCGACCACAACTATGAGTATGATCCTGCCGTCAAAAGTATCGTCCTGATTATTATTTGTTGATGATCTTCGGGAAGGAGAGGGTTTGTTCCCTCCCCAAAGGGCAGGATGATTTATATTCTGCTCAACAGCCGTATTTGCGGAACAGACAGGTGAGCCAACGGCAAAGACGGTGGGAGAAATAACAGATATAAACATTAAAAGAATAAGAAGTAATGACAGTACCTTTTTCAAAATAAACAGTTCCTTTCACAAGAGAGTAGGTTTATGATATTTATACCTTTATTTCAACATTAAGTCCCAGCAGATCGCTGTACTTTTCCAATATGGGGCGTACATCGTCCCGGATAAATTCCTCTGTCTGCTGAACAGCTCTGCCAACATAGAGCGAGGGCTTCATAAGCTCGTTGAGCTTGTCCGCGTCAATACCGAAGGCAGGGTCGCTGGCAATGCGCTCAAGCAGATCATTTTTGCCGCCTTCCTGTTTGACTACCTTGCCTGCCGCCATGGAGTGAACGCGGATCTTTTCGTGGAGCTCCTGCCTGTCGCCGCCTCTTTTGACAGCCTCCATCATTATGTTTTCCGTTGCCATGAAGGGAAGCTCAGCCATAAGGCGGTTTTCTATCATCTTAGGATACACCACAAGGCCGCTTGAAATATTTATATAAAGCTCAAGTATGGCGTCTGTTGCAAGGAAAGCCTCCGCAACGCTTATGCGCCTGTTGGCGGAATCGTCAAGGGTACGCTCAAACCACTGTGTCGCCGCTGTCAATGCGGGATTCTGGGCGTCGATTATAACGTACCGGGCAAGGGAGGCGATACGCTCGCTTCTCATGGGGTTGCGCTTATATGCCATTGCCGAGGAGCCGATCTGATTCTTTTCAAAGGGTTCTTCGATCTCTTTAAGATTTTGAAGTAACCGAAGGTCATTTGTAAATTTCGCCGCGGACTGGGCGATACCTGACAGCACTGCCAGTACCTGGGCGTCCACCTTTCGGGAATAGGTCTGACCCGAAACGGGATAGCAGCCCTCGAAGCCCATCTTTTCCGCGATCTTCACGTCCAGTTGCTTTACTTTGTCCGTATCGTTGTCAAACAGCTCCATGAAGCTTGCCTGCGTGCCTGTAGTACCCTTTGAGCCCAGCAGCCTCATGCGGCTTATACGGAACTCCAGCTCCGCAAAGTCCAGAAGCAGGTCGTTGAGCCACAGCGTGGCGCGTTTGCCAACTGTGGTGGGCTGTGCGGGCTGAAAATGGGTGAAGGCAAGACAGGGCATGTCTTTGTATTCCTCCGCAAAGTCGGCAAGCTTTTTGATAAGATTGACAAGCTTTTTACGGATAAGTTTAAGACCCTCTGTCATTGTGATAATATCGGTGTTGTCACCCACATAGCAGGAGGTTGCTCCCAGATGGATTATGGGCTTTGCCTTGGGACACTGCTCGCCGTAGGCGTACACATGGGACATAACGTCGTGGCGGACAAGCTTTTCCCGCTCCTGCGCCACCTCGTAATTTATGTCGTCGGCGTTTGCCTTAAGTTCCGCGATCTGTTCATCTGTTATGTTAAGCCCAAGCTCTTTTTCGGTTTCCGCAAGAGCTATCCACAATTTACGCCATGTTTTGAACTTGAAGTCCGGGGAAAATATGTACTGCATCTCCGCGCTGGCGTATCTGGAATTGAGCGGAGTTTCATATGTGTTCTTCATATGCCGGTTCCTTTCTGTGAATGCCGATATTGATTTATTCTTTATTCTACTGTGACTGTTCCGTCAGCGGCAACGGTTATCTGCATACCGTCCTGAACATAGTTCAAAAATTCATCGCCCAGACGGTCAACAGCTACTATGGTGCTGTCCGTCCACACGTCGGCAAGGATAACGCCTGCCGCCGCCAGAGAGTCTATAGACTCGGAGAAAAGCATTGCCGCGGGAGCTATGCCGAGGGCGCTGACCGTGTGCAGGACCATTCCGCCTGTGGTGGAGCCTATCGTCTTAGGCAGGCAAAGGATCTTGCCTGTGAGCAGTTTGTTGTATATATCGGAGTTGTTCTGATCTGAGCAGATAACTTCCTTTTTCTTTTTAAGCGCGCTTTTCTGGAATGTGGCGAGGGTGTTGACGCCCTGCCTTGACACTACCGCTTCGCCTTTGATATCGCCTGCTATGACAGGTCTGCCTTTAAATTCTTTTTGCATGATCAAAAGCCTCCCTTAACAGCAATTTCGGTGATCTCATCGTCTGTAAAATAACGTGAGGTGGTGTATGTGCGCAGCTTGTTTGAATTGGTGATAACGGGCTTTTTGCCGCACAACGGATTGTTCATGTACATGAGGGGACAAATGCTGGTAAGCTTTACGCCGAAGCCCATAAGCTTGTCATAAGCCTCCTTGTTGTCCTTCTTGAAATGCTCTATAACTTCGGGAGCTGAGGTCATGATCGTCCTCAATCCCACCTTGGTCTTGCTCTGCTTTTTAAGCTCCGTCTCAAATCTTTCCGTCCATTCGCACAGCTGGGAATAGGACAGGTGAGGACAGCCTATAAAGCAGCGCTCGGGCTGAGCGTTTTTATCCTTCCAGATTATCGGATAATTATTCTTTACTCTGTCAAGCTCCGCGTCGTCTATGACGTAGACCTTCGCGTCGTCGTTTATAAGAGCCGCGCCGGACTCCACAGCCTCGGGAGTGAGGTTCTCAACATGGTAAAGTCCGACAGCGCCGTTTGAGGCGGTAGCCGCGCCCATGTCCTTGAGATATGACTTTACGGAATCGGTGAGCTCCGTGCCAAGGAAATTGTCAAGACCCTTTATGTAGGGAACGTCCTCCATTACCTTGAGACCTATGGCACTGCCCAGCACCTGAGCCTCGGGACGTTTTGAGGTCTTTACTTCAATGATCCATTTCGCTTTTCTGCCCTCATCAGTGAGCAGATCGAATTCCGGCACCTTGCCCAGAATACCTCCGAAAAGCTCAATGATACCGGAGTTGCGGTTGCAGCGGGCGCCTAAGACCGAGTTGGCGTACACAACGGCTGAGGATTCGGCCCAGGAAAGTACGTCGCCTTTTTCCGGCACATTGCCCACCTCGTCCATGTAGCAGGTGCAGGTGAAGGATTTTGAGCTCTTGAGTCCCAGCTTTTTGAGCTGAACTTCATAGGGCGCCTGCATACCGTAGAGTATCTTGTTGAAAATAAGCTTTTCAAGGGGGTTGCATTTTACGTTGTCGTAATCAATGGGTCTGGGGTCAACGGTGAAGGGCTGCTGAGCTTTTAATCCGCCGTCGATAAGCTCATCCATTATGGAGAAAACGGGTTTGAGTATGGAGATACCGAAACTGGTAACAAGATGTCCCTTTGCCGTGACGGGAACAAAGCGCTCCGCTCCGAAGGCATCGCCGTAAAGCACCAGCGTCTTTATGACCTTTGCCATTGCGGGACCCTGTGAGCCGTTGAGTATTGCCTCTTCTTCAGGGGTAAGCTTCATTTTGTAATTCAATTCTATTCCCTCCTTATAAACTCAGCGCAAGAGCATAACCGGACTTTGTGGCCTCAAAAACCTTTCCGCCCTTGAAGCTGTCGCCGATATTGTAAACTTCCTTGCCGTTCAGTTCCTTCTGCATTTCAAGGAACAGGCTCTCGTCAGGCGTTCCGCCCGCGGCAAGGATGGTAAGATCCGCACGGATCGTTTCCTCCACAAACTCCTCCTTTATTTTGGGAGCAAGAGGATTGAGTACATTCTCCGGGAGAATGGGGCTCCACATCACAAAGGGGTCGGGAACAGTTTTTGAACGGTTGCGTATGATCTTCACGCCGTCAGGAAGGAACTCCGCAAGACGGGTGCAGTTGTAGATGTTTATGCCTGCGTCGTTCATGTATTTGAGCATATAGCCTCTGTTGGCGGTGCAGGTGTGGTTCATGATGAGGGGATCCATTTCTATGATGGAAATATCCTTTTTGTTCAGCTCTGTGCTGAGATAATATGCCGTTTCACAGCCCACGACACCGCCGCCGACTATGATGATGCGTCCGGCGTCCTTGACAAGTTTGGGATCTTCCAGGACGTCCACAGCCTGAACGACGTTGGCATTGTCCTTGCCGGGCAGGTTCAGCCAGACGTCCTTTGTGCCCGCGGCAACGACGACCTTGTCGAACTTGCCCTTCTTTATAAGCTCGGGGGTGGCTTCTGTGTTGAATTTTATCTCAAAATTATAATCTTTTGCGGTACGCTCGCAGAGACCCACCAGATAGATGGCGTAGTTGGAAATATCAAATTTTATTCCGGGAACACTTCCGGGATTGAGCCTTCCGCCTATGCGGTCGCTCTTTTCAAAGAGCGTTACCTTGTGACCTCTCTTCGCCGCGGTGACAGCGCAGACTATGCCTGCGGGACCCGCACCGATAACGGCGATCTTGCAAGGCTTTTTTGCGGGATCCGGCTCCTCGGGGAATATCTCCTCAAACGCCGTTCTGGGGTTGACCGCGCACTGGGGATGGCCGCCGTCAACAAATTCGTTGAGACAGGCCTCCTGACAGCCTATGCAGGGACGGATCTCGTTCACTCTGCCGGTGCGGACCTTGTTGGGCCACTGTGGGTCTGCAAGCAAAGGTCTGCCCAGCATGACCATGTCGCACATACCGTCGCGCAGCGCTTTTTCGGCAAGGTCAGGATAACCCAGTTTGCCTACCGCCACTATCGGAACGGGGAGACCTGCGTTTGACGTGATCTTGTTCTCTTCAAAATGATCCTTAACGATCTTAGCAATGTCAAGGAAACAGCCGGGAGGCATTGATCCCGGGGGATGGGGAAGCCACCAGTTGTCGTAGCAGCCAAGGTCAACGTCGAATATGTCAACGCCGGCCTCAACAAGATTCTTCATGTAGTCTAAAGTCATTTCTATAGTACGGCCGTTGCGGAATTTCTTAAGGGATTTTTCCCTGCCCATACAGTCGCCGTAAGTTTCGTTAAGGGCAAGAGAAAGGTCTATGCGGTACATTATGGGATAGTTGGGACCGGTTCTTTCTCTGATGCATTTTACCGCGTCGATGCCGAAGGCCTGCCAGTCAGCGTATCTGCCCAGCATACGGCGGTTGAAAGCGGGGTTGGTCATCTGCTCAAGGAGATAGCCCTCGTGACCGTGAAGGTATACGCCGTCGATATTCATAGCCTTACCGTCGGCGGCAGCCTGACCGATGTTCTTGATTATCTTCTTGCATGAATGGTCTGAAAGCCGCAGGCAGGGGACCTGAGGCATATACCAGTTGGGGTTGTTCGACGCGGAACCGGGGAACTTAAATGAATTTACGAGGCACTGAGGATTGCCCACTCTTCCCAGACCCGCGGTGACCTGCAGGAAGATCCTCGCACCGTAGGAATGGACGTTGGCGGCAAGGTCGCGCCAGCCCGCGAACACGGTACGGCTCCTGTCTATACGGGGGAAATAGGACAGTTGACCCAGCTCGGTAAGGGAGTTGTCTATGCCGTGGGATACCGGCACAAGACCGGTGGTGATAAGTCCAACGCCGCCCTTGGCTCGCTCTGTATAGTAAGCCAGCATTTTTTCGTTGGGACGGCCTGTTTCATCACACATGGAGATGTTGCCCATGGGCGCCATTACCAGCCTGTTCTTTACGGTCATGCGGTTGATCTTGATAGGCGAAAAAATACTGTCGTAGGGATAGAGATTCTGAGTCATTCGCCCGTCGTTGATCTTTTCTCTGTCAAGAAACCATGTGCCGTAGTAGTCCATAAGCTCTTTGATTTTCGGGTCTGTTTTCATTCAGTTACCTCCGTTCATTTTATTTTAAAATCAAATCGTCGCGTACAAATTGTAAAGGTCGCTGTATACTCCGCCTTTTGCGATAAGCTCTTTGTGACTGCCGCGCTCCACGATACCGTCCTTTGTAAGAACAAGTATTTTTTTCGCATTGCGTATGGTGGTAAGACGGTGGGCAATGGTGATAGTCGTCCTGCCGTGAGCCAGCTTTTCAAGGGATCCCTGTACCAGCCGCTCGCTTTCATTGTCAAGAGAGGATGTAGCCTCATCGAGTATAAGAATAGGCGGATTCTTAAGGAAAAGCCTTGCTATGGATATCCTCTGCTTCTGACCGCCGGAGAGCTTTACTCCGCGCTCGCCCACATAAGTGTCGTATCCGTCGGGAAGCTCTGTTATGAACTCGTGGGCTCCTGCGCTTTTCGCCGCGTCTATTATCTCGGATATGTCGGCGTCGGGCTTACCGTAGGCGATGTTTTCCCTGACGGTGCCGGAAAACATATAGACGTCCTGCTGTACCACGCCGATATTTGAACGCAGAGATTTGAGAAGAATATTGTTTATGTTCACACCGTCCAGGAGTATCTCGCCGCTGTTGACGGGATAAAACCTGGGAATAAGATTGCAGAGAGTTGTTTTACCGCTGCCGGAAGGTCCCACGATAGCGATGTTTTCGCCGCTGTTTATTTTAATGTCGATATTTTTAAGCACGGCCTTTTCCGTGCCGGGGTAAGTAAAGCATACGTCTCTGAATTCAAGCTCGCCCCTGACGTCGGTTATCTCTTTGGCGTCGGGACTGTCTGTGGATTCCGAAAGCTCGTCCATGACCTCGGTGAATCGTTCTATTCCGGTTATGCCTCTGTTGAACTGTTCGCTGAAATTTACCAGGCTGCGAATAGAGGCGATCATGGTGTTTATCAGCAGAAGGGAGGCGGAAAAATCTCCGGGAGTTGTCTTGCCTTTCATCATGAACACGGCTCCCGTGCCCACAACGAATATGTAAATAAACCCGTCTAAAAGAGTTACGGTCCTGAAAAACCGACCCAGATACCTGTGACTGTTTTGTTTGATCCTGAGGTACTCCTCAGAACCGCGGGTGAACTTGTGCTTTTCGACTTCCTCATTGGCAAAGGATTTGACCACACGGATGCCCAGCAGGCTGTCCTCCGCCTGAGCGTTCAGCTCACCCACCTGATGGCGGGTCTCCTTAAAGGTCTCCTTCATCTTTCTGCGGCTCTTTTTGGTTGCGATAAACATCAAAGGAGCCACGGCGAATATTATCAGCGCCAGCCATATGTTCATGGTGGCAAATATTATGAAGCAGACGATTATCTGTACGGTTGTTATGAAAAGCGATTCAGGCAAATGGTGAGCGACTTCCGTGATATCCAAAAGGTCGGAGGTCAGTCTTGACATCAGCTGACCGATCTTTGTGTTGTCATAGTAAGAAAATGACAGCTCCTGAAGGTGAGAGAACAGGTCGTTCCTCATGTCGTTTTCTATTTTTGTTCCCATTAAATGACCACGGACGTTAGTGTAATAATCCGCCGCGCAGCCTATGCCGCAGAGCACAAGATACGCTCCGCATATGCTGAGGATCAACTTCCATGTAAGCAGGGAAATATCGCTTACCGCGGTGTCGGTTATCCTGCGGACAAACAGGGGCAGCGCAAGATCACATACGGTTGAAAGGGAGGCGCAGACAAGGTCGGCTACAAGCATTCCTCTGTATTTCTTCATGTAGGGAAGAAAACGGGACACGAGCTGCCTGTTCTTTTTGAAGTTTTCCGATTTCATGTTAAGCCTCCGAGTGGACAAAACACTCCGAATTGTCAATGAAATACTGTTTTATTTTGCCGAAAATATCGTCCTTTTGAGCTTCAAAAATCTCTCCGGCTTTTTTGTCAAGCTTTTCGACCGCCTCTTTGCTGTAGGATGAGGTCTCGTTGTTTTCGTCGAACATATCGTACTCTTGTCTGAAAATTTTTGCGTATTCGCCGCCGATGATCTCCTCCGCGGCGGAAAGGGCGCAGGGGGTAAGGGGCGCGCCGTTTGCCCTGAAAAAGCCGCTCAATCCCTTTGCGGAATCCTGCACTATGTAGCAGATGGCATAGGCGTATTTTTCCGGCTGAGACAGCTTTTCAAACTCCGCCTCCATGTCCGGTATCTGTTCAAGTCTCATTTGTATGTGGGTGCCGATACCTTCCGCCAAAACCGCGTCGTCCGTGTTTCTGATCTTATCCTCGGTGAGAGCCTTGAACTCGGTACGCAGAAATTTTTCGTGTTCCAGTTTTTCGATAAGAGCCCTTTTCTCCGCATTTCTTTTCGCGCTTGCCTTGAGCGCCTTGCTCCAGACAAAGACCGTGAGGATGATAAGCGCGATAAGCGCCAGGGTCAGGTACCAGTATTTGATCGCGGCAAAAATAAAGTCATGCATAATAATGTTCTCCGAATCTGATTATTCCAAAATAAGTTTGTATATATCTCCCTTTTTAAAGCCGGTCTCCTTTGCCGCCTGCTTTGCCGCTTCACTCAAAGACAGCCCTTCCGCGGCTTTTTGCTTTGCGATACCGGCGGCTTGCTCCAGGGTCATTTCCGGCTCATCCGGTTCAGGCGCGCCTTCTATTACCAGAACGATCTCGCCTTTTATGCTGCCGTCCCCGTAATCGACAGCGGCCTGAGGCAGGGTGGTATGTATTACCTGCTCGTATATTTTCGTTATCTCCCGGACTATGGCTATATGCCTGTCTCCGAAAACTTCCGCCATGTCCTTGAGCGTGGAGGGCAGTTTGTGCGGAGCCTCGTAAAAGATCATGGTGCGCTTTTCGTTGACAAGAGACTCAAGATGTTCTCTGCGGCTGAGCTTATTTGTACTCAGAAAGCCCTCAAATGTGAATCTGCCGGAGGGCATGCCGGATATTGCCAACGCCGTAACAAAGGCGCAGGGACCGGGCACAGCCTCCACTTTTACGGAATTTTCGTGGCAGAGACGGACAAGATCCTCGCCGGGGTCTGATATCGCCGGCATACCGGCGTCCGTAACAAGAGCGCAGTTTTCGCCGTTCAGTATGCGGGCAAGTATCTCTTCCCCACGCTCCCGGCGGTTGTGCTCGTAGTAGCTTACCATGGGCTTTTTTATGCCGAAGTGATTGAGTATTTTCAACGTGACCCGGGTGTCCTCCGCCGCTATAAAGTCGCAGTCGGTCAACGCCTGTATCCCGCGGGGGGAAAGGTCGTTAAGATTTCCGATGGGAGTACCCACCACCAAAAGCTTGCCCATAGATGTTTGCCTTTCATTTTTTATCTTTGAAATAGTCCTTGTATATCAGCTTTAATTCATCGGAATAGTCGTCTCCGTCCATGATAAAAAAGTCGGGTTCGATGACCGTTCCGCTTTTGCCGCCCTTTCTGCCTTCAACCAGGATCAGCCAGGGGGCTTTTCCGCAGGTCTGAGCAACAGTCCTCAGCCGTTTTGGTTCAATGGAATATTTTCTCATCGTGCAGAAAATGTCGCACAGGCGTTCCGGTCTCTGACAAAGGCAGAGCCTTCCGCCGAATCTCAGCAACTGTGAGGCAGCTTTAATTATATCGTCCAGTGTGCAGGCTGTTTCATGCCTTGCGGTAAGATCAGCCTCCGAGGAGCTTTTTATCCCCGCGGAGGGAGCTTTGTAAGGGGGATTCATTGTTACCAGATCATATTTTTCAAAGGGCAGAACGCCCTTGAGCTGTTTTAAGTCCGCGTTTAAAACTTTGATCTTATCCTCAAGTCCGTTGAGCTTTATTGATTCCGAAAGCTGAAAACAGGCCTGCTGCTGAATGTCCAGAGCGGTTATCTTTTGATTGCGTTCCTCCCTGCACCAGAGCAGGGGAATGATGCCGCAGCCTGTGCCGAGATCACAAATGAGTTCGTTCTTCTTTACATTAGCAAAGTGAGCCAGCAGTATGGCGTCTGTGCCGAAGCCGTGACTGCGGGAAACCAGAACGTATATGCCTTTGCCCAGATATTCACTGCGAAGCTCTTCCATAGTTAAAGATCCTTACTGTTCTTTATCTTGTCCCAGTAGGCTTTTGCCGCCTGCTCGTTTTTGTTGTCGCCGTATATGTAATATTTGGTGTCCTTTAATACATCCGGCAGGTACTGCTGTTTTACCCAGTGGTTTTCGTAGGAATGGGCGTATTTGTAGTTCTGCCCTTTGTTTGGGTTGTCCTCGCCGTCAAAGTGCTTGTTCTGAAGCTGACGGGGTATAGGGCCGGATTTGCCTTTTCTTATATCCGAAACGGCGCTGTCCAGTGCCATGTACGCTGAATTGGATTTGGGAGCGGTGGCAACAAGTACCACAGCGTCCGCAAGGGGTATCCTTGCCTCCGGCAGACCAAGCATCAGCGCGGCGTCCACCGCAGCTTTGACGATGGGGATTATCTGCGGGTAGGCAAGCCCCACGTCCTCGCAGGCGCAGACCATGAGCCTGCGCATTGCGGAGGGTAGATCTCCCGCCTCCAGGAGCCTGCCGAGATAATGCAGAGCCGCGTCCGGGTCGGATCCACGCATGGATTTCTGATAAGCTGAAATTATATCGTAGTGTTCGTCGCCCTCACGGTCATATTTCATGGCGCTTTTTTGCGTGAGCTGTTTTGCAAGATCGAGAGTTATAATATATTTTCCGTCAGAGGGATTCGCGGAAAGCATACACAGCTCTACTGAGTTCAGCGCCTTGCGCACGTCCCCACCGCAGGCGGAGGCAATGTATTTTGTAACGCCTTCGTCGATAACGTATTCTTTTTCGTCGTCTTCCGAGGCGAGCCTGAAAGCTCTTTCCACCGCAGGCAGAACGTCTTCAGGAGATACCGATTTGAATTCAAAAACAGTGGAACGGCTCAGGATGGCGTTGTAAACGTAAAAGTACGGATTCTCCGTAGTGGAGGCGATAAGAGTGATGGTTCCGTTTTCTATGAATTCCAGCAGGGTCTGCTGTTGCTTTTTATTAAAATACTGGATCTCATCCAGATATAACAGAACTCCGTTGGGGGTCATCATTGTGTCCACGCTTGTGACCACGTCCTTGATGTCCGCGGTGCTGGCTGTGGTGCCGTTGAGCTTGACGAAGTATCTGTCCGTCTGTTTTGCGATAATGCTGGCAAGGGTGGTCTTGCCCACGCCGGAGGGGCCGTAAAACACCATGTTCGGCAGGGTGTTTGAAAGTATGATGTTCCTGAGGGGCTTGCCCTCCCCCAAAAGGTGGCGCTGACCGACAATGTCGTCTATGGTAGTGGGTCTTAAACGCTGAGCAAGGGGAACAGACATATCAAACACCTCCGATCAATTTATGTCATCCGGCAGGGAATATTTCTGTCGGCAAGATAGGTTTTCAACTCCGATATGGATATTTCGTTAAAATGGAAAAGGGAGGCGGCAAGCACCGCGTCCGCTTTGCCCACGGTAAATGCGTCGTAAAAATGCTCAAGCTTTCCCGCGCCGCCGGAGGCGATCACCGGTATGCCGACATTTTCGGAAATACAGCGGGTAAGTTCAAGGTCGTAGCCGGATTTCTGACCGTCGCAGTCCATGCTTGTGAGAAGTATCTCGCCCGCGCCGGCCTTATACGCCTGCTCGGCCCATTTGACGGCGTCGATCCCTGTAGGTATCCTGCCGCCGTTAAGGTAGACCTCCCAGCCTCCATCTCTGCGCTTAGCGTCAATGGCGCACACAACGCACTGACTGCCGAATTTGTAAGCGGCCTCGCTAATGAGCCTGGGATTCCGCACAGCGGCGGAATTTACGGAAATTTTGTCCGCTCCCGCATGGAGAAGCTGGGTAAAGTCCGAAACGTCGGATATCCCGCCGCCCACGGTAAAAGGGATGAAAATTGACTCGGCCACGCGGGAAACTATATCCACCATCGTGCCTCTGCCCTCGTGGGTGGCTGTTATGTCCAGCAGGACAAGCTCATCCGCGCCTTTTTGATCATAGGCGCAGGCGCATTCAACAGGGTCTCCCGCATCGCGGAGGTTCACAAAGCTCACGCCCTTGACCACTCTGCCGTTTTTTACGTCGAGGCAGGGGATTATTCTCTTGGCATACATCAGCAACGACCTCCGCAAAGTGAAGCAAAATTTCTCAGCATTTTAAGCCCGGTATTTCCGCTCTTTTCCGGGTGGAACTGAACGGCAAAGAGGTTGTTCCTCCACACCGCGGCGTCGATCTCCACACCGTAATGGGTCTTCGCAGCAACTTCATTTTCCACGGCGGCATTAAGATAATATGAGTGAACGAAATATACGTATTCTCCGGGATTGACCCCGTTAAAAAGGGGACAGCCGTCGGCAATATAGTCAAGGGAATTCCAGCCCATGTGGGGCACTTTGAGACCGTTTGCGGGTATCTTTGTAATGGAACCCTCCAGAATGCCGAAGCCCTTTGCCTCCGGGCTTTCTTCGGAGGAATCGAATAAAAGCTGTAAACCCAGACAGATGCCTAAAAAGGGCTTGCCGGAGAGAGCCGATCCTTTCACGGAGTCGGCGAGCCCGCTTTTGAGCATGGAGTCCATTGCGTCCCCGAAGGAGCCTACTCCCGGCAGGACCACCCCGTCCGCAGAGCTTATAACGTCCGCGTCGGAGGTGATGACCACATCCGCGTTTATGTACTTGAACGCCTTGTAAACACTTTGCAGGTTGCCGGCGCCGTAATCAGTAATAGCAATCATTCCGATATGTTCCCTTTTAAATTTTTTATATAAATATTATTATAACTACTGCGAAGAAATATGTCAACATAAAAAACTATAAATGTGTCTTTGTTCCTGTTTAAATGCATAAAATTACCGCAGCGCTTTGTTGAAACGCTGCGGTCGGGAATATGTGAAATATTTATTTTCAGGGGATCACTTCATGTCCGGTGAATCGGTGCTGTGTTCGATGACCGGGGTTTCCCTGAACAGCAGTGACAGGCACCAGATACCCGCAAGGGCGACGAGGGTATATATTATTCTGCTTACCACAGCGCCCTGTCCGCCGAATATCCACGCGACTATATCAAACTGGAAGAGACCTATACTGCCCCAGTTCAATGCGCCTATTATGACTAAGATCAGCGAAATTTTGTCAAGCATATTACCAACTCCTTTTTGATTTTCATTGTTAGTATGCTCCGACAAAACATAATTATTCTGTCAATTTTTTACAGTTATGCTGCCGGATGTCAGGATTATGGGATCCACAGTATCCGGCCGCATCATATCCAGCGCTACGTAAAAAATACGGGGAACGACTGTTAAAGCCATTCCCCGTTTCGGTAAATTTAGATTTTATCAGCCAAGCTCTGCAAAGTACTTGATGGTCCTTACCATCTGGCTGGTGTAGGAGTTCTCATTGTCATACCAGGAAACTACCTGTACCTGATACAGATCGTCGCCGATCTCGCTGACCATGGTCTGAGTGGCATCAAAGAGTGAACCGAACTTCATGCCGATAACATCGGAAGAAACTACGGGATCCTCGTTGTAACCGAAGGACTCGTTCGCAGCAGCCTTCATAGCGGCGTTGATCTCTTCTACCGTAACGCCTGCCTTCTTGACAACAGCGGTAAGAATAGTTGTTGAACCTGTGGGAACAGGAACACGCTGAGCGGAGCCGATAAGTTTGCCGTTGAGCTCAGGGATAACAAGACCGATAGCCTTTGCAGCGCCTGTTGAGTTGGGAACGATGTTGGCAGCGCCTGCTCTTGCTCTTCTGAAGTCGCCCTTCCTGTGGGGGCCGTCAAGGATCATCTGATCGCCTGTGTAAGCGTGGATGGTGCTCATGATGCCGCTCTGGATGGGAGCGTAATCGTTGAGAGCCTTTGCCATGGGAGCAAGGCAGTTTGTGGTGCAGGAAGCTGCGGAGATGATCTGATCATCCTTTGTAAGAGTATCGTTGTTTACGTTGAACACGATGGTCTTAAGGTCTTTGCCCGCGGGAGCGGAGATAACGACCTTTCTTGCGCCTGCGTTGATGTGAGCCATGGACTTATCCTTTGAGCAGTAGAAACCTGTGCACTCAAGGACAACGTCTACGCCAAGCTCGCCCCAAGGACAATCGTTAGCGTCTTTCTCAGCATAGATCTTAAGGGTCTTGCCGTCTACGGTGATGGTGTTAGCCTCATCATCAGCTGATACGGTGTGAAGATTTTCACCGATCTTGCCGCAGTAACCGCCCTGTGCGGTGTCGTACTTAAGAAGATTTGCAAGCATTGAGGGTTTGGTGAGATCGTTGATAGCTACTATTTCGTAGCCCTCCGCACCAAACATCTGACGGAATGCGAGACGGCCTATACGACCGAAACCGTTGATTGCAACTTTTACAGCCATTTTTAAAACCTCCGAAAAGTATTTTTAGTAATTTTTTACTGTTTCATATTTTATGCTTTTTTTGGCCGGTATGCAAGGGCTTTTGCCATTTTTAAAATATTTTTGTATGAGTGAACAAAAAAACATAATATTGCCCTTGATTAGTGTAATACTAATTAGAAAAAGCGGTGATCTTAATTGAATACGAGTACCGAAAACTATATCGAAAATCTATTAAAACTGTCGCTGACTGCGGAAAATGAGCCGGAGATAAGAAACGGTTTGCAGGATATAATCACAAGAACCGGACATGAAAGCGGAGGTTTGCAGAGCAAAACGCTGAGAGACTGCTACAGGAAACTGAGGAGACTGCAAAATTTCTGCATTAGCAGCCGCAAAGAAAAAAGCGAGGGCATATGCGATCTCAACGAGCTGCTGGATGAGCTGGGCAGCGCCGGCGATATCCTGCTGGACCTGAAGAACAGGGGAGTGGCGTTCCTGCCCTGCGAGACGGAACTTTTTGTAAACTGTCATCCCTCGGAGCTGACGGCGGTGGTACTGAATATGCTGTCAAACGCCTGCGTTCATTCCCGGACTCCCGTAATCGATATGAGCCTTAAAAAGATGGGAGACAATGCGGTGATAACGGTGAAAAACGACGGAAAAATAAATTTTGAAATGCTGGCAAAAAGTCTTAAAGATCAGGGCAGCGGAGCGGCGGCGATGCTGAATTTTGCCAACAGGCACGGTTCAAGGCTCATGTGGTGCGCCGGGTATGACTGCACGACCGTGCTGAGTATGCCCGCGGTGACGGAAAAAGATAAAAAAATCAGGTGCTGTCAAACACCTGATTTCAGCGATCTGCTGAGGGATAAGCTTTCTCCCGTATATGTGGGACTGTGCGACGCCTTAGACGGTATAATTTTTTAGCTCGTCGATTATGTGGATATCCGCTATGACGGACATGAAAAGCCCCTCGTTGCGGTATTCCTCCGCCAGCACCGCGCCGTCCCGCCTCAGACGGGCGGCTGCTCCTCCGTCGGAGTAGGGGATAAGAAAATTCGCCTTCATTCTGGTGGGAGGCAGCTCTTTGGCAATGGCGTCAAGCAGGGCGTCCAGCCCTTTTCCCTGAAGGGCGGATATCATAACGTTTTTGCCAATGGTGCTTATGCCGAACAGGTCTCCGGCAATGTCGCATTTATTCATTACGGTTATTATCGGGATGTCGGAACATCCCAACTCGATAAGCAACTGATGGGTAACGTTTATGTGTTCTGCGCACTCACTGCTGGAGGCGTCGCAGACATTCAGTATCAGGTCGGCGTTTGCCGCTTCCTCAAGGGTGGATTTAAAAGCCTCCACCAGATTATGGGGCAGCCTCCGGATAAGTCCGACGGTGTCAATGAGCATAACGTTCCTGCCGTCGGGCAGGGTCAGGGCTCTTGCGGTGGGGTCAAGGGTGGCGAAAAGCTTGTTTTCCGCCAGCACTCCCGCGTTGGTGAGGGCGTTCATAAGGGTGGATTTTCCCGCGTTCGTATAACCCACGATGGCGACGGTCTCAACGCCGTCTTTTTTTCTGCGTTCACGGGCAAGCCTGCGACGCTTTGTCAGAGCCTCCAGATCCTCCTCAAGGGAGTGTATGCGACGGCGTATATGCCGACGGTCGCTTTCCAGCTTTGATTCGCCGGGACCCCTTGTGCCTATTCCGCCTCCCAGCCTTGACATGCTTACGCCCTTGCCGCCCAACCGGGGCAGGGCATACTTAAGCTGCGCAAGCTCCACCTGAAGCTTGCCTTCGTTGCTCCGCGCTCTGGCGGCGAAAATGTCAAGAATGAGGGTGGTGCGGTCAATGACCCGAACGTCGGTCTCTTTTTCAATATTGCGCTGCTGTGACGGGGAAAGCTCGCCGTCCGCCACGATGAGATCGACTTCGTTCGTTTCGCAGAAGTTTTTGAGTTCCTCAAGCTTGCCGGCGCCGATATAAGTGGCGGAGTCCGGCTTTTCCCGCTTTTGCAGGATCTGCGCCAAAACCTCCGCTCCGGCGGTATGCGCAAGTTCTTCAAGCTCCGCCATGGAGGTCTCCGCGTCAAATTCGCCTGTGTCCACTCCCACGAGTACGACCTGCTCGGGCAGTTCAAGATTTTCGTAATATTCCATTAAACAGTTACGGCTCGGGAAGCCGTGTCCTCCGGGTAAAAATTATTTGTATCCGTTGGGATTCTGCTGCTGCCAGCGCCAGGTGTCCTCGCACATTTCGTCAAGTCCTCTCTCGGCGGTCCAGCCCAGCTCTCTCTTCGCTTTTGAGGGGTCGGAGTAGCAGGTGGCAATATCCCCGGGACGTCTCGGCGCGATCTTATACGGCAGTTTTTTGCCGCAGGCCTTTTCAAAGGAATGGAGCATATCCAGCACACTGTAGCCTACGCCGGTGCCCAGATTATAAACGGAGAAGGAGCTTTCGCCCAGCACCTTTTCGATCGCCTTGACGTGTCCTAAAGCCAGATCCACAACGTGGATGTAGTCCCTCACGCCGGTGCCGTCAGGCGTATCGTAATCGTTGCCGAAAACGTTCAGACATTCAAGTTTGCCGATGGCGACCTGAGAGATATAGGGAACGAGATTGTTGGGTATGCCGTTGGGGTCCTCACCTATCCTGCCGCTCTTGTGGGCGCCTACGGGGTTGAAATACCTGAGCAGGCAGACGCTCCACTCGTTGTCTGCTTTATAAATATCCTCAAGTATGCGCTCAATAAAATATTTGGTGGTGCCGTAGGGATTGGTGGTACCGCCTACGGGCATATCCTCCGTCAGGGGAGAGACGTTGTGCTCGCCGTAAACGGTGGCGGAGGAGCTGAAAACGATCTTCTTGCAGCCCGCTTTTCTCATTGAGGCGCAGAGAACGAGGGTGCCGTTGATATTGTTTTCATAATATTCCAGAGGCATCCTGCAGCTTTCGCCCACGGCTTTAAGCCCCGCGAAATGTATGACCGAAGAAATGTCGTTTTCCGCGAAAACTTTATCCAGCGCTTCCGGGTCACGAATGTCAGCCTCATAGAATTTTACGGCTTTTCCCGTCAATTCTTCAACTCTTTTCACCGATTCCCTATTGCTGTTGCAGAGATTATCAAGTATAATGATGTCGTAGCCTGCGTTGATAAGCTCAACGCTTGTGTGTGAGCCGATATATCCGGCTCCGCCGGTAACAAGAATAGACATAATATTCACCTGTATTCCCATTTATTTTTGGTACAGATTTATTATAAGTGCTTTTTTGCTGAAATGCAACAGCCTTATACGGAAATTTCCTACAAAGGCGATTTATTTTACGGTGTGAGGTCAGGATCTATGAAAAATCTTTCGGACATAGGTGTGATAAAAGAGATACTCTCCCGGCACGGCTTTAATTTTTCCAAGTCGCTGGGTCAGAATTTTCTGATAAATCCCTCCGTCTGCCCCCGTATGGCGGAGGAGTGCGGAGCCGACGGAAACACGGGGGTCATTGAAATAGGTCCGGGGATAGGCGTGCTCACGGCGGAGCTCGCCAAGGTCGCCGGCAAGGTGGTCTCCGTGGAGCTGGACAGCAAGCTTCTGCCTGTACTGGAGGAGACTATCGGGGATTTCGACAACGTGAAAATTATTAACGGGGATGTCCTGAAAATCGATCTGCACAGGCTCGTTGCGGAGGAGTTCCCCGGCATGAAAGTGGTGGTGTGCGCAAACCTGCCGTACTACATAACCTCCCCCATAATCATGTATCTTCTGGAGAGCCGTCTGCCGGTGGAGAGCATAACCGTCATGGTGCAGAAGGAAGCGGCACAGCGGCTCTGCGCTCAGGTGGGGAGCAGGCAGTCCGGAGCGGTGACCGTGGCGGTGAATTACTACGCCGAGGCGGAAAAGCTCTTTGACGTCTCAAGGGGCTCGTTCATGCCTGCGCCTAACGTTGACAGCGCTGTGATACGGCTCACCGTGAGGAAGGAGCCTCCCGTTTCCGTCAGCGATGAGGCGGGCTTTTTCAGGATGGTGCGCGCCTCCTTCGGACAGAGACGCAAGACCGCTCCGAACTCCATAAGCGCCGGCATGGGCATAGAAAAGTCCAGGGTCGCCGCCGCTCTGGAGGAGATAGGATATCCCCTCACCGTTCGGGCGGAGAGCCTGAATATGGATGAGCTGGCGGAGCTTTTTGAGGCAATAAAACGACAGCTGTAACCAAGTGAATAAAACACACATTTTTCATATAAAAACACCTTCGCTCATAAAAATATGGCGGAGGTGTTTTTTGTGAATTGCTGTATTACCGAGCTGAGGAACAAGGACGTTATCGACAAGCAAACCGGCTGTCGGATAGGCAACGTGTGCGACGTGGAGGTGGACACCTGCTGCGGAAAGTTGGCGGCGATAGTGGTCGCCGGCAGACTTCGTATGTTCGGCTTGCTGGGCAGGGACGACATACATATCCCATGGGAGGATATCGACGTTATCGGCGACGACACGATCCTTGTCAGCACAAAAAACTGTCCGCCCTGCTCACCGCGGCAGCGGGGAAGACAGAGCGGATTTTCAAATTTCTTTAAATAAATTATTCGTAGAGCGGATATTTTTTGCAGATCTCGCAGACCCCGGTTTTTATGTATTCCTTGTTGTTCTCGAAATCTGTGGCGGCGAGGTTGATGAACTCAGCTATCTTCTCCATGTCGGTCTCCACGAAGCCTCTGGACGTGACCGCTGCGGTGCCAAGTCTTATGCCGCTGGTGATGAAGGGCTTTTCCGGGTCGTTGGGGATGGCGTTCTTGTTGGCGGTGATGTAAACTTCGTCCAGCCTCTGCTCAAGCTCCTTGCCTGTGATGCCCTTGGAGCGGAGATCCACCAGCATAAGGTGATTGTCCGTACCGCCGGAAACAAGATCCACGCCTCTGCTCAGAAGCCCGTTGGCAAGCGCGGCGCTGTTCTTGACTATCTGACGCTGATATTCCTTGAACTCCGGCTTGAGAGCTTCGCCGAAGCAGACCGCCTTCGCGGCGATGATGTGCATGAGCGGACCGCCTTGATTGCCGGGGAAAATGCCCTTGTTTATGGTCTTGCCCAGCTCATCTTTGCAGAGGATGAGACCGCCTCTGGGACCTCTCAGGGTCTTGTGGGTGGTGGATGTCACCACGTCCGCGTAGGGCATGGGTGAGGGATGGACTCCCGCCGCTACAAGGCCGGCGATGTGAGCCATGTCCACCATGAAATACGCGCCCACGCTCTTTGAGATCGCGCTCATGCGCTCAAAGTCGATTATCCTGGGATATGCTGAGGCGCCGGCGACTATGAGCTTGGGCTTGTACTCATTTGCCATTGCTTCCAGAGCGTCGTAATCAATAACGCCGTGGTCATTGACCCCGTAGGGTATAAAGTTATATATGCGGCCGCTGGCGTTTACCGGGGAACCGTGGGTCAGGTGACCGCCGTGAGCAAGGCTCATGCCGAGCACGGTGTCGCCGGGGTTGAGCAGGGCGGCGTATACTGCTAAATTCGCCTGAGAGCCGGAGTGGGGCTGTACGTTCGCCCACTCTGCGCCGAAGAGCTCCTTTGCCCGCTGGATGGCGATATTCTCCACCTCGTCCACACATTCGCAGCCGCCGTAGTAGCGCTTGCCGGGGTAACCCTCGGCGTACTTGTTGGTCAGCACGCTGCCCATTGCGGCGATGACCGCGGGGGAGACAAGGTTCTCCGATGCTATCAGCTCAATGTTGCGGCGCTGGCGATCCAGCTCCTTCTGCATGGCGGCGCCCACGATGGGGTCTGTCTGGGAAACAAAGCCGATGCTGTCGATGAGGTTTGAAAACATAAGCAAAACAATCCTTCCGTAAAATCGTCTTAATGACAATCCTGCAAATTAACTTGTAAAATGATAACATAAAATATATGTACCGTCAATGTTAAAAATGCCCGAATAAACTTCTTAATTGCCGGATATTTCGGCAATTATTTTCTGCATTTCCTCCGGAGGCGGGGCGGTGAAGGTCATGACCTCTCCGGTGACCGGGTGGGTGAGAGTCATTTTCCCGCAGTGCAGGAGCTGATGACCGATGTCCGTGCGGCAGTCGCCGTACATCACGTCCCCGACAAGTATGTGACCGATATGTGAAAAATGCACACGTATCTGATGGGTCTTGCCTGTCTCGGGATTTACCCTTACAAGGGTCATGCCGTTCCCGGAGCTTACCGCCTCCCAGCGGGTCAGGGCGGGCTCTCCGCCTTCGCCGCAGGCGCGGAGAGTTTTCCTTGCGTCCGGGCGTATTATAGGCTCGTTTATGACGCCGTCTCCGCTGAGTATTCCGTTGACGACAGCCAGGTATTCTTTTTTGAAATTTCCCGTCAAACGTGAGGCGCTGTAAGGATTAAGAGCGCATACGATCAGCCCGGAGGTACCCTTGTCCAGCCTGCCGATGGCGCGGAAAACAGCGCTTTTGCCCCGGGAGTTCAGGTGCCACGCCACGGCGTTCGCCACCGTGTCGCCCTGATGGTTATGGGTGGGGTGCATGGCTATGAAGGGGGACTTGTTAATCACCAGTATGTCCTCGTCCTCATACACTATGTCCAATGGGTATTCCGCCGCCTCTGCCTGAGCCTCATCGTTCGGAATATTCACTGATATGATATCGCCTGTATGTATCGCGTCAACGGTGCGGGCGTGCTCTCCGTTGAGCATTATCCCGTCGTCAAAGGTCTTGAGTCTGCGCACTAATTTTGAGGAAAGCTTTGCACTTCCCCGCAGGAAGTGGAGTACCCGCCTGCCGTCGTAATCGGCGGTGACGGTGAATTTCAGTTCTCTGGACAAAATAAATCCCTCCAATGTGTTGCCTATTATATCAGTAAATGTTATAATTGTAAAGTAGGGGTCGACGACCTCGGCGATCCGAAAACAGCCTTCCTCTCAGAGGAAGGTGGCGCCGCGAAGCGGTGACGGAAGGAGTAAAAACTCCCTCAATGAGGGAGCCTCTTTCGGCACGCATGTATGCGTGCCCTACGGAGGATGAGTGATCCGTTTTGTCATTGTAGGGGTCGACGACCTCGGCGACCCGAAAACAGCCTTCCTCTCAGAGGAAGGTGGCGCCGCGAAGCGGTGACGGAAGGAGTAAAAGCTCCTTTAATGAGGGAGCCTCTTTCGACACGCATGTATGCGTGCCCTACGGAGGATGAGTGATCCGTTTTGTCATTGTAGGGGTCGACGACCTCGGCGTTCCGAAAACAGCCTTCATCCCCGAGGAAGGTGGCGCCGCGAAGCGGTGACGGAAGGAGTAAAAACTCCCTCAATGAGGGAGCCACGCCTTGCTCCGGCACCCGAACAATTCCGCATCAAAAAAGTGTGGTGTTTTTTTGAAGATCAACATTCCCGACAACGTAAAAATGATACTGGACAGGCTCGGCGCGGGTGGCTATTCGGCCTACTGCGTAGGGGGCTGCGTTCGGGACGCCCTTCTGGGCAAGACCCCGGAGGACTGGGACATCACCACCTCCGCTCTGCCTGCGGAGATAAAAGATGTTTTTTCTGATTTTAAAACGGTGGACACCGGCATAAAGCACGGCACTGTTGCCGTTATAGTAGATCACGTTCCCTACGAGGTCACCACCTTCCGGGTGGACGGCAGTTATTCCGACAATCGGCATCCGGACACCGTGAGTTTCTCCGGGGACGTGGAGGACGATCTCAGCCGCCGGGACTTCACCGTCAACGCCATGGCGTACAATGAGGACGGACTTGTGGACTGCTTAGGCGGCGCGGAGGACATTTCCCGCCGGATCATCCGCTGTGTGGGGGACGCTGACAGGCGGTTCACCGAGGACGCCCTGCGCATCATGCGCGCCCTGCGTTTTTCCTCCGTTTTGGGCTTTGAGATCGAACCCGGCACAAGGGCGAGCCTGACGGCGAAAAAAGATCTGCTTAAAAATATTGCCATGGAGAGGATCACAAGCGAGCTGCTGAAGCTCATCACGGGCGAAAAATTCCGTGATATTTTTATGGAATATCATGATGTTATTTTTACGGCTGTCCCGGAGCTTGGGGAATTATATTCACACCTGCCCGACAGCGTTCTGCAAACGAACCTTGCCGCCGCGTCGCTTCTGCCTCCCGATCCTGTAAAACGCATGGCGGCGCTAACGTCCTTTTCCGGCGGATCTGACGACCCGCCTGAAAGAGCGGAAGTCTGCAAAACTGTTCTGCGCAGTATGAGGCTTTCAAATAAATTCGTTTTGGCGGCATGCTGCCTTGCGGGACACAGGGCTGTTGAGTTGAACAACGACACGGATGTAAAGTACTGCCTGGGCAAATTGGGATACGACGCGTTTTTTGATCTGATCGAATTGCAACGGGCGGACGCAGAGACGCGGAACGACCGGGAAAAATTACTCAGACTGATATCCGCGGAGGAGCTTGCCCGTCAGATGCGGAGCGACGGAGCCTGTGTGCGGCAGAGCGATCTTAAAGTGAGCGGTGATTTTCTTGCGCGGGAATTCGGCTTGCAGGGTCCGCAGATAGGCGCCTGCCTTGACGAGCTGCTCCGCGCCGTTGTGGAGGGAAAGGTGCAAAATACCCCCTCTGAGCTGGCAAAATTTGCAGAAAAAATTACAAAAACGTTGTAAAAAAGTCGAATCTTGTACATAATATCCAAAAATTAAATGCAATTATCGTTGCTTTTTTGCACGTGGGACGCAAAATTTTTTTACCGGCGCTATTGACAAGATTAGTTTATATGCTTTATAATAAAGTCAATGTCGGTGACGTGGGCATACGTGCGTCCGTACGTGTGCGTCCCCGCTCCCGTGTTGCGTTTGTTCAGCGCTTGCGGGAACGACATAATTTATGTAAGTTAGTCGGGCAGTTTTCCAACCTGGCAACTAAAAAAAGAAATGGAGATGGAAAAATGAACAAGGCAAAGAAAATCCTCGCACTCCTCATGGCTTTGTGCATGGCGATCGGCGTGTTCTCCGTTCCCGTATTCGCGGGCAGCCTTCAGGCTGAGATCGACGCAGCCGCAGCCGGCAGCACAATTTCATGGGGAGGAATCTCGGGTCCTGTCGTTATCTCCAAAGACCTTACAATCGTGTTTGACGCCGGTTCACAGGTCTGGAGCAGCGACGCAACTCCCGCGATCACAATCAAGGATGGCGTAAAGGTCACACTTGACGGCGTTAATGCCGGCGTTACATCGTATGATGATTTCAGCAGATACGATGCAGAAGACCTTTTTGATGCTTATCTTGCAGCATCTGTTCCCGCCATCAGAGTTCAGAACAATGCTGAGCTCAACCTTAAGAACTCTGTCGTATCAGGCGGCGAGGCTAAGGTAGTTTCTACGGACATCTTTGTTCCCGTAGGCGCAGGTATCGAAACTTACAACAACTCAGCGATCAACATCGAAAACTCCATCGTTTTTGGTTCATGGGGCGTTGAGAACACTTCCTCCACAACCGTCAAGATCGGTGCTACCAGCATCGTTGCCGGTTACATGGACGCAACAAACTGCCTTTACAGGACAAGCGTTGCTACAGGTTCTTACAAGCTCACATCCAAAGAGTTTGTTGAGTCCTTCATCAACTTTGAGCTTGACGAAGAGCAGACTCCCATCGCTGACCAGCTTCTCGGCGACAGAGTTTGGGTCGTTGTAGAAGATGCTCCCGAGGCTCTTGCAAACCTCACAGCAGATTGCCTTGACGGCGTAGCAACAATTTCCTTCGATGCTGAGGATACCCTTTGGGTTCCCACCACCATCACTGTTGACGGTCTTGGCACACAGGCTCTTGTTCTTGACGCAGACAAGTACACAGCTACCTTCACAGGCGTTGACTCAGGCGAATACGATGTAGCAGTTGACTATCAGCTTCGCACCGATCTCGGTGAGGCTGCTGAAAAGATCAATACCTTCATTGATGATTTCGCAAGAGATTATTGGCCGGATCTTAACGACAACATCAACACCATGGTTATCGACCATCTCCTTGAGGTTGCCGCTGAAGATATTGAACCCCAGCTTAAGGACGCTTACGAAACTATCTATAACTTCTATCTTGATTATATGTTTGAAGGCTCTCCCGTATGGGCGTTCAAAGATGATTTCTCAGCGATCAAGACTCAGCTCCACTGGATCATCGGTGACGATATGGTAAAAGAGATCACCGGTCAGGATATCAACCCCAAATTCTCAAGAGGCATTGGTTCTTACAACAAGATCCTCAACTACTTCAAGGATCTCAAGGCTAAGGAAGATATAGTTGCTAAGACTCGTTTCATCATCGACAACTATGAGAACCTTTGGTATGATATCGCCGGCACAAAGGGCGACGCAGAGAACGATACACTTTACTCTCACGTTCTCGCTATATATAATGTATTGACAAAGCCCGGTATGCTTACAGACGTTCTCAACACTGTTGAAGAGCATCCTGAGCTGGCAGATCAGTTCGATCTTTCCGCTATAGATGACATCTATGAGCTCAGAGATTTAATTAAGAATGTCATTGACGAGTTCGACGGTCCTCAGGGCGCAAGAGAGATGTACGAAGAGTTCGTTGGCGGCGCTGAGTTCAATCAGTATCTTGAGTTCGCAAGCGAAGATTACCTCAGAGAAGGCGACAGACTCCTCACCAACATCAAGGATTACTATGCTCCTGATTTCGACGGCTCCAAGCTCCTTGTTAAGGAAACAGTTATAGAAGATTCTGTTGAAATAGAGAATGTTCTTTCCGCTGTAACCCTTACTTATGATGCTAACGGCGGTATAGGCGCTCCCGAAGAGTTCACAGGCAAGGGCGCTATCACCCTTTCAACCGATAAGCCCACAAGAGAAGGCTTCTTCTTCAGAGGTTGGGCAACCACCGCTGGCGCAACAGTTGAAGAGTACATCGCAGGCGATGACTTCAACCTTGTAGCTGACACCACCCTCTTTGCTGTATGGGCAGAGGAAGTTGCTCCCAGCGAAGGCATCCAGACAGAGGTCTCCGTTGAAGGTTCAGGTAAAGTTTACTCTTCAACCATCCAGACCCGTGGTCTTAATAATCCCGAAATAGTTTACTCATACAACACATTCACACTTACAGCTGTTGATGTTGATGGCATATTCGTATTCTGGAAGAACACAGAGACAGGTAAGGTCTGGAGCTACGACGCACAGATCACCATCACTCCTCTCAACGCGAAGAAGCTTACAGCTGTATTCATGTATGATGAAGAGGGCGACTCCTGCGCATTCATAAACGAGAACGGCGCTGCTAAGGATACGGGCTACGATCTTGAAGACGCTCCCGAAGTTCCCGCAACACTTTACAACGGAACCCTTAAGCTTGATACCCCCGCTTGGACACTTGTTGCTGAAAAGGGTAACTACATTAAGGTTTACAGAGTAAACTATGTAGTAAACGACACAGCGGCTGCAGACGTAACAGTCACAGTCGAGGGCGGTGCTTTTTGGAACATTGATAATAGTGCTCCTTACGCAGAGGCAACCAGGGGCTACAAGTTCAAGGATGCTGTTTATGTAGTAGCAGAGGATCAGGATAACTTCAGCTACTGGAAGGATCAGAATGACAAGATCGTCAGCTACGCTGCTAACTACGCCTTCGTTGCTACCCGCAACGTAGAGCTTACAGCAGTAAGCAATGTTGCAGTTGAAGAGGATGTTGCTCTGAACACAGTCTTTGTACTTGCAGAGAGCGGCGATATGAACATCTTTGCAGAAAGATCTATCGCAGCAGGTTCAACCAAGAAGGTTATCGAGGTTGGTTCACTTGTATCTATCAAGGGCAGCCTTGATGATGAAGACATCAAGATCGGTGTCAGCGGCGTTTCAAGATCAGTCGATCAGATAACCGGCGGCACATATCCCGCAAACGGTACTTATTGGACGACCCTTAGCGCAGCAACAATTGCACGTATCCAGAGCGGCATTGCTCAGAACCAGAATTATAAACTTCGCGCCCGCGGCTACATCATAGTTCAGGATACAGTCACCGGCGTTGTTGAGCCGATATATTCTGAGACAGTAACTTATCCTTTCGCATAAGCTTTTTGCTAAATGTCCTTAGGAGATGGTTATGATGAAAGATTATGAAGCACCTCAGATCGAATGGCTTCGGTTTGATGTGTACGAAATTATGACAACCAGCTCTTCCACCGGCAAAGATCTTGGCGGAGACGCTCTCGCAGAATTAGGCGAGATCGAGGAAGAGCCCTGGTAAAATAACTAAGTGGTTAATTTTATCAATTATAAAAAATTGCGGAAGGAGGTAATTCGCAATGAAAAAGTATGTAAGCCCCGAGCTTAACGTAGAACTTTTCAACCTCGCAGACATGATCATGCTCTCAAATCCTGACTTCAACGGCGGCGTTGGCGGCGGTACAGAAGGCGGCGGACAGGGCGGCGGAGCAGGCGGATACAACGAGGACGAGCTCTTCGGCGGAAATCCGTGATCGGTCTTGTTTATACGACTTGATAAAGCTCGGGCTGCTTAAAGTAGTTTAGAGTAGGTCAAAGAAGTATGCTTTTAGCGGGCAGGTGGCTTTGCTGCCTGTCCGTTATTTGCTATTTTAATTAAGGAGCTTTGTAATGTCACTTTACAGAATAGCGAACCTTTTAGTGGACATCGAGTACAAATACAAAGACTTTTCCGGCAGATACGTTCAGTACGCTGCCGAAGAAGATGGGACCCCGGCGTTTAAGGTCTTGGCAACCGATAAGGAAATAGAAGAACTGCGCAGAAAAGCTCCCAATTTGGATATTGATTCCTGTGAATATCTTATTTTAGGTTCAAACTTTTATGAACATCTACTTGACCACGACGGTATGATGCTCCATTCCTCAGCCGTTGCGCTGGACGGCGAAGCATATGTTTTTTCCGCCTCGCCCGGTGTGGGCAAATCCACCCATACTCAGCTCTGGCAGGAATATTTCGGTAAAGAGCGCACGTTTATAGTAAACGACGACAAGCCGGCAATAAGATTTGTCGACGGTAAAGCCTACGCATACGGCACCCCTTTCAGCGGCAAATTCGACATAAGCGAAAACGTAGGCGTACCCATTAAAGCTATAAGTTTTATATATCAGTCCCCGGACAATAAAATCGAGCCTATGCCTCAAAGCAAGGCGATAGCCTCAATACTGAACCAGACGATCCGTCCCGCGAATATAAACGGTATGGACAAGGTGCTCAACGCAATAGAAAAGATCGTTGCCACCGTCCCCGTTTACTCGCTGGGCTGTAATATAAGCCATGACGCGGTAAAACTGTCCTATTCCGTCATGAGCGGCAAAAAGATTATATAATAATGTATATATAAAATATATTGTTCTGCAGTGCGGGTCGATTTCGACCGCTGTAGGGGTCGACGACCTCGGCGACCCTAAAAATTTACAATAAACCCCCATAGGTAACACCGCACCCGACAACGAAGGATGAGCGCAAGGCTTATTCCGCAGTGCAAAACACTGTACCCGACAACGTAGGGAACGGATACATCCGTTCCGAAAAAAGTAATCATCAAAAGAGGAAACGATTTGCAGAAACAGCAGAAAATGAAAACCGACAGACGAACACTGAAATGGCTATACGGCGTCTCAAAAAAACAGATGCCCGCTATAGTCTTTTTGGCGTTTTCAAATACATTTACAGCCGCATTCAGCGTGTTTTCCGCCCTGCTTTTCCGCGAACTGATTGACAATGCCATAGGCGGCAGAAAAGAAAAGGCAATAATGTACATGGTGATAGTGGCGTCTCTTGCCGCCTTCAGCCTGATACTCAGTTTTTTTGTGGGTTATGTGTCGGAAAGCGCAAAGGCTAAGGTGGAGATCGCCATCAGGGTCCGTATAATGAACGTGTTCTTCTCCAAGGATTACCTTCACGTTTCCGCCCAGCACACGGGCGAGATCCTCAACAAGATCACAAATGATACAGCTGTTATAAGCGATGGAATAGTCAACCTGGTACCAAACACTTTAGGGCTTATATCCGGGCTGACGTTTGCATTTTTTGCCCTATTGTATGTAAGAAAAGTATTTGCTATAATATTCTTGGCGGGCGGAATCCTGCTCTTCCTTGTGATGAGATTTTTCCGCAGACTTATAAAGGGTCTGCACAAGGTCTCTCAGGAAACGGAGGGCAAGTCCAGAGCTCTTATGCAGGAATCCCTGGAGAGCGATCTGGTCATCAGAGTGTTCGGCGCCCAGAAGCAGATAAATAAAAAGATCAAAGACGCGCATCAAAAGAACTACAGAGCGAGGATGAAGCTGGTGCTGGCAAAGCAGTTTTCCTCGCTGGGCTTCGGTACGGCTTTCAGATTCGGTTATTATTTCACCTTCTTCTGGTGCGTTTTCATGTTGATAGAAAGATCCATAACCTACGGCACCCTTACCGCCATGCTGCAACTGGTCAACAGGATACAGTCGCCGGTCTCCGGACTTTCAAGTCTTGTGCCATGGTATTTCAGCATAGTCGCCTCAGCGGAGAGGATACTTGAGATAGAAGACATCCCGGATGAGGACGAGGACGCTGTTCCCGACGATTCCGTCAGCGTCGACAAATTCCGAGCTATCAGGCTGGAGAACGTTACCTTTGCCTACGCTGATGAAGCTGTCATAAAGGACGCGGATCTGACTGTCAACAGGGGCGATACCGTAGCGGTGACCGGCATCTCAGGTATCGGCAAGAGTACCATAATGAAGCTTATGCTCAGCGTCTTAAAGGCTGAAAAGGGCAGGGTGGAGCTGGTGCTTGAGGACAAGACCGTGCCGGTGAGCAAGTACACCCGCCACCTGTTCTCTTATGTGCCTCAGGGAAATATGCTCATGTCAGGCACCATACTTGAAAACATAACGTTCTTTAAAAAAGCGGACGAGGAAAGCATAGACAGGGCGCTGAAAACAGCCTGCGCCTATGATTTTATAAATGAACTCCCGGAGGGGATAAACACGGTCATAGGCGAGAGGGGCTACGGTCTTTCGGAGGGTCAGATACAGCGTATAGCCATAGCCAGAGCCATGCTCAACGACGCGCCCGTCCTGCTGCTGGACGAGGCAACATCCGCTCTTGACGAGCAGACGGAAAAACAGCTTTTGCTGAATCTTCAGGCTCAGCAGGACAAGACCTGCATTATAATCACCCATAAAAAGGCTGCCCTTGAGGTCTGCAACAGGGAAGTCAGAATTGAAAATAAAACCATCATCAGCAACTAACTTCAGGAAGTGAGGACAAAGCTATGAAAATAAGAGATGATTTCAAACTCCGCAAGGTTTGCGACAGCACCGTCGTTGTGGCAGTAGGCAAGGCGAGCCTTGACCTTAACGGCATGATCTCCCTGAACGAAACAGGGGAACTGCTCTGGAAGCTACTTGAAAAGGGCGCGGAGGAGAATGACCTCGTTTCTGCCCTGATAAAGGAATATAACGTGGATGAAGAGACCGCACGTCAGGACGTGAAGGCCTTCGTTGAAAGTCTGGAAGGGAAGAAGATCCTTGAGTAAG
This sequence comes from Clostridiales bacterium, assembly GCA_024684435.1. Classification (GTDB taxonomy): domain Bacteria; phylum Bacillota; class Clostridia; order Oscillospirales; family Acutalibacteraceae; genus JAAZFZ01. The sequence continues at coordinate 29,924 of JAIKWV010000004.1, forward strand.
AGCATCACCCTTGACCAGGCGTACGGTCTTATACTTGAGACCCTTGAAAACGACGGCAGGGTCTCCTTTGTCTCAACGGGCAACAGTATGTATCCGACCATACGCGACCGCAAGGACACTATCTACCTTGCCAAGCCTGACCGTCCCCTGAGAAAATTCGATATTATTTTTTACCGAAGGGACGACGGCAAGTTTGTTCTTCACCGTATTGTGGGTAAAAATAAGGACGGATACATCCTTTGCGGGGACAATCAGATCGTCAAGGAATACGGCATAAGACCGGATCAGGTCATAGCACTGCTCAAGGAGTTTGAGAAGGACGGTAAACGCATAAACTGCGACAGCTTCTCCTTCAGGCTCAAAAGCCGTTTCATGCCGGAATATAAATCCTTGAAATATGTTTATTCCAAAATTTTGGAAAAGAAAAATAACAGAAAAGGGAATAATTTATGATTAAGAAAATTCTTTCATTCGTATTGATAATAGCTGTGATCTTTGCTCTGAGCGCCTGCGGAAAAAACAATGCAGAAGGAAAAAAGCTGGGTTATAATGTTGGAATAATCTACGGTCCCAAGGACCTTTTCCCCGAAACAGCGGCGGCAGTTGAGGTCATTAAAGCAGAATACGGGGATGAGATAACCGCCGCGGGCTTCCCGACGGATTATCAAAAAGACAGCGGCAGGGCGATAGAAAGCGTTGCTAAGGCGCTTGTGCTTGAGGCAAAGGTGCAGGCTGTAGTGTTCGCAAAGTCTGTTGCGGGCACCGCGCAGGCAGTGGAAACGATCAAATCCATTGCCCCCGATATCCCGGTCATCTGCTGTGATACGGATGAAGCTATAAAAGACCTTGCGAAGGCGGACGCTGTGATCAACCCCGACATGACCGCCATGGGCGGACTTGCTGTGGATCAGGCAAAGAAAGCAGGCGCCTCCAAGTTCTGTTATTACAGCTTCCAGCGCAATAACGGTTATGAGAACAATACAGCTCTCAGAGCGGCTGTTGAGGCGGGCTGTAAAGATAAGGGCATTGAGTTCATATATGTAAATTCTGTTGATCCTCTGGATGAAAACGGTCCTGTCAACGCGGGTAAATTCATTATAGAGGACACGGCAAGAAAAGCGCAGGATAAGAAGGAAGGTCAGGTCTACGCCACCCTGTCCACCGATCCCGCGGTGTACGGCTCTATAGTAAAGAGCGCGTTAATGTATAAAAACGCTCTTGTTCCTCAGGGTCACGGCGCGTCTTTCAGCGGTCTTATCGAAGGACTTGAGATAGACATGACCGGCAACGAGGGCAAAAACGACTATGTTATTGAAAGATCCAAAGCTTTGCTTGCGGACATTTCCGGCAAGGCGTCTGTGCCAGCTGTTTCTCTCCCCGAATTTATTTTGAAAACAGCGGTCGGCTGCGCGGCAAAGGCTGTTTCGGATAAGAATACTGCGCTTGACGAAGATACTGTTTCAAAAGAGGCTCAGAAATTCGCCGCGGCGGATAAATTCTCCCTGAACAAGGGGGAGGCGGCAAACCTCTTTACGGTTTCAACATCTGTTATTGAGTTCTGATTTTGGTTGAGGAGTTGAGAAAATGAGTGGAAACAGGCGGGTATTGAGCAACTCTGCTCTTTATTCCTTGAACTCATTTTTACTCAAGGGTATAAACCTTGTGCTCCTGAGGGTCTATACCACCTACCTTTCCACCTCAGATTACGGTGTGGCCGATATCGTCAATTCCTTTTCGGATGTGGCGATGTACGTTGTGGCGTTTTCCCTGTATGCCGCTGTCCGCAGATATTACGTCGAATACAGGTATGACAGGGAGCGGCTAAAGCGTTTTTACGGCACGATAATCTGCTTTGTGCTGGCGACAAGTATTGCGTTCCTGATAACGGCGATCCTGATGCGCGGTGTGTTCGTGAGCACCTTCTTCAACGGGCTTGACTTTTTCCCCACCGTGCTGATAGCTTTGATAAGCTTCGTGTTCCATTGCCAGTGCACCATATACGAGTCGCTTTTGCAGGGAATGCAGAACGGCAAAAAGTTCACCGTCACAAGCATGATATATTTTGCGGGCAGTGTGTTCTTCAATATGCTGTTCGTGGTCTTCCTGAAGCTTGGAGCCAACGGCATGCTCCTTGCAGGAATGACGGTGAATATATGCTTCTTCGTTTTCATACTCATCGACCTTAAGAAAAATGACCTTATCACCTTCTGCATAGACGGGGAATTTCTGAAAACGGCGCTTAAGTATTCCGCCCCCATGATCCCCCACGACGTTTCCGGGCAGATAGCGATTTTTATCTCAAAGGTCATCCTCAAGAAAAACTCGGCGATCTCCGCCGTGGGCGTGTACGGCGTCGCCTCCAAGTTCGGTTTTTTTACCAACTCAATTCAGGCGGTGATCAACCTGGCGTACGCGCCGTGGTTCTTTGAGAAAATGAAGGAGGGCACCGAGCAGGCGAAGCGGGAGATCAACAAAATGGTGAAAACGCTTCTCTGGGTCTACGGAGTTTTCATTTTGGGCGTGGGACTTTTCTCGCAAGAGGCGATGTATATTTTTACATCCTCCGAGTACCGCATCGGCTGGATAGCAATTCCTCTGCTGGCGGTCTCATATTCAATAAAGACCATATATTATTTTTACTGGGATATACTCACCTACCACGAAAAGGCGACGAAATTCATATTCATGGCAACTGTCACCGGGAATCTGGTAAATATCCTTGCTTCGGCGACTCTTATCCCAAAGTACGGCCTGTACGGTCCGGGTCTGGCGCAGATCATTTCAAACACGATCATTGCCGCCATAACGGTATTCATCTGCCGCTTCTTTGAAGGCGCGGGTTACAGCCTTAAGAGAATGATAGGCATGATAGCCCTCAACGTGGTCTTCATGGGCGCGGGACTGTTCTTCAGCTACACGAAATTCACCGAAGCGTTCAGCCTGGGCAACTTCTTTTATAAAATGGCGCTGTTTGCCGTTTATCTGGGCATTGCCGCATTTTCCATGAAAAAGGATATACTGGTCTTCATTCAGATGATAAAGAAAAAATTTACTTGATCAGAAAAACCAAATTTTCAGGAGGTAAATCAAAATGAAAAGAAAATTGATGTCACTTATCGCTCTTGTGCTGGCGTCAGCTTTTATCTTCAGCTGCGTGATAGTTTCAGCTCAGGGTGAGACAGTCGGCGTAAACGCAGCGGATGACCCGGCGGCGCAGACTTTGCTTTCTGAAATGAAGGCAAACAAGAGCGCGAACGGGTGCTGTGACTATGATCCGGTCATAATACTGCCCGGCATAAACCATTCAGAGGCATACTGGGCAGACGAAAACGGCAATCCCAAGACCAACTCAAAGGGTGAGGTCATCTCCGGCACCACGGTTATAATCGACAAGGAGACGCTTATTCCCTTCGCGATCAAAAAGATAGCTGTTCCTCTTATCAAAACAATAATCACACAGCGTGACTGCGGTCTGTCTCAGGCTTTCAGGGAAATTTCCGCCGAGGCCTTCAAGATACAGTCCGCAGACAAAGAGGGCAACACCTACGAGAACATTCAGCTTTATCATTACGGCTCCCTCGCTTCAGTGGATCAGGAGACCTATGACTGGATGCTCCGCATGGTATCCATGCAGGGACTTATCGACGTTGTGGGTAAGGATCATGTGTACTTCTTTACCTTCAATCTTGCCGGCGATCCCATGGAGTCCGTTGACGAGCTTGACGAGTACGTTCAGATGGTCAAAAGAGAGACCGGACACGATAAGGTAAACTTCCTTGCCGTCAGTCTGGGCGGCACCATTTTCACCGCATACGCGGAAAAATACGCCTACAAGAATGACGTTGCCTGTGTCGTAAACGCGGTAGCCTGCCTCAACGGCACAAATATCATGGCTGATTTCTTCAAGAGAGAATGGAACCTGAGCGACGAGTTCATATATTCCGAATACTTCCCCATGATAATGGAGGAGAGCAACGACAGCCCTATGTTGGGTTATGTCGCCAATATCGCCATCAGGATACTGCCCAAGCAGGTGCTCATGGACTGCCTGACCGGTTTCTATGACAGTCTGTATTACAATATGCTTACAAGGATACCTCAGTTCTGGGCTATGCTACCCAAGGAGGAATATCCCGCCCTTGCGGACAAACTCCTTGCCGGGGATGATTACGCTGTCCTCCGCGCGAAAACAGACGCTTTCCAGACAGCCCGCATGAACCTGAGCAAAAATATGCTCAGGATGCAGGAGAACGGCACAAGGATACACAACATCTGCGGATATAATCTCTATGTGGGCGACGTGCAGTACTCATTCTTCAAAATCATCAATACTGCCCAGTCCTCCAACGGAGACGCAATAATCCCCATCGAATCCACATCGGTGGGCGCCACCGCGGCTTTGCCCAACTGCAAGCTTGAGAACGCGGATACTTCCTCAAAGTACGTTTCTCCCGATGGTTCGATCGACGCATCCACCTGCACTTTGCCGGATTCCACATGGTTCTTCAAGGATATGCACCATGAAAACGCGAATAACAACGCCGCAACGATGAACCTTGTAAGGGATCTTCTTACGGATAAGAATTTCACGGATATCAACTACGCTCCGGAAAAATATCCTCAGTTCAATTTTGGCACCAACAACAAGCCACTCCGCCGCTGGTTACTGCCCGATGCGAAAGCGGTCGATCAGAGCAAGCTGAGCCAGGAGGACAGAGACGAGCTCAACGCCGCCATCAAACAGGCCGAGGACGTTATGGATGCGACGATCGGCAATCAGGCAGACGTTGATGCGGCAACGGAGAGACTGGAAAATATCCTTATAAAAATCAATGTCAGGGAGCCCAAAAAGAAAGATCCCTATATGCCTGTTCTTGAAAAGCTTACCAAGTTGGCAAGCGACACGGTTTACAGAACAGTGGGACCGAAGGGATATTCAGACAGATAATATACTAAAGAAAAATATATTATGCGGCGCCGTATGATATTATGGCGCCGCAGTTTTTCACACAGAGGTGAGATTTCATGATAATCGACGCGCATTGCCACATTTATCCCGACAAAATAGCGGATAAGGCGTCCCACAACACGGGCAGCTTTTATTCTCTGCCCACCACCCATGACGGTAAGGTCTCCACCCTGCTCAGGATAGGGGACGAAGCCGGTGTGGACAAATTTGTTGTCCAGTCCGTGGCGACAACTCCCGGGCAGGTGTCCTCAATAAACCGATTTATTGCGGAAACGGTCAAAAATGATCCTGACAGATTTTACGGTCTGGGCACAATTCACCCGGAGAGCGACGATATAAGAAGTGATATCGAGGAGATAGTTTCCCTCGGTCTCAAGGGCGTGAAAATACATCCGGACATCCAGAAATTTAAGCTGGACGATTACCGCTATCTTAAAATGTATGACCTGTTGGATGAATACGGTTTGCCCGCGCTGGTACATACAGGGGATCACAGGTACGATTATTCCAACCCCAACAGGATGCTTCCCATACTGGAGATCTATGAAAACGTCACCTTTGTGGGAGCGCATTTCGGAGGATGGTCAGTGTGGGAGGAAGCGGCGTCAAAGCTCAAGGACAGACCCAATTTCTTTGTTGACTGTTCATCTACCTTTTATGCTCTGGACAATGAAAAAGTGAAAAAGCTGATAGACATTTACGGTGTTGACAGAGTGATATTCGGCACGGATTACCCCATGTGGGACATTAAAACTGAGCTTGACAGATTTTTTACCCTGGGTTACGATAAGGAAACAGAGGAAAAAATACTTTACAAAAACGCTCTCAGGATATACAAACTGGAGCCGTAATATAACAAAAGCAGATGCCCGATTTTAAAAATCGAGCATCTGTTTTTATACATATTAGGTGATCCCACGCTGACAGAGTAATTCTCCGGAACGCATGAATGCGTTGTTATCATAAAAATTCGCGTTGATTTCGAGAGGTCATGGTCACCGTAAAATCAATGCTTATCGACAAAATCATCCATATCCCAATCAAGCTCATCTTCATATAAGTCGTTTTTGTTTGGATTTTTATTTTTTGCCGTGGAGGCAGGGACGAATAAAAACAGGAGAAAAACCGGTATGCCGATAAGTCCCCAGATGGGATTTATCAAAAAAAGCACGATCTCAATGATAAGCAAAATCAACATTTTTTTCACCGCTTAATAAATTTGCCCGCTCTCTTGTATATGATCAAAGTTCCAATGTTGATTTTACCCAGAGCGGTAAATCGTAAATTTCATCACTGATGGGATAGATCAGGCAATATCGTCGGTGCCGATGGATTCGGGACTTTCCGAAAGGTTTGAATCACTTTCCTTGATAACTCTGAGATTGTCTCGCATAAGCGAAATATAAGTCGCGCCGTTTGCCAGATCTTCCTGCGAAATATTGTGGCAGGTATTGAACTGAGCTGTTTTGGCTCCCGTTGCGTTTGCAAGGCTGTCCGCAATGGTATGGTTGGAAAATTCAATATAAAAAACGGTTTTTATGTTTTCACTTCTGATCTTATCGGTAAGAAAGGCTAAAGTGGCGGCACTGGGCTCTGTCTGAGCGCTGCATCCGGGAAAGGCGGCATAGTAATCAAGACCGTACTCCTCAACGAAATATCTCAGGGGGAAACGGTCGCCGAAGATCAAAGGCTTGCCGCTGTAGCTTTTAAAAAGCTCCTTGAAATCATTGTCAAGAGAGGTGAGCTCCGCAACATATTTTTCGCAGTTTTCGGTATAAATATCTCTGTTGTCCGGATCCGCCTCGCAGACCGCGTCTCTGATAGCTTCGCATATTTTTATCGCGTTCAAAGGGGAAGTCCAGACGTGTTCATCGTATTCCTTTTCTTCGCTTCCGCGCTCATTTCCGGCGTCCATGCCCTCCTTGAGCTCTTCCTCAAGGACATTCACGCATTCCATCATGCGCAGATCTTTTACCGGAGTATCAAAGGATGAAAGTATCTTATCCGCCCAGGCGTCGGATTCTCCGCCTACAAAGATAAAAAGATCGCAGTTCTGTATTTTAACTATATCCTTTGCGGCAGGTTCATAGGTGTGGGCTTCAGCCCCGGGGGGCAGAAGCTGAGTGACCGTGGCATTGTCCCCGCAAATATTTCTCGCAAAATCATAGGCGGGGAAAACGGTGGTGATTATATTAAGCCCGTCGCCGGACTGCTTTTCAGGCAAATTACAGCCGGAAAAGCAAAGAGTAATTATGGCAAAAACGGCAAATATACAGATGAATTTTTTCATGACAGGTTTTCATCCTTCCTGTTCTTTTTGAACATGGCAGCAGTGAAGCCCACGGCGGCGGCAACGGGAATGACGATGATAAGGTTAAAGAAAAACGTGCATAAAGCTGCCGCGATAAGAAGCGCCGCGGTCAAAATACCGCCCTTAAAACCTGCGGCAACGGTCTTCCAGTTGATGTCTAACCAGGCGGTGATAACAAGGACAGTGGCAAGGGGAGAGACGGGTATCCGCTGAACAGGTATTTTGAATGCGGTCAAAAACATAATTATGAACAGGCAGGTTACTATGCCTGTGAAAAACGCCTTTCCGTACCTGCCTTTGCGGGACGCCGTGACCGGCAGAGCGCCGAAAAATGGAAGGATCAGATTTACCGCGCCCAGGGCGATCGTTTCGGATCTGCCGGGCAGTGAGTCCTGAGCCAACGCGGCTCTGCCGATGATCACAATGACCGCCAGAGAAAGTCCGCCCAATACAGCGCCGAACCAATTGAAGGGCAGGGTGACCCCCACTATGCCGGAACGGGAAAAGTCGAGCGCTCCCAACTCCGGGATATCACTCTCACGCCCGGAAGGGTTGAGCAGGAAGTTCAGCGCTGTAGTTATGACTATCCCAAGAAACGCCGGAGAGACGATCTTTGAAGCTTTCTTGTACTTGAAGGGGTAGGTGATAAGCACCACCAGCATTATGGTCGAGTAAAGCACCGTCCGCCAGTTTGCATGGAAACCTACGGAGGCGTAATTCTTAAACAGCTCAAACGGTGTGTTCCCCACAGCGCCTATTTCAAAATAGTTTGTGACCTGCTTGATGAACATTATTATAAAAAAGCCTATTGAAAGACCGGCGCTTACGGAAACGGGCATTTTACCGGCAAGTTCATAGGGCTTTTTGCCGAACAGTGAAAATATCAGCAGAAAAACTCCGGAAAATAAAAAGGCAACAAGAGCCGTAGTTTTGCCGTAACGCATAAAAATATCGCTTGCGATCAGAAAGATCGGGCAGGAGCACAGGTACGGGTATTCACCCTTGCCGCTTATGGCGGGGATAAGCGCTGTGGCAGCCAATGCGGAAACAAGCCCCGCCACTGCGCCGAAGCCCGAATACAAGCCGAAGGCGATGGCAAGGGGGAAGATGTACATGGCGTTGATAAGCCCGCCGCACAAAGCGTCCGTTATATTTTTTGATCTGTTTTCCGTCATAGAAAACCTCCGTAAAACCAAAAGAAAAAACCGGTATATTTAATTATTATAATTGTAAGTCAAGCTTTTTTCAATACATATTTTCTACAAAATAATAAGGAAAATATCCGGAGCGGTATTGACATCATACGACAAAAATGTATAATTACTTTATATTATTGTAAAGGCGGTTTGTTTTATGCAGCATTTTCTGAAACTGTCGGACTGCACGCCCGAGGAGATCATCGAGCTTGTGGATCTGGCGGATAAGCTTAAATATGAAAAGAAGAACGGCATCGAGCACCACATCCTCAAGGGTAAGACCCTGGGCATGATATTCCAGAAGTCCTCCACAAGGACGAGGGTGTCCTTTGAGGTGGGTATGTACGACTTAGGCGGCATGGCTCTGTTCCTGAGCAACCGCGATCTGCAGATAGGCAGAGGCGAGCCCGTTCAGGACACGGCAAGAGTTCTGTCCTCATACCTTGACGGTATCATGATAAGGACCTTTGAGCAGAAGGAAGTGGAGGATCTTGCCCGTTACGGCTCCATCCCCATCATCAACGGTCTTACCGATTTCTGTCACCCCTGTCAGGTGATAGCAGACCTCCAGACCATCCGCGAGTTTAAGGGCGGTTTCAAAGGGCTCAAGTTCTGCTATATCGGCGACGGCAACAACATGGCAAATTCCCTTATCGTCGGCGGCATCAAAACAGGTATGTCTGTTGCCATCGGCTGTCCGGAGACCTATAAGCCCGACGCCGGGATAATGAAATGGGCGGCGGAAAACGGCGACTTTACCTGCACACCGGATATCCTTGCCGCGGCAAAGGACGCGGACGTGCTCTACACCGACGTGTGGGCTTCCATGGGTCAGGAGGAGGAAGCGGCTCAGCGCAGAAAGGTATTTGAAGGCTATCAGATAAACGATGAGATCATGTCCGTGGCAAAGAAGGACGCAATAGTTCTCCATTGCCTGCCCGCCCACAGGGAGGAAGAGATCACCGAAAAGGTGTTCGAGGCTCACGCAAAGGATATTTTCACCGAGGCGGAAAACAGGCTCCACGCCCACAAGGCGATCATGGTCAAACTCATGGCGAAATAAAAGTAAAACACAGCACGGAGCTTAAACGGAGCTCCGTGCTGTTTATATCTAATATTAAAATCAGAAATCAACTATATCTTGTTGGGGTGTCAGTTTCGCCTAAAAGATAATCAATGCTGGTATTATAGAACCGCGCAATTTAATTAAAACCGCGGTCGGCAGATCGTTTTCGCCGGTTTCATATTTGGAGTAGCCGGTTTGCGACATACCTAAAAAATTTGCGACCTGAGTTTGGTTTAAATCTCTGTCTTCTCTCAAATCCCTGATCCGCCGATACATAAAAACACCTCTCTTCATAAACGATTATATTTAATCTGTTTCATGGTATTGACTTTTAACCTGAAACAGATTAAGATTTATGCAGAAGGGAGAGTGTTTTATGAAAAAGTTGACTTGTGAAATGTGCGGCAGTAATGATATTGTTAAACAGGACGGAATGTATGTTTGTCAGAGCTGCGGTACAAAGTATTCTGTTGAAGAAGCGAAGAAATTGATGGTTGAGGGAACTGTAAAGATCGACACATCAGACGAACTTACCAACCTTTACCAGATAGCACGCCGTGCGAAGGATGATAACAACAGCGAAAATGCCGCCAAGTATTACGATATGATCTTGGTTAAGGATCCCACAAGTTGGGAGGCGTCGTTTTATGTAGTGTATTTTAAAGCTATGAGCTGTAAAATAGCTCAGATACGTTCAGCGGCAATTTCGGTAAGCAATTGTGAGGGCAGCGTATTGTCGCTTATAAAAAATAATGTTCCGGAGGATGAACAGGAGGCTGCGGTAAAAGAGGTTATGCTTCGCAGTTGTATGATAGCAAATATGTTATCAAACGGGGCTATAAAATATTATGACGGAATTGATTATCAGATAAAGGAAAATTATTCTAAAGAATGTGTGGATAATGTTTCTGCCGCAAGAGATATAGCCTACATTTGCGGTGATATTATTGAAAAAATATTCGGAGACAATGAAACGATTGCGAGGCACGCCGCGAAGGCATGGAAAACCGGAATAGAGATCCATTCAAATCTTTTGTCGAAATTAAGCTCATTTTTAAACGTTGATGCCAACGAAGAAGTATTGCTTTCTTATGCGAAAAAGACAGGTAAATATGACCAAGAATATTATAAAGAATATCAACGCAAACCCTTAAGAGACAAATTAAGAAACGAAATTTCATCGTTGGAAAAACGAATAAAATATACAGCAGAGAATGATACGATGACAAAAGCTAAATCGTTCGGTTGCGGTTTTTTAGCATTACTTTTTGGAATTATTATGTTAGTCGGATCTAAATTTATAAAATCAGTAATTGATCTTGCGGCTTTGCCGACTATTTTCATTGTTGTTGGTATAGTTTCGATACTTTTTGCGATTGCTGGTTTTTTATCAGTGAAAGAAAGCCCGTCAAGCGCTGCCGAGGCAGAAGCCGATAAGCAAAAGCGTCTTGCGGAGCTGACCGCTGAACTTGAGAAAAAGAAAGCGGAGCTTGCCGAATTGTCAAAATAATGAATACTATGATACAGCACGGAACCCAAAATGAGGGCTCCGTGCTTTTGTATATGCCAAACATTTTCAATTTTCGGAATAACGACCTTTACAAACGCGAAAACGGTAGTGTCCCGAATTTTGTGTAAAGTCCAAACGCCGGTATAAAACAGGGCAAAAAAATATATTACAGGGAGGGCGGCTAGACCGGCCTCCCTTATCAACAGTATAAGCGGAAACCGGAACGCAAGTCAAGGGCGGCGGC